>JAHXPV010000036.1:0-1347 GCA_031625175.1 Thermoplasmatales archaeon AK | reverse complement strand
TCCATGAGAGAGGTGTTGTTGAACCACTGTTATTCATAGCAGACGGTTTACCGGGAATAGAGGAGGAGATCAGGCAGCTGTATCCAAGGGCTGACTTCCCCTGTCACCGACATGCTTCAAGGAATTTCGAATCACATGTGAGAGTGCAGGATGTACTGGATCCGATCAGATTCAGACAGTATGAGCATGGAGAAATGCTTATATAGGGGGAGAGTCAAGGGAGGGGGATTTTTTAATCTCCTCCCAATGCCAGAGGTGACCATATGGTAGGGAAGGGCAAATACCGGACAAAGGAGGAGAAGGCAAGGATCGTCATGGAGGTGCTTTCCAACTCCTCCACCATATCGGAGATCTGCAGGAAGTACAACGTTGCCTCATCCATATACAGGGGAGGGACGAGTTCATTGCCGGAGGTACAGCCGCAATGGAACATGGCAAGTCCACGGTGGAACAGTCGCTTATGAAGGAAATAGACGAACTGAAGGGCATAATTGGTGAACTGACAATAGCAAACGAAACCTTAAAAAAATTCAACGTACGAGGAGAGGTGGGAAGCCATGACTGAGCTTATTGCAAATGGCCTCTCAAGATCCAGATCATCTTCCCTGACAGGGGTTTCCAGGTCCATGATATATTACAGGCACAGGGAGAGGAAACCAGAATACGATGCTGATCTGGAAAGACGCATTTCCAGCATTGTGGAGGAAAGACCATCATACGGCACAAGGAGGGTGACTGCAATGATCCGCCGCTCCGGTTTCAGGATCGGCAGGAACCGTGTAAGAAGACATATGCGTCACATGAACCTCATTTCCACAAATAAGAAGATCCGCAGGAAACATGTCCCCAGGGCAATTGTTGTCGCAAGACCAAACATCATGTGGGAGACGGATTTCACAAAGATACACATAGAAGGTGAGGGATGGATATACCTCACGGCATACCTGGATCTCTGCTCAAGGAAGATAAAGGGATATCTTGTATCAAGGATGTCAAGAACAGCCGAGATGATCGAGGCTCTTGACAATGCATTACTTGGTACGTTCCCTGATATGAATGTGAGCGGTCTCAGGATCAGATCAGACAATGGATCACAGCTCACATCATCCGGATACGAGAGGCACCTCAGATCACTGGGGATAAAGCATGAGACAATACACGCACACACTCCGGAAGAGGATGGCCACATTGAATCATACTTCGGCAGGTTCAAGGATGACTACATATACACCAGGGAATTTGTCAGCCTTGAGGACTTCCGAAAGCACATGGAATGGGCTGTATCCGATTACAATACAAAGAGACCACATTCCTCATTGAATTATATGACACCGGAAGAGTTTGAAT
>JAHXPV010000035.1:0-2627 GCA_031625175.1 Thermoplasmatales archaeon AK | reverse complement strand
CAGAGATCTATGAGGGGATTCTATAAATGCAAGGACGAGATCAGGGAAATGTTCCAGAAGAGGTATCCTTTATAAATACACAACATTCGGGACGCTACGAATGGAAGAAGGAGCAAATCCGTTCAAGTCACTTTATTACAATATAAATAGAAATTCAATCTTAAACTGAGGCATGTCCTTTGAGATGCGTCTCTACAGAGTATTCCTGCAGCATTCGAAGTGTCTTCATAGATAAAATCCATTTTATAAGAATCAATAAGGGGATGGTAAAGGTGAGAAGTGCTGAAAACTGGATAGGTGGCGAATCATTTTTGAAGTTGTTAAATAGAGCAGTTGACGAAGTTTGTAATTATTTTGGACTAGACAAATCTAGACCAAATTTTTCAATCCAGTCCAACGTTAAATTTAGTTTTAAGGGTCTTGGTTTCAACACTGTGCCCACTTACGAGGTTGTTCAAGAGCCAATCATTAACGAGCCGATTCATAGTCAGTTTAGGCAGTTAAGTCGGTTACCATCCGTCAAATGTCTAATCGAGACTGTAGATAATATAAAGGATATCCTAGAAGTAAATCAAGAACCTGAAAAATCACCAAAGCCACAGATTCCAGACGGCTTTAAAGAATGGACTGTTTGGTACCTGCTGGTATATACGCTGAAGGAAAGATATTCCTCAGACTATTACAATACTTATGGAAAGAGATTTATATCCTACGTAGAATCATATATCAAGGAAGAGTCCGTTCAATTCAATATTGGAATTTACATAGAATTTTTTGACATTCCTGGAGAAGATTACATTCAACTTTCACCGGAATACTCTATAAGAAGATTAACTTCAGAAGAGAGGTCTCAACTATGCTCAGGCCCCGGTTCATATACATCCAACATGAGATCATCGCTCCTTCCTTCAGACGTCCAGTGTATTGGCTGGAGGTTGATAAATACTGGCTGCAAAAGAGGTCAAAACAAATGAGTGTAGACCGTACACAGCACGATCTTGTTATGTCTCTTATGAGGTGTATAAATCCAGGCCCTATTTTTTATAGAGCGGTAAGTTTCAATTTTGGGGATTGGAATAAAGATTCTAGTTGGGACTTCATGACTAGCGGACATCCAGGCTTAAACTGCATCACACCTCACAAATTTTCGAAACAAGAGATTGAAGTTGTCAAAAAATATTTACCCCGATTCCTAAAGTATTTCTCAGATGACAAGTTCAAACTCCGAATTGCTCTGTCAAGATTTGACAAGGGATGCTTAGATCAAGAACAAGAAGACAAGCTAATCGATTATGTAATTTCGTTGGAATCGGTTTTGATTGGAGATTCTGGAACTGATTTAAAATTGAGGTTTTCGTTAAGAGGTGCATCACTATTGGGTAATACACAGGATGAGAGATCTGAACTGTTCACGAGATTAGCAAATGCCTATGAAGCCAGAAATCATTTAGTTCATGGTTCGTCTAAGGGGGATTTCACTAAAGTTGATGTTGAAACTTTATCGCACATAGCTGGTCGTGCGATACTTAAAATGATAGACCTTTCAAATTTAAATTTGAAAAAGGAACAAATCCTCAAAGCACTTGACCGTTTTCCCTTTTCAAGGAAAGAGAATGAAGGTATTGATGAAGTCTTAGCAAGAACTCTTACAAACAGTAAATAAAAAGGGGAAGTATGCAACTTGTCCCGAAAGTTGTGTAATCCTGAATGCTATAATCTGGCCAATCACACCAGAAGGATTGTTAACTTTTGTGGTAAAACTTAACGCTATTTATATACTTCATCAAAGAAGGAATGCTGCCATGATGCCCGATCTCGATGAAAACCGTTAAGTTTTGTTGCTATCTTAACAGCATCATTGAGGCCTATAGTAAGATCATCTGAGAAGTTTCAGGTAAGGATCCTCAGGCCTGTTGAATTCGAAACACTAAGGGATGCCATGGATCCGAACACCAGAAGGATCTGCACCTCGCTTCTTCTGACAGGGATGAGGTATGCTGAACTGAAGAGATTCAGGGAAAATCCGGACTGGCTTGATGGAAAGTTCATCTATCTTCCCAAAGGATCCATGCTGAAAGTCAAGGCTAAGCAGAAGGAGAGGGCGATTAGATTATCAGACATGGGCAAGACCCTGATCCCGGATCTGTTTCAGGTACCGCATCCATTGCCTGAGCTTCCTGCCCTGGACATGAAGCTCAGAAGAATCTCAAAGAGGATACTTGAAGGAACTCCCATCAATAACAAGTCCTTCAGGAAGACATGGGAATCATGGCTGGTGTTCTACTATCCGGATAAGGCGTTGCAGATTGCACTGAGCCAGGGGCACACCACAACAACGCAGTATGAGCACTACCTGAATATTCCATTCGATGAGGATGACCGGAAGGAGATGAGGAAATGGGTGGAGGGGTGGATCTGAGTCTTGTTACCGTAATCCAACTAATAACAGCATTTGGGACACTACTTTTAGCGTTGGCAGCCTTTATTTCAATATTTTATCCAGCAATTCACAAATATTTAACAAGACCGATAGTGTCCTGAATTTTGTGTAAGAGACTCTAGAACTACCCTAGATCATGAGAGAAATCTCATGAAAAATGAAAGGATGCCTCCTCGAAGGAGCAAGG
>JAHXPV010000034.1:0-2759 GCA_031625175.1 Thermoplasmatales archaeon AK | reverse complement strand
CCGCCTGCCTGGGAGTGTTTGAGTATTGCGTAGTAACCTATCAAGGTCTTACCTGCTGCAGTCGGTACTGAAAGAATCAGGCTTTTGCCTTCCTGAATTATCTTTATGGCCTTAATCTGATGCTCGTAGAGATTGAAATCGTTCCCTTCATGCAGCTCAAGGAGCTTTTCCGAGAACGGAAGTTCACTCAGCTTCATTCCAGTTACCCACCGCAGGTGACAAGCATCCTGTTAATGAATCAAAATATAATACACTTGGTAATTGAGATAGAATGACTCAGATTCCCACTATAACGATCAATGTTGCGCAAAGCCTCAACGGTTACATAGCCGGCCCATCGGGAAGAAGGGTAATAATTTCTGATGAGGATGACAGAAAAAGGGTTCACCGGTTAAGGTCAGAAGTGGATGCGGTAGTAGTTGGTGTCAACACAATTATAAATGACGACCCGTCGCTTACCGTTGATCCCGGATATTTTCCGTCAGCAAAAGATCCGATCAGGGTGGTTCTCGATAGAAATCTCAGGATTCCTGAAACCGCAAGGGTCCTGAACGATGGCAAAGCCACATTGATATTCACATCAGAAAGGGTGCGTCAAGTCCATAACGGGAAGGTTGTGAGGGTCCCACCGGCTGATTTGGCAGTTAACAAGATGGTTGAAACTCTAGGCAGGATGGGCATCCAAAGAATCCTGGTCGAGGGGGGGAGGGATACAATCCGGCAGTTTGTAACACAGACGACCGTCTCGCAGTTTTTGCTCTATATTGGTGATGTTCTTATCGAAACGGGAGGGCTTCGGCTCTTCGAACCACCCCTGAATCTGAAAGGGGTTGTCAAGAGTGCAGAGATGATAGGTAGGGGAGTCCTTTTTAGCATTGACCCGATTGCCCTAAGACGCATATGGATATGACCAAGAGTGGGGACCTCAGGCTTCAGTGGGCTTCTTCGCATATGGATGTGATAGGAGCAATAAGGGAGCGGTTTGTCCGTGAGAAACCCCTCAAGGGGATCAAGATTTCGATGGCCCTTCATGTTGAGGCTAAGACAGGTGTGTTTGCCCTTCTCCTCAGGGAGGGTGGTGCTCAGGTCAGGCTGGCTTCATGTAATCCGCTCAGTTCTGATGACAGTGTTGTCTCTGCCCTGAAGGAAATTCATGGAATGGAAGTGTTTGCAAGAAAGGGAGAAACTAGGGAAGAGTACTACGATTACCTTAACAGGACGCTGGATCTTGAGCCTAATGTTATTATCGATGATGGTGGCGATCTCACAAAGATAGTGCATCTGGAGCGTAAAGATCTGCTTGATAACATAATGGGCGGCAATGAGGAAACAACCACCGGCGTAGTACGGCTCAAGGCAATGGAGCGAGACGGTGTCCTGAAGTTCCCCATGTTTGACGTCAACGATGCACAGATGAAGCATCTTTTTGACAACAGGTATGGAACAGGACAAAGCACCCTTGACGGAATAATGAGCTCAACCAACATTCTCATCGCTGGAAAGAGTGTTGTCGTTGCAGGGTACGGTTGGTGCGGCCGCGGAATCGCGTCCAGAATGAAAGGCATGGGGGCCATTGTCACAGTCACCGAGATCGATCCTGTGAAGGCAATTGAAGCAGCCATGGATGGTTTCACTGTCGACAGAATGAGGCAGGCTCTGAAAAAGGCCGACATGGTTGTAACAGCCACCGGCATGAAGAATGTAGTTACTTATGAAGACCTTCTGACCGCAAAGAAGGGCGTGATACTGGCAAATTCAGGACATTTCAACAATGAGGTTCCATTTGATGATTTGGAAAGGAAATCAATAGAGAAGAAACAGATAAGGGACAATATAAAGATGTACAGGCTTGAAAACGGGAATATAGTGTATCTTCTCAGTGATGGCAGGCTTGTAAACCTTGCAGCTGGACAGGGCCATCCAGTTGAAATCATGGATATGAGCTTCGCAATCCAGGCCCTCACCGCAGAGTATCTGGTCAAGAACCATGGGTCTCTGGAAAGAAGGGTGTACCCTGTGCCTGCCGAAATCGATCGTGAGGTGGCAGAAATCAAGCTGAAGGGCCTTGGGATAACAATAGACAGACTAAGCGAAGAGCAGATCAGGTACATGAACTCTTGGGAGGAAGGGACATGATGGAACCAAAGAAAATGGTTCTAGTCGTTCTTGATGGGCTCGGCGACAGAGGCAATAAGGTCTTCAATGGAAGGACCTCCCTTCAGGCGGCATATCGCCCCAATATGAATAGACTGGCTTCCATGGGTATCTGCGGTCTCATGCATCCGGTAGCGCCCGGTATCAGGTGCGGATCAGATACCTCCCATCTGTCACTCCTCGGATACGATCCTACTAAATTTTACTCCGGACGAGGACCTTTTGAGGCTATGGGAATTGGGGTAAATGTGCAGGGTGGAGATCTCGCATTCAGGGCAAACTTTTCCACCGTAGATGATAATGGCATCGTAGTAGACAGAAGAGCCGGAAGAATATCAGAAAACACTGCACCCCTGGCAAAGGCCCTAAGCTTTGATATGGATGGCTACAAGTTCATTGTGAAAGAAGGGGTGGAGCACCGGGGGGCCCTTGTGGTTAGAGGCCCTAATCTTTCTGACAGAATAACAGACTCAGATCCCCATGATTCCGGGCGCAGGGTCAGAGATATAGAGCCTCTGGAGGCTGGCGCCGAAAATACCGCCTACCTGTTAAACAGATACCTGAAAAGGGCAAGGGAGATACTCAGGGATCATCCCTTCAACCGG
>JAHXPV010000033.1:0-4638 GCA_031625175.1 Thermoplasmatales archaeon AK | reverse complement strand
CCTTTACCTGCTCATTTCCAACCCGGAGGGGGCAAAGACGCTGTCGAGACTAAACCTCAGGATAACCATCGGAGGAGGTGCGCTTCCCAAGGGTCTTGCAGAGAAGGCAAAGGCACTGGGCATAAAGGTCGCCGTGGGTTACGGCATGTCTGAGACTGCACCGATTCTTACTCTGGGAACCCTGACCTCCGAGACCAGAAAATTCAGCGAACAGGAGCTTGATAATCTTCGCTTAAAGACCGGCGTGCCCATGCCTCTGGTTGACATGAAAGTGGTGAACAATGACTTTAAGGAGGTCCCATGGGACGGAAAAACCATTGGTGAAATCGTAGTAAGGGCTCCATGGCTTACAAGAGAATACGTAAAGGATGAGGAGAACACCAGGAAGCTCTGGAAGAACGATTGGCTGAACACAGGAGACCTGGCGGTCGTCGATGAGCATGGTTACATCAGCATCGTTGACAGGGAGAAGGATGCGGTTAAATCCGGCGGGGAATTTATTCCCACCATAATTCTTGAGGATGCGATCAGCACATTTCCGGGTGTTGCTGAAGTTGCTGTCATAGGCAGAAAGGATGAGAAATGGGGGGAACGTCCGGTCGCCTTTATCTCCGGACTTAAAACGGTGGACAGAAAGAAGATGGAGGAACACCTTATGAGCTACGTCAAGAATGGCCGTATAGCGAAATTCTGGATTCCAGACGAATATATCGTTGTCGATTTGTTCGAAAAAACAAGCACAGGAAAGATAGACAAGAAAGTCCTACGGGAGAAGCTTGGGATCCAGGTGGCTTAATTCTTCGTAGATCTCAGCCACCCCTTTTTTGAGCGGTTTTGTATTCTTCAACATTGGCCTGGAGGCCACCAGTGATTCAGCCTCATCAACAACGTAGTCTTTCCTCAGGACTTCAAGCCTCTTGCCGGCGATCTCCTCCACGATACTCAGGAGATCGTTGACAGAGGTACCTTCACCAGTTCCCATTTCGTAATCCCCGGGTGGATGCTTCCCCTCTATGATCTCAAGAATCCCCCTGGCCACGTCGTCCACATGGATAAAGTCCCTTACATGGTTTCCGTCTCCATAGACAGTGACAGGTTCAGACTTCAGGGCTGCTTTTATGAACAGATAGACAGCACCCTTTCTGGAGGCCGGGCCATAAACATTGTAGAACTTAAGGACATGCGCCCGGATTCCATAGAGTTTTCTGTACAGGCTGATCCATTCAACCGTCTGCTTCTTTGAAAGCGAATATGGATTAGTGGCTTCAGCAACAGATCCGGATGTCGGAAATATTATGTCTGATCCATCGAGACGTGCCATTTCGATGAACCTCATGGAGAGATGCAGATTATCCTCATAATAGTGGAATGGCAGTTCAATGGATTTTCTTATTAGGGTCCTAGCTGCAAGATGAACTATATAACTGTACTTCTCTGGAACAAGTTTATCACCGATGTCAAACCCTGTTACATCCAGGCCATTCCTCCTGAGAAGAGAAAACACAACGCTGCCAACAAAGCCTCTGTGGCCGGTAACCAGTATCTTCATTTTCCTGTAATGTCGGGAACATACAAATTTTTTGGCTATTTCGGCGTTACAGAGCGAAAACGGTGATCTTTTGCACCAATAAAATTTAATAAGCCCCAGAAATCTTGAGCAGAAAAGATGCACATATTCTTCCTTCTCTATCTCATCCTTGGAGTTCTGACTGTGACAACATTTATATATTACATTGTGAACTCATTCTACTCCCGAAGGTTCTCCAGAGAAAACATTCGAAACGACTTAAGGCCGGAAGATGTAACAATACTGATTCCTGTTTACAATGAGGATGAGAACATATTCAGGGAATGCATTGAATCAGTTTCTCAACAGAACTGCAAGTTCATTGTGGTCGGTGACTCCAGCAATGAGCCCTACCGTTCAATTGTCGAATCCCACGGAGGTACATTCATTCATAAGCCAATCAGAGAGGGGCAGAAGAAGGCAATTGTAACTGGAATAAAGTATATCGAAACTCCATATGTTCTTCTGATGGACAGCGACACAATACTCCCGCAAAACGCCGTCAGGAGCATGGTGTCCCACTTTGTGGATGGCGTCGGCGGTGTTGGACCAAACATTACAATAAAGAACACAGGCACAGCGGTAGCATATGGGGCTGAATTCGTCGAACGCGCTAGGGAGGTCATCTACAGGGCAATGTCTGCCCATGGTAGCGTCATGCACCTGGACGGGGCCTGTGTAATGTACCGCTCTGATTTAATCAAGCCCTTCATACTCTCAGAGGAGTTTGCTGATTTCAAGATAATGGGAAGGACAACTCTGCTCGGAGAGGACTGGCTTCTGGCCCTTCACACACTGAAGCACGATCTCAAGCTTGTGAAGGACTATTCAGTGAGAGTGCAGTGTTATCCTCAGAAGAACTTTAAGAAGTTTATGAAGCAGAGCATCAGATGGTCCCGATCTGAATGGGTCAGGTTTGGAATGGACCTCGGGAGCGGAAATGCAATAAAGAGGGGAAGGTTCTACACATTTGAGCTTGTTTACACCTATATGCTTCCTTTAATCGGCGTATTTGCCCTCGGTCTCAGAGCTTACCAGTTCTTTGCCTTCCATCCTAATGACGTGGCATTCCTGGACTTATTCCACGATTTCATATCCCTCTTCATTGCAAGAACCCTTATCTTCACCTTAATTAGGCTTTCAATTTACATCGTCAACTTCTTTGGCACCGGTGTGTTTTTAGTGACGGTTGTCGGGAGAATCCAGTCGCAGCGCCTCAGGACCCTCGGATATGGCGCACTTGCCATGGGCATACTGTTCATCACAACGCTATACGGGCTCATGACATTCTGGAAGCAGACCAACTGGATGACACGATAGATTTCTAGAAAACTTCCCTCATATTTCTTGATTTATGCACCAAATTAATAGCCAGTTCTGCTGCCGATCTGGAAATAGCTTTAATAAGAGTATGATATGTATTCCTGATGTTCTCAAAGGATCCTTTTTCACAGGATCATGAGGAAGACGATTTCATAACTTCAGATGAAGAATTACAGGAGTATCTTGAAAAACTTAGGGTCAAGATCAGGATTTTTGGCGCAGGTGGTGCAGGCTCAAACACCATAAACCGCCTTATGAAGGAAGGCATCTCTGGCGCTCAGATGATAGCCTGCAACACTGATGCCCCTCATCTGCTCAGGGTTAAGGCAAACAACAAGATATTGATGGGCAAAACTCTTACCCGCGGCCTTGGCTCCGGCGCCGATCCAAGAGTTGGGGAGCAGGCTGCGAAGGAATCGGATCAGGAGATCATGAAATTTCTCAGCGGGAGTGACATCGTGTTTGTCACCGCCGGGCTGGGAGGCGGCACAGGCACAGGATCTGCCCATTACATTGCCGGAAGGGCAAGGGACAATGGGGCGCTTGCCATATCTGTAGTCACGCTCCCGTTCAAGAGCGAGGGAAAGATCAGAATGGATAATGCCTGCTGGGGTCTTAACAGGCTTCTTAAGGCCTCGGATACTGTAATAATCATACCAAATGACAAGCTTCTGGAGCTTGTACCCGACATGCCGCTTGAGAAAGCATTCAGGTTTGCTGACGAGATAATTGTGAAATCCATTACAGGCATATCGGATCTTGTCACAAAACCTGGCCTGATCAACCTTGATTTTAATGACCTCAGAACGGTTATGAAGAATTCTGGCCTGGCCATGATTGGCATGGGGCTGTCAAGCGGAGAACCCGGGTCCAGGCTCGAGGAGGCTGTCCAGAAGGCCCTCAATTCACCTTTCCTGCAGCTTGACATGTCTACCGCCACTGGAGTTATAATAAATGTGACTGGGGGCACTGATATGCAACTCGAAGAGGCATCTACTGCAGCCGACATGATTCGGAAAAAGGTTGGCCGCACCACTAGGATTATATGGGGTGCAACAGTCGATCCGAAGTTCAACGGTCAGATTGAGGTTCTACTTGTAGCAACTGGCCTCAGCAGCGATATAGTAAACTGTGGCGATTCACAGAAGAGCAATGACGGAATCGACCTGGTGTCTTAATCAAGTAAAAGATTTGTAAAGATTTAATTTTATAAATGTAAAAATGGTTGATTGGAGGCTTAAAGTTCCTGATGTGCCGGGAGGAAGTTCAGTGTCAGAATGTCTATTGCCGGTGGAAGATTCAGGGGAGAATCAATCCCCAAACCGTAGAAAAGATACCAGGTGAGTGTCTGACCCGGTTCCAGCAGAGGATCGGCCCCTGTCATTACCGTTCCCCCTATTGGAGTCTGGTTGGCTGAATTATCCTGAAACCACTGGTAGTCGTAAGAAGAGGAGTTGAAATAGGCATACGACTGGCTGAAACCATCAAGTCCGAAGCTGGGATCTTCCCCATAATTCACAGTGTTTGACGGATCTGTGGCAAATGTGAGATTCGTCAAGAATGTATCAGAGAGAGTAGGATTTTCATAACCATTTACCGTCGCAACCTCGTATGTTCCATTCAGCAAGGGTGATGGTGTTCCAGTGTATGGGAGCGGAAGACCTGTTGTGTTGTTGAAGTAGTAGAATGATTCACTGAAAGTACTCAGATTGACTGCTACATGTCCTGTGTTCCGCACCACTATCTTG
>JAHXPV010000032.1:0-4783 GCA_031625175.1 Thermoplasmatales archaeon AK | reverse complement strand
GCCATCCTGGATCCGCCGGAGAGTGGTCCCAAAGCTGGAGGTGGCAGATCCAAAGGCGTCTACCGCAGAATTGTAGGCGTCCTCGAAGGCGGTGAATGCACCTGAAATGGGTGCTATGACTCTCTCTGCTATTATATTCGTGAAAGCGTAATCAAGATAGAACTTGTTTTTTGCAACCCTGTAAAGTGGATTGGAATCAACGCTGATGTGCTTCCAGCGATCAGTTCCATATAGGATATATGTCAATGCAATGCCTGCTGCCAGAAGGATGACAGGTACAGATTCAATTGCGAAGGGAACTGATGGTATTAGAGATGAGGGATCAAGGAAGCCATAGAATAGTCCCTGTATAGGCCCCAGCACCAGTGCTCCGGCAGCCAGAGGGATCAGAGGAAGCAGAGCCAGAAGACGCGGATCCCGGGCATGTTCCGCAAGGTGTGATCTGGGTTTTCCCAGGGCGACCCGGAAGAACATTCTGAATGTGTACACAGTCGTAAGGAATGATCCGGTGACTAGAAGGATCCAGGGCAGGTAGGCGGCTACCCCTGCGAAGGCCAGATGATAATCCCAGGCAGCGGAGATTATTGCGTCCTTGGAGAAATATCCTGTTGTGCCCGGAAAGGCCACCAGTGAAAGAGAACCTATGAACAGAAGTGTCACGGTAACTGGCATTCTCCTCCATAGGCCACCCATTTCCCTGGTGTCCCTGAGGTCCATGAGCGCAATGAGTATTGCTCCGGCCGACATGAATAGCAGGGCCTTGAACAGCGCATGTGAGATCAGATGGAATATGCCTAGAGCAACACCCTCATAGCCCACCGATCCGGCCACCGCTGGAAACGCCAGCGCCCCTATGCCGATGGCTGAAAGCATGTAGCCCAGCTGGCTGATGGTGGAATAAGCCAGAATTCTCTTTATGTCATTCACAAATATTCCCACAATTCCTGCGAATACCGCGGTGAATGCACCCATTCCGATTACAGAATAAACTGCAAAGGGGGCTGAGTAATAATAAAGCGGAAACACCCTTGCAACTAGGTAAACACCAGCGGTTACCATGGTTGCAGCATGGATGAGTGCCGACACCGTTGTTGGGCCCTCCATTGCATCCGAAATCCATACATGGAGTGGGAACTGGGAGGACTTTCCTGCCGCCCCTGCAAGAAAGAGGACGGCGACTATCCCCAGTCTTGTGGCACCGATGTAGGAGGCTACAGAGGCAGCGTGGGATATGAGAAATGGTATGTCGAGGGGTCCTGTCCCCTGTGGGGAAAAGGTATAACCAATCAGCGACTCATATAGCACAGCCATTCCCACAAGGAAAAGCAAATCACCGACCCTTGTGACTATGAAGGCTTTCTTGGCGGCAGAAGTGGCATTTGGCTTGAAATACCAGAAACCGATCAGCAGGTAGGAGCAGAGACCCACCAGCTCCCAGAACAGGAAGAATTCAACGAGGTTAGATGAGACCACTAGGCCAAGCATACCTGCAGTGAACAGAGCAGTTTCGGCGAAGTAAACATGCTTGTTCGGATCCTTGCCCATGTAGTATAGGGCAAACAGGTGAATCATCAGCGACACGAAGGAAACCATGAAGGCCATAACCAGAGCAAGGTTGTCGATGTATACTCCAACATTTATGTTGAAGAACCAAAGGTACTGGTTCTGTATTGGCCCGGAAGTCCCAACTTGTACGAATGCGACATATGTTAGAATCAGAGAAATAAGGATTGAGAGGGATGCGATTATTCCTGCCCAGAATCTCTTATGCCTCCCTACAATCAGGGATACGGGGGCTCCAATGGCAGGGCTGAGAAATATGAACCAGCCCGGAAGATACGGGGCTACCATTTAATCTCCCTCAGCAGTGCAATTGCCACATTGCCAATCCGCCTGAACGTTGCAGTCAGGAGGCTCAGTCCGATGACAGATTCAACAGCTCCTATGGCGATACCGAAAAGTGCCAGTATTATTGGATCCACCGTTCCGCTTGAAACAGCCACAGTCACCAGCTCAAGAATGGCTGAATTGATGAGAATCTCGATGGATATGAGCATCTTTATTCCCACGTTGGAAACCATTATTCCATAGAGGCCGACAGCGAATAGAATCAGAGACAACATGCTGACCAGGAAAAGATACATCAGTCCTCCCTCCCCGCAATGTAGAACATTCCTATAATTCCTGCCACTAATATGAGCGAGAGAAGCTCAAAGGGAACAACATATCTGCCGACAACTGAACCGGTTCCGAATAATTCGTAACCGATCATCTGAAGATTCTGGGTGACAGGCGTAAACTGCCCCTTAATCTGAGCAACCTCGAATCCGAAGACTATGACGAAAAGAGCAGCTGCAAGTGCAGCCAGTTTATTGTTCAACTTCCCTACCCCCCGTCAGCATCAGTGTGAAGACAAGCAAAGTAACTACAGCACCTATGAACACAAGCAACTCAATGGCCCCGACTATTGAACCGCCTAGAAATATGAAAAGTGCGGAAAGTATGAAGAGAAACACCATCAGATATACTGCGGAATGAGTCAGGGTCTTGTCCGATACCGTCTTGACTGAAAGTGCAACAAGTATGACAGCAAAAATCAGGAAGATAATAGTGAATATCATTTGATGACCTCGTCCTCAGGCATTGCAAGCTCTTCAGGTGAATAGGTGAAACTGTTTCTCGTCCTTGCAGTTTCATAAACATGAGTCAGGTAAATTGCATCTGTGGGGCATATCTCCTCACAGTTCCTGCAAACTGTGCAGGTTCCAAAGTTCACGTCCGGATATATTTTCCTCTTGTTCCTGGGGTTATCCCTCTCGACCTTCTGCATCACTATGCTCTTGTTTGGGCACACCTGTTCACAAAGCGTGCATCCCACACAATCGTCGAGGCTCAGAAATATTCTGAACCTGAAGCGGTCAGGCAGGGGAGGCTTCTCCTCTGGGTACTGAACGGTTACAGGCTTCTGGAACAGATGCTTCCCGACTGTCCACATAGCCTTTAGAGTCCCAATGAGGGGGAGCTCTTTCTTCGGTTCCTTAACTTCTATCATATTCCCAACCCCAATGTAAGAACTCCTGCCAGGATTAGATTCGCAAAGGAGACCGGCAGAAGATATTTCCATCCCATATTAACAAACTTGTCAATCCTTATCCTCGGAACTGTAAGCCAGATTGTGAACGATATGAAAACCAGGATCAGTGTTTTTATCAGGAGGTAAATAAAGCCTGCATAGCTGTCATATGGTCCGTTGTAAGCACCCAGATAGAGGATGGATACCATCATTGACCCAAGGAAAATGCTCCCGAACAGACCCATGTAAAACATTCCAAACCGCATTCCGGTGTACTCAGTGCTGTGACCTGATACAAGCTCACTGTCGCTCTCACTCATATCGAACGGTGAATATGATGCCCTGGCAACCATCGCTATAAAGAAGACTCCAAGACCTATGACCTGCGGTATTGCAAATGGAATGAACTGAGCGCTGACCAGACTGGATAAGTCGAGAGGGTCCTGGGTTCTTGCCGACGCCATGACAACCAGTGCAAGCACAGAAACCATCATAGGCACCTCAAATGAGATATCCTTTGCAACACCCCTTAGGGCACCAATGATGGCATACTTGTTCTTTGAGCTGATTCCGGCCAGAACCTCACCTATCGGCATTATTGCTATTGCAGCAAAGAGCAGGAGAAGGCTTACCTCCGAGTGGGTCACGGTGAGCGAACCTATCCAGTAAAAGCTGCCGTAGGGGAGCAGCGCAAACGCCATTACAAGCCCCATGAATACAATGACAGGGGCAATCCTGAAGGGAAGATCGTCCCTTCCCGAGGGAAGGATGCTCTCCTTCCCGACGAGCTTGAGGGAATCCGCAATCAGCTGCAGGAGACCGAATTTTCCAACCCTGTTTGGCCCTATTCTAAGCTGCAGCCGAGCCATGTATTTCCTGAAAAGGTAGATCATGGCAATGAGCACTACCATCACGAAAATGACAAGAAACAGCGTTTCGAAGAAGTATGCTAGCACATAGGACGCATAGTGCCCGAGGGGGGCGAAGAAGTGCTGTAGCCTCAGGAGGACATTCATCTGTCCACCTCTCCAAACACCAGGTCAATCGTACCTGATATTGCTATCATGTCTGCGATCATCTGATCCTTTGCAAGAACTGGCAGCACCGAGAGATTCTTGAATGTCGGACTCCTAACCCTGACCCTGTAGGGTTTGACCCCACCGTCGCCAACGAGGTACACTCCGAATTCACCCTTGGACGATTCAGTCCTGGCATACACCTCACCCTCCCCCCTGAGCCTTATCATCAGGGATTTTTTTGCCTTTGGATTGAAATATGGTCCGTCTGGTATCTTCTTTATTGCCTGCTTCAGGATCTTTATGGATTGTCTCATCTCCTCAAATCTCACAAGAAACCTGGCGAGATTGTCCTTCTTATATGACACGGGAATATCGAAATTGAGCTTATCGTAGACAAGGTATGGCTCAGCCTTCCTAACATCGTACTCAACGCCGGACGCCCTGAGCATTGGCCCTGTGACCCCGTAGTCAATTGCAACCTCTGGTTCAAGAATGCCTATTCCCTTGTTCCTGGATATGAAGATGTCGTTCTTCACGAACGCGTTAAAAATGTCCTCGAGCTTCTTCGGAAACTGGTTTATGAATTCCTCGATCATGTATATGATCTTCTCGTTGAAATCCTGATAAACGCCACCTATGCTCATGTAGTTTGTTTCCTGCCTCGAGCCGCAGGCCTCTGCGAAGATTCTTA
>JAHXPV010000031.1:0-5659 GCA_031625175.1 Thermoplasmatales archaeon AK | reverse complement strand
TACAACGGGCTTCCCTGACCATGATACTGATACAGTGGGATCGGGGCGCACATCCACCGTCATGGATGTGGAAGCATCCTTGCCGAATGAATCCGAAATGATCAGCTGCACTGAGTAATTCCCGGGTGTTCTGAATGCATAAGACACGGTGCTGTTGCCGAACTCATGCCCAGCTATGATCCACTCGTACCCGTATGGGCCGATGCCGCCAAAACCTGATGCCCTGAACTGATCCGATACATTGGCATCCAGATCTGTTGAGGATGCTATGATTGAGGCATTGGGATATGCCGCCACAGTTATATCCGTCACGTATGATGCGGATTGGCCCAGGGAGTCGGTGACCGTGATCCTGACAACATAAACACCAGGTGACGGGAACGAGTATGCAAGAGAGTTCCCATTGCCCGCCGGTGAGCCGGAAACGTACCATGTATAGTTGAAAGAAGGCGTGCCGCCTGTTACGTTTGCGCTGAATGAATCTGTGACATTGGGATCGATGTTAGGGTATTCAGCATGGATTGTGACTGAAGGGAGGCCATTGACCCTTGCCAGAATGGATGCTGACGCACTGTTTCCCGAACCGTCGGTGACCCTTACAGTGACATTGTAATATCCGGGCTGGGAGAATATGTATGCCAGGTCCTTCTGGTACCCTACATAGCCGTATCCAGCGATGTACCAGGAGTAGTTGTAGAATGGTGTTCCCCCGGATACTGAGGAATTGAACTCCACGGGAATGCCCGCATCAGTGGGGTCCAGTGACTCAGATACAGTGATCTTTGGAAGCGGCTCCACTGCCACATCGAGGTACGCCCAGGCCTTTGATCCCTGGCTGTCGTCTATGAGCAGGGAAATATTGTAATTCCCTGCAGACGGGAACGAATACTGGAGATAGAGGCCTGCCGATATGTTCACGCCGTTGATGAACCAGTAGTAGTTGTATGGCGCCGTCCCGTATGATCCGTAGCCCTCCCAGTATGTTGTGGTCGAAACATCCGTTCTGCTGGGCCCCTCTATGAGCGCAGAGGGCTTCTCTATTACCTTTACGAGTATGGATGATGAGGATGTTGTATGCTCCGACTGCAGAGAAGTTCATGTGGAATTCCTGGGAATAATTCAGGACCGTCGAACCGAGAGACCAGGTATAATTGAATGGCGCAGTACCGCCTGAGACATCAGCGAAGAAAGTGTCATTGATGCCCTGATCCACTGTGCCATACTGAACCTCCGCTGTTGTTGAAGGATCCGGGTTCACAACCTCATTTACCGATGCTGTTGCTGAGTTTCCGTTCGCATCAGTGACCGTCAGGGATACGGGGAAGGTGCCCGGAGCTGTGAAGGTGTAATTCACGAACGATGATGGGAATGTCTGCCCGTTGACTGTCCAGGAATAGCTGAACGGTCCTGTGCCTCCGGATACTGACGCAGAGAAGTTGGCCCATATTCCGACATCGCTTGGATTGTGCTTTACATGGATTACCACTGACGGGTCAGGATTCTCGGTTTCTTTAAGCGAATAAGAAGCTGAATGGCCATCCGAATCCGTGACAGTGACATTGACATAATAGGTTCCAGCCGCTGAGAATGAATATGAGAATGACGATGCAGTGGATTCCTGAACTCCATTGATGTACCATACATAGGTGTCAGTACCTGTACCGCCAGATTCTGAGGATGAAAATGTTACAGAGTTCCCAACATCGGTTGGATTCTGCGAGGACGAAATGGACACTATTGGATTGGGATTGATCGTAACAGTGACTGATGCGCTGCTCTGCACCCCAACTGAATCTGTTACTGTAACGGTCAGGGTGTATGAGCCCGAAGAGGAGAAGGCATATGAGAAGTCCTGAGAAGTCGATATCTGCTGCCCGTTCAGGGTCCAGGAATAGGAATAGCCGCCTGTCCCGCCCGATGGAGTTGATGAGAACTCAATCGGATAATTGATATCGGCTGAGCTTACATTGGAAGATGCCGATACGGTTGGATCTGAGTTTACGGTCTCAGCGAGAGACTGCGAAACCGAATAACCTGCAGCATCAGTGACTGTGAGCTGCACAACGTATGACCCGGAGGAACTGAAGGAGACATTGATGTCCGGTGTTGTGAATGTGCTCCCGTCAACAGACCAGGAGTAGCTGTACCCCGGGGTGCCCCCAGAGACTGAGGATGAAAATTCAACCGTCCTTCCTGAATCGGTCGGATTCTGGGATGAGGAGATTGAGACAGAGGGATCGGAATTGACTGTCTGTGTCAGGGACTGTGTGACGGTGTTCCCGTTGGTGTCTGAGACAGAATACTGCAGGAGATATGATCCTGTGGTGCTGAATGCATAGGAGAATGACGATGATGATCCAGACGCCAGCTGCGAATCTGACGATGAGGTGCCGTCATAGAGCACGTATGAGTATGAATAGGATCCTGTCCCTCCGCTGACGGAAGTGGAGAAAATGACGTTCTGGCCAACATCGGAAGGGTTATGGGAAGGGTTAACTGAGAATGTTAGGGCGGGGTCAACATTCAGGGTTACCGTGTTGGATGTGGCCGAGGTTGATATATCATTCACAACCTCATATACGGAATCCGATCCAGCCGGGAGGCTGCTGGTGGTCCATGTTGATGACGTTGCGCCGCTCACTGCATTCCCATTCAGGTACCACTGATAGGACAGACTGCCTGATGATCCGGAGACGTTTGAGGTAAACAGAACGGTCTGACCATCATCAACGGAAGTTGCAGATGCTGAGATTGAGACGGAGAATGGTGTGGGGCTGTAATCTCCGGTCTTGGATGTCGAGCCACCAGGTGATAGTGAGAAAGACTGCACTGACGGTGTATTCCATCCGGCAACAGAGCCCCAGCTGACATCACCAGAGAATCCTCCATCATATGTAGTGGTACTCCACTTTACTGTGAGGGATATTTCTCCACCCGCAGATGCAGAACCCGATCCCCCATTGGTAGCACTTGCACTCCAGGTTATGCCTGATGCGAGCCCACTTTCATAAATATGCACCGTTCCAGAGTAAGAGTATGTTGTTCCCCCACCGCCTCCGCCGCCACCTCCTCCCGGCAGGGAATCAGGAGATGCCCATTTTCCGCTCTGATTCCCCTGTTCCGAAAACGAAACAAGAGAAATGGCAGAACCAGCCACAAGTAGGGCAACAATTAGTGCGGCTATACGGGTGGATCTCGTCAGATCGCCTCGCCTCCTATACGAATCCGCCCACCACAGGAGTGTCCTTCGCAAGCGCAAAGGCGAGGTATCCGGTGCAGATCATAACCGCTGTGCCGATGACAAAGACCGGGAGGGAGAATGGTCCAAGTGATTCCGATACCTGAACGAGAAACGTTACAACAGACTGGAATGCGTCCATAATTAGGGCGAATACTGATGACAGAACCGAGAGGAACGCCTGAAGGATCATCGAGAATATGTACAGCAGGCCATTCTCCAGCTGTTGCATGAATGAGCTGGAAAGGTCCTTCGGATAGTTCCATGGCAACCATGGAGACTGCCACCATGCCGACATCTACGCACCCACCAGGTCCCTTGCTGAATCGAAGAACATGAAGACAAGAAGGAGGCCGGCAATGGTCGATCCAACGACGGCAACAAGCACTGTTGGCATCAGAATCCCCATTGCCGAAAAGGAGGATCCCCATGTCAGGAACAGGCTGCCGACCTGATATCCGAACCATGCCATCTCGTACTGAAGATCCGCCGAGAATGTCGAAGCAAGGGAATGGAAGAATCCCAGGAGAATGTTCATCAGGGATGACAGGAATGACATTCAAGGGATCCCCTCAGAGGTCGTTCTCGAATCCTGTGACGTCCTTCTCGGCGTCTATGAAGACGAAAAACAGGTATCCCACAAGCACCGCAACTCCAAGGCCCACTACGAACATAACCGGAGCCCATACCCCGTATCCGGACATGCTGAATCCGAAGCTCTGGAACATCATCACCACGGACTGCCCGAAGCCCGGGAACAGCGACAGGATGATGCTCCAAATGCCCTGGAATATCGTGAGGCCGATTGTCGAGGTCATTTTCTCACCCCGGTTTTCCTCCCGGCATTTGCATCCGGATTGCGGCCCATGGAGAGGTCATACACGGAAATCTCAAGGAACGCTGCCGCGAAGAGAAGTACAGCTCCTACAAGGTATGAGACCTGCATGACTGGATATGGCCCGAAGACAGTTACGAGGCCGTTGTTGCCGTATGCCGCAATGTTCAGGCTCATTGATGTTGCATTGGCCTGGATCTCAAAGGTGACCGGAGACGACTGGTTTCCGGTAAGCAATGCCGGAGAAATTGCGAGTGAAACTGATGTAGCGTTGCCTGACGATGCCGAGAGGATTGGAACAAAATCAGTTGCATTGATTCCAGTCCCAATTGTGACATTGAAATCCTTCACACTTGCGGCCAGAATTATCTTTGACACCGCAAAGTTATTCAGTTCTGCCAGAGTAAGATTAGATTCAACGTAAACAGTGTGGGAATATGTTGTCACATTGTTTGAGGTCATGGATGGGAAATCAAATGTTGCTGTGCCGTTGACCTGCCCGAATGGAACAGGGCCCGATGTTCCGCTAATGTAGATAACGGTGCTCTCATCCTGCAGCACGTGGGAATCATCATGGCCAGCAACAAAGAGTCCGCCAAGACCGGCACCTATCGGGACTATGAGGATTGCCACAATGAATATGACCAGGAGTGCGAGCATACCCCTTGCACCCTTGGATGTGCCTGATTCCGATCTTGTGAGGACAATGGCCTTTCCTCTCTTCTGTCCCCTGAATCCATGCCTGTGGGACCATGCCGCATTCCAGGTGATCGCAATGCCTGCAACAAGCACAGAAACAAGGAAAAGAAGGGCATCGGGATTTCCGTTGAATGCCGGTTCTATGACGTACTTTCCGAAATTGAACATGTAGCCGAGAAGGCCGCCAAGAAAAGCCCCCATGATAAATGCAGGTATGATGCGGATCAGAAGATCCTCAATGCTCCTTCCGGGTGGAGTGAAAAATTCAATGATCGCCCACGCAATAGCGCCCATCAGGACTGCTGGAGCCACTATCCCCTGCGTCAAAACAACAGTATGGTGCATTATTATGAACTGGGGCCTAGACAGCAGAGATACGAGCAGAAGGAACGTGCCAAGCAGGGCAACAATCACAGCTCCAAGGGACCAGTTGGGGTTGTTCCATCTCTTTCCATTCTTATCCTTATTTGCGGACTTACCGGACATGAGGTTTCCTCCGCAAACCGGCGGAACGGAAACCCCAGCTAACCGGGAATCGAACAGAGCTTCCGCTCCCCGGTTAGCTTTGAATAATGATAATCATCGGCTCTTTATATAGTATAAACATAGAGTTTAGGTCGAATTAGATGGTATCTAATTTTCGTCTAGACTCTTCACGTTCCATTTTTTTAAATTAGCCTCTATTTTATTAAGTATATCCCTTTCAACGTCAAGTGGCTCGACAGATGGCTCAATAATCTGTTTCTTTACATCCTCAACAAATGTCCTGAAACTCTGCTTGTCTCTTGCCTTGAAGAAAATACTACCAATTGGTATAGGGACCACTCTTTTATCTAGCACTTCAAATTTGTTTCTCACAATGCCAAGCTCGTAGATTTTCCTTGATA
>JAHXPV010000030.1:0-6179 GCA_031625175.1 Thermoplasmatales archaeon AK | reverse complement strand
ACTTTTTCCATTCACCATCCCTCACACCATTGCTCAGATTCAGCAAATTTCTAGCCATGATTATTGCCAAACCTACATTGAGTTCTGCAACAGACTGGGTGGATGATCCTGCGGCCGTGACTATCTCTATCCCACGTGCTGATGCTGCCGCCAGATCGATGTTGTCCGTACCTATTCCAGCTCTGGCCACAAGTCTCAGTTTACTTCCCGCCTCTATCACCTCCCTGCTAACCTTGGTACGACTTCGCACTACGAGAATAGCGTATTCACCAACAACAGCAAGGAGCTCCTGTCTACTAATGTCAGGCCGGTATCTTACATCAAGCCCTTTCGCTCTTAAGCCTTCCAGCAATAGCGGATCAACTGGATCGCATACTAGGACCGTTTGACTGGTATCGCCACTCACTGTAACCCCACGGTTATGATAATATGTTTTATAAAAGACGCACCAGACAGACTGACAAAATGTCAAGGCTGTTTGACGGGAAAGATTTCCAATGTATTCAGGACAACTAAACAGTGGCAGATTTTGTCTTTTCTTTAATATTGAAAAATAAGAATAAACCGACATTATGTGCTCTAAATTAATGGGAAGCAATTTATCAAAGCTGATCATGCGAAAAAGTGAATGGATCTGGCGCCGCTTTTGATGTGGAGCTTTCGCACAGGTTTTTCGGGGGAGAAAGTTATTAATGGTACAGATAAAGCCTTTCAAGCCATTCACATTTAATGAAGATCTCCAGAATGTTGTGTCCCCGCCATTTGATTCTATTCCACCAAACCTGGAGAAAGTCCTGAAGCTGAATGGACACAACATCACTCATCTGACACTGCCGGAGACAGATCCTGGGGCACTCCTAAGAAGGTGGGTCGGCAGTGGCATAATCAAGCCCGTCAAGGATGATTCAATATTAGTTCTTGATCAATACTATACCTGGAACGGAAAAATGATGAGAATTACCGGGATGATCGCGCTGGTAAAAGTTTTTCCGGATGATGGAAGTGTTAAGCCCCACGAAAGAACCTTCAAGAAATATGTGGATGGCAGAATTCAGGTTATGAAATCCTGCTCATCCCAGCTGGAACCCATATATCTATTAGTTGACTCCCCTGATCTTGAGGAGATGCTTCAGGAAGTTATTCAGGAAAAATCCCCTGCAGCAGATTTCAAGGATACATTTTCAGTTCAAAACAGACTGTATTTCCTTGATGCTGCCACCTCTGGTAAAATCGTTGAGTCTCTTGCTGATTTACCTGCTATAGTAGCTGACGGGCACCACAGGCTTGCTGCCAGCAAAATTATTGCATCGGAGTCTGATGGAAGCAGTAGGGAGTTTTGGTCATGGATTATGGCATATCTTGTTTCCCTGCAAAGCCCCGGACTCAAGGTCGATGGTATTCACAGATGCGTAGACATCGGTTGCGAACAGCGGAGGCCAGGACCTGGCTTCCACATCCAATTTAGCAGGTTTACTAGGGGAAACAAACCTGATAAACTCAGAATATTCGATGGGAATTGGTATTCTATCGATCCGTCTGAGGAGTTGCCAAAAAAGGAAATGGATGCTTCCCTGTCGCCGATTCAATTCCTGAATGATGTGATTTTAAAGGGTATCCTTGGTTTCAATGATCAGGATTTCAGGGATTATGTTTCCTATACGCATGACGAGACCGCTGCCATTGAATCTGTTCTGCAGGGGAAATCATCATTCGCAGCACTAATTCCTCAGTGGAACAAACGAGACCTGATGAAACTAATTGCTGATCATGGTATACTGCCACAGAAATCAACATTCTTCTTTCCGAAGCCGCCGTCTGGTTTAGCTATAAACATTGATTTTCAAGCACTTGGACTTCCAAAGAATCAGTGATAAATCTCTGTTACCTGATAAGACACCTTGAAAAGAATCTCTTCAATAGAACTTGAATTTAAGAAGTTACTAACTATGTTTCTCCCACCTGTTTTGACCTTCTGCAATAGCGCTTTGGAGTCTGATGGGTCTTTTTGCATTTGCTTTAGATTCCCTAGATTCTTGTAAATGCTCCGGTCGGGATTTGGACCCGAGTCGAGGGATTGAGAGTCCCTTATGCTTGGCCTGTCTACACCACCGGAGCGCCAGCCGTAATCTTTTGGATTCATTTATTTCTTTTTATTTTGCAGATGCCGCCTTTGCTTAGGGACTCATGCATCGGTACTAGGTATTTCTACTTCCAGTGTAAAAAATTAAGGGAAATCAATCAATGTCCACTTCCAGGAAACCTTGATTTTCCCTGACATTATAAAGAGACAAAGAGAGTTTATCCATCGGCGCATTCTGCGCAACCGAAGGAGGTGTTATCATCTTACCCGTTTTCAGATCAAACTTTGCGTCGTGACAATAGCATTTAACAGTCTCGTCACTGGGATTATATATTCCTAGTATGCACTTCGCATGTGAGCACACTGCGTCCATTGCATGAAATCCGTCTTTGCCTCTTGCAATGAATATTGTCTTGGAACCAGTGCTTATTGCGAAATGCCCACCAGCATGTTCAAGCGCCTTAACAGAAACAAGCTTCTTCCAAGCCATGAATTCCTCAATGATCCAAGTCTAATAAATTTATATCCACTCGAACAGAAGTTCAATAAACTAAGGCAGGTTAAACAGCAATTGATTTAAATCGGCCAGAAAATTTTGGCAAGCTCAACTATAACAGCCATAATTATGCCAATGTAAACTACCAGCTTTGGGTCCAGAGCAGGACCGTTAATCTCCTCCTCCTCGAAATATCTAATAAGTCCTGCACCTGACTGAAAGCCTTCGTTCTTCTTTTCTGCCATTCTATGTAATGATTAAACCTTAGGATATTATTTTTGCGCTGAGGGAGCTTTACCATGTAAAGGTAATTGGAAAGATTAAATATGAAAAACGTACTCATATTTTAATAATACTACACAACAATGTTTAGGATGATGATCTAAATGGAAACGCTCAAAGAGAAAGTAATAACTAACACCTTTCTACCTAGGGATACAATCGACGGCGCTGGCGTGAGACTGAAAAGGGTATTCGGTGGCCACTACACTGCGCCTGTCACCGATCCGTTCCTTCTTCTGGATCACTTTGGGTCCGACAAGCCTGAGGAGTACCTGGCCGGTTTCCCGTGGCATCCTCACAGAGGTATCGAAACGGTAACTTACCTGCTTGAAGGAAAGGTATTACACGAGGACAGCGAGGGACATAAGGGAACCATTTATCCAAATGATCTGCAGTGGATGACGGCTGGCAGCGGCATATTCCACCAGGAAATGCCGAGGCCACTGGATCAGAAAGATCCCAGGGAAATGCTTAAAAATGTTGGTCTTCCGACAAGCTCTGTTGGTTTCCAGTTGTGGGTCAATCTACCAAGCAGCCAGAAAATGAAAGTACCCGTTTACAGGGACATAAAGGGCCAGACTACACCTGTGGTGAAACTTGGTGACGGGACCTCAGTGAAAATCATTGCTGGAGAATTTCATGGCACAGAAGGATCATTCGCAAATACCGGAATTACTGACATCGCTTATCTTGATGTTGTCATGGTTCCTGAGAGCGGATTCACCTATATCCCCAGGAAAGGGTACACCTCAATCATATACGTCGTGGGGGGAAGCCCCAGTGTCGGTTCTCCTGAACCAATGCAGCTTAGACAGAATGCAGCTTATGTATTTAGCAGAGAACGTGACGCAGTTAAAATACGCACAGAAGATGATAAGGCAAGATTCATTCTTCTGTCAGGGAGGCCCATAGAAGAGCCAGTCTACTGGTACGGACCAATTGTGATGAACACAAGGGACCAGATTGAGGAAGCTTACAGGGACCTTCAGAATGGAACATTCGTCAGAGAGAAGGAACCGGTTTTCCTTTAAGCACTTTCATGGCAGTCAGGACTCGGCTCTAACGGCAGCCTTTCCGGCAACTCTGAGCCTCACCAGGCCGTCATGCATTCCCTGTGCTGCCTTGATCACCTCAGCTTCGGTTTCTCTTTCCACTGTCACAAAGACATTGCTGCCACCTGTTATTATGTAGGAAAGCCAGAAGCTTTCCTTCAATTCTCTTACCTTTTTTACGAGTGCATTCATTCTGTCAGTCCTTACCCTCACGCCCACAGCTTCTATCAGGGAGTGGTACCTGTCAGTGTCCTCAGCTGCCATATCAAATATATCCCTGATGCTCCTTGAACGTGCAAGTCTCTTCAGCCGTTCCCCCTTCTGTCTGGTTTCCTCCTTTCTGGTAGGATATTCAGGATGATTCACTATTTTCTCATGTATTGCATCCGAGGGATTCCTGGTCACATTGAACCTGAATCCCAATATAACCACATTTTCAAAGGCCTCAGGCCCCAGAAGATTCTCTGTCCAAACCCTGCCGCTTTCAACATGGGTGAGAGTCAGTCCTCCATACAGACTGCGGCCCACACTCTCCGATATACGCCTCAATGAGTTTTCAAATTCTTCAGTGTACGGATTTATTGAAGCAAGATTGGAAACTGCAACTCCAAGGGCAGCCGCACCTGAGTCGCTGCTCCCGCTTAGAATGTTGATATTTTCAGATTTGTATGATATGTAGCCGGAATCAAGCCCCAGCCTTCTCCGTATTTCTGCTTCGTAATTCTTGATCACGTAGAACGGAGATCTGGAGGTGGGTTCCACACTTATTTCCGAACCGTTGAATAGACCGAACTGCCTATCATGTGACAAACACAGTGTGGTACGTGTTTCTATTTCGGTGTCTATACCTGTATAGGCGATTCCAGCTGATGTATGAAGAGGCATTCTGTTCACTTTATCGGAAATTCCCCCGAGAAGTATGACCCCAATTGTGGGGTATGCAACCGAAGACACAAGTGTCTTGCAGGACATGAGACGGTTAATTATGCGGTTATAAAAAAGGTTCACACATTCCTTCGTGCTGATGTATTGATCCGGAGAAGCCCTAAGGGTTAGGAACCCTGTCATAGCTGCCCGTACCGTTGAATTATGCAACATAAAGGACTTAGGATAACAAAATTAATACAACATCGGGATTCTCTAAGGGGCTATTTAATATGGATGACAAGGAAGAGATGATGGCATCTCTTGGCATCAAAGATATTAGTGAACTATTTTCAGACGTTCCAAAGAAATTCAGAAAAAACAGCCTGGAAATTCCTGAGGGGAAGAGTGAGTATGAGGTTATCCAGGATGCAATTGCCTACGCCTCCATGAATCGGACTGGCATGGCCATGTTTCTAGGCAATGGCATATACAGGAGGATTGTTCCTGCAGCCGTGGATGAAATAATCAGCAGAGCTGAATTTCTCACTTCCTACACCCCATATCAGGCTGAAATGTCCCAGGGTGTTTTGCAGGCTCTGTTCGAATACCAGAGCCTTATAAGCGATCTCACCTCAATGGATGTGACAAATTCGTCGATGTATGATGGATTCAGCGCTCTGGGGGAAGCCGTCAGAATGGCTTACAGGATAAATGGCAGATCGGAGATTCTTCTGCCTGAGAGTATATACAAATCAAAGAAAGCAGTAATGGAGAGCTACATAGTTGGCCTTGGAGTGAAGATAAGATATTACTCCATTAATCCGGACGATGGCACCATTGACCTGGAATCCATTTCAAGCGCAGTGGGTCAGGACACTTCATGCGTGGTTGTTGAGCAGCCAAATTCAATGGGAGTGATCGACAGGAACGTAACTGCGGTGAAGGAGACCATTAAAGACGCTATTCTCATTGCGTATTATGACCCTGTCTCCCTGGGAATTATCAAACCGCCCGGAGAATATGGCGCAGACATAGCGGTAGCGGAGGGGCAGCAGCTTGGAATCCATATGAGTTACGGAGGTCCGCTGCTCGGCCTCTTTTCATTCAGAAAGGAATACATACGCAAGTCCCCAGGCAGGCTCATAGGCGAAACCACCGATGTCAACGGAAAAAGGGGGTACGTAATGACCCTTCAGACCCGGGAGCAGCATATCAGACGCCAGAGGGCAATGAGCAACATCTGCACGAACCAGGCGCTACTGGCCATCGCTTCAGCTGCATATCTTTCCGTACTGGGCAGGACTGGGCTCAGGAATGTGGCTCTGAAAACTATTGAGAACTCGAGAAAGCTGACTTCGATTCTCAGGAAATCCAAATTTTTCGCGGGATTTCCCTTTGGGGA
>JAHXPV010000029.1:0-6533 GCA_031625175.1 Thermoplasmatales archaeon AK | reverse complement strand
TCTTATTTATGGATGCTATAACCACGAACTTAAATTTCAAAGGTAGGTCTAATGCCAAAGGAAGAAAACCCAAAGAATGAAAATTTCCAGTACATAGTTAGAGTCGCAAATCGTGATCTCAACGGAGAAAGAAGTGTTGAGATGGCCCTTGCGGATCTGAAGGGTATAGGAGTAAGACTTGCACAACTCATTTCTGCAAAGCTCAGTCTTCCAAGGGACAAGAAGATAGGTGAGCTGAGCGAGGAACAGATTGAGAAACTGAGGGAGTATGTGGAGTCCAAATCCTATGAGGGGATTCCAGAGTGGGCTCTGAACCACCGTGGTGAATTCGTATCCGGCGAGGACATTAACCTCGTCACCAATGATCTGGAGGCCCAGATTCAGGATGACATTAATCTGATGAAGAAGATCAAGAGCTATAAGGGCGTCAGGCACGAAAAAGGTAAAAAAGTCCGTGGGCAGAGGACCAGATCCAACGGCAGAAAGGGACTGACCGTCGGAGTCCAGAGGAAGAAGGAGTGAGGAGATAACCTATGGGAGATCCTAAATTTCCGCACAAGACATATTCAACACCGAGGCATCCTTGGGAAAAGGAGAGGATAGAATCTGAAAGGCAGCTTCTTATTAAGTACGGTCTCAAGAACAAGAGAGAGCTGTGGAAAGCACTCGCTGTTCTCGGCAGCTTCAGGAGTCAGGCTCGGGAACTGCAGGCCCGTATGCGTTCACAGGATCCTCAGGCAGCAAGGCAGTTTCAGAACCTTATCGCCAGGCTCAACCGACTTAATATTCTTGGCCCAGGTGCCTCCCTGGATGACGTCCTCTCTCTGACAATAGATGATGTTCTGTCAAGAAGGTTTCAGACAGTTGTGTACAGAAGGAATCTGGCGAGGACAATGAAGCAGGCTCGGCAGATGATTACCCATGGCCATATCACTATGGGCGGAAGAAGAGTGACCATTCCTGGTGTGCTCGTTGAGGGTTCCCTTGAGGACACCATAGCATACTCAGAGGCATCTCCGGTTGCCAGTGAATTGCACCCGATAAGGCAGTCCCTGGCATCTCAGAAGGAGGAAACTGTATCTTCTGACAAGAAGGAAAAGCCGGATGAAACAGAGGAGGCGGAAGCATGAACAAGACAGGCGTTGCCCACATCTACGCATCTCAGAATAATACAATAATTCTCGTAACAGATCCAACGGGTGCTGAAACACTTGCAAAGGCGACTGGCGGAATGGTCGTCAAAAACGACAGAGATGAATCAAGTCCATATGCAGCAATGAAGGCTGCTGATCTCGTGGCTGAAAAGCTGCGGGAGAAGGAAATTTCCGATCTCATAATCAAGGTCAGGGCCCCTGGTGGCAGCAAGTCCAAGATTCCTGGTCCCGGAGCCCAGAGTGCAATCAGGGCGCTCGCCAGAGCAGGATTCAAGATTCTCAGGATAGAGGAGGTTACCCCCATTCCCCACGACGGAACTAAGAAGAAGGGCGGAAAGAGAGGACGGAGAGTCTGAACAGATGGCGTTAAAGATCCTGAAGCTTGAGGACCGATTCATAAGGTTTTCCATTGACGGAATCACGCCGGCTATGGCTAATGCCTTGAGGAGAAGTCTTATGGACGACATTCCCAAGCTGGCGATAGACAAGGTGACCTTTCACCATGGACAGATAAGGGATGGAGAAGGTAATGTGTATGATTCCTCGCTTCCTCTGTTTGATGAGATAGTGGCCCATCGCCTTTCTCTTGTTCCCCTCGTCACTGATCCAAAGATGAATTTCCGTTCAGAGTGCCAGTGTCAGGGGAAGGGTTGTTCACTCTGCACCATGACATACTCCATAAACAAGATCGGCCCCGCCACCGTGACATCTGGGGACCTGCAGCCGATAGGGAATCCCGAGCTCTCTCCCACAGACAAGGAAATACCGATTGTCAAGCTTGGCCCGAAGCAGGCCATTCTGGTAACGGCAGAAGCAGTAATGGGAAGAGGAAAGGAGCATACGAAGTGGCAGGTTACATCTGGTGTTTCCTACAAGTATCACAGGGAGTTTGTCGTTTCAAAGGATAAGGTTGCAGACTGGCAGAAGTACAAGGATATCTGCAGGGACTCTGTGGTTTCGGAAACTTCATCAACCATTGTGTTTACGGATGACAACCACTGCAGATATCTGTCACAGCTTCTCGACATGACGGGTGTTCAGGTGAGAGAGGACGACACGAGCTTCGTGTTTCAGTTTGAAACTGACGGAAGCTACAAGGCTATAGACGCACTTCAGTATGTTCTGAAGAGGATCCCGCAGCGCCTGAACATTTTACTTGACAGCATCGTGGGCGACTGATCCTCCTCAGAAAGATTTTAGCCAATTACGAGCATTTCTACCCATGGGACTTAGGACATCTGATCTTGTAAAGCTCGGGGAGAGACTAAGGCAGCTGATAAAAGATCAGACTGACCAAAGTTCCATGACCCGCGTTGTTGGAATCGGTGCGGACGGAACCGCCACAACATATATTGACAAAATAACGATCTGCCGTTCAATGTAATAAGCGAGGAGTCAGGACTCACCTCAAGGGGATTCGAGAGGAATCTTCTTGTTGATCCTCTGGATGGCACTTTCAATGCTGAAGTAGGTTTTCCCTTCTATTCATTATCAGTTGCTGATGTTGGCACCGATCTCAGGTCTGTCAGATACGGGTTCGTGATGAATTTGAACAGCGGGGAGTTCTACTACGCTGAAAGTGGAAAGGGCGCATACAGAAATGGAGCCAGAATAAGGGTTTCTGAATCAACGGTCGGGTGCAGCATCGGCAATCTGGGTAAATACCCTGATCGGAGCATGAACCCCCTGATCCGTTCACCCGGAAGAATTAGATCCATCGGATGTGCATCCCTTGAGCTCTGTCTGCTCGCTCAGGGCAGTGCCGATGTGGTGAGCTACATGGGGCCGGGGAATTATGTGCGGAATGTTGACATTGGGGCCGGTTACATAATTCTCATAGAGGCGGGAGGCCAGATACTTGACGGTGATGGGAAACCGCTTAACATGGGGCTGGACGTAAGGGAAAGAAAGAATTTCATTGCAGTCAGGAGCAGAGAAGAACTGGAGGAATTTCTATGAAGGTTGCCTTCGTTATCAGGAAGAATTGCGAGAGATGCGCCAGGATAGTCAGCAGGATCATAGATATTCTGCCTCATGACTGGGAGATCGTATATGACAGGGAATCTGCAAAATTCCTGGGAACCAGGCCGACCGATCTCGACAGGATAGAGGCTGATGCCATAATCGCCGTTGGCGGCGACGGCACTGTTCTTAGATCACTCCAGCTTGCGAAGGGCCCGGTTCTTGGTATAAACATGGGGAGTCTGGGTTTCCTCAGCGAGGTTGAAATTGGGGAGGTGGAAAGCTCAATCTACAGGCTGATCAGGGGTGAGTACAAGATTGAGAGGACAATGAAACTCTCCGTCAAGATCAATGGCGTCGAGACCCTGGAATGTTCAAACGAAGTTGTAATACATTCAAGAAAGATTGCAAAGATAAGGAAGTTCAGGGTCTATGTCGGCGGTGACTTCTTCGACAGCACCTCAGCTGATGGAATGATTATAGCCACACCAATCGGATCCACTTCCTACTCCTTCAGTGCAGGCGGCCCTATTCTCTATCCTTCTCTGCAGGCTATGGTACTTACCTACATCGCCCCCTTCAGAACCAAGATAAGGCCTATGGTGGTCCCATCTGACCAGGAGATAAACGTTAAGCTCTTTGGGAAGGATCAGGACTCTCTCATAATACTTGACGGACAGGAGGAGATCCCGGTAAACGAAAATGATGATATCACCGTGTCTGTTTCCAGGAACTACACCAACTTCATTACCTTCAGGAATTCATTTTATGAGAGGATCAGGGAGAAACTGATTCGAAATGTGGTCAATTAGATCCAAGGTCCTGAGTATGGTGATGGAAGCCTCCAGGGACAGCTACCCCAGGGAGTTCGGGGCTTTTTTGCGGGCTGATGGCGATCTGATCTACGAGATAGCTATACTTCCGGGCACAATTCAGGGTGATCACCACACTCTGTTCTTCATGTACATGAAACCAATCGATTTTTCCCTGGTGGGAACAATTCATTCCCACCCTTCAGGAGTTCCTCTGCCATCGGAGGCAGACCTTTCGATGTTTTCCAATACGGGCCCTGTGCACATAATAGTTGCCTATCCCTTCGGCCCTGAAAATTTTCTGGCCTACAACAGGAAAGGCGAAAAGATAGATCTGAAAGTCATCTGAAGCCTAAGGCACAAGATCCCTGGGACCAACGTACTTCGAAGCGGGTCTGATGAGCTTGTTGTCATTTATCTGTTCCTTGTAATGGGCTATCCAGCCAAATACCCTGGAGGCTGCGAAGATGGGGGTGTAAAAATCATTTGGAATACCCAGCAGGTCCATGTAAATAGCCGCATAGAAGTCAACATTGGCCGGAATGCTCTTTTTCTCCCACATCCTCTTCTCAACTGCCTCAGCTATTCTTACCATCTTTGATCCGGGACTCAGCTCCTTCAACTTGGCTTTAACGAGCTGGGCACGGGGATCAAGCCTCTTATATACTCTGTGTCCGAAACCCATCACTTTTTCCCCCTTCGCCAGTGTACTGTCAACATACTCAACTGCATCCTCCTCATCTCTGAACTGCTCGAAGAAATCAAGTATCTCTGAGTTGGCCCCTCCGTGCAGGGGTCCCTTCAGAGTTCCAAGTGCGGTTGTAAAAGCTGCGATTGGATCCGCAAGAGTGGACGCCGTAACCCTCAGTGCGAAGGTGGAAGCATTGAATTCATGCTCCATATAAAGTATCATGAGAGTTTCCAAGAATGAGGCATTCCTGGAATCATTTTTTCCAGTAATCAGGTAATAGAGTCTCTGTGCGTAGCTGCCCTCGATATCATGCAATAGGTCCATACCCTTGCTGATCCTGTATGATGCGGATATAATCTCCGGGAACTTCGCAGCCATCTCCAGCATCAGTTCGTCATTATTCCTGCTCCTGTATGGATAAAGCGAAACAATTGATCTGAGATTCCTCATTAAGTCCTTTTCCCTGAGGATTTCCATAACCTGTACGACCCTGGAATCAAGGCCGTAGAACCCTCTTATTGTCGAGAAGAACCCGTCCCTCTCCTTTTTACTCGGAAGCTTCCCATTTACTATCAGATATGCAACATCCTCAAAGGAATGTTTTCTGACAAGATCGACTACCCTGTAACCTCTGTATACGAGATTTCCCTCTGAATCTGTAGTTGCAATTGAAGTCTTATCAACTATCACGCCTGCAAGTCCCTTTGGGACCTCGATTTCGCCGTCCGACATTGAATCACTCCCGTCTGTTCACGCAGGTGCAGGCCTCAAGGAACACCGTACCTGCAGTTACAATATATGCAACACTCATATGATTCTTCGTGGTGATGACTATCATTTCGTCTTGTATTTCGCAAGCAGCCTGTCCTCCTTTTCGTATTCGTCATATCCTATGAGATCGTAGAAGTCCTTTCTGGTCATCAGGTGTGTCAGGTAGTCCCTCTGGGTGCCGGATCTCAAGAGCTCCCTGTAGGCGTCTTCCATTGCCTTCAGGGCCACGCGGAAGGCTGTCAGAGGAAAGATAACTGCACTGTATCCAATCTCCTTGAGTTCTTGAACTGAGAGGAGAGGACTTTTGCCGAATTCTGTCATGTTCGCCAGCAGAGGCGCGTCCACTTCCTTAGCAAATCTAATGAATTCCTCCCTGCTTTCAAGAGCTTCTGTGAATATCATGTCTGCCCCGGCATCCACGTATTCCTTTGCTCTCTCTATTGCACCATCAATCCCCTCAACCGCCCTCGCATCCGTCCTGGCTATGATTATGAAATCGGGATCTTTTCTTGTCTCTACAGCTGCCCTGATCTTTTTTACCATGTCCTGGGTGTCTACAATATGCTTTCCGTTCAAATGCCCGCACTTTTTTGGAATGACCTGATCCTCCATATGTATGGCTGCAGCGCCGGAACTTTCCATAAGTCTCACTGTTCTGGTCACATTGAAGGTCTCCCCAAAGCCAGTGTCAACATCAACTATGACTGGCTCTGGAACAATGGAAGTTATCCTCCTTACTTCCTCTGCGACCTCCGTAAGGGTTGTCACTGAGAGATCAGGCAGACCCATTGCACCAGCCACTCCGGATCCCGAAAGATAAAGGGATCGAAAGCCAGATCTATGGGCCAACAGTGCAGATATGCCATTGAAGACACCAGGGGCCACAATGAACTCCTTTGCAAGCATCGATCTCAGTGCAGTAGCCCCCTGGTTGACATTATCTCTTAGCAGTGACGTTATTCACCACCTCAAATATCTCCTTGACATCCCTTCTGTCAAATGACTTTGCTATTTCCATTAGGCTTCTGGAATTATCTTCACCCATTACGCGTGTACCCTTATCCATTAGGTCGTCCCAGGTATAGGGTCTCTTGAAATGCCCCTTGGGGACGTCAAGTTCCTTCTCTATTTTCTGTTTAGATG
>JAHXPV010000028.1:0-7769 GCA_031625175.1 Thermoplasmatales archaeon AK | reverse complement strand
AGTCATCCCTGAAGTCAAAACCGAAATGCGCTCCAACCAGGTATGTTGACAGCTCTGCCTCAGACTCAGCAAGACCTCTTGGAAGTTCTTTTCTGTAGAGATGCTCCAGCCTTGCATGAGACATCTCATGTATCAGCGTATGGAGCACGTTCACATCCTCTCCCGGGATCTTCATGACAACAATCTTCTGGCCCTCCCCTGAATGTGCTGTATATCCTCTTGCACCACTATTGATTGGAGATTCCTCAACCTCGTAATGCTCCTTTGCAATCTTCTTCAGTGTACTGTAAAGGGATGCGGCCTTCACATCCTCCTCAACAGGTTTTGCCTTTCCTGGAATGGGTGTGGTCTGAGAAATGTCATAGACCTTTCCAGTGCTGAATACCCTGGTGAAACCACCACCGGATAGGTTGAACTTCTCCCTGACAAGTTCCTCAATGGCCTCATCACTGAGTCCTTCCTTACGCTTCTTTTCAATGAAGTCCTTGACCTTTCCAGGGCCATCCTTGTGAGCAACTCCCACCGGATAGAGAACACTTATGGGCTTTGCACTGTCCGATACCTCCCTTCCAAAGTATTTCCATTCATTCTTTGATCTGACAATAGTAGCACCAGGATCCTGCATCGCAATGAGCATTGAATTGAACCCTGAGAAGTCTCCAAGAGTACCACTGTACTTTCTCATCTGCAGCAGGAGCTGGTCCACTGTTGTTATCTTGCTGAGATCTCCAAGGATACCCCATGCCTGCTTCTCAAGCTGTGCCGGTGTTGGGCCGATGTCCTGTATCTGTACTTCCCTGGCTTTCCTCTCAGTCTCTATCCTGATATGCTTATTCTCGTTACCATCCTTCTTTGTTATCCATTTCTGCACCATTTCTCATTCCTCCTTTTTCACTTTCTCAGTTTCACTATCCTTCCCTTCAACCGGATCCACAATTGTGGCCTTCCCGTTAAGGAGCCATACCTGCCTTCCATACTTCTTTCTTGGCTTGATTCTGTATTTTTCATCCTCTTGATTCATCTCTTTTTCAACTCCGGTATTTAAAGGGGACAAAAATCGTCCGCACCGTGCCCTTTTGAATCATGCGTGTATAATAATAGGAGAACCTCCACCACCATGTCATAAATCTATTCCAGATGCCGAATTTTGCTGCAGTGTTGTTGTATGATACCGGATATGATATCATATCCTGTCCCTCTTTACGCTCACATAACCATTGCAACTTGGACAGTGGGTGAACTTCACTGACCCTGAGAATGGCCATGAATAACCGCAGTGCCGGCACTGGAGGTTGATAAGTCTGTCATCATCCTCCTCAACTTCCGCAATGTAGACCCTGGAGTTACATGAGGGACATCTTGGGGACTTTGAGTGCCCGGTGAAAAGCCATGTATATCCGCAGTTGTCGCATGTCAGTTCCACCGCAGGCTTCCCGTTTTTCATTGAAACTTTTCCGCCTTCAAGCAGTTCAAGTTCCTTCTGGAATTCCTTGAATCTCCTTTCCATGTACTCCTTCTTCTTTGCCTCATACTTTTCCCTGAGGTCATCGGAAGGAAGACGGAATTTCACCATCTTGACTGTGATCTCGGACAGACCTCTGTGGATCCTCGGGAATTTGGCCAGAGGATGCTCAGGATCGAATGTGTTCCTGGAGAGGAGCTTCATCTTCATCAGGCCCTGCACGTCTGTTGCTTCAAACCTGATGTGGACCAGTTTACGGGACTGCCGTTCAATGAATGTTTCATCTGGCACCGTTATGAATGTCAGGATCTGCTTGTACCTGAATCCCTGGGTGAGCATTCCAAAGACCCTTGGGGACATCTCCTGCCATAACTATCACCGAGCCTGGGGAAAGGCCGGAGTTGACAAGGGCCAGAAAATCCTTCACCGTAAAGACCACGCGGTCAACACCGAACGATGGATCAACCCTTTCTGCAAGCCTTATTGCACTCAGGGATTTCCCGCTGCCTGTATCGCCGACGAACAGTGCTATCACATTCCTGTTTTTCCTTATCCGGTGCTGGAACCACTGCAAAAGCCACACGCTGTTCCTTGTAGGGTCATCCCTGTCGTTGCTGACAGTTTCGGTCATATTCCTTCCTCACCCCCCTCTGTGTATACGAGATTCTGGGGAATCAGCAGCCCAAGCCTCTGATAAAGCCTGGAGAGGGAACCGAGCCACTCGTAGAGGATGTCATAACCCTCAGCTACGTACCGTTCCGAGGGGTAGAGCCTTGATATCTCCCTGATGTTTTTCCTTACCAGCCTGTGCTCCTGCAGGTACTCAGCGTCATGATGCGCTGACAGCAGCTGGTGCAATGCCTTGAGCTTCTCCCCCCAGTGGTAGAGGTTCCTTAGGTTATGGGGTGATTCTCCGGGGAACTCCGAGGCCTTCACCAGCAGGTCGTAAAGAAGCCTCAGGCCCTCCGGTGTCTCCGCATTATTCATGTTCAGGCCTCCTGTTAAGTATGAACCGCGGCCTTGCCGGCACCAATGCAAGGCTGATGTTTGTCCTTTCGTCGCTCATCGGCTTTGCCATTACCGCCTCATCATCAAATATGGCCTCAAGGGGAGGTGCCCTCTCGCCTTCGTCCTCTTCCTCCCTGTTCATCTGGTAGAGATGTGCGATGAACTCATTGTGCCGCATCTCTGGCAGCGAGAAGAAGAGGTCCCTGAAGGCGTGCTCCCTTGACCAGTCTCTCACGACGTTTCTCGTATCTGTTCACCCCTCCTCCTGATCAGGGCATTGAGGTATTCTGGATTTTTGAGAAGCTCCTCCACCTCCTCCTCATAGATGCGGTTCTCCTCCTCTGACAGTCTCTCTTTCCTCAGCACCGACATGATGCTGTCCTTATGTGCAGATGTGATGGCCTCAATGAGTTCACGGGACTGCCTGGTGCCCTCTGTGATTGCCTTCACATCTCCAGTCTGCTTCAGCTTTGCAACCTCAAGGAGGGCATCCTTGAGCATTGTCGTGAGATCGTCGAGGACGGACTGGAACATTGCATACTTTGCCCGGTTGTAGTGGGCCCATGCAATGTCCACGAACCATGGGATATTGCTCCCCTCAAGGTACTTGACCTCGACGCACCAGTACGTGCTCCTGCCGTTGATCCTCCCTGATTCCAGTGTCAGTCCGGCCTTCTTCTCCACCAGAGACCAGATCTCATCGCTGATGAAGAGCCGCTCCCAGTCCATGAAATCAGATGTCGGTACCATTATGAAGACGCCATTCCTGGTTCTCAGCGTCTTGGAATAGAGGTATATCATGGGCACGTACACAAGGATTGAAACCATTGTGTATATGGGCCCAACAAGATCATATTCGACATATGCAAGAATGCCGCCGATGATAAGCTGGGGGAGCATGGCCTTTATGAGCGATCTGAAGGACACGAACTTCATGAGCCTTGAGATGTTCTCCCCCGATTTTGACTGGAACGCTTTCTTGAGCTCCTCCCTTCTCTCCTCAATGGCTTTCTGGGACTTTTCAAAGGCCTTCTCCCTTCTCCTCTCCCAGAAGCCCCTTCCCATTGCATCCTTCATATCCTGACGACCTCCCTTCTCTCCTTCTCGAGGAGGTATTTTCTCGCAGTGAGCAGCGCTATGATGATTGCAAACGCCGATGCGACGAAGGCCCTTGCTATACCATATTCATATTCAGCAAGGGTGTACTGAAGCGGCGGCGGCTTTGGGCCGTAATATTTCTGGATCGGGACAGTGGCAATGATCTCATTGGAGAACCTGTAGACCTGGCTTCCCAACCCGATCGTGACGGATGCTTCTGATCCTGAGATGTTGAAGTCAACAGTCTTTGAACCGTATACGTACCCAGACATCAGCTCCTGGCCGTTGAGGTATATGGAATATGAAACATTCTGGGATGACTGCATCGTCACAATCCAGTGGGGGTACATCAGCGCCCCGCTTGTTCCAGGTGACACGGTAAGGAACTGATCCTGACCCGGATATGATGATGACACCGAAACAGATTCAATCACCCTGCTTGACAGAGGACCGGTGATGATATCGGAGAATCTGTACTCTACGCCCTGGAACGTGAGAGTTGCATTTGCATATGCCCCGCCGGGAAGGCTCCACACATAGGAGAAGTTGAATGCACCCAGCGAAACGCCAGATTCAATTACGGACCCGTTCACAGAGAAATCGAAGCTACCCGAACCGAGGAGGTAGATGTGCCAGTCCGGATACACTTCGATACCTGAGGAGTTGACAGGGACAAAGAGCTCCTGATCTGAGCCCGAATAGGTCGAATAAATGACCACATGGCCGGATGGTACCGATGATGCCGATGCCATAGGCGAGAGGATAATGGCAAAAATGCCGAGAAATGCCAGCGGAAGGGCAATTATCCCTTTCAACGGTTTTCATCCCCTCCCTTCAGCGATTCCTGGAGGGCTTTGTTGCGGCGCAGGAATATGCTGCGCCTGATGAATTCCATTATGCGCATCCTCTTCCTCCTTGCCTTTGATGCCGTAGCTGCCAATCCAAGGATGAAGCCTGAGGTTGCGTTGGTGGGGCTTGAGCCCGATGGGAAGAAGAATGTGTGGAACATCCTCTCTATAGCCGGAAGTGAGAGCCCGAGCCTCGTCAGGGCCCATATACCGATGATGAGGACGATAACAGCAATGGCAGCATCGGATATCTTGCCCATGCCTACACCTCCATCCTTGGGGCAACAATCCCCTTCACTTCGATGTGCTCCCCATTGGGGCCCAGTTTCCTTGTATGGATTTCGATGGGGTAGTCTGGTTTGATCTTCAATGAGAGGACTGCGGTCTCAGGGTTCAGGAACTCCTTCCTGCCCAGCATTGTCCTTATTGTCGAGCGAAGGTAATCCACAGGATATATCGACCTTTCAGAGGTGTCCCATCCTGTTGGCTTGTCTTCCAGCTTAGGCCTGTTGGAGACCGCAGGAACCGATTCGATGAGTTCCAGCTTCGGCTTGGATGATTCAGGGTCAGGTATCTGGTTGAATATCCCAACACCTGCACTCTGGGAGTCACCCTCGAGCCTGAACCTTATAGTGTCCTCCCTGGATTTCTGCAGTGCTTTCAGGAATGTCCTGAGCTGATCTCCTTCAAGCCTCACCGTCCATGCGTCATTTGAATAGTCCGTAGTTGGAAATCTGACCTTCTCGGACCCTGCAGGGGGTGTTCTTGTCAGCTTCACTGAGAAATCCCTGCCGTAGGCCTCCGGTTCGAAGTATCCATTCGGAAGGCTGGTCTCCATTGTCTCCTGGATCATTGCTACATGATCAGGCTCCAGGGAGAGCAGGGTGAGCCTGCCATCCTCAGAGAAGATCCTGATCTTGCTCCTTTCAGAGAAGAACCTGCTGAGATCCTCGCTGTTCAGGTTCAGCTTGCCAGTGCTGCTGTCGATACCAATAAGACTCCTCAAATTGGAAACCTTTTCAGGTGACCTTCTGCCCTCATCCTTTCCTGTTGACTGGCGGTTGAGCCTCTCCACTTCTTCCTTCAGCTTTCCGGTGAGCTGATCTGGATGTGCATCAGCCCATGCCTGCGCATCGCTGGCACTGATCCCGAATGCCCTCTCAATCTCCTCATATGAACTGAACTTTTTGTCCTCAGGGACTGCTTCCGGCAGCACGCTCTCATAGGGTGCATATAGGTCCAGGCGCTGGTTCGTCTCTATAAGCCTGGCCCTCTTGCCCCCCCTTCTGAGGGCCATGACCTCCTCGTATGCCACCTCCCTGGGCACGCCGTAGGGCTGCCTCCTCTTCAGCGGATAGACGATCCTGTCCTTTCCTTTTCCCTTTGTTCTGAATTCAGTCATATCATACCTCCCCAAACTTACCTGCTGCCACATACGCAATATCGGAATCGATCACCCTCTCCATCCTTGCATTGCCCTCATATTTGATTCTCAGAAGAGAAAGCTCTGCCATCGTGTCCGCTTTGCCGTACTTCTTTATGGCCTTCTCAAGGGCCCTCTTCCTCACGTCGTCCGCCAGGTCAAGGGCATAGCCTGCCAGAGACAGGCCGTGCAGGTGGATCTTCTTAAGATCCGCAGCACTCAGTGCCCTGGTTATTCCCTCGAACCTCCTTCTTATGGGATAAACCGTACCGTCCTTCTTTGTCCGAAATTCCATCAGCTCCCCTCCGATACGAACCTTATATCCTGTACAATCTTCTCCTTCAGGCTGGGCTTGTTGTAATCCAGCCGTCTTCCTCGCCTCCGGATCGTTGATGTGGTACCCCAGAGATGTCAGGGACCCGGGATGCCTTATGCCCACACCTGTGAGGTCTTCTATTTCCTTCGGTGTGAGCTCTCTCTCAAGCTTTCTGGAACCGTTCCGGATCGGTATGGTCCGCTTCTTTCCATTCTTCTTCACAACTCTAAACTGCGTCATTTTCAATTCACTTCCTGCCCTTCAAAACAACTTTCTCCGGCCTCCCCCTCGGGCTGGTGCCCTCGACAATCACATCCGGATTGTCCTCCCGCCTCAGGGAGGCATATGCTATGACAAGGCCCCCGACAGTCAGGATGATGATCAGGAAGTTGCTGAAGCCTCCAAAAAACGCTATTATGTCAGCGAGGGAGAATGTGGACGAATACTGTGATGTCACAGAGAATGGAATGGATATATGGTTGCTCTGGGAATTGTTGTTGAACGCAACAATTGAAATCCCATAGGTGCCCGCAGGGTAATCTCTCTGGTCCATCGAGAGATTGAAGTATGCAAGCTCACCGGATGCCGTATAGGTGGAATTGATCTCTGAGATGTTCAGGGGAGTCGTTCCCAGGAAGGCCTCAACAGCGATGATTCCGCTGGTGGAAAGAACCTTGACAGTGTAATAATCCATCGGGCCATTAGCGTCTCTTGTGTACGATATTGCAATGCTGCTGTTTGTGCCCTGCGGAAGGACTTCTATGGTCCTGTACACAACAGCAGATGCCCCGAGGCTATCGGTCACTGTAACACTGATTGAGTAATTGCCTGGATTCTGGAAATAATACAGCACTGACTGGCCGGATTCCGATGTGCCGTTTATGTCCCAGGAATATGAGAATGAGGATGAATCGGGAGAAGTTGCCGATGCATTCAGGGAAAGCATGGTTCCGGTAGGGATGATGGATGGAGGGTTGAATGCCACAACAGGCACTGCCGGGATCATCCTCACCGTGAGGTACTGCGTCCAGGTTTTCCCATCGCCATATGAGAATGTTGCAATAACCGTGTTGAGCTCATCGTATACCGGGAACCTGTAGGATATGTTCATTCCCGTGATGGTCTGGCCATTTGGGAATGACCACGACATGTTGTATGGGCCCTTAGCATCCCAGTTTGGAATAGCATCGAAGTGAAATGCCTGGGTGATATTCAGATCCGTTGAATATTGAAACGATACTGGAGGCGGAAGGCTCTGGATCGATATGTTCGCTGATCCTGTTGCGCCGTTAGCGCTCTTTACGAGGAATCGCACTGTGTAGTTCCCTACAGGGAATGTATAGGAAGGGTTCTGCTCAAGGGAATAGTGTCCGGGTGAGAAAGTCCAGTTGAAGGAGTAGCCGGATCCGCCAAGGACGGAGGATGAGAACTGCACCGGAAGGGGACCAAGCCCCGAGGTCTGGTTTGCCGCTACTGCGACATAGAGGCCAACATCTACGGTGAAGTTCCTTGTTTCGGTGTAACCGCCCTGATCTGATACCTGCACCTCAAATGTGTCAGGTCCGGAGGATGAAAAGACATGCGAAATGGATGCACCGGTCTCATGCTGCCCTG
>JAHXPV010000027.1:0-10532 GCA_031625175.1 Thermoplasmatales archaeon AK | reverse complement strand
GGTTAGGGTTACCCCAATGAAACTCTGATTCCTGTATGCAGGCGAATTGGCACTCTGGTCATAGAGCTGGTAGTAATAGTATTTCGAAGAAGTGACAATGTGGTAACTCTTGTAGGTTGATAGGAATGTACCTGACACATACTGGTAAGATGCGACGGTAATATTTACTGCCGTTCCCGGCATGATGGAGTCAAGAATCTGAGAGAGCGTAGAGTCATTATATATGGTTACATTATTAACACGCACAATAACAGATCCAGGAGGTATACTGGCATTGTAGGCCGGAAACCCCTGTATTGTAGAATCTATTACAATCCCGACAGGCAGTCTGAGTGTCGTTATCTTTCCGCCATCGTTCAGCACCACAGATTGACTCGAACCGGGGGGAAAGGTTGAATTCTCAAGGGCATTTAATATAGCGTTCCCGGTAAAGTTCCCGAGCGATATTATTTCACTTCCGGTCGGAATAACGTAGGAGGCTGGGGATTTTGCGTCAACAGACTCAACATAAAGTCCCTGATGAGAAGGTGAAGCTGAAGGCATGATTACAAAAGTGAGAAGCAAAAGTGTCACGACGGCAATGACTATGTTGATGCCGGGTCCAGATGCAATAATCCGCCTTCTTACTACGGGTCCAGCTTCTGCCATATCCTTCTCGTCGGGTTCGACGAATGCCCCAACTGGAATAACGAAGAAAAGCGCTCCCACAGATTTTATTCCAATTCCGTGTTTCTTTGCAACAATGCCATGAAAAAACTCGTGAACAACAACTGCTACAACCAGGGACACACCACCGAATCCGATTGGGATTGCCGGATTCAGAAACGGAAGCCCAACAAGATATCTGAGTGAGACCGGAGCCACCTGTTTAACGGTTAAGGTGAGATATGCCCCATAGGCTAGCAGTGCGAGCGCGAGAATTGCGCTAATAATCACAATCCAGTTTGATATCTTTCCGAATACACGTCCTGGAAAGTGCTTTGCTGATCTTTCTATGATTCTTCTGTTCTTAGTGAATTTTAGCATGAGTGCTGGTCCGTACGCTGAGAAGTTTCTGCTTTTCCTAAGTAGGGGTGAGAGATACAGCATGAGAAGAATCCACCCCAAAATAACAAGGAAGAGAATCTCCAGGCCAGAAATCATCTGTAGGTAATTGGAATCAATTTATTACTTTTTTTCACACTTTTCCGCCAATGGGCATGGTCAGTTACGTTGATTAACGAAATAATTCTTTTAAATTATTAACAGATGCCGTATGAAGATTGGTATAATAAAAAAGTTTTAATAGGAACATTTGACTATTTGTAATATGAAAACAACCATTTCCCACATTAAAGCAGATATTGGGAGCTTGCCAGGGCATACGACAGTTTTTGAGCCGGTTATCCAGGAGGTCAGGAGATATGTCTCCGAACACGCTGAGTCACTCATTTCTGATTTCTATGTAAGCAGCGTAGGTGACGATATCCAGATAACTATGGTTCACACCCGTGGAATAGATGACCCGGAGGTCCATGAGCTGGCATGGAACGCATTCAAAGCCGGAACAGCTGTCGCAAAGAATTATGGTCTGTATGGGGCAGGTCAGGACTTATTGAAGGATGCCTTCTCCGGAAACATAAAGGGAATGGGTCCCGGTGTAGCCGAGATGGAGATCACACCAAGAAAGTCTGAACCATTTATAGTTTACATGATGGACAAGACTGAACCGGGAGCCTTTAATTTTCCCATATTCAAGATGTTCGGTGACCCGTTTAACACTCCAGGTCTTGTTATTGACCAGAATATGCATGACGGCTTTGTGTTTGAAGTTTGGGATATTGTTGAGGCCAAGAGAATATTCCTATCTTGTCCAGAACATATGTATGACCTTCTGGGGCTCATAGGTTCTAAAAGCCGGTATGTTATCAAGAGGGTTTATACGAAGCCTTCACACGAGAAGCTACCTGATGAAAATGTTGCTGTTATCACGACCGACAAACTTTCCTTTATCGCTGGCGAATACGTTGGGAAGGATGATCCTGCCGGGATAGTAAGGATCCAGTCAGGTTTGCCAGCCTCAGGAGAAGCAATGGAAGCATTTTCTCACCCCTTCCTTGTTTCGGGATGGATGAGAGGTTCATTCAATGGACCGTTGATGCCAGTGGGGTTAAAGCAGGCAAAAATGACCAGATTTGACGGTCCTCCCAGAGTTGCCGCGCTCGGATTTGTTCTGAAGGACGGAAAATTGTCTGGTCCAGTGGATATGTTCGATGATCCTGCTTTCGACGGCGCAAGGAAGACTGCAGTTGAGATTGTTGACTATATTAGAAGAATGGGACCATTTGAGCCACACAGGCTTCCAGAAGAGGAGATGGAATATACCACGCTTCCAAGGGTCTTGGAAAAGTTCAAGTCTCAGTTTGAGGTCATCGATACCGCGAAGAAGAGGAAGGAGATCAAAGCCACTACAAAAGATGTGGATTAGTCCCTACGTCTTTGAATTTGCTCGCCATTTCAGAAACTAAGAAACGCAATCAAAGGCGTTAATATATTTCTGTAGCCTTATTTTACTATATCCGACGAAACTTTAAATAACAAATTTCAATCCTACGTTATGGGACCCCAAGGCAGAGTCATCACCCTAATGTTTGTTGTGGGTGTGATACTTGGCGTGATTTCTTATTTTATCCTCGCTTATCTCTTCACGCTTCTTTTCGTGGCATATCCAGGCATCGGTGCTGAACAGGAAATGGATGTGGTGATATCAAGCGGAATTGGTGCAGTTTCCTTCACGCTGATGTTCCTGTTTTATCCAATATACAAGCACGGAGTGAGAGAGCCGGAAGCGGAGGATTTCAGATGAATGATAAACTAAAGTATGAAGCTATTTTCATCGGCGTTGTCTTTGTGATGCTTGCAGGGCTAGCAGTATACAACATTGTGTATGTGACTCAGCACCAGGATGCCATCGCTCAAAACGAGAATATAGCTCCCAGTGTATCTAATACCACAATATTAAACGTCACGGGGGAACAGTGGGCATGGCGATTCCAGCTTCCAAACATGTCAACGCCTGCCCCTACCGTTTATTTAATTGCTGGGCATACTTATACACTCAGGGTTGTGTCCATTGACGTGATTCATGATCTCTACATAGTGGGTACAGGCATCCAAGTGTATGCTGTTCCCGGCCAGGTCAACGAGGTTACCTTTACTCCAGTTCATCCGGGGACCTTATACTTTGAATGTGTCGAGTACTGCGGATATCTGCATTACGAAATGCGTGGCACTTTAACGGTGGTGGCATAATGAGTACAGAAACACTCCTGATCTTGTCATCTCTGCTCATGGCACTGGTGGCTGTAGCTGTATTTCTGATTTATTATCTCGTGGCGAGCAGGAACGAGGTCCTAGCCAATGCTGCAGAGGAGAAAGGCTATTCCGCGCCAGATGAGTTTATCAGGGCACAGAATTATGGCAGGGTTAGGTACCTTGGCTGGTCAATTCTTGTTGACAACGACTCAAAAAGCATTGGATTGAGATATCTGATGGCCAGTCTGGCCTTTCTCTTTGTCGCTGGTGCTTATGGGGTACTGATGAGGATAAGTCTTACTGATCCCAACCCGACTATAGTGAACCCCATCGTCTATAACATTCTGCTTACCCAGCATGCGACCCTGATGATCTATATGTTTGCATTGGGTGCAGCCTTTGGCCTCGGGTATTACCTGTTGCCATCGTACTTGAGAGTGAAAAGGGATAATATGGGCCACCTTTCTTCTGTTGCCTTCTGGCTGTGGCTGCTTGGAGGGTTCCTCTTTGTGCTCTCAAGATCGTCAATGCGCTGGTATCTTTATCCCCCGCTCTCTCTCCAGCTCAACGTCTTTGGGGCAGGACCCTATAACTGGCTTGCAATCATAGCAATGGAGATGATATTTGTTGGGATCACCATGGCCAGTATCATTGTTCTCAAGATTATTTTCATAGATCGTGCAGACGATATGCCCCTATCGAGGATGCCTATCTTTGCATGGTCCATTGCATTCACACTTCTTCTGCTGGTAACAAGCGACCCGCCTCTTATGGTTGGCCTGGGTATGCTGTTCTATGATCTCTTCAACCCGGTCTTCTTTACAGCATCATCCCACACGGTCCTTGACTTTGCAGTGCTTTTCTGGTTCTGGGGACACCCCATTGTTTACATCGCCATAATGCCATTCTTTGGTGTTATGTATGAAATCATTTCCCGCTTCTCCGGGCAGAAGGTATACAGCTATTTCTCTGGCGTTTTCTCCCTCGGGCTTCTGATGATCCTCAGCGAGCTGGTGTGGGGGCACCACCTACTGAATTCGGGACTTGGCACCAACTGGGTTCTGTTTTTCACAACAGCCTCATTCTTCGTCACCATTCCATCGGCACTTACTATCTTCAACATGATAGCTACGATGTGGAAATCCAATAAGATAAGGCTCACTACACCGATGCTGTTCGTAATAAACGCAATCGTGGACTTCGTTATAGGTGGAGCCATGGGGGTTATGCTGGGGGATCAGGCTATTAATGAGCAAGCTCACGGCACATATTTTGTGACAGGACACTTCCACTTTGTATTTGTCGGCCTAACCCTGGGGACATTCCTGGCTGCATTCTATCTGCTCTACCCAACAATCACCAATGGAAGAGTTTATAATGAAAGGCTGTCGAAGTGGCATTTCTACATCACCGCATTTGGGTCGTTCCTAATGTCTTTCTCATGGGGTGTTGGCGGCTTCCTCGGTATGCCCCGGGCGGTTGCAGGATACTTCCCCATGTTCCAGCCCTACCAGGACAGTGCAATACTTGGCGGAGTAATCATCGGTATAGGGCAGCTGATATTCCTTTACAACATCGTGACAAGCTGGACGGCTCAGCCTGTCACAGAGCCATCCAATATATTTGAATACAGTGCGCAGTCGAATGTTGTTCCAGAATCAACAGCTTCTGGGGGTGATTAGGCTGGCAGTTGCAAAGGGGGGCGTAGCCCTCGCTGTGGTTATAGTCGCTGTCGTTGCAGTTTCTGTGGGTTATATTCTCACCAGTCCGAGCAGCACCGGGCTTACACCAACATCTAACGATTTCGCCCAGACAAAATACACTCAGTACGTTCACCTTTATGCTGACGGGAACGGTTGGGATTACTATTATTATCAGCTTGGAAAGGGTCCGATCAATCCGGTCATATACGTTAAGACAGGTACGACTGTTGTATTCAACGTCACCGAGGAGGATGATCTTCCGCACACCCTGACTATTGCATTCGACGGCTCACCGACTTCGACACTGGGTTCTTCGCTGATATCGAATCCAAGCCAGATAAACTCGAATCCGACTAAATATGAAAACACTGGGGGATCATACACAATAATAAGTGAGTCACAGCTGGGCCAGACTCCTGGCGTTACTGTTCAGGGCAAGTACCCATTCCTGAATCCAGGAGTATATACATACTGGTGCCTGGTTCACCCTACCACAATGTTTGGACTCATTATAGTTGGCAGCAACGCAAGCGCCAATGTAACCTCCGGCAATGCGCATCCACTTTCATCTGGACTGGCCGTAACCTGCTGCACCGCATCAAGCTTGACTCTTACAGCCTTAGAGGCAAAGGACTGATGGCATGTTCAAATGAATCTCAAAGATTTCATGCGGATTTTCAAGATCGAAATTACACTTCTAGTTGATATGGTGGCAGTTGCCGGATTTCTTGTGAATCCGGATTACGCTTCAAAGCTGTTCCTCCTGTTTCCCCTTCTGGTGACAGGGACTGCGGCATCAATGTCTGCTGCGCTTTTCAATAACATATATGATAGGGATATTGATCCTGAGATGCACAGGACTCAGTACAGGGCAACACTGATAAACGATTCAAACTTTAGATCCTTTACTGCGATCGGACTTATCCTCCTTGCCTTCGCCGTTGTTGTTTCTGCTCTAGTAATAAACCTCCTTACATCAATGTTCATTTTCCTGGGATTCCTCAGCTATGTTTTCCTCTATACAATCTTTCTTAAGAGAAGAACGACATGGAACATAGTCATAGGCGGCATAGCGGGTAGTTTTCCTGCCCTTGCCGGTTGGGCGGCGGTATCCAATTCCGTGTCGTTGACCTCAGTATTTATAGCCGGCATTGTGTTTCTGTGGACGCCGACTCACTTCTGGAACTTGGCTGTCACCCAGGCGGAAGATTACAAAAAGGCAGACATTCCTATGCTGCCGGCAGTGTCAGGTGTGGCAAGAGCATACAGGTGGATATTGATTAATACCGTGGTGCTTGTTTTATACACACTTTTGCCGCTGATAGTCAAGCAGATCAATGTCGGTCCGATTTATGTAATCGTTGCCGGCCTCCTGGGTGCTGTCTTCATTGCCTTTGAACTGGAACCTTACTGGAGCAAGTTTTCTATAGGATCCTTCAAGAGAGGGTTCCATTATTCAAACAGCTATCTTCTCATCCTGCTGATTTCATTATGTCTAGTAAATCTGGTATAAATATAGGGCGGTATCGGTATGATTCCCTTTACGCCCTTCTAATTATCGCGGGAACCCTGATCTGGGTAATAACTGCAGTAGTGACATCAAGCCTTTATGTAGACAGGGGTGTGATATACTACTTCTATTCCGGCATAGCCATCTATTTCATTTTTGCTGCAATCTCGCTCTTTGAAGGAATATCAATCATAAAGAAACTTTCCCAGGTTTTCCTCATCTCCGGCGCCCTCTTTATGGTAATACTTTCTGTTGTTAGCTACTCTCTTTTGGTTATTTCACTGGTTATTCTTGCTGTAGCTGTTAGAAGGGTATTCATTGGCTCAAACGCTAAAGGACTGGCAACTGGAATATTCGGTTCAGTTGCTGCAGTTATTCTGATGGTCTTGCTGGGCGCCTTGATCAGATTCGGTGTCTCACCAACTTCCCAGATCCTTGTTGGTTCCATATATGATGATGCCCTTCCCCAGGGAGTGCCATTCCTCTTTCAGGGCGCCCTTGTATTCTTCTCTTGGCATTTTGTGGTTACCATCAGCCTGCAACTGATCTTTCTTTACGCACTGATTGGAGTCCTTGTTGTTGACAACTATCTCCTAATTGTGAGACAGGTCAGGATGGGGGGCAATCTCGGCGTAGTTGGTCAGGTTTCTGGAGCCCTGTCAGTGATAAGCTGTCAGTGTGAGACCATAACCGCAGCGTTTCCCGCGATCGTGTCACTTTTCATCTCTATTATCGTGACTCCACTCATTGCAGAAAGCTTTATCCTTCTGGCCTTGACAAATGTTCTGCTACGGATGAGATACAGGGTTGGGGATCACCGCCTCTTTCAATCTTTTTCTGGCAAATCCTCACTTCTTTTCGTAAGTCTAGCTGCACCATTTCTGGTTGTCCTGACGGTTAGCACAGTAACAGTCATAGTCCTGATGGATCTTCAGCAGAATCTCGTCTTCTTTTCGCTGAGCAATTTCCTGATGTACCTCTCTGGGTTCTTGCTCTTTGCTGCTCTATTAAGGAACGTATTCAGATATAGCGCGAGCAAAATGTCATGGGCCATTCCCGTCTCATTCGTTGTGCTTTCCACCGTTCTAATGCTGGTCTGGTTTCTTCCCGCACTTACAACTGAGGCCGTCTCAAGACCAGACGCATTCGCAATTATGGGCATTTCATCCTTCGCCGGCGGTGTAATCATGAGTCTTGCTTATATGCTGACCAATAGGGTAGCGAGGGACGTTATTGTTGAATACGTTGCAATGATGTTTACCATGACAGCGATAGTTGTATTCTTCGTAACGCTCTCCCTAGACATCAGGATCTGGCCAACTTTCAGTCTTCTTGAGCAGACGCAGTTCAGCGTCTACCTGTGGCTGGTCTCGCTACCCGTAATGTGGTTCATAACAAACCTTGCACTTAGCAGGGTTGAGGAGGTCAAACCCGTTGTCTCAGTTCCAGCATAGGTGGTATGTAACTGTCTTCTTCATCTCAGAGGTCATCATAATTTCGCTCTTTGAATTTGCATATAATTCAGTTGAATTCTTTTATCTTTACATTTCAGTCACCCCGCTGATCATTGGAGTTCTGATTTATCTGGACAGGGACCTGATGATCAGGCTCAGGTTCAACTTCTCTCCGAAGGATATTGTAATAATCGTATCAGTCGTGTCCGGCTGGCTTTACATCTATGCTGTCTATGGCTATAGTCTGAAGTACGTTTTTGACACCCTGTATTATCCAGTCATGCTGGAGGAATTCAACTTCCGGTTTCTGGTCACCAATGTGCTGGGAAAGTTAATCGGTCTTCCCAGGGCAACTGTAGTTCAGGCCTTCCTATATTCTCTGCTTTACCTGTCTGTCCTCTATTATGCGCCTCTCGGTTATCCAGGTATATACTTTTACCTGTTCCCGCTTGACAATTTCATGATGGGTCTCTTCTATGGTGCACTTTATATGTTAAGGAAAAGCATTTCAACCCCTATGTCACTTCACCTTTCCCTATACCTTATGGACGTTTTTATACCTCCGGCCCTCGCATTTCTGCCCTACACGCTTTCTCCAGTCTGAAGGAGCTTCTCCCTCACTGAATCAGGTACCGGGGTAGGTTTTTTATCCTTTCCGATCCAGACAGCCACCGTTTTTCCCGATGCGAAGATATTCTCGGATTCGTCCACAATCAAGTGGTCGAATCTGATGCTGCTGTTTCCGATCATCGAAATGAATCGGTCTTCTGAAGTCCACTTCCGCATGGGCTATTACAAAAGAGATCTCCGAGATTTCCAGTGTTCCGAGGGAATGCCTGAGGTAATCAATTCTGCCCAACTCGAAGTATGTAAGATAGACGGCATTATTCACGTGGCCTAGGGTGTCTAGATCACTGTACCGAATCTGAAGTCTCAGCCTTCTTCCTGTCATATTGCTCACTCAGAAACTGAAAGCATTCCCTCAGTGCCTGAACGTAACTCTTACTGCAAACATCAGACTTTAAGACTGCCCTAAGCTGAGATCCCGCTATCCGGTCGTGGAACCTCAGGGCATTCCTGTACACTGGATCATCAATGCCTTTTCTTGAAACAATAAGACAAGGTGAGTCTATCCTGTGAAGGGACAAGGCCAGGCTTTTTGTGAATTCCGGCTCAACTAGAACTAGAGCAGTAATATTGTCAAGGAGTGGCTCGATGCTAATGAGAGAAAGAGAAGCGCTTCCGAAGAGCATCAGATAATTTGATTCAGAACGCTTCGCAAATGAATCAGCCAGATTTGCCTCTTCAACCGGCTCTATTTTTCCGAATCTACCAAGCATCGCTGAGGCTTCTTCCAGTATGGAATACCTGCACCCTTGATAAGGGTGCCCCACTGAGATCAGTACTACCATTTTTCAGGCCAGGTTCTTCTCCAGATTGTCAAATATCTGCTTTATTAGCTTCTGGGCCTCATGGTTCATAACTCTCTGCCCAAGGGATGCAATCTTGCCCCCCACATTTGCGGTTGCCTTCCAGTTTAGGACGGTTTTGCCGTTTGCTTCGGCAAGGTCCATTGTAGCCTCCATAGTAATGGTTCCACCCATTCCTGTGCCATTTCCAGCTATCTTGGCGTGCTTCCCCTCCTCTTTCTCGACGAGATTAATCTTCATTGTCATGTCCCCCTTTATGAATGCAACACCGACCCTCACTACCAATGTGTAGCTCTCAGGGGTATCTATCTTGAGATCCTTGACACCCGGAATGCATGAGCTCATGCTTTTTGGATCTATTAGGAAATGGTACACATCCTTTGCAGGCTTTACTATCTCGAATGAACCGCTAAAATCCATCGACATTTCACCTCACGGAAGACAGTTAATAAGGAAATATATTACTTTCCAGGAAAGCTGACCAACTGCATGGGCAATATGCACTTACTTATAACTGATAGCGATCCGTTCTAGTATTGAACCCGAGGGAATCATCAATAGACATTTACGCTCTGATTGGAAAGTTCAGGGAAAAGGTCGTTGGAGCTTTCGTAAAAAAAGTCTATGATCTTGGAAATGACACTATTGCACTGCAGATTCATGGGCCAACCGCGAAGTTTGATATGGTAATATCAAAGCGGCTGGGAATCTATTTCGGGGATGAAGAGAAGCCAGCCGAGGCATCTCCCTTTGCGATGCTTCTCAGAAAGATGCTGTCCGAAAGAAGGATAGCAGACCTGGGGCAAATCAACTTTGACCGTGTTGTAAGGATGGCGTTCAGCAGCGGTCAGGAATTGATCCTGGAGCTTTTCAGAGAGGGAAATATAATCATCACAAACGGGGGAGTCATAGAGTTTGCCAGTAACCCCAGGGAGTGGCGCAACCGCAAGATCCTCAAGGGAGAGAAATATATTCCTCCGTCGGCCGTTGATCCTCTTGCAATAGCTGATGATGAGTTTCTTTCCATTATAAGGACAAGTAAAGGTTCTCCCGTTCAGACTATTGCAACGAGGTTGAATTTCGGGGGCGAGCTGGCTGAAGAGGTGGTTGAAAGATCCGGTCTCAAGGCAGTGGCCACAGC
>JAHXPV010000026.1:0-14842 GCA_031625175.1 Thermoplasmatales archaeon AK | reverse complement strand
GCCGTCCTGTTGTCAACCTTGTATCTTTCTGCTGTATCCAGTACAGAATGGGTTGCCTCAGTCATTCTCTGGTCAAGTTTTCTGTAAACCTCTTCTTCGGTCCAGTATTCCCCAATATTATTCTGAACCCATTCGAAATACGAAACTGTCACTCCTCCAGAGTTGGCGAGGAAATCCGGCAGGTGCATTACCCTGTTCTTGTATAGGATCTCATCAGCATCAGGTGTGGTTGGTCCATTGGCGAGCTCAAGAAGGATCTTTGCCTTAACCCTCCCGGCGTTGTCCCCTCTGATCTGATTCTCTATTGCAGCCGGGATGAGGACATCAACTTTGAGCTCCAATAGCTCTTCATTGGTTATGTTCTTAGCTCCTGGGAAGTTGACAACAGAACCTGTCTTTTGCTTGTGATCAAGGAGCTTCTGGTAGTCTATTCCTGATTCCAGGTATATACCACCCTTTGTGTCTGAAACGGCCACCACCTTTGAGCCGAACATTTCATGCACAAGCTTTACTGCAAACTGTCCGGCATTACCAAAACCCTGAATAGCAACTGTGGCCTTTGAGAGATCAAGCTTTATCTTCTTTGCTGCCTCCCTGAGAACATACATCCCTCCGCGGGCAGTGGCATCTCCTCTACCCAGAGAACCCCACAGCTCAAGAGGCTTGCCTGTTATAACACCAGGTGCTGAATGCCTCACGGTTTTCTCATATTCATCCATCATCCAGGCCATTATCTGCGGAGTGGTGTAAACGTCAGGCGCCGGCACATCAATATCAGGTCCCACAAAATCGGCTACTGCTCTTATGTAGGCCCTGCTAAGTCTCTCCAGTTCACCTTCACTGAGCTGCTTTGGATCACATATGACTCCACCCTTGGCCCCTCCAAGTGGAAGGTTTGTGATGGCAGTTTTCCATGTCATCCATGCTGCAAGTGCCTTTACAGTCGAAAGTGTCTCCTTCGGGTGGAACCTTATTCCTCCCTTTGCAGGCCCTCTGGCGTTGTTGTAATGCACCCTGAAACCGGTGAAGACCTTTGTCTCACCATTGTCCATCTTTACTGGAAAAGTGACCTCCAGTATCGCCATTGGTTTGCTCAACAAATCAAGAGCCTGCTTGTCTAGCTTCAGAACGCTAGCAGCTTTGTTCAGTTGCTTTAGCGCTATATCAAATGGGTCTAAGTCTTCAGGCATTGTTTCACCTGCTCAATACAGAGCCAGTAGGAATCGCCAGGATATAATTGAATTTTTCAGGCTATCCTGTGTCATGACAACTACTCTCACATAAATGTCACATTCTAATTATCATAAGCGTAAACAGGAAAAGCATTATTTATCCCTGAACCGATTAGCTTCATCTAAAACTGCGAATGGTGTCAACAATGGTGAGACTTACAATTTCTGTCAAAAACCTGCGAGAAATAGCAGATCTCCTCAACACAGTTGTTACAGAAGCAAAGTTCAAACTGGAAAAGAATGGTCTGTCGGTAAAGGCCGTTGATCCTGCCCATGTGGCAATGGTTTGCATAGACGTCCCGAGAGAGGCGTTTCTTGAGTATCAGCTTGATGGGGAGGAGGAGATAGCCCTGGACGTAGAGAGATTGAAGTCCGTGCTCAAGCTGGCAGGTTCGAATGATCAGGTTATAGTGACCAAGGAGAAAGAGAAGCTCAAGTTTGACATCAATACCGTGTCTAAGAGCATTTCACTTCTCGACAATAACAGCGTCACTACACCACGTGTACCGCAGATCAGCTCCGACTCCTACGTTGTTCTCAGCAAGAGCGATCTGGAGAAGGGCCTGCGAGCCGCCGAGGACGTTTCAGATTCTATCCGTCTCATTCTTTCAGCTTCTGAATTCAGGGCGCGATCCGCCTCTGATTCTGAAGAATCCGAGCTTGTACTTCCTAAGGACATGCTTAAGGAGCTGAAGTGCAAAGACTCGGTGAAGAGTTCATATCCTCTGGAATACCTCCTCAAGCTCGTGAAGAGTCTTGCCTCAGCCGAGGAACTTAAACTGAGTTTCAAGGATGATTACCCGCTCAGCATAGAGTTTCTTCTGGGACAGCCAAAACAATCGCAGCCAGGTGCAATTAAGGGATCATTCTTGCTCGCGCCAAGGATGGAGCAATAAAACAATTAGTAATTTCACTGGTTGTAGTTTAAAACTAACCATTTTTCCATAGTCGTTTTTCTATTGTTCCTTACTGCATTTTACAGAGTGTTGCCACAAAGCGGGCGCGAGGGGATTCGGACCCCTGATCTGCAGCTTAGGAGGCTGCTGCCATATCCAGACTAGGCCACGCGCCCTTTTTGCCACATGGCAAGGACATATTTATAGAATCCTTCATTTGCTGCCGTTTTTATGGCCGTGGAAGTTAGACGTTTCATTTACCTAAATTTATCTTAAATATCCCATAATGAATCTGACACTGCAAGCTTCTGCCCTTTCGACAGCTTTCCACTTTCCCGTGAAATCTTATTTAAAGGAAACAAATTACCCCCTCATGAAGATTCACATCGACGGTTATCAGAACCACCTCAACTTCTCTGCTGCACACTTCATTCCTTCTATTGAGAAATGCTCAAGGCTTCATGGCCACGACTACGCTGTCTCCGTGGACATTGAGGGGGACCCTGTAGATGGCATAATTGTCGACTACGGTGTTGTTAAGGGTGAGGTAAGACGCATAATTGAACCCATGGATCACAGGGTACTCATTCCAAGAGATGGAGGGCAATCTCATTCCATAACATCCGGACAGGAGGTTTCTGTGAAATTCAACGGAAAAAGCTATGTCTTCCCCGTTTCTGATGTATATTTTCTAGATTCGGAGGTTTCATCCAGCGAAGCCCTCAGCCAAATAATAGCTGGGATGCTGAGAGACTCGCTGAACGTCGCAGGAAACGTCAGAACCATTACAGTAACCATATTCGAAGGACCCGGCAATTCCACTTCATTCTCGGAGAGTCTGAATGCCAGATAGGGCCGTTTGCCTCCTTTCTGGGGGGCTGGATTCCAGCACTACCCTCGCCATTGCTGTCTCAAAGGGCTTCCAGTGCCAGGCTCTATCCTTTAGATATGGCCAGATACATACCAAGGAAATAGAATCTGCCGCCAAAATTGCAGGCTATTTTGGCGTTGATCACAGGGTTATGGACCTTGACCTGAGCAATATAACCGTCAGCGCACTGACAGGAGTTGGTGAGATTCCCAAGAGGGCCCTGCCGGAAATCGGCAATGAAATACCTTCCAGCTATGTGCCGTCCCGGAATATTGTTTTCCTGTCAATAGCAGCTTCAATGGCGGAAGGCTTGAACACGGGACATATTTTCATAGGAGCCAATGCGCTGGATTATTCAGGATACCCTGATTGCAGGCCTGAATTTTTCAGGGAATTCGAGAATGCGCTCAATGTTGGAACCAAATTCGGAATCGAGAAGGGATTCCGCATCCATGTGCCGCTTCAGTACCTAAAAAAAAGTGAGATTATCTCTATGGGTACCAGGATGAAAGTACCATACCACCTGACCACATCATGCTACAGGGGTGCTGATGTTGCCTGCGGGGAATGCGATTCCTGCCTGCTCCGGCTGAAGGGTTTCATGGAGGCAGGACAGAAAGACCCAATTCAGTATGCGAAGTATCCTGATTTTTATGAAAGATACCTCGAGGCGCAGGAAACAAGGAAAAAATAGTGAAAAAGAAAGGGGTTTATTTAGCTGAGGCCAGGAACTGATCAACCTTCTGACAGTTTGCCTTGACTGCCTGCACCGTCTTTTCCCACAGAGCCCTTTCTTCAGGGGTGAAATCTATGTCGTATATTTCAGCAACTCCGGATGAACCAATCCTGATTGGGACACCGATGAAAAGACCGTCAATACCGTAGTGCTTCGCATGCAGCCCTGAGATGTATGCTGCGCATGGAATCACCCTATTCTTGTCCAGGAGAATCGATTCCACCATTGCTGTTATTGAGACTCCGGGAGCATAATAGGCGCTTCCCGTCTTAAGGTAATTCACTATCTCTCCGCCTCCGAACCGTGTCCGCTGCACTATTTCATCTATTTTTTCTTTAGGCAGAAGATTCGTTATTGGAATACCAGCCACACTTGAGTACCTGATGAACGGTACCATATCATCTCCATGGCCACCGATTACGAAGGCGTTAACGTCCTCAACGGATACGTGCAGCGCCTGAGCCAGAAATGTGCGAAACCTGGCGCTATCCAGGGATCCACCTAGGCCCATGATGTATTCTGGTTTGATGCCTGCCACCTTGAAAAATGCATAAGCCATTATATCCGCAGGATTCGACACCACAACAACCCTGGCCTCAGGAGCGTACTTCTTCACGTTCTTCGCAACATCTGTCATTATCTCAAGATTCTTGTTCAGGAGATCGTCCCTGCTCATTCCCGGCTTCCTCGCCAGGCCAGCTGTTATCACCACAACGTCGCTTCCCCGGAGATTCTGGTAGGCTTCCGGGTTTGTTGTTGTATATCCGCTGACGTTGCAGTCAGCGCCCCAGTGAGGCTGCCCCTCCAGTATGTCCAGGGCCTTTCCTTCTGGTACGCCATCAACCACATCAAAGAGAACCACGTCACCAAGCTCCTTTAGAGCCAGGAACTGGGCAAGCGTTGCGCCCACATTTCCGGCCCCAACAATGGATATCTTCTTTCGAGGCATAGTGGTGAATCCCGGCAACCCCAATAAATATGTTGCCTTAAGGCTTACCTGCTGCGGGAAGGGACCTTATCAGCCAATTGACTGCCAAGACCGTTTTTGACAGTGAAATATTCTAACAAATATGAAAAAGAATTAAATAGAGTGTTCATCTTTAAACTGGGTAATGATAATAGTCTATGATCGCAGTGGTGGGCACAAGAAGCTCATAGATGAGCTCATGGCACCCACCGGTGTTCAGTACCAGGTTGTTCCCAGGATTACCGAGGACATCATAAGGGAACGCAATCCCTCTTCTCTCATTTGCCTTATAGACGACAGACTTTCGGAGGATGATCAGGAACTTTTTTCAAAGGAAAACAGAGGCTATCTGCTCATTATACTTGCTGAGAAGGAGCCCAAACTATCTGACAGGATACGTTACAGCAGCGAGATCGTTATCTTGGATGACAGCATAGAAGAGACAAGAAAGAATCTCAGGAAGGCAATGTCCAGCCATCTGGTCAGAAACCTGAAGAAGGTTAACGACACAACAATATATCTGGCAAAGAATGGCCTTTATCCGGGAAATGTGTAATTTCACTGCTGTATTCAGATAAGATTAACAAGAGCCAGATTCTGGTGGCATCAAGATTCAACCTGGCTGTTGAGATGCCTGAGATCCTCAACGACAACAATTTCATCTGGGTGACAGACTCTATCGGGGCTCAGAGGAACAGACCGGTCAATTTGACGTTCATCGTTGATTCAATCATCAAGAGGATTGCAGAGGGGAGGAGCATTATCACCTTCATCGATATTTTCGATCTCCTCATCGTCTACCACACATTCTACGACGTTGCAAGGGCATTCGAACAGATAAAGAGTGTGGCTATAGAAAAAAATTCATACCTAATTATAGTTCTCGGAGAAGGGACAATGGACAATATCCAGTTCGGGCAGATTACGAGGTACTGTCTGGAGTGGAACCCTGAGAAGATTCAGGACCTCAAAGAGTGAGTATGGCAAGAGAAAGGAGAGATGAACTGTTTAACCTGTTGGAAAGGTTCTTTTCGCAGCCCTATGGAAAGTCCCTTGTGATAAAGGGCAAGCCGGGTGCAGGAAAGACTACGTTGGCGCTTTCATTCTTGGAGTCCATAATGGATCACACTCCCGTCTGCTATCTTTCAGCCCGGTTCTCAGATTCCTCTCTTCTCAACTCATTTCCTTGGCTGGAAAAGGCATCCCTTAAATCATCGGCTCAGGCTTCTGAGGCAATTGTGAACATACGGGCTGATTCTCAATATTTCAGATCTCCTTCCAGAGATCCGGGGTATTTACGAATTTGTTGACTCAAACGTGGGAAGGTCACCGCTCATAGTCATAGATTCAATAGAGGCACTATCAGAGAAGTATGACATAAGCAGCCAGCTGCTTTTTTCTGTTCTCTATGCTGACATCGTGGAGAGATCAGAAGGTAACCTTATTTTCATACTTGAAGCCACGGAGAATCCCAAGCTGGAGTACTTTGCTGATGGCGTTATATCAATGGATTACTCCGTAATTGACGATTTCCTTGTCAGGATTGCATCAATAGAGAAGCTCAGGGGGATTTCTATAGGTTCCTCACCCAAGTTCCTCTACACACTTTCCGATGGCAGGTGCAGAGCATTCACAAAAAACATGATTATATATCCCGAGAAGAAGATAGAAGTTACACGAGGCGACGTGACTGAGCAGTTTTATGTTCCCATACTTTCATCCGATTTTCACAAGCTAACGAAAAGCGGAGAATCTGAGGTTTCCCTGGGTTCTGTGATAATGCTTCACAGGCAGGGAAATTCAGACGATGTGGATGCGGTTGTAAATCTCTTCAAGAACAACCTCATGGGCCGGGGTGTCATAGACGCGACCTCAAGCAGCTATGAGACATCAAACGTTCTGTCAAACTGCCTTGATGCTGACGCCATGAAACATTACATAACGGCGGAAAAGTCAAAGAGATCAAACTCCTACGTCATTAACCTTGAGGGGAAGAGCATCCTTGAGGATTTCCCCAATGATGTGATAGACTTCTTCATGTCATCTTCTGCAAGGCCACACCTGTACTTTTTTTCCACAGATTTTATGCTCTTCACTTACGGTGAGAATTTCTTCGGCGACCTCATTAACCTTTTGAACAGCATAAGACCAACCGGGGCAGTGTTTATCATAACCGATGACAACATATTCAACAAGATAAGCCACTATGCCTCCCTCATCTTGCATTTCAGGGAAGTCAACGGATACACCTTCGTGAATTCAAACAAGAACAGGTCATTCGTAGCCGGAACCAGATACTCTAGGGATGGCTGGCCTGACATCACCCTTTCTGAAATTGTCTGATGTATGTTATGCATATGTCCCTTATGCTGACCAATTCAGCTGCAGATCTCTGCCAGTGTGGCAAATAGTGAAGCAGTATTCCCCTGCACACCTGAAAGACATAGTCCATTGAGGCCGAAACCCCGTCGAGCGTATCTGCTGATTGGGCAGAGCATGACACATTTATCCTGTTCCCGGATATCTCAAGCTTTTCATCCCGTATGCTTATTCCCTCATGCCCATGCATGGCGCTTCTCGCTGATTTTTCCCGAATCTCAGCGAAAATAGAAGACCCTCTGCGAATGTCATCTGTGATTGCGTGAACCGAATCCGTGTCAAGGGAAAGGGTACCTGCAGCGCCTATTATGAACATAATGGTAACCTACCAGCTTAAATCCAAGCAAGTAATTTATTGGTTATGTTTCCAATCACAAGAATGAGAAGGTACAGAAGCTCCAACTCATTGCGGAACCTCTTCGCGGAGACCTCAGTGAACCCAAAGAAGCTTATCATGCCAATTTTTGTCAAGGAGGGCCTCGCCAGGAAAGAAGAAATAATGGGGATGCCTGGAGTTTTCCGCTATCCTGTAGCAGAAGTTTCTGATTATGCGGAACACCTCGAAAGCATTGGACTGAGCACCGTTATCCTGTTCGGTATACCATTAAAGAAGGACAGCATTGGGTCTTCTGTTTATGATGAGGATGGTGTCGTTCAGAGAGCGATTCGTGGGATTAAGGAGAGGACCTCGTTGAACGTGGTCGCGGATCTCTGCCTGTGTGAATACACCGACCATGGCCACTGCGGAATATTGAGGGGCAACGATGTTGACAATGACGCCACTCTGGAAGTGTACCGGAAAACTGCCCTCAGTTACGCAAATGCCGGTGTGGATATTGTGGCCCCCAGTGGCATGATGGATGGCCAGGTCAGAGCCATAAGATCGGAGCTTGATAACAACGGGTTTGATGATACCCTAATACTGGCTTACAGCTCAAAATTTGCATCGAACCTCTACGGTCCCTTCAGGAACGCTGCGGAATCTGCCCCTTCATTCGGAGACAGGCGAAGCTATCAGATGGACTACCGGAACGGCAGGGAGGCGATGAGAGAGATCCAGCTTGACATCGAGGAGGGTGCTGACGCTGTGATGATAAAGCCTGCCCTGTTCTACCTTGACCTTATAACAAAAGCTAGAAGTGCAACAAATTTGCCTATTGCAGCCTACATGGTCAGTGGTGAATTTTCCATGATAGCCAACGCAATCAGAAAAGGTGACCTGAACCCTGACACATTGAATGAGGCTCTGGTTGCTCCATTTAGAGCAGGCGCAGACATGCTCATTACTTACTTCGCGGAAGAATATGTCCAGTCCCATCAACAGTGATGGTTGCACCTATCTTAATCAATTTATATTCATTATAAATTAACTGACGGTGGTAAATAGATGCCAGTTTATCTAGGACAGAAGGTTCCAGACATGACCTTCAATACGACCCAGGGACCGAAAAGCTTTGCCGATTACAAGGGGAAGTGGCTCCTTCTCTTCTCTCACCCGGCAGATTTCACGCCGGTGTGCACCACGGAGTTCATGGCCTTTTCTCAGAACTATGATGAGTTCAAGAAGCTCGGCGTTGAGCTGCTTGGTCTCAGTGTGGACAGCATATACAGCCACATCGCATGGCTCAGGGACATCAAGGAGAAGTTCGGAATAGAAGTGCCGTTCCCCGTGATAGCAGACCTGGACAAGGAAGTGGCGAAGGAGTTCAATCTGATGGATCCAAAGGTCGGCACCACAGTGAGAGGCGTCTTCCTGATTGACCCGAACCAGGTGGTGAGATGGATGATTTACTATCCCGCGGAAGTTGGCAGGAACATGAGGGAGATACTGAGGGTTGTCAAGGCGTTCCAGTTCAACTGGGAGAAGAAACTTGCAACAGGCGCTAACTGGGAGCCTGGACAGGAGGGAATTGCATCGGCACCTACGACCCTGAAAGATGCCCTGACACGGGAGCACGAACCCGGAGCAGAAAGGTGGTACCTGAAGAAAGTAAAGGCCTGATAGTTTGGTAGAGTGCGCGATGTACAACATCACCGTGGGAAACATCCATCCCTCGGTGATATGTGTAGAGATTTCCAAGCTTGTTCCCTCTCTTAGATCGCTTCGTGAACTCCTTCAGTCAGGTTACATTGAAGAGGGTTTACAAGAGTTTATCGAGGATTACTCGAGGAAGGATGAAGTAATGCCTTCCGACAAGACTGTGGGGTTTGTTGTTGTGAACTCAGCCAAGAGGATGATGTCCCTATCCTTCAGTTCTATAAGCAGGGATCTTATCTCAGCTCTCCGGCTTGAAGCGGATGAGTTCAAGAAGATCGGATATACCACGGAGCTGGATGTGCCATAATTATTCCCGCATAGTGATTTAAGACTGCTAATGTTTTTATAAGGATTTTTGATTCTTTTCTAATGTTAGATTCTCCGATTGAATGGCTGATCGTCATTGCGGTCATCCTTATACTCTTTGGGAGTGCAAGAAGGATTCCTGAGTTTGCGAGAAACCTTGGACGGGCCACAGGTGAGTTCAAGAGGGGGCAGATGGAGTTACAGAACGAGATAAAGAAAGCCATGTCCACCACTCCCACGGTCGAGCCTAAGCCCATCGACTATGAGAAGATTGCAACGGAGCTGGGAATTGACCCCTCCAACAAGAGCAGGGAACAGCTTGCCGCAGAGATTGCCGACAAGATAAAAGCAAGCAATCAATGAGCGATGACAACTTCCTTCACCTCATATCCAGAAACATAGACGAGATCAGGTTCCGTTTCCTTAGAATACTGGAGTTTTTCGGAGTTTTTTTTGTTCTTTTTCTCATCACCAAAGTTACCTACTACAATGTTCTGGGGCATACCATTCCTTTCCTGTCTTTCGATGTTTACCAGAACATAGGGTCCCAGACGATTCTTGCGCTAGCCCATCACGTCCTTCCTTCAGGAACGCAGCTTCTGGTGCTGAAGCCAACTGATGGCGTAGCGGCCGACATTTACATGTGCATTTTCCTGGCTGTTGTTGTATCAATGCCCTACATAATATTTCACATTCTCAGATTTTTAGGTCCAGCTCTCCACAAAAACGAGCGGGAGCTCATCAGGGTCATACTTTTCCCGGCAAGTTTCCTTTTCCTTGCAGGATCGTTCATGGGGGTATGGGTTGTGACACCGGCACTGTTCCGGATATTCAATGATTTCAATATCGGCTTAGGTGCTTCTCCGACAATGAGTGTGCTGAGCTTTACCTCATTTGTCCTCATATATGTGCTGATATTCGGAGTTGCCTTCGAGGTGCCCGTGTTCATGTATGGTCTGACACGTGCAAGGCTCGTGCCGGCCAGCTACTGGATGAGGAACTGGAGATGGGCCGTTGTCATATCCCTGATCTTCGGTCTTATATTTTCTCCAGGCGTGCTTGGCGTAACAATGGTTCTAATGGCTCTTCCCATGATAGCCCTTTACTTCATAGGAGCTTACTTCTCGGGACGTTATGAAAAGTTGCAGGCTCTTGAGGAGGCATCAAAGAGTGTTTCTGAATCTCTCCAGCCCTAGGATCTGGGTACAGTCTGGCTGATATAACTGAAAGAAGATGCTGTTCCGGAAAACGGTGTAGGGTGGCTTTTTACGTCTGGACTTGTTTGCCTTCATAATATCCAGATTTAGGTTCTTCAGGTAATCTATGGCATTTCTCCTGAAGCCCTGAGGAGGGAGTATCTTTCCGATTACGCCCGCCTCGTTAAGCCTCGGAGCATCGATCAGGGAACCGGTCTTTGATTCCCGATACACCCACCCTGGAATGTTCAGAGTAATGTCAGTGAAAATATCCGTAAGTGGTGGAAACCCGAATTTTATACCTGGTATTCCAAACTTAGCACCGCTCACACTAATTATGTAGTCGGCAGAAAGCGCAAGCTCAAACCCGAAATCCAGCGCGTAGCCGTTTACCAGCGCGATCACTGGAAGGGTATGTTTCCTCATTATTCCTGTGATTTCCTGAGCCACAGTGTGAAGTTCGGAAAAGCTGGCAATAGAACCGGCATCCCTGCAGCTTGCCGATGCGCCCATGCAGAAGGATCTCTCTCCGCTGCCTGTAATGATAATAGCATCGCAGTCCGAACCGTTCTGTGCCATCAATGAGTCCCTGAGGTCGCACAGTCCGAGATAATCGAGTGTGTTTGCAGTGCCCATGCTGATCTCCAGCACTGCAATGCGATCCTGTCTAGCGGATGTAACCTCCGCCACCCTCTGGAGCGGCATATGGCGCTCACTGTTTTCCGGAATAAAAAACTTTAGTGTAGTTAGCTTGTTTCAGTACATGGTGAGATTGTACTTTTTGTCCATTTCCTCATAGTCCTGCCTGCTTTTGATCCCAAGCAGATTTGTGATCCTGATCATCTGGTCTATGACCGTGGAGTCATAAATCTCACGCCCCATCCTCAGGCGTGACACATAATCATCATAAAAGATCTGCTCACCATGTTTCTTGAGGCAGTGAATGCATTCAGCTGCGGATTCCTCGTTGTCCTCAAGGTGTTTGAAGCATTCCATAAAGCCAGGTCCTGTCATAGGTCGCCGCACCTCTTCATATCAAAGCGTGGGTAACGTATATTATACCGGTCAAGAGATAGCTCCACCTGATAGAGGAATCCTTCCATGATTCGCCTGTCCTCATCTGGCATTCTGTATAGCTTCCCCATGACACCGCCATGCTCCAGGTAAGCCCTAAAACCATCTATGGAAAGCCTGCCCTCCAGAACATCCCGAAGCCTCTGAAGGAAGGAATTGTATGAGGACAGCCTCTCTGTAGCGCGATAGCGGAGTGATATCCTGGTGCGCTCGTAGGCCTCCGTGATCATGCGGTACGCGTCATCTGCGTCCCCGTACAAAAGTGCGCTTCTTATCATCTCAATGTCTGATTCTATTGTCATCCAGATCACCCGAAAAGTCCTGTTGAAATGCTGAGAAGAGCGGGGAAGAAGGAAGAGACGATCCCCAGGCCGAACAGCGCCACTGTAATTGCTGCGGAACCAATCACCGGCCACTTTACCTGCCCTGAAAGATCAAATTTCTCAGCATCGGCAGGTTCCCGCCCGAACATATACATTATTATCTTGAAGTAGTAGAACACAGAAATAGCGCTGTTGAGAATAGCAATTACGGCGAGCCACCACAGGCTGCCCTGTATAAGTGACAGAAAGAGATAGTATTTCGCAAGGAATCCTCCCGTGAGAGGTATACCTGCCAGAGCAAGCAGCATGATGGAGAAGCTCACTGCTATAGACGGGGACTTCTTGGCAAGGCCGGATACATCGGTAATGTCCACATGCTCCGAATTCAGTGCATTCAATGTTATGAAAGACCCGCCCTTCATGAAAATGTAAACAAGCGAGTAGAACATTCCGGATGCCAGGGCGAATTCTGCCACTCTGTTGTAAGGGTTTCCGGTGGAAGCTACAACTGCCAGGACAAGCACCAGGTACCCGGCCTGTGCCACACTTGAATATGCCAGTACCCTCTTCAGGTTGTTCTGAGACAGGGCCGCAAGATTCCCGTAAGTCATTGTCAGTATGGACAGTATTACGAAAAGGTAGTAGACCTCCCTTGAATCAAATATGAATCCGGCCAGAAATACCTTGAGAATGACAACAAAGGCAAGAACCTTTGAGCCAGCTGAGAGGAACGCGGATACAGCGTTCTCCGAGCCGTCGTATGTGTCAATTGCCCACTGGTGCATTGGGAAAAGCGCCATCTTGAATCCGAACCCCACTATTAGGAAGAAGAGTGACACCACGAGTTCCGGAGTCATAGGCACCCCCGAAAGGTTTATCAGATCGAAGGTACCCGTCCCCATGTAGTAGAAGGCGCTTCCGAACAGGATGAATGCAGTAGCAATGGTGCCCGTGAAGAAGTATTTCAGTGATCCCTCGAGGTTCCTTCTTGTCTTGCCGTAACTTGATAGCACATAGGTCCCTATGCTAACGCTCTCAAATGCAACGAAGAGTGATATGAGATTCACGCTGAAGGCGGCAATGACCATTCCGACAGTCACAAAAAGGAGCGTGGAATAGAAAATTTCGTAACGCCCCTTCAGGTTCTTGGCTGCCGGGTAACATATGAACATGCTGGATATGATCATGACGATTGCAAAGTATGTGCCAAAGGAGTTGAAGACTGAAGTCCCTCCGAACGCAGTGGCATCAATGCCCGTGGTGAAGTATACGATCACTGCCGACACCCCAAGGGTCACAAATGACAGCCAGGAGACAATGGCCTTTCTTACCCGGGCAATTCCTAGAAGTAGGATCACGAAGCCCATAATCCCGAGAAATATAGGTCCAAGGAATTCTGCTATGACAGATTGCGGAGCAAGTTGCAACAACTGCATTTAAATACCTCCTACGTAGGGGGTGAGGATACCAAAGAACAGGTTGGGTAATACCCCCAGTATGATTATAGTCACGAGCAGCCATGAAAGCACGGCCAGCTGCGAAACACCCACGTCCTTGATGGGGCCGATGGTTTCATTGTAGGGGCCGTACAGTGATCTCTGGGCGGCCCATATGTGATATGACGCCGTGATAATCATAGCAAATATAACTATCAGGATGAGCCAGCCGATTATCTGGAACGATCCTATAAGGACAGAGAATTCACCTATGAATCCCGCCATGCCTGGAAGGCCCAGGGAAGCCATCAACCCAGCAAGCAGGAATGTGCTGACAACCGGAGCCTCCCTGAATATTCCGCCAAGAGTCGGAATGCTCTCTCTTCCTGTGTTAATGCGGATGAAATAGAGGGCAGCAAAGACGAGTGACATTATTAGACCATGGGCGATCACCTGGAACATTCCGCCTGAGAGCTCAAGGGTTCTGTTGTAGGATGTAGATAACAGCCCTGCGCCGAAGGAAAGTGTGACGAAGCCCATGGCACCGGCACTTGCATAGGCCATCATCCTCTTGAGGCTCCTCTGCATCATTGCCGAAAGCGAAAAGTAAACCATGCTTGCTATTCCCAACGATATGAGCAACCATAGGAACCCGCTGCTCAGGACTGGTGCGATCTGTATGAGTATGCCGAAGAGCCCGTAGCCCCCCATCAGTGAAAGGCCTCCTGCAAGGAGGATTGTTCCGGGATATGGGGCAGTGTCGTAGGAATCAGGCAGCCAAGAATGGATGGGGAATGACGGCATCTTTACCAGGAAGGAGAATGCGAACCCGAAGATCACGAAGACCTGCCAGAAGGGGGGCACATCCTTTGTGAAGTAGGAGGGAGACATCAGAGGCTGTATCTGGAAAGTCGGCGCGAAGGTATGGAAGGCGTAAAGTGAGAATATCGAGAGAAGAAGGAAAACCGATCCGATATGGGTATAGACGAAGAACTTCAGGGACACCCTATCTCTGTTGCTTCCGCCATACTGGGCTATCATGAAATATATTGGAATGAGGACAACCTCCCAGAATATATAAAAGAAGAGAAAGTCCGTTGAGATGAAGATGCCGAAAAGGCCTACTTCCACCAGCATTATGTAGCTGTAGATTGTCTCTGTGTACCTTCCCTTCTCAACGACGAGTATTGCCGCAAGAACCACTATTGCTGAGACAATAAGGAGACCATCCGTGAAACCGCTGACTCCGATTGAATAATAGATGCCGATGCTCTGGGATATTGTAAAAGAGGTGACGGAGACGTACCCTCCCCCATAGCCGGATCTGAAGTGCATGATGCTGTAAACAACCACAGCCAGGAGAAATATTCCAGCCAGAACAGCAGAGT
>JAHXPV010000025.1:0-16793 GCA_031625175.1 Thermoplasmatales archaeon AK | reverse complement strand
CGGCAGGTGATAAATGTCGCAATGCTCCCAGGCGTTGTCAGATATTCCATAGCAATGCCGGATATACACTGGGGATATGGATTTCCTATAGGGGGAGTGGCCGCATTCGATGCAAAGGAAGGCATAATTTCACCGGGTGGCGTAGGCTACGACATCAATTGCGGGGTTTCACTCCTAGCCTTTGACATTGAAGCTGCTATGGTCAGGAAGAAATTAAAGGATCTGGTTGATGTAATTTTTCATTTGGTGCCTTCAGGAATGGGAGCCACAACGACAAAGATTAGGGAAACCGATCTCCGTGAGATTCTCGCCACAGGTCTCAGATGGGCAATCGAAAACAGCAAGGCATCGAACCAGGATAGGGAAAGGGTTGAGGAGAATGGGGAGATGCAGGGAGCCGATGCCTGGGCAGTATCCAAGGAGGCATTAAGCAGGGGAATTAAGCAGTTGGGCACTCTTGGTGCTGGAAACCATTTTCTCGAGGTTCAGGAGGTTTCGGAAATATATGACGAAAGTGCAGCAGAGAGCTTTGGATTGAGGAGAGGAATGACCACAGTGATGGTTCACACCGGTTCCCGCGGACTTGGTCATCAGGTGGCAACGGATTTTATTGCCTCATTCCGCAGGAGCAAGGATGTCTTCCATCACCCGGTTGATGATCAGCTTATATCAGTCCAATTCGATTCAGAACAGGGCCAAAAATACCTGTCCGCTATGAATGCAGCTGCCAATTTCGCCTTTGTGAACCGCCAGATTATTCTTGATCGGGCGAGAGAGGCCTTCAGGCAGGTTTTCGGTTCAGACATTGCAGAATCTGGGCATCTTGTGTACAGCATTTCGCACAACATGGCAAAGGTTGAGAACCACACTATAAACGGGGAATCCAGGAGATTAGTTGTCCACCGGAAAGGTGCCACCAGGGCATTCCCGGCCGAACTCATTCAGGGTTTTAATGGCCATGGGCATCCTGTTCTGGTCCCGGGTGATATGGGATCAGCCTCCTACGTTCTGGAGGGCATTCAGGAAAATTTGGCCAAATCATTCGGATCGAGTTGTCATGGTGCCGGAAGGGCACTGAGCCGAAAAAAATCTCTGGAAAAGTTTGACAGTTCACAGATAAAGAAATCATTGCTCTCCAGAGGAATATACGTAAAGGCACAGAGCAACGAAGTTATCTCGGAGGAGGCCCCTGGAAGCTACAAGAACGTTGATGAGGTGGTGGAAGCAACAGTGGGCGCCGGACTGGCCAAAAAAGTCGCGAGGCTTGTGCCTATGGGTGTCGTGAAGGGATGAACCAGTCAGTGCCTAGGAAGGTTGCCGGACACATCTTCATGAACGGGAGAATGGTGAAAGGCACCCTCGTTATTGGCGACCAGGTTACATTTAAGGAAGGGATGGACAGTGACGCCGCCCTTGGTACGATGATTCCCTCTTTTATCAACTCACACACGCACGTTGGCGATTCATTTGTTGATATTGAGCCGACCGGAGGGGTTGCGGAGGTAGTCGGTCCGGGCGGGCTAAAGCACAGAATGCTTGAGGGAGCTGATACCGAGAGGATCAGAGAGGGGATAAGGAATTCAGTTCGCATCATGGAAGAAACAGGAACAGCCTCATTCATTGACTTCAGGGAATCCGGCGTCAAGGGGCTTAAGCTGCTGAGCGAGATGAATTTTGACAGCATAAGGCCAGTCATCCTCGGAAGGCCAGCAAATGAGCGTGAGATCGGGGAAATAGCCCGAACAGCTGATGGATTCGGCATGAGCTCTGTTTCCGATCATGAAAAGGAATTTCTGTTGAAGGTCAGAGATGCTGCACGCAAATCAGGAAAAATTTTTGCAATACATTTCAGTGAAAATGTCAGGGAAGATATTAATTTCCTCAAAGATCTCAGGCCAGACCTGCTTATTCACTGCATCGAGACCAGCAGCTCAGATCTTGCGGCCATAAAGGCGATTGGCTGTCCGGTCGCAATAACTGCGCATTCCAACATCTTCTTTGGAAAGAGACCGGATTACTCACGTTTCACATCAGCGGGAATCGAACTCATGCTCGGCACAGACAACTGCATGATCACGCCCCCGGACATGTTCGCCGAGATGAGTCTTCTTTACTACTACCAGAGGGGTCTTTCCAGAATCTCTCCGGAGCATATTATAGAAGCAGCCACCGAAGCCCCCAGGCGTTTCCTCGAACGGCATAATTTAAGTGTCCGAGAAAGTTACGTCTTCTTTCCTAATGCTCTTTTGAATGCCTACGAAGCAGTCACACGTGGCGCTTATTATCACCGGCAGCTTATTTCAGCGGAGCTCAGATAATTCACAACAATATTTATATGAGCCGGTTTGTTTCGCTACTCCACAAGAGGAAGATTACAGTGCATAGATCAGGCTATATTGCTTTGGCTTTCGCCTTACTTGTTATTGGCAGTGCCTTCGCGTTCGTTGGATCAAGCTCGGCGGTTACACCTCAAGTGGGCACGGTGAACTATTACGTGAATCTCACTAACAGCGCCGGAGCATTTGAGGGGTTTGACACCAATGCGGTTGTGAACGTAAGCACCATATCTGGAATACCGGTTTCAGGCGACACGGGCTTGGTCGGGCACTATGGAACCCTCAAGCTTCCATACGGTTCCTATTTCCTCAACGTCTCCCCTGAATTCACGGTTGAGTCACCAGGTACAATTGTGACAAACGGTACCTCAAAGTTTATAGAGGTAAATTCGCCATCACAGGTTGTAACTGTTGATGTTACCTTTTACAGCACAAAGCAGGTAACGGTGAATGTGGCTGGGGTGACATCAGGCACAGCAATTGTTCAGTTCTCAACTCCGCAGGGATTCCAGTTCCAGTCAAACACCACAACCGGAACATTCAGGACTACGCTGGCTGTTGGGAACATTTACGCAACTGTAATATACGGACAGAAGAGCTATGTGTCCCTGGTCCCAGCCAGTGCGGTTGCATCAGGGACAGTTAATCTCAGCGCAACTGGTGGCACTTCAAAGTATGGGCTGGTCTTCAACCAGACGGGCAGCGCGGTCAACAATTTCAACCTCGTCGTAGTCAATTACTCAGCTGGGTACTCTTACCATGTCTACAGCTTCACAGGAGGGTACTTCCAGATATCCTCATTAAACGGCTGGTCTGGCAGATCCGTAACACTGGAGGCTCCGGGTTATGCCCCCGAGAATCTTACAAACTATTTCCAGGCCGCCGGATCAACCGTGCCGTCACAATACATGAAACCAGCATCCAGCAATGTTACGTATCAGTACCATCTGGGCAACAACCCGTCTTATCTGAACCTGACCGTTTATTACAATGTAACCAATGCCACGGCTTTGCCTTTCCTGTCAAATTCCACGATTGGTTCACTGTATTACCAGCTCGTGGCCGATCATGTCACCCAGACAACTCTGCCGCAGGTTCTCGGCGAGTACCTTACGAATCTTACGGGAAACTACACCAACAACACCATTCTGGTCAATGGGGCTAACTACAACCTCTCCAGAAAGTCTGGCCACCTTGTCTCTGGTTCACTGACAGGATTCCATTATGATGCGTACTACAACTACACTGGCGCCTCACTGAATGTTTCTGATCTGGAGAACGGCTTCAACGTCAAGATAAATACATTAGGCACGCAGTACACCCCCGGAAGCCTTCTCTACAATTACGTATTTGTGTACAACAACTCACTTGGAGCCCTTTCGTCACCGGTCTCCCAGGTGACCAGCTTCCTGTCACCGATAAACATTGTTCCGCAATCGACGACGGGATTCGTTACACTGACATTCACAAAGGCCCAGAAGCCATTCATCGCTACGCCAGACATCGTGGCGTACTGGAGCGGGCAGGTATCAAACAACTACTTCCTTAACAACACGCAGAACAACACAATAATTGTTGTTCCTGTGGGAGTATCGGTCTATTTCAACATATCAAAAGGTTTCTTCAATCCGACCACAGGGGTAAACGATTACCAGAAAGCAAAAAAATATGTATGGTATGAAAACGGTACCGGCCCATCCGGAACATCATACAATTCCTCCTTCTCATTCAGTTCACAGGGCCTCTATGAGCTATCAGTGAATTACACCAGCGCTTCTGGAATCTCAAATAACACGACATTCTGGGCATTTGCCTACAAAGGGGCAGTTACGCCAGGCTTCTATGTATCTTACGGCAGCCATACAGTGATCACGACAAACAATGCCACTTCAGCATCATACACGATAAAGGTTCCAATGCTTACCAGTGTAACGTTCAGCTCCACAAATTCCAGTTCCAATGTAACCGTGAAGTCCCACACTTACCCGGGTGGCAAATCATATTCTTCGGCAACCTATAAGGTGCCCATCATAACTACCTGGATATTCCCCGGTTACAAGAACACCGCCGCCACTGTGACGCAGACCTTCAAGACGCCCTATATAGCTACAAATTCCTATGTGGTTGGTTACATGGATCTGGTGAGCGTTGTTGGCATTGCACCGAAGGTGAATATAACATTAAACATCTACGTAAATGATACGGTTCCACCTGCTCCCAGCCTTGTGCTCTACAACTCACTCGGCAATAAGGTTGCCAATCCTGTGGCCGGGCAAGTAACCACATTCTCAGCAAACAACACTACAGACCAGTATTATAAGTTCTCACAGCTCACCTTCTTCTGGAACATCACATACACGAACGGTACCGTTGCCAAGCCAGGCAACAGCACGTACCAGATCGTAGGGGGATCTAACAACTCAACCTGGCTTAAGGTGAAATTCCTCACGCTCTCTTCCCTGATCGTATCCCTCAGGGTTAAGAACCCGTCCAATGCAACTGCCTACAGCAACAAAACCCTGACGATGGTTGTCAGTTCGCCGAGGATCGTTGTGACTGGAGTCTATATACCCAAGTCCATGGCATCTGGTTCCAGGGCCACTGTATATGTGACAGTTTCCAACAATGGAACAGTCGCCGCCGGAGGTTTTTCCATTGTGCTGATGGTCAACGGTAAACAGATAGCGTCAGAGTCTTACTCAGGATTGTCCGTAGGCCAGAGCAGAAACCTCTCATTCAACTTTACGCCGCCTGCATCAGGAACATATTCCTATGAGTTCCAGGCACAGAATTCCAGCGAACCTTCATTCTTCTATTCCTATGGGGCATATACCACAAAGGTGTCAATAAATCCTCCAGCCTGGAGAACACCTCTTGTCATTGGTGTGGTAATAGTAATCATCGTTCTCATCGGGGTTGCGTACTACAGGATCAGCTCTGGGCCGTCCAGATCAAGAAGGGAACAGGCACAGCAGCCAAAGAAGCAGGAAGAGAAAAAGAAACCGGATGAAAAGAAGAAGTAATTTCTTCACCCATTTTTTGCTTTTATAATAATGCAGATTACAGTTTTCTGATGAGATTTCGCCAGTTAGATGCTAATTTTTCACTGCCACTCTACAAAAAGATGACAGGATATTGTTCCATATAATTTAAAACGAACAGTATTTCCTGGCAGTCAGCATGTCAACCAACGATCTTAAATCATGAAGAGGCTACATCTCCTCCAGGGTCCTGATTCCGAGGATCTTTGACGCATCCGAAAGAACTTTCCGGAAAGCACTGACAAGATTTATGCGAAGGTTCCTCTCCCTGCTTGAGGAAGATAACACAGGGCAGTTCAGATAGAATGCATTGAAGGCCCGGACAAGATCGAGGACATAGGTGGCAACATCCTCTGGTCTCAGGTTCTCCACTGCAGCTCTGAGGACATAGGGATAGAAATAAAGCTTCTTTATTAAGTCAGTCTCATATTTGTTCGGAGCACTGTAATCCTTACTGTACTCTGATCCGGACTTCCTTAGAATGCTGGAGGCCCTTGCGTATGAGTACATTACGAACGGTGCGGAGTCCCCTTCAAAATTCAGCGCCTCGGACCATTTGAATACTATGGGCTTGTTGCTGTTCAACCTCACCATGTTGAACCTGACTGCAGAAACAGCGACGGCATGTGCTATCTCCATAATTCTCTCCTCAGGGAGGTCAGTCCTCTTCTCCTTCACAATTTTTGTCGCCTCCTCAAGTGCTTTTGCAAGAAGATCGTCAAGATTGACGGCATTCCCCTTCCTCGTGGACATCTTTCCTGTTTCCAGGTTCACGTAAGAGTAGAAAACAAATCTCAGAGTCTGCTGCATTCCAATCATGTTCTGAAGTACGTTTGCCAGGAGCTTTGCATGGTCCTTATGATCCTCACCGAGGACGTCGACAATCACGTCAAAGTTCTTGGCCTTGTATAGGTGATAGGCGATATCCCTGGAGAAGTAAAGTGAGGTTCCGTCCCCTCTTGTGAGATAGACATTCTTGCCTTCAAGCTCTATGTACTTTGCACCGTTGTCATCCTTTACATGATCCCCAAGGTCCTCTATAATCGAGGCGACTTCACCACTCCTTATGAAATCAGACTCCCAGGTGTAGTCGTCTATGCTAATGTCTATAGAACGGAGTGATGCCACGATACCATCAAGCATGGTGGAGCAGACGCTCCTGATTCCCTCTATGGTTTCCGGATCACCGCTCTCGTATTTCCTTATGATTTCCTGTATCTGTTTTTCCGTCTCCGGATCCCTCTCGATGTCGCTGTAAATCCTGCGGTATGCATCCAGAAGCTCACTAGCGGTAGCCTTCCCAACTGAGCAGTACTTCCTGAATCCGGCAAAGAGGGATGCTACCTGCTTGCCCGAATCGTTCACGAAGTACTGCGTAGTCACCCTGTACCCTGCCCTTGCGTAGGTATCGGGCCTGTAGGATTGGTGCTCGTGTGCTCCACGGAAATTCGCTCAGGATCCTGAAAGATATCAGGGTACCTTCCCGCTCCCTCTATTTCGCTGTTTATAGCACCAAGCATCCAGAGCGGGTCAATCTTAAGATTTATGTATCCTCCCGTTCCAGTGACATCTGTTACAAATCCCAGTTCCTGCGTCAGATTTGAAATTTCCCGGGTCAGGGTAGCAACATCCTTACCTGAATTCCTCAGTATATGGAATACCCTGATTGTGACGTCGCTGTGGCCGCTTCTGTCGAACTCAAAGTTATCAGGTGAGATATCCGGGAATCGGGTTCGTACAGCTTCATGTATCTTCGACAGAAGGTCTCCGAAAAGGAGCATGGGAGCCTATATTCACTGCTTATAATATCTTTTTTCCGGAAATGCCTGCCCTGGAATGAATTCAAAGTTTTCTACGTAAGATCTCAGGACGCCTGAAAACCTCTCCTCATCCATTGTGACAGTTTCCAGACTTCCGTCAGATCCGGGAACGAGTATCTTAAGGGGGTGCTCCCCGGAGTAGTTTGACCTGAAGTGCCTCATCACGGAATCAATACCAAGGTCTCTCAGCAGCAGTGGCTTGATCTCCATCGACTGAAAGAGTTTCGTAAGCCTGTCTCTCAGCTCCCTCGTCCGGACTCCATACCTCTCCCCAAAATAAAGCTCAAGGAGCAGCCCCAGGGATCTGATTCTGCTCGGGGCGTGCTTGCCCCTGTCGACATCGCTGAACATTTCGGCAAGGACATTTCCGGTTTCCATGCGTGCAGAACCCCTTTCAGAATTGTTCAGTTTGCACCTTATGCATTTCTCTATGATCCTTACGGAATTGTCCGGAAGCCGGATTGCCTGCGAATCCTCGATGTGTTCGAGAAGGGTTATTGTGGAGGTGTCAGCAAATGTCCCCAGCCTGATTGCCTCTATGAGGCCCTCAGCTATTTCCTCAGTTCCATTCATCTTGATAAGGTCAAGGTCCGCATAGGATTCCACAGGCAGCAACCAGGCAGAAATTGCATTTCTCCGGCTTGAAAAATTAAGGTAAAATCTCCCGCTTGTCAGAGTGGTTATCTGGCCATAAAGGGAAGTTGGAACAGGAATGAAATCCACCCCTCCCAGGTATGTGGCTGCAACAAAACCGGCCAGGTTCACAATTTCATGATCGCCTATGCCCAGGACAACCGAGCCAGCTGCCACCTTCCTGTCCAGCATGACCTTGATAATTTTCTGATAATTCCTCATGTTCCTGAGATTCTCATCCTCGTTCAGCGTGACGATTGTGAGCTGACCGTTGATTTTTGAGAATTCAGGGATATAATTGGAAAATCTCTCCTTTGTGCCGGTTCCGGTGACAAGAACAACGTGGGGATAGGAATTCACACGTTCAGGAAGCCTCTCAATGACGCGCTCCCCGATTATTACAGGGACAGACAGTTCCCCATGCTGTATTATGATTCTCTCACTTACTTCCCCTATCTATGTCACCTGAATATATAAGCAACTGCCTATATATAATCTTTAATATGAAATTAGTAACACCCGGCATCTGTGATAGTGAATTCTCCATAACATGAAAAGTACACATAATCAACAGAATAGAAATTAATATTGATCCTTGCAATAGCAGTTCCCTAATGGCATTCCAGGGACTGGTTGATATCAGAGACATCTACGCTGACGGCTATGTGAAAATAGCCCATCACGGCGTGATCATGAACAATAGAAGCGCTGCCCTAGTAGGCATGGACGGCACGATAGACTGGGCATGTCTGCCCAATTTTAATTCGCCCCCTGTCTTCGATTCCATCCTTGATAAGAACAAGGGTGGATTTTTCAGCGTCTCACCAGAGGACAAAAGCGGCCTGCAGGTTGCGCAGTACTACCGGGAATACACAAACGTTCTCATAACTGAGTTTCTCCGTGATGGAAAGACAATCCTGAGGGTCACGGACTTTATGCCCACATCAGAGTATTCAACCATAAGTTTCCCGGAGATACACAGGATGGTTGAAACACTGGGCCAGGACGTTAGGGTCTCAGTATCGTTCAAAGCCACTCTGAACTACGGCGGCGGTAACGGGGTTACCGTGGATGAGCGCAGGAACGGTTTCATATTCCGCACCAGGAAGAATAATGTTGGTGTTGTCAGCGAGATACCCCTGCAGCTGGAGGACCACCTGGTTACTGGGACCGCAGTCATTCCAAGGCGGAGTTCAAGGTGGATCGTAGCCCTGCAGGGTATACTGCATCTTGACAAGATTTCCGATTACAAATCTTATGAGAGGCTGGAGGAAACCATAGATTACTGGCAGAAATGGAGCAACCAGAGCAACTATAAGGGGATGTTCAACAACGATGTCACAAGGTCATCGCTTGTCCTGAAAGGTCTCTTCTATGAACCAACAGGTCTCATGGTGGCCGCACCGACTGCAAGCCTGCCGGAATGCATCGGGGCTGAAAGGAACTGGGATTACCGGTACACATGGGTGAGAGATACCGCTTACGTGATTGAGGCCCTCTCCACGATCGGTTACAAGAAGGAAGCAACAAAGTTTCTATACGATATGATGGACATCATAATCAGGGAAGGGAAGATAAGAACCATTTACCCCATAGATGTGAACGGAACCCTGGATGAATTCGAGATCGAGGGATATGAAGGACACAGGGGCTCCAGGCCTGTACGGATTGGAAACAAGGCCGTGGAACAGCTTCAAGTAGACCAGTACGGATCAATCATAAATGCGATACACTCCCTGAGCAGGGCAGGCGGGATCGTAAACTCCTATCTGTGGAACTTTGTCGGTGAGACGCTGGACACCCTGGAGGATCTTTGGAAGGAGCCAGATTCCAGCATATGGGAGTTCAGAACTGAACCAAAACATTATGTGTATTCAAAGCTGGTGTCCTGGGCTGCCTTCAGGTCTGCGATACAGATAGGACAGGAGCAGGGATTCTCTGGACCATACAAGAAATGGAAAGCCATCATGGACGAAATCCATGAAGACATAATCAGGCACGGATTCAACAGCAGCGTGAACTCCTTCGTGCAGTACTACGGTTCAAAGGAGGTTGACGCCGCCCTTCTGAGGATACCACTGCTTGACTTCCTTCCGCCCAATGACAGGCGGGTTGTAGGAACAATAAGAAAGATTGAGAACGACCTGATGCATGATGGCTATCTGTTCAAGCGCTACCTTGAGGATGATGGTCTGAAGGGCAGGGACAATGCATTCCTGCTGCTCTCCTTCTGGTATGTCGAGGTTCTCATAAAGATGGGCCAGCATGAGAGAGCCAGGGACGTATTCCAGAGCATAATGGACAGAGCCAACCACCTTGGCTTATTCTCCGAGGAGATCGATTTTGACACCAAGGAGCAGCTCGGGAACTTCCCGCAGGCAATCACTCACCTTGGGGTGATCAAGTCTGCCGTCATGCTAAATTCCGTTTACAAGAACGGGAAGAGAAAGCAGCTGCAGCTGTAATTTCTGCTAGCAGGATAAAAATGGAAATGCATGCGCGGAACCCTCAGAATATTCCGAACCGACACCTTCATGCCTGCGGTGGCGGCCCAGGTAATAAACGCCACCTGGTCTGAGGCTGAAACCCTGCACGTCCTTGTATCTGACGGAATAATGTTTGACCCGAGGACCATAATACCTGCAGACAGAATGGAGAAAGTCATGGTGCAAAGGATACTTACAAGTTACCAGCTAGAGAAGATACTCATGGATTCCGACAATTTTCCCTTCTACATATGTGTGTCATCCTCAACAATATCCTCATGGAAGCTTCAGAGCATCGAGGCAATCAACGAGATAATGAGGATAAAGAGCTACTATCATGGTTGCAGGATCACGTTCCACATAGTTGGCCCGCCAGGACTCTTCAATGTTCACCTGAATGCAGCCTACATTGCCCCTCCGCAGGCTTCACTTGGCAGCAGCAATCTGTATGACTACGGGGACGGGGGATGAGATTCCATGGGCAGGACAGTTCCTACAATGAGGCAGTCACTGGAGATGATAGCCAATGCTGTCATCGGGATGGAAAGGCATGCGATCAGCATGGACGCCAGGATCATTGAGTCAATAGCAGTGATGGGCAGGAAGCACGCCCCGGAAGCATCGGCTGCAGGTCTTGACCCGGAATTCACGTTTCTGATCTCGGTGATCATGGAGATGTACCGCGAGATAGTCGAACTGAGGGCTGCCCTTCATGAGAAATGATGTCATAATAAATGCAACAGGATCCGATAACATCACGCTGTGGAAGCTCAACGGCAGAAACATCAGGTTCAGCAGGGAGAGGAACCCGACATGGATTTTTGTTTCCGGGGACCGGTATGATCTGGACCGGCTCTCTGTGCAGCTTGACAGAACGGAATACCGCTACGAATTTGATACTTCAAGGGACATATTTGGGCCTGTGAATGGTCGGCCTTGGAAGGAAATACAGGATCTTCAACGCCGACATAAACGTCCGCCTGAGATATATGGCTGAGAGAGGCCTCACCTTCTTTCATCTGGACTCTCCACTGGACACCGATCCGGCGATCACTAGCGTCAAAATAGATGGCAGAACATCCCTGGGAGTTCCATTCAGGATATCTGTTGACGGATCACCCTATACTGATATAACGGCAAAACTTCTGGAGGATCTTTGGGATCGCATCTCAGACAGTATTGTGGTTGTGTACAGCAACACCGACATGTTCTTCGGCAAGATACTTCAGAGAATGGAAGCCCTTGGCTTCAGGAGTTCATCATCCATCTCCGGAGGGCATGAGGTCCAGTCCTACGGTAGGGTATACAGGAGCAATCCCCGTGTATGGATACCCGGGAAGATATGCATTGAATCCTCATCGTTTGTGTATGCTGAAACCGGTCTTGAAGGTCTCATGGAAACATCCAGGACGTCAGGTCTTCCCATAGTTGACGTGTCTAAGGTAACCACCGGCACGGCCGTATCCTCCATGGAGGAATACATTGCCGTGGGCAACGGCGTACTCATACCGCTGTACAAGGATGACCATGAGGCTCAGAAGAGCGCATCCACGCTCCTCCGAACCGATATGGGCGGTATGGTGTTCCAGCCTGATCCGGGCATTTATACAGATGTGTACGAGATCGATTTCTCGTCAATGTACCCAAGCATAATAGTCAGGTACAATCTCTCGCCTGAAACACTGGGTGGATGTGGTGACTTTCATGTTCCGGGTACCCCATACTATGTGGACATGAAGAGGAGAGGATTCCTATCCATGGCGCTGGATCAGCTCCTGAAGAGGCGCCTGTACTACAAGTCGATAAAGGGGCTCTCAGAAACCTACGAAAGAAGGGACGCAGCCCTGAAGTGGATGCTTCTCACATCATTTGGATACACGGGATACAAGAATGCCAAGTTCGGGAGGATAGAGGTCCACGAATCTGTGACAGCAATAGGCAGGGACCTTCTCGTCAGATCTGCAAACATAGCCAGGAAGCATGGGTTCCAGGTAATCCATGGCATAGTGGATTCGCTCTGGATTAGGGGCAATGGTGATGTTGACAAGGTGATAAAAGAAATAGGGGAGGATACTGGAATAGGGATAGTGCTGGACGGCCACTACAGGTGGATTGCATTTCTGCCTGCCAGATCCGGCCTTGGCGCCCTCAACAGATACTTTGGCCTCAGGTACGATGGCAGCTTCAAGGTAAGGGGTATAGACATTAGGAGGAGAGATGCTCCGCCAATAGTGAAGAGGTTCCAGATGGATCTTCTGGAGGCTCTCCGCGGATGCCGGAACCCTGATGATATAAAAGCTAAGTTCACAGACCTGCTCTCAATAAGATCTGAATACATGCGGAGAATCGGATCATATCCCAGGGAGATGTACGAGATAGCTATGCCCGTTAACATGCATAAGGAGGACTTCAGGGTGAACTCACTGCACAGGGCTGCCATTGAGATAGCCCACAGGGGGGGCTATTTTCCCGAGATAGGTGAAAGAATAAGGGCAGTGGTTGTTTCGAAGGATGCCATGGCGCTAGATCTCTGGGATTCGTCCTCTGGAACAGTTGATTCAGAATTCTACAGAAGCCTTATAGACCGTGCATTTGAGCCATTCATGTTCCTCGCAAAATCCTCTGGCTGGGTGCCGGCCCAGACTGTGCCGCTGTTCTAGACCCTGCCCATCATCACCAGTATCTTATCCTGCAGGACCGAAACGGGGATGTCGTTGATGCTTATCATCTTTGAAACGCCCCTCTTGTCGCCCTTTCCCATTATCCTTCCCTCAATGAGGCCGACAGTCTCAAGTCTCCGGAGGATCTTGTAAACCTTTGATGATTCTCCCACATGCTGGCCTAACTCCTCCTCCAGCGATCTCACCTCCTCAATCACCTCGGACGCATCACAGCTTGGGAGTCCCTTGAGAGATCGGCAGACAGCCAGAAGAACAACAAGATCATCACGATCAAGCTCAGCCAGCTTGCTCTCTGTGACATAGGGGCTGATCATGGACTTTGCCCCCCGGACATCATCAATCTCCAGGGCTTCTCCGCCCCTGTAGTTGCACATGTATGCAGATTTCTGCAGCAGTTCGATGGCAACCCTGGCACTTCCGTACTCACCTGCCACCTCTGCTATGTATTCCAGCACCGGATCGCTGTAAGCCTCAGGAGTAAGTGAGAGCCTTGATCGCTCCCTGACAATATCCAGGAGCTCCTCCTTTGAATACCGGTTGAAAAGTATGGATGAAAATATGCCCACGGATTTCCGGTCGCGCTCGGTCAGGTACATGGAGGGGTCCTCCATTGATACCAGTATCGTCGATACAGGGCTGTCATATATCTCGTGGGCCCTGAGAAGGTTGTACAGCCCGTCCTTGTCGAACTTCAGGAGGTTTGTGGTCTCATCCAGCACAAGGAAAATGTTGCGGCCCCGGTCCTCTGCAACCTTCCTGAAGGTTCTGAAGATATCCATATAAGTCATAGATTTTGCCGGAAGGATCTTCCCGAGCTTGGACAGGGCATCCACAAGCACCGCCCGCATGCTCCCGAATGTAAGTGTGTTCTCATATACGCCAAGAACTGTCTGTCTTTCCCGGATCAGGTACTTGAGCGTAGAGGTCTTTCCTGTTCCAGAATCGCCGTACACCAGAAGGTTTGCAGAGACCCCCATTTTCAGGGGTTCAATGAGGAGCTTGTCTATTACCTCTATCTGCCTGTCCCGGAACCGGAGTTTCTGGGGAACATAGGAAAAATCGAGAGGCGCCGGATTCCTGATTATCAACGCTGTCGCTATTTCACATGGTTTAAAATAATTTAACGATGGTGAATTTAGGATCAGGCACCACTAATTGAAGCCACGGTTGTGAACTCCTGCTTCTGATCCAGGCCCCAGCGTTTAACCTTCTCTATATCAACGCTCAGGAGGCCACCGCCGGATATCAGTGATCCCGTGCCAAATCTGGCCAGCAGGTTGCCATGGGCATCTCTGAAGCCGTCCCTCGTTGCCATCTTGGCAAGATGCCTGTACGAAGCATAATACACAGCAAGATGGTCTGCGGTCAGCATTTCCTTGTTAAGGCTCCTGGATTTTATCCTTCCTAGCGGAACATTGACAAGAGGAGTTACGGTGAACTCAAATGGGCGACCCTTTGCATATGAGTTGCTAAGCCTGTTTATCATCGCTATGGTATCCCACTCATCCTCAACGGTCTCCCCTTCCTGGCCAACCTGGATCGTAAAGGCGGGCCTCCAGTAGTTGACCGTTTCAACAAACACTCCCTGCCAGACAATTTCCTGCCATGATCCGTCAGAGCCGATGCGGAGCGGAAGCGTCTTGTTCGGCATGTGCTTCTTGGCAAGCTCCTCGCTGCCTGTTTCAAGACCTGTCTGAACACCAATCCAGTTCCTTGGTCCGGCCTTGAGTATCCTGGACAGTCTTTCCATCATTTCCGGGTACCCTGCGGGAATGGATATCCTGCCATGTGTTGGGTTGGAAGTCTTCACTCCCTTCACACCCATCACAGCAGTGAAAAGCTCTTCAAGGGCTTCACTGTTGGGTTCGAAGAAGGAGCCATGCTTGTACCCGAAAATCTCATCGGAGTGAAGCCAGGCATTATCTATGTTGCCTCTCAGATTAACCTTTATCTCATTGATTATCCGCTCAGTGGAATTGTAACGGAGCGGGCGCAGTGTAACCTCACAGAAGTCGCAACCAATTCCGCAGCCCCTCATTACTTCAACCATACCCTTCATTGAGGGATTCACGATCTCAGGTATGTCCTCAAGCCGGGGATATGCTGATTTGGTTATTCCTCTGGCAAGAAACAGGTCATCCTTCTTTACCACCTTGTGGAAATTCTCGTCATAGGTCATGTAACCTCTGTGGAACAATGTGCTGTCAATGCTGTCGCTACTTATCTGCTCAAAGAGAATATCGGCAATATCATCGCTTTCCCCCTGGAAGATGTAATCGAAGTGGTATTTCTCTATCTCGTCACGGAGAATGGTGAATTCCCAGACCCCAGGGCCGCCAACAATCAGCTTTGCCTTCTTTCCAGCCCTGAGCCTATTTATCTTATCTATCAGGGTGTCCCATTCCCTCCGGACCCATGCCATCATCTCCCCGCCAAACAGTGCGTAGTAAGACATGGTCGTGGGACCTATGCCAAGTGGATCCATAGTGGAAACGCCTATTATCTCCGTATCGTCCTTTATGAAGTTTGCAAGGTAATCCTCATGTGCAACTGCTATGTCCTTCTTTGGGAACTTCCTCAGAAGCGCAGCTTCCAGTTTTCTCAGGGAATAGGGCGCATATACAACTTCGCCGTTTGGCAGCGCAGGAGGGGCCGGTCCTTTCAAGAACTTGTATATTGGAGCTGGTATGGACTGACTGGGTGCGCATGGAAGGAAGTCAAGCAGCGGGAAATTACGGTATTCATAACTTAAGGTTGTATCAGATACCAGTACAAATCGTGTCATGCTATCATCTTAGAGCATCTATGTTAAATTAATTACCTTGATAAACATTTTGTCCATTTATCATATAAACTATGTAGAAACTACCGTCACAGGAATGTAAAAAGGGGTATTTTGGAAAAAAGCTGACTGGAGATTACCGGCTGATAGTGTGATTATCTGAGAAAGTGTTAATTGCCTGCTACAATACAGCATGCATGGCCGGAAATGCAAAACAGGAGGAAGGTTACAGGACTGTATTTGGAATAAAGATCTTTTACAGAATATTCAGGGCCGAAAAGGAAAGGGCAAAACTGCTAACCATGCATGGCGGGCCGGGTATGTCACACGATTACCTGCTACCCCTTGCAGACCTTTCGAAGCATGGCATCACCGTTATTTTCTATGATCAGTTTGGATGCGGCAGATCGGAGGAGCCTGACATTTCCAAATTCACAATAGACTACGGCGTTGAGGAGGCCGAGGAACTCAGAAGGCAGCTCTTAGGCGACGAAAAGGTTTTCCTGTTTGGCTCCTCATACGGCGGAGCCCTGAGCCTTGCATATTCCGTTAAATATCAGGATCATCTAAGAGGCCTGATAGTGGCAGGGGGCCTGGCAAGTGTACCACTCACGGTTAAGGAGATGGAGAGGCTGATCAACAACCTTCCAGAGCCCTACCGGAGCAACATCCGCAAGTACGGTTCCACTGGTGAATTCACCAATCCGGATTACCTTGAAGCAGTGCAGGTGTTTTATAGAAATCATCTCCTCAGAATGGATCAGGTCCCACCTGAAGTTCAGACCTCTCTAGAATTCGGAGAGAAGAGGAACGTGTACAGGATAATGAATGGACCAAACGAATTCACCATTACAGGAACGATAAAAGGTTGGGACATCAGCGACAGGATTTCAGCCATTAGAATCCCGACACTAATAACAGTCGGGGAATTCGATGAGGTCACACCTGTCGTTGCCGGGGAAATACACAGCAGAATAAAGGGTTCAACGCTGAAGGTCTTCAAGGGCTGTTCCC
>JAHXPV010000024.1:0-19236 GCA_031625175.1 Thermoplasmatales archaeon AK | reverse complement strand
GGTGCCAATGTCCCTCTTGTAATATCCGTTTCTCTGCCCATCATGTCTGTCAAGGAAGGCCTGAATCTCTCCTTTCATGAGGGATTCCATGAACTCCTTAACCGTCGATCTTACAATCTCAGATACCTTTTTATCCAGTTCTTCCATTGTTTATTGCCTCCTGGGTCGTTCCTGGAGGCATCCTTCCATTTTTCATGAAATTTCTCTCATGATCCAGGATCAGTCCTGGTTTCTCTTACACAAAATTCAGGACACTATCCCCAGTATTTTCTAGGAATGTTGTAAATGTTTTATTTGTTGTATAACATGCACACACTTCATGCGCACGTGAGGCAATGACAATTATTCACATGGCGAAACATGATACTAATTATCATGGTATTACGATCCTCATGACTCATGTATAGAGGGGGGCAGAATCATACAACATTTACAACGTTTACAACAAGCCGCTATTTTCTAGGCTCAAAAAGTGTTGTATGAACGTAAATTCGCATAAAACAAATAAAACAAATCACGTCTTCATAGGTATATGATTCCTATTATCTGTTAACACAAATTCCAACAAATTAAAATTCACTCACTGGAATAAAACCATGAATTTCATGTATTTCTGTGTGTATCTATGCGCATAATGACACACAAAAAGAGGGTAAGCCTGTTCATTGACAGTGAGCTTGCAGACAGTGCCAGGGCCTACGGGCTTAACCTTTCCAGGTTCATGACCTCCTGCTTAAAAGTCTGGAGCAGAAATCCATCATTTCTTTTCATTGCGGAATCAGAAAAATTCAGAATGGACCGGTCGGGATTTGAACCCGAGGCCTCCTGCTTGCGAAGCAGGCGATCTACCGCTGATCTACCGGCCCGTACGGGGCTATTAGTTTTCTGGTTTAAATTGTTTCCTTGGCCCACTTACCATTCAATAACAGCAAAGGTTGAGTTGATGGAGGCCAACCCAGGGAGCTAGGCACCGATATTTAGCTCAATGATCACAAGGCAGCAGGACAATGGATTGATATATATCTTGTTAAATCATAGGTGTTCGTGTCAGTGACCCTGCTCGGTGGGAAAATAGAACCCAGAGCATACCAGCTAAATCTCTTTGAACTTTCAAAAAAAGAAAACACACTAATAGTTCTGCCCACCGGACTTGGAAAGACCATAATTGCTGCAATGCTGGCTGATCACATAATTAGAAGCGGATCAGGTAAGGTTATGTTTCTAGCTCCAACCAAGCCTCTTGTGACACAGCATTACGAAACCCTTACGAAATTGCTGGATCTTCCCAAGAAAGAAATAGTCAGATTCACCGGTGAGGTTGAGTCAGAGGATCGAACTCTGCAATGGGTTGAAGGAAAAGTCATAATTTCCACCCCTCAGGTTGCCTGGAACGACATCAGAAACGGCACTGCAGATTTGAGCAGGTTTTCCCTGATTATATTTGATGAGGCTCACAGAGCAACAGGTAATTACGCTTACGTTCAGATAGCCAAGGCTTTTCTTGAAGCCCGAGGGAAATTGATCCTTGGGATCACTGCCAGCCCTGGAGGAAACAAGGAAAAGCTTCAGGAAATAAAGGAAAATTTAGGGATATCCCAGATACTGGTGAGATCGGAAACCGATCCGGATGTTGCCCCATATATTGGAGGCATCAAGACAGAACTTATTCGAATAAAAATGCCTCAGAAGATTGCTTTTCTTTCAGGAAAACTGAAATACATCCAGGCGAGCCTCATTGACAAGATCAAAGCCACCGGTCTTTTTAAATCTGACAGACTTAGGAGAAGCGACCTGGCCAAGATGATTCCGGTCATAGTTGCCAGAGCCAAGAATGGTGAGAAATACCTGTTCACTATAATACCGCTTATTTCTGCATCCATAAGGCTTGACTACCTTATTGAATATCTGGAATCGCAGGGTGTTGATGTAGCAAAAAACTACCTCCGGGAGATCAATGAAAGTGATGAGGCAACCATCAAAAGGACGAAGAAAATACTTGAAAAATTTCCCGAATTCCATGAATTCGTGCAGGAACTTGAGAATTCTTCCGATGAGGAGGTTGTGAACCCCAAGATGCAGGTGGTCCTCAGAATATGCGAGGATCAGGTGAAGGGCCATCCGGAGTCAAGGATCATAGTATTTACACACTTTAGGAAGACCTCAGACCTTTTGACAGCATTTTTAAGGAAGAATTCCCCTTTTCTCAGGCCCATAAGGTTCGTGGGGCAGTCAACCAAAGTGGACGATGTCGGTCTTTCACAGAGGGAGCAGGAAGAGATTCTGACAAAATTCAGGAATAATATCTACAATGTTCTGGTGGCTACAAGCGTTGCAGAGGAGGGTCTGGACATACCCTCTACAGATCTTGTAATATTCTTTGAGCCAGTGCCGTCCGAGATAAGGAGCATACAGAGGAGGGGCAGGACCGGGAGACTCCATGCAGGTGAGGTTAAGATTCTCATGTATGAGGGTTCCAGAGATATCGGATATTACTATTCAAGCATCAGAAAGGAGGGAAAAATGAGGAGGAACATATCAAATTTCAACAGCGCAAAAACACCGGAACCTGCTCCAATAAGATCAAGAAGAGGAGGGACAAATCTGGATGACTTTTAAGGTCAGTTGAACTCCTGACCTATGTAACAGAGCTTCGCAAGCAGGGCATCGAGCTGAACCGAGTCGTTGGCCCCGCCAACCACCCTGAATTCAGCCTCCCCTAGCGCCATTATGATCTGAAGCTTCTGTTTCGGGGAAATCAGTTCCTTTCTTACTGCAGAATGCAGCCCCCTGATGATGTCCAGCCCTGACAGCCCACCTTCCACAAGCATTGAATCAAGAACCTCTCTGGCTTCATCAAAGAGGCCATTGAGAGCCTTTGAGAGGAGTGACTTGAAATCCTTTGGATTAGCATATCCGGAAATCTCATATATCTTGGCTGCTGTTGCTTCTCCTGAGTTCTTTATGGTCTGAAGGATATTTAGGGATTTCCTCATGTCGCCATCAGATATATCGACAACAGCATCCAAGGCATCATCCCCGATTTCGAACCCTTCCTTTTTTGCTATTTCCCGGAGGCGTTTTTTCATTGTTTCAGGCTGAAGTGGCCTGAAACGCAGCACTACAGTCCTGGACTGTATGGGGGGTATGATCTGCGAAGAGTAGTTGCAGGAAAAAATGAATCTTGTTGTTCCTGAGTACATTTCCATGGTTCGCCTGAGGGCGGCCTGTGCCTCCGGTGTAAGCTGATCCGCCTCATCAAGGAAGATTATCTTGAAGCCAAGGTCATTGGACGGCTTAATTCTTGCAAAGTCCTTCACGTTTTCCCTTATCACGTCAATGCCCCTCTCATTTGAGGCATTTAGTTCAAGGAAATTCTCCTTCCAGTTTTCACCGAACAGTTCAACCGCTACAGCCATTGCAGCTGATGTCTTTCCGGTCCCTGCCGGACCTGAAAAGATAAGATGTGGCAATTCCCTATGTTTCACGAATGCCTTCAGCTTATCGACACTGGATTCCTGCCCCACGATTTCCGAAAGACTTCTAGGTCTGTACTTCTCAGTCCATATATCTATCATCACTGATCACTCTGCCAACCTGTAATATTGAGCAAGCCGATACCCTGATGCAAATCTGACCGGCAAAGACTTAGCTGCCTGCGATTGGGGCAGCCTGGTGCAATTCCTCCCTTTGACGCGACTGCATTCATCGGCTCTTTAACCTTTAGTTGAAATCCGATGTGGAGAGCGATAATAATCTTTCTCACGTTTACTCTTCATCCCCGCATTTCTGTGAGAATTTTCAAAGATTGCTTAGGCATACAAGCGGAATCAGGATCTTCAGTCTGTTGCGCAATCGTTAAATCATGTTGTATGCTTAAATTGGCTGGAAATGGAAAAAAAGATCGTCGTCTTCGCTTCAGGGGAGGGAACAAATTTCCAGGCAATAATTGACGCGGTACGCTACGGATCAATAAGGGCCAAGATAGAGGCACTTATTACAGACAGGACCCTCTGCGGAGCGATCAATCGCGCCAAGACATCCGGGATTCCCGTACTTGTCGTCAGAAAGAAAGGAGTTTCAGAGGAGAGGTTCTGTGAAGAACTTCTCAGAATCCTGGAACAAATAAGTCCGGATCTTATTGTCCTTGCAGGTTACCTGAAAATAATCCCGCAGAGAGTTGTCGAGAGTTTCAGGTACCGGATAATCAACCTCCATCCCTCCCTCCTTCCATGTTTTGGAGGGGCAGGCATGTTCGGAATGAGGGTTCATGAAGCCGTCATAGGCAGTGGAGCAAGATTCTCAGGATGCACAGTACACTTCGTTGACAACAGCGTAGACGGTGGGCCAATAATTGGGCAGTCTGTTGTTGGTGTGGATGATTCTGATACCCCCGAATCCCTTTCCGAGAAGATACATCCCAAGGAGCATGAACTTCTGGTAAAATGCGTGAATCTTGTTTTAAGTGGCCAATTCACCGTTGTTGGGAAACGTGTGATATGGAAAAGTGGCAAGGAGGTGAGCCCCCATTGACGGAAAACAGGCACCTTGCTTGCATGCTCAGGGACGGTGAGCGGCTTATTTGTGTTGATCCATCGTTGCCACTGCTGAGAGTGCTGGGAAAGAAAGACAGCATTCTTATTCTGGGCGTCATAGGCAATGAGTTGGGCAAAAGAAATTTCAATGAAATCCTGAGGGACGTCCCAGGGTCTAGTTCCACGCTTGTTTCCAAGAGGCTTAAGGAGCTTCAGAATTCTGGACTTATTAGGAGAATTGAGGGTGACCTGGTTACCTATGAACTAACTGAGCTTGGAAGAAGGATAAGGGAAACCCTGCTTCCCTTCTTTGCAGCTATTGAGAAAGAGTCCATGAATCACTCGAGCACAAACTTGTAGCCGTATTCGATTATACCGGTTTCCCCTTCCTGGGCTATTCTCCTGAATACCGATCTGACCCTCTTTCCTATCTCCACTTCCCCTGGATCAGCATCGACAATTTGCGCAGTAATGGATGGTCCCTCGTCCAGCTTCACGATGGCGAGCACATAGGGTCTCTGCCTTGTGAAGGTGGGAGGCGCTTCATGAACGACCGTGTAGGAAACGATCTCACCCTTACCAGACAGGGCAACTTCTGACATCTTTCCTATGGAGTCCCTGTGGCAGATTGGGCAAACGTCTCTTGGTGGAAAATATATCCTCTTGCAGTTTCCGCACTGGTGGGCAACAAGCCTGTATCTGTGAACGGACTCCCTCCAGAATCTTGAAACCTCTCCCATTCACTCCACCCCCAGTATATGGACCACTGAATTCGCGCCTGTTCCAGCCATGTTGTGGACCATTGCTGTGGAAGCCCCCTTTACCTGCCTGTCCCCGCATTTTCCCTTGAGTTGCAGATAGGCTTCAACAAACTGCCCCACCCCTACGGCGCCGAAGGGATTGCCCTTTGCCTTCAAACCCCCTGATGGATTCACAGGCACGCTTCCAGAAAGTCCTATATGATCAAAAACCAGGTCCTTTGCTTTGCCCTTCTGGCAGAATCCGAGATCCTCGAGCTCAAGAAGTCCGTAAATGCTATAGGAATCGTGAAGCTCAACCAGGGATATATCATCCACCTTCTTTTTGGCATGTTCAAGGGCCTTCCTTGATGCAAGTTTAGCTGAATCTAAGGTATAAATCGACTTTCTGCTGTGCACCGCCAAATAGTCCTGCGCCTGTGCAGAGCCGAGAATCTTGACGCCTTCAATGGAATTTTTCCGCACATACTTCTCTGAGGCGAGTATAATTGCCGCGGCCCCGTCGCTTATCGGGCTGCAGTCCATGAGGTTCAGTGGATCAGCAATCATAGTGGAACCAGAAGCTTGTTCCAGAGTTATTTTGTTCCTGTACTGGGCATCCGGATTTTTTGACGCGTTGGCATGGTCATTGACCGCTATCATGGCAAGTGCATCCTTCTCGACCTTGAAATCTGCCATGTATTTTCTGGCCACAATTGCAGCCATTGCGGCTGGTGTTGCTCCAAAGAACGTTTCCCACTCCCTGTCCAGAATAGATCCAGTGAGGTCAAGAAGCTCTGAACCGAAGATATCTGTCATCTTCTCAACACCGCCCACCATGACGAGGTCGTATTCTCCTGACCTGATCGACAAATAGGCTTCTCTTACAGCAGCGCCGCCGGAAGCAGTGGAGTTTTCAATCCTTATGGCAGGTATATTGTTCTCAGCCACTCCTGAAAAATCAGAGATGAGAGCGCCTATGTTTTCCTGTCCGTTAATCAGACCTGCCAGGCTGTTGCTTCCGTAGAGCGCCTGTATGTCACGTGAGTATATGCCAGCATTTTCCACGGCCCTCAGGCCCGCCTCAACGGCTAGTTCCCTGAGAGATTTTTCCCACAGCTCTCCGAATTTTGTTTCTCCCACACCGATGATATAAACGTCACTCAATTCCTTCACCGACCACTATCTTCTTCTTGAATTTCGCATACATTGCATAATCCAGCCATCTGACCTTGCTCAGCATCTCCTTGATTGTCGGAGCAGCCCTTCGATCCATGCTTTCTATGTTCTCGGTCACCGTCAGATCGAATGCGTCCGATCCTGCACCTGACCCAAAGGACACCGCAAGTATCCTGTCACCCGGCTTCGCTATGTCAAGGACTGCTGATAACCCGGTCATCATTGAGGCGGAGTAGGTATTGCCGATGACGGGGGTTAGAAGCCCATCCCTGAACTGTTCGTCACTGAAGCCAAGTGTTTTAGCCGCCCTCGTCGGAAACTTCCCATTGGGCTGGTGAAATACGGCATAGGTGTAATCCTGAGGTTTCGTGTGCATCCTCTCCATCATCATCTTTGCAGCTGAAAGCGTGTGCCGGAAGTATGCAGGTTCCCCTGTGAATCTCTCACCGTGGCTTGGATAGGGCTGACCCTCCCTCCTCCAGAAATCAGGAGTATCTGAGGTAACAGAAAGCGTGGAATTTATCTCTGCAATGACATCTTTCCTTCCAAGTATAAAAGCGGTTCCTCCGGCAGAAGCAGTGTATTCCAGAACATCTCCGGGAGCTCCCTGTGATGTGTCAGCACCTATGGCCATTCCATATTCTATGTTTCCGGCATCCACCATTGCCCTGACATTCTGAACGCCTGCTGTTCCAGCCTTGCAGGCAAATTCATAGTCCGCAGAGAAGAGAGGAAAATCAGCGCCTATTGCTGAGGCTACAATTGTGGCTGTCGGCTTCACTGCATATGGGTGAGACTCTGAACCGACGTATATGGCTCCAATCTTTTTTGGGTCAATGCTCTTACGGGCCAAGGCATTCCTTGCAGCCTCCACCGAGATGGTGGCTACATCCTCATCTGGGGCTGGCACCGATTTGCTTAGAATGTAAATTCCGTTCTTTATTGAGTCAACATCCTCTCCCCAAACCCTGGCGATCTCCTCTGGCTTGATCCTGAACCTGGGGATGTATGAACCATAACTAACTATTCCTGACATCTGAGACCTTTCCGGATTAGAGAAAGGAAGTATTTAAAAATTCACGAATGCTGATTCAGCAACTGCCGAAGTGATTAACGGACCTTCAATTTTGGATTCGGCATCTCTGTGAGATGTATCTCGGCCTTGAAACGCCTGTAATCCCTTAGCACATCGATTTCAAGGGTGTCGCCAACCCTCTTTGAGGAAATCTGAGTGATAAGTTCCCGCATTCCTGTTATCTGCTTACCGTCTGCTCCGGTAATTATGTCCCCTGGCCTGATTCCAGCTTCATAGGCTGGACCATGAATAGTAACCCTCACAACAACCACCCCGTTTGGACGGTTTGAGGCCTGAAACCCGGGAAGCATTGACGCACCGGAAATTCCAATCCAGGGTCTTACGACCTTTCCGTTCTCCAGTATCTGTTCCATCACCCTCGTTATGGTATCAGATGGGATCGCGAATCCTATTCCCTGGGCGAATGGTACCATTGCGGTGTTCATACCTGCAACTTTTCCCGAAAGGGTGAGAAGTGGTCCTCCGCTGTTGCCCGGATTTATTGCTGCGTCAGTCTGGATAAGCCCCTCGAAGATGAAATCAGCCCATGGGAGCGGCCTTCCAAGGGCGCTAATTATCCCCATTGATACTGTGGGATCACCGGGAAGGCCGAGGGCGTTGCCTATTGCAAGGACGAACTGCCCTGCCCGGAGCGACTCCGTGCTCTGGAATTCTAGTGATGGCAGTTGGTTAGCCTTTATCTTTAATATGGCTACATCTGTAAGGGGATCAACACCTATTATTCTAGCATCTGTTTCGCCCTGGTTCGGAACAGTGACAGTTATTTCAGCCGCATTCCTGACCACGTGGCTGTTGGTGACTATATAGCCGCTTGAACTGACTATCATCCCGCTTCCGGCACCCTGCTCATTTTCCGATCCGCCAAAGTACCCCGTTTCCCCTATGTTTTTCACGGTTACAACCGAGTCACGGCTCTGATTGACAACTTCCGCAACTTCATTCTGAAACTGCTCAAGCAACATATTACTCCATTAAGTATGGGTAGCATGTTAATATACAGGGAAGTATCTACGAGGTAACTAGGTAACTTCTATGAAACCTACTGGATTCCAGATTGAAATATCCTCAGAAACTTCAGATGTGTCCGAACTGCTCAGGACTCTCGGAAAAGAGTGGGCTCTCCCTGTTATGCTGACCCTTGACACAAACGGGGAGACCAATTTCAACACCCTGAAAAGAAGCCTCAAGGGTGTTTCGTCCAGATCCCTGTCAAGAGTTTTGAATGATCTGGCTCAGAGGGGGCTTATAGTGAGGAGTGTCACAGCAGATATCCCCCCTCATGTATACTATTCACTCTCAAAGGCAAGTTACAACATCATGCCCCATTTGCAGGGAATTGCTGATGCGGTGAACCAGTCTCTTGTTAAGGATGATATGAAGCTGGAGAGTTACCTCAACTGATTTGCACTGCAGTAATTTATTCAAATAAATCAATGCAATATTATATATAGGGTATTTTAATACTGTTTTCAGGTCGTAATATATGCCGGACACCGTTCCAAATCTGAATCCAAATGAAAAAAAAGTGTACGATGCCATCAAGAAGCTTGGAGCTACATCCGAGGACAAGGTGAAGTCAGCAGACGATATCATGAAGGCTGCTGCGGTGGGAAAGGCTATTGTCACTTCGGCACTTCAAAGCCTTGCCCAGAAGGGCCTTGTCAAGAGGGTGGCAAGACAGAAGAGCGCAGGGTATTATGCCCTGAAATGAAATTCGGATTTGTATCTAATTACCATAGCATATTTTTATATTCAGATTTTTACTGTATATGTGAAGTGTAGGTAGCCATATCTGTAAACAAAAGCAGATAAGGCATATATATGGCTTAAAGGATTGGTAGATCGATAATGACAACTCTGATCCTCAACGTGGATCGGGACAATGACTTTGGCGATAAGGCTGGTATTAGCGCACCGCTTGTCGGCTACGAGAACTGTTATAACGCAGCTCTGAAGCTTATTACCGCTGATCCTGAGGATTCAGATGCCAATGCCCTCTTTGGCGCCATAAAACACTATGAAAGTCTTGCCAAAAAAGGTGAGAGCGTAGAGATTGCCCTCATAACAGGGGACAATGATGTTGGGCCTGTTTCCGACGAGAGGCTCTCCAACCAGCTTGACCTTCTTTTCTCGGAGGGTGACTATGATGATGTTATACTGGTAACGGACGGAGCGGAAGACGACTACATAATTCCCCTCATCCTCTCCAGAAGAAAGATAAGGTACGTCAAGCACATTATTGTCCGGCACAACCAGAACATCGAATCCGTATACTACTACATAGTCAAGGCCCTCAAGGACAAGAAGCTGATCAACAAATTCATCATTCCACTCGGAATCGTTCTTCTCACATATGGTATAGTGTCTCTGGCATTCATTCTGATTCAGGTGGTTGCATCCAAGTCATTCTCTGTTGATCCAAGCCTTGGTGCCATTACGTTCGTTACCATTGTGCTCGGTGCCTATCTTGTGGAGAAGGGCTTCGAGATGGGAAAGTCTGTGAGGTCTTTGCTTGCATCCCTGCGCGAGTACGCACAGGAGACAAGGATACTATTTCTATCCTATGTCATTGCCATAAGCCTTCTTTTCGTCGGAATTGCAAGCAGCTATGTCATAACGAGGTCCACTTACCATAATCCCCTTGATGGCGTTCTAATATTCCTCTCAATGTTCACATGGTGGATCTACGGGGCATTCTTTGCAAGAGAGACCGGAGTTGCTGTGGAAATGTTCGTCAATAACAACAGAACCGGGATTTTCCGTATTCTGTACGGACTTATGTTTTCCCTTTCTATTGCCTTCATCGTCTACGGCATGATAAATTATATCCGATACGTGCTTGCATTCGTAAGTTTCAGTTCTGCAATAATAAGCATATTCTTCCTGGTCATTGGCCTGATTATAGCTATGCTCTCATCAATGGTTCACAGGTATTTCTCGGAACGGGCCGATTCATCGTCACTACCTGCGAATGCGCAGCAGCCAGGGCAGTCCGGATATTACGACAACAAGTTCGAGCAGAAATGAATCTGGAAGCCTGGTTCACCATCTACAGGAAGCTGTGTTCAGATCTCCACATAGACACAAAATCCGATTTTATGAGTTCAGTGACCCTTTCTCGTCTGCTTGGAGGGAGAAGCAGCGCTTCGGTCCTGGATGGTTTCAGAAAGCGGCGCTTTGAGGTCATAGGCAACGCACCGGAAATCAACCTGAAAGGGATATGCAGCGATAGTGTCATTATAGTTGCTGACTCAGCCCTTCCCAGGGTCCTGGATGCTGGTCTTTTTCCGCACATAATCGTTACCGATCTTGATGGGGATCCCGAAGGTGCCGTGGAATGCAGCAGGAAAGGGGCAGTTATTGTGGTGCATGCCCATGGGGACAACGTGAATCTCTTGAGGCAATATGTGCCCATTCTTTCAGGTTCCATTGTTGGAAGCACGCAGAATTATCCCCTTAAGAATATATACAACTTTTTTGGGTTCACTGACGGGGACAGGGCAGCATTCCTGGCCAATTTTCTTAATGCGTCAAGCATAACGCTGAGAGGGTTCGACTTTCAGAATGCCCGGTCCGGACATGAAAGCGCTGAGAGAAAGAGGCAGAAGCTAAAATGGGCAGAGTATCTTCTTTCTTTGCTGAATTCTGAGATGGGTGGAGGGCTCCAGTTCAGGTAGATGGCACCAATTTGCCATCCCTGAATACTGGAACGTTTCTGCAACTGTCCAGATCAAGGGAGGCCTCTATGTCCTTTGATGCCCCCATCAGGGACAGCCGCCTCGCCCCCTGGCTTTTCCTTATCCTGTCCCTGAATATGTTAAAGTCCGGATTCGCGCCCATCAGAGACATCTGAAGAAATTGGGCGAAGATATAATCCTCATCAGCTTTACCGTCTGGCCTGCTCGACACAACTATTTCAACCTCTGCATCACCGGAAATCCTTTCAAGAAGTGGGGTAAAATTCAGGAATGATCCTATATATACCGTACCATAGTCCTTTATCTTGTGCAACACCTTGGTACCGTTGGTGGACGTGAATATGACCCTCTTCCCTGAAAAATTTACGCTCCCGATTTCAGAAGGGGAGTTGTTGTAGTCAAAACCAGGTATCTTGATTCCATATCTTTCACCCACAGTTACGAAATTAGGATTCAGTCTTCTCAGCGCCCTAGCCTCCGAAACCTTCTCCGTTGGTATTATCTCTACAGCACCCTGTCTGAAGAGGATGGGGATGGTACTTGTTGATCTGAAAATATCAACGAGGACTTTCGTGCAGTTGGAGAACTTTTCCTCCCTCCTTCCGTCGAGAATGCTTACTTTCAAACAAACTCTTAAGCTGATGCTATTAATTAAAACTTGGCTGATCCCCAACTTCTCCTGAAATGGCACAACCCAGTTACAGTTTAACTGAGGAATCCTGTGTGGGGCGGGAGACTCCATACTGCTAAATCCATCTGATCACAGTGGATCTTGATCCGTTTCTGGCGAGGGCTTCTTTCAATGCATAACAAATTTAAAAAGCAACGTTGCCATCACCTTTAACCCATCGGGTGAAGATCAAATGGCACAGTCAGTCAGCACAATGGTGGAGGGTGGCAAGGCGTCAACTGGCCCACCCTTGGGTCCAGCTCTTGGACCACTTGGACTCAACCTTGGACAGATAGTGAAGGAAATTAATGAGAAAACCAAGGATTTCCAAGGAATGCAGGTGCCTGTAACTATAACGGTTATCGATCCTGCAACCAAAAAATATGAGATCAAGGTGGGCATTCCGCCAACTTCGGCCCTGCTCAAGAAGGAGATTGGAATAGAAAAAGGCGCTTCAAAGCGTAAGGAAGCAGTTGCTGGAAATGCCACACTGGATCAGATCAAGAACGTCGCAAGAATGAAGATTGACAGCATGCTTGCCAATGATCTTAAAGCTGCTGTAATGGAGGTCCTGGGCACATGCGTGTCTATGGGCGTGAATGTTGATGGCAAGGACCCCAAAGAGGTACAAAGGCTTATAAGGGAAGGCAAGATCAGCGTTTAGGCTGTAGGAGAGATTTCTATCTCGCTTGCACTACAGAGGTGAAAACATTTGGCTTCTAACGGATCACTTTCGTTGAAGATAGAAAACGCAAAAAAGAATGCGAAGGAACGGAAGTTCAAAGAGAGCATGGAACTGGCCTTCAACATGAAAGATGTGGATCTTTCTGACCCCAAGAGCAGAATAAATGAGGAGATTGTTCTTCCCAAGGGAAGAGGAAAGGAACTGAAGGTGGCAGTATTCGGGACGGACGAAATGCAGTCAAAGGCAAGAAATGTTGCAAATTTTGTGTTCGGTCCCGAGGATATAAGCAAGTTTGGGGAGGATAAGAAGTCGTTCAAAAAGATTGTTTCACAGATCGATTTCTTCATAGCCGAGTCCACTTTAATGGCTACAATAGGTAAATCCCTCGGTCAGGTGCTTGGTCCGAGGGGGAAGATACCGAAACCCCTTCCTCCAGGTCAGGATCCCTCTGCAATGATCGCGGCACTCAAGAGAACCGTGAGAGCCAGGAGCAGGGACAAGCGCACGTTCCACGTCCCGGTAGGCACCAGAGATATGGGATCGGATGATCTGGCGGAAAATATCAGGGCTGTTGTGCGAAGAATTGTAAGCAAGCTGGAGAAGGGTTACGGAAACCTCGACTCTGTTTATCTTAAGACCACAATGGGCAAAGCTGAAAAACTTGAACTGGAGGAGATAGAATGAGGAAGCCTGCATCCTGGAAGGTTGAACTTGTCGAAAACCTTTCAAAGGAACTTGAAAGCAGTCCTGTGACAGCTCTTGTAAGCATAAAGGGAATTCGAAATAACCAGCTTCAGAAGATTAGGACGGATCTGCGGGGAAAGGCCAGGATACAGGTAGTCAGGAGGCGCCTTCTCATTAAGGCCCTAGAAAGGGTGAAGAAGGAAAACTTCCAGAAGCTCTCACAACTGGCCAGCGGGCAGATTGCGGTTGTAACAACAGAGGAATCGCCTAACAAGCTGTACAAAACACTTGAAAGCAAAAAGCAGAAGGCAGCCGCAAGGGGCGGTGAAATTGCCGATCATGACATTATCATTCCCGAAATGGCCACAAACTTTCCCCCGGGTCCCATGATAAGCGAGTTCCAGAAGGCTGGACTGCAGACTGCAATTGACAAGGGCAAGATTGTCATCAAGAAGGAGACCCTATATGTCAAGAAGGGGGAGCCGATTCCAAAGGAAAAGGCAAAAATTCTTGAAAAACTCGAGATTCTTCCTGTAACCGTTGGCCTTGAGATAATAGGCGCATTCTCAGACGGGGTGCTATTTGACAGGGACGCGCTTACCATAAATGAGGATCTGGTCGCCTCACAGGTGTCTACAGCGTTCCAGGCGGCCAAGAGGATCGCCCTTGAATCCATGTTCCTCGTGGACGAGATAGTACCGGATCTGATAGTAAGGGCACGCCTGCATGCTGAGAAGCTTGCCCTTGAGGCTGGTTTCGTAGATGAGAGCAACATTCAGTTATTTATACTGATAGCCATTAGGGAAGCTGCAGCTCTTAACAGCGCAGTCTCAGGTGAGACAGCCGGGACGGTTAAGCAGGAAGAAAAGACAGAGGAGAAGACAGAAACCAAGGAAAGTGACGAGGAAAAGGCCTCAGAAGGTCTGAGCGCCTTGTTCGGATAAGGAGGTAGGAAAAAATGGAATACATATATGGAGCACTGCTGTTGCATTCAGCGGGAAAGGAGATAGACGAAGAAAACCTGAAGAAGGTATTGACACAGGCCGGAGTGAAGGCTGATGAGGCTAGGCTGAAGTCTCTCGTATCGAGCCTTAAAGAGGTTAAGATAGACGAGGTACTCAAGAGCGCTGCAACCGTTGCAGCCGTAGCGCCTGCTGCACCAGCTGCACCTGCCGCAGAACCCGCAAAGAAGCAGGAGAAGAAAGAGGAGAAGAAGGAAGAAAAGAAGGAAGAGGGTTCCGAGGAGGACGCGCTGGCAGGACTGAGCTCCCTCTTCGGATAAGGGCTCCTGATGGACTATTACGGATATTTCTGGGGATTGTTGAAATATTATATCCCCGCTATTTTATTGATAATTTCACTTACTGTTGAAAAGAGTTTTCTTCTTCTTACAATTTCTATTGTATGGATCTCGGCATCGCTGTTTGTTGTGATGCTTCTTCAGGATGAGGATAAGGGGCAGCGTCGCTAAAATTATTTAGCCAGCCCGAGGTCCCTCAGCTTTTGCAGTACTTCGACGGCGTGCTCCTTCGGTGATACCTTGGGATAGACGTAGGCAATTTTTCCATCCGGTCCGACAAGGTACGTTACCCTGCTCGCTGTATTTTCGCCCAGCACCCCATATCTCTTTGCTATTTCCTTAGAGTTGTCGGCAACAAGGGTGAAATTGAGGTTGTATTTCTGGGCGAATTTCTTGTGGGAATTGGCACTGTCAACGCTGATTCCTAGGACCTTTATGCCCCTCTTCTCGAATTCCTGGTAGTTGTCTCTGAAATTGCATGCCTCAGCAGTGCATCCTGGAGTGTCGTCCTTTGGATAGAAATAAACAACAACCGGCTTTCCCTTGTAATGGCTCAGCCTGACCTTATTTCCCTCCTGATCAACTGACTCAAAATCAGGTGCAACTTCGCCCTGCTTCAATAGTTCTGCCATGCTGAAAAATGACTTTTTACCTTAAAACTTTATCGTAACGATCTGAGCTAACCCGATCAGGAGAATGTCTGCATGATCCGGTCGCCAGGGTGATGGATAATTTTCACAGCAGTCCCCTTTTTATCTCCAAGTACTGCCTTCGCATCCCGTACTGCGATCCCAACCGCAATGAAGGTGCCCGATGAATTCGCAACGAACACCATGTCCCCCTCCTTGATATCTTGATCCATCGATATTATTCCTTGAGCGAAGACGTTCGCTCCGTTGACGACATGTGGAACAGCACCATCATCCACCTTTACGATCCTGTTGTGAGGCTTCTGATCATTCAGCATATAAAGTGTTGGTATAACCTGCTCGCCATGGTAAACATACGGTTTTCCCCTGTAGAAATAGCATTCCTCCCCTTTTCTCTGGTCAACCTCCAGGCCATCCTCAGGCACGCTGAGACCCAGAAAGGACAGACTCACGGCCAAGTTCCTTGATTCCTTTTTCGATATGAAGTGTCTTGCCACTGCCTCACCTTATGATTCCCCTCAGTGGTGCAATATTTTCGCGCAGCTTTGAGGGCCCATCCTGAATGATCTTTCTGACATAGGGGAGAAGTTTCCATGCAAGCTCCTTTTCCGACTGTGTGAACATCCAGTCCTTTGCTCCTGCGTCGCCCACAGCAGTGATTATGGCAAGATATATTGATCTTCTCTGGGAGGACTGCCCCATCTCCCTTTCACCATCCTTGATAAGCCTTTCCGATCCATGCGAAAAGTATTTCCCAACCATCTCCAGAAGAAAGGCCGAATCCTCGGACCATGGATCAACGCCCATCTCCCTTCGCATTGAGCGCATCCTGATCAGGGAAGCTGCCGTATCAATCTGCTCCATGGGCGACCCCCTCAGCAGCTTCCTGTCCTCGTCGGTCAGCTCAGGATAAAGCCCGGAAAGTATCTCACCACCGAACTTCGGCCATAGCACCTCAAGAACTTTCCTCTCTGAGAATGCATCCATTGCGATTCCGACGCCAAGCCTGGGCAGAAACTCCCTAAGTGTTGCTTCATCCATAACTGTGAATGTGAAATTTTTTAAGAAGTCGTCCACTCCCTTGAAACCGTCACTGCCGACGACATAGGAACCTTTTGAAACAGCCAGTCTCGTCCTGTGGTCCTTGACACTCCTGATGAATGTGCGGTCATTGTTCTTACCCGACAGGTAATCAGATACTAACTGCTGCGGGATATCCGATGTGAGATTCTCCAGAAACCCTATCCGGAAGACGAAGTCCTTCTGGAATTCCGGAGTGAGGACATGCTTCATGATGGCCGCTGCTGTATTCTGGCTTGAATTCTCGTATGATCTGATGATCGTCTTGCCAAGGTGCAGAATCTCCAAGTAGGTTCCTGCGTTTCCAATGTTCAGGACGCCGCCTGCATCATTGAATTCGATGTCCTCGTCCAGAAGAATCTCCTTGAATACTCCGATACCGGGTGAGGTGTTCCTGCAAGATGAAATGAAGCTCCCTGATGTCGAGTAGACCCTCAGCCCTTTGGTTTTGGCCAGAGAAGAAAAGGCAAGCATTCTCCATACAGGGTCGTCAAAGTGCTGCACGCCCGCCAGGACAAGATCGTCTGTGGACCCGCCCCTCTTTGCGTACTCCATCGAGCCAAGTGGAGTCTTGAGTACAGCGAAAAGCGGTATCTCGTCGCTGCTGGCAAGTTTGGCCGTCTCGCCGATCCCGGAGAGCAACTGGTCTGACGACCCGGCAAATCTTTCCAGCGACCCCGAAGATGAAAGTTTCTTCCTGTAGGAGCTGATTGGGCAGAAAAACCCGCCGTCAAGGCATTCCGGGAGTAATATTGCAGGATCCTGTACCAGCTTCCTGATCCTTTCAATGAATGCTTTCTGTGTCTCCTTGGATGTGGTTTTTAACCTCATCTTTTCCTATTTGGTATCAAGCATCCTAATTGCCTCGGCCCTTACTGTCACGGGAATCGGTACCATTGATTCGACAAGCTGCACAGTTACCTCCTCCTTGCTGGAATCAACCGCCATGACCTTGGCCTTTTCCCCTTTGAACGGCCCGTCAATAAGTTCCACATATGCGCCAAGTTCTATACCTGTGACGGCGGGCTTCGGTGTGAGGTAGTGCTCAATTTCAGAGAGCTTGATCGTTCCAACCACGCTTCCCTTGTAACCCTTAATACCCCTCGCTATGAAGTTGACACGATCGGGGTGCATGGTCTCGACGAAAATGTACCCCTTGACCTCATAGGGTGACATGATTGCAAGTACCTCATTTGTGGCCGCTGGATCCCTCTCCTGCCGGTCACTCTTGTCCTTCTCGCTTCTTCTCTCGAGGTCCCTGGCGACCTGGAACTCGTTGCCAACAGTTGTCTTGAGCGCTACGACCACCGGAACAAGCGTGAAGGTGGCTTTCTTTTCTATCCTGTGAACCCCGTCCTCGGAGGCTATCTCAAAGGAAAGGGCCATCCTGTCACCATTGTATCCGCCTTTTGGCGTATCCATGTCCTCCTCAATGATATTCTTCTCCAGCGGGGAGAGAGTAAATTCCTTTGATTTCTGCCCCTCTAGGGCAAGAAACCACTCCACCAGCTGATCCCGCTGGGTGAAGTCTGACTTAATCCTGAGCGTAAATTTTCTCTTGTGGCTCTGTATGTTCCTGACCGATATTGGAACTTCCAGTGTCTGATCGCATCCCAGTTCACCGTCCGCAAGATCGAAAGTGACCCAGTCGTACTGTCCCTTAGAGGTTTCCATTTATTTTCACCTACGGAATATGAATCCAGACGCCCATGATGAGATAGATGAAGAACCCAACCAGTCCAAGGAATATTATTCCGGCACCAGTTATGAGTAATACCTTGCTGTACTCCTCTCTGGTTGGCTTGCGAGCCATCTTGAGTATGCGGGAGTACTTTCCTTTCCCAATACCGCCAATCTTGCGTTCAATCTTCTCCTGAACGTCAAGAAGCTTATCGTCTATAGTCATCTGAACCTACCTTCATGAGACAAACAAAAAATAAAACCTTTTTTAAGGATTGTCAGGGAGTTAGTTTGTGCCTGTGGCCCGCTTGTTCTTAGGAGGTGATCCATCCGCAGGTTCCCCTACGGATACCTTGTTACGACTTAACCCTCCTCACTGACATCAGATTTGAGTTTGCCCTCTCGGACATACCCTCATCCAACACCAGCTCGGATGGTTTGACGGGCGGTGTGTGCAAGGAGCAGGGGCATATTCACCGCGGGCTGTTGACCCGCGATTACTACGGAATCCACATTCATGAGGGCGAGTTACAGCCCTCAATCCTAACTACGAACAGGTTTCGAGGTTAGCTTCCCCTTTCGAGGTTGCATCTCATTGTCCTGTCCTTTGTAGCGCGCGTGTTGCCCGGGAGATTCGGGGCGTACTGACCTGCCGTCGACCCCTCCTTCCTCCAGCTTAGCGCTGGCGGTCCCTCTAAAGTGCCTTCGCCCGCAAAGACGAACTGGCAATTAAAGATGGGGGTCTCGCTCGTTATCACACTTAAGTGAACGCCCTACGGTACGAGCTGACGACGGCCATGCACCACCTCTCCTTCTATCGAGCAAGCTCGTCAGGTTGGCTCTCATCCGAAGGTCGCTCCCGGTGAGTTTTCCGGCGTTGAATCCAATTAAACCGCACGCTCCTCCCGTTGCGGTGCTCCCCCGCCAATTCCTTTAAGTTTCAGCCTTGCGACCATACTCCCCAAGCGGCCCACTTAACACCTTCGCTCCGGCACTGCCTCCCCTCAACGAAGAGGCAACACCAAGTGGGCAGTGTTTACAGCTAGGACTACCCGGGTATCTAATCCGGTTTGCTCCCCTAGCCCTCGTTCCTCACCGTCGGATCTGTTCTAGTTGAACGCCTTCGCCACCGGTTGTCCTTCTAGGATTACAGGATTTTACCCCTACCCCAGAAGTACATTCAACCTCACCCAGTCCCAAGTCGCGCAGTCTCTTCAGAGGATCTTCCGTTGAGCGGAAGAATTT
>JAHXPV010000023.1:0-19847 GCA_031625175.1 Thermoplasmatales archaeon AK | reverse complement strand
ATTTCAATGAGTCTGCCCTCGTCATATCCGGTTCTGAGGTATTCAAAAAAAGCCTGCGGATCCGACACCAGACACTGGTCCTTCTCGCTCAGCGTGTCCTTCATAAACCGCTTCCCGTCAGTGAAAATTATTCCTGATCTTCCATTACCCGTATCTCCTCTCGTAATGAACATGCCTGTGAAATCCCATCTATTCTATTAAAGCGTTACGGAGAATATGTCCCTTCGGTAGCTGCAATAACTTCATCGTATTTTGGTTGATTCATCTTCCAGGCAAATGCCGAATCGGGAATATCTGTAATGTAAGGTTAATTAATTATACTGTTACGATATGACGAGATTCATGTTGAATAAGCCTGAAGAGCTGCAGGATGTGACAGTTGTGGATTGCGACTCCCATATTCTGGAGCTACCGGAGGACATAAAGGGGAACATGGATAAGGGCAAGGACACCATAATGGTGCTCCAGGATGTATCGGCTGGCACCAGATACTGGTCGGTGGACGGGAAGCTCTATACAAGGCCATATGGCTTCGCTGGCGGCCAGATAAGGGGTCTCATAGATCACATGGTACATCCAAAGTGGGGAACCCTGAATCCGAAGGTTAAGGCAAAGGATTTTTCTATGAATGATCTTAACGGCAGGTTGACTGATCTTGATGAGATGGGGGTTGACCTTGAAGTTATAAACCCTTCCGCAGGCCTCATGGCGTACAATATGAAGGATAGGATCTTCGCGGACTCGTTCTGCAGGGCATATAACAACTATGTTGCAAAGAAGATAAAGGAAAACGGCACAAAGCGTCTCTACGCCACAGGCATTGTTCCACTCCAGGACCCGGATCTGGCGGTAAAGGAACTTGAAAGAATCTCATCAATGGGAGTGTTCAAGGGGCTGGCAATACCTGCTTTCATATCTTCCGGAAACTTCCATGCCGACAAACCAATTTACCATGAGGATTACTTCAGATTCCTGAAGCGGGCGGCCGATCTTAAGATGCCAATAGCAATTCATGTTATCCCGGCGGTTACTGATATGCCTTTCCAGTTTCTCTTCTACAACTGGATGTACGTCAGAACCTTCGGCTTCGCTTTTGCAGCAATGATCTCAATCACAGGACTCATCACGGAAGGAATATTTGAGCGTATACCTAATCTGAGGGTGATTCTCACTGAAGCCGGGAGCGGATGGCTTCCATACTGGAACTGGTGGCTTGATGAGAACTTCGAGAAGATGGATGCTGTCAAGAAATCCTATCTTACAAGCCTCGGCATCGATCCATATCCTCATGTCAAGAAACTTGCCTCCGAATACCTCAGTGGAGGAAACGTGTACTGCACCCTCGAGGGGGATGAGGACCCCGATCTTGTCAGGGTTGTGATAGAGAAGATGAAGCTTGAAGACAACCTGCTCTTTGCCACGGACTATCCCCACATTGCCGATATCCAGTACTACCCGGACAACCTGAACATGTTCCTCGAGAATATTGTCAATCCCGCCGGTCTGACACGCAAACAGACATCAAAGATTCTGGGAGAGAATGCCAAGGAACTGTTCCACATCAGCTGATGGTGATTTCAATGGTCACAGCTTTCCTGGCCAGAAAGGATGAGGTGGAGGATAACGTGCTGTATGGAGCAAGGATTCAGGGGGTCAGCCTCGTCTACTTCAAACAGAACGGAAACCTTCATGTGTTTGATGCCAGATGTCCTCACAAAAGCTGCAATCTTGCAAGGATGGGCAAAATTGAGGAGAATTACCTCATCTGCACATGCCATGATTCCAGGTTTGAGATTGGAACTGGAACTCCAATAGATGGGCCAGCAAGAGCAAGTCTCAAACGATATCAGGCAAGAGAAAGAGGGGACGCACTGGAAGTGGAATTGTAAAGCTGGATGGCACTTGAAGCCGCTGAAAGAGACCTTAAGGGAGTTTAATATTCTCAAAGCTTTTAACCCGAAGAAGCATCTTGCATCGGGAAAAATGAAAAGGAAACTGGAAATCAGACAAGGTTATATCAGCCACGAATATTACTTCAGGGCTTGAAGTTTCCGAAGATAAGCATCAGGATCCTATTGTTTATTGAAGGGCTTATTTCAATTGCGGTGAGTTCCTACCTAGCAACTTCAACCTATTCCGTTCATCTCTCAATTCTTGGTTTCGCTGTTACTGTGGCGCAGAGGAATTTCTCTCTGATGTCCATATTTCTCGGTCTTTTTCTGGTAATTTTGGGAGCACTTTCAACGTCCAAGACAAGACCCCTGTGGTACCTCTCGATAGTCCTGATCCTTCTTGACGTGTCGGTGTTCCTCTTCAGTTTTGAAAGAGGGCTATACATTTCGCTTCTTGGCGCAGGCCTGGCTGTAGCTATAATGTACATGCTTTTCAGGAGAAGATATGAGTATGTCGAGCCTTCATACATCATAACCGATCCACGTCTGGCCGTCTCGTTCTTCGTCGTAGCATTCACGGCTGCTTATGGAATTGGCGGATCCTTGTTGCTGGGCCAGGACTTCAATCCGCCGATAACATCAATAGGAAATGCAATATACTATACAGGTGAGACTGTCACTACCCTTGGATTTGGAGACATTGTACCTATCACACTCTCAGCCCGCCTTTTTACTGTGTCCCTTTCAGTGCTCGGACTGGCAGTCTTCTTTGGATCACTTACCCTGCTCATTACTCCAATAATCGAAAAGAGAATAGGAGGCGTTACAACAGCTATGGAAAAAATGGGAATCCAGTCTCTGAGGAACTACATACTTGTATGTGGGTATTCTCCCATCATAGCAAAGTATTTGCTGGCTGCCAAGGAATCCGGACGGACTGTCGCGGTTGTGGAAAACAATGAGGCAAACTTTCAAAACATATCGGATTCTGGCTTTCTGCTGGTCAAGGGGGACCCCGACGATGAAAAGATACTGTCTCTGTTCCAGCTGGAACAATCGAAAATGGTCATTATTGGCGCATCTGAGGACAGCCGGAATCTCCTCATAAGTGCCGCTCTCTCTCAGCTGATCAAAAGTGATGAGGTAAGAAGAAGGGTCAGCGTTCTGGTGAATTTGCCGCGAAACAGCAACAAGTTCAGCGGATTTGGTTTCAATATAGTAGACATTTCGGAAATCGTAAAGGACGCCCTGGCCAGGGGGAGCTAGCGGAGTACTCCTGTTCACAGAGCCCCTGATACATCCAAGGGAAAAAATTAATAACATAAATACCATAAAAAAATTACATGAAATCTGTTCAGGACCTACAGACTGAAAGATCAAAGCTTTTTGCGAAACTCCTTGAGAATAACCTGACAACCTACCTGATTACATTTCATGCTAAAGAGGCACCAAAATTCGGACTTGTCAAGAAGCCAGTATTCACCGATTCACCATCACCAATTGCCCAGCCTTTCATGTGGCACTATGACAAGATGCGTGAACTCCTGTACGAACTAGGTTCTCTGCTATCTGCTGAAGAAGCTGAAAGGAGGCAGGTACAGCTTGTAAATCCCAGCCTGAAGGAGTTTCCATATCTCGGCGCTATCGCTATTTCTCCCACTATTTTTGCGGCAATCCAGCTGGTGAAAGCGGGTGAGGTTGCTCCAACCCACTACCATACACCAAACGCGTTCAGACTCATCCTGGAAGCACCTCCTGAGGGTGCTTTTACAGTTGTGAACGGAAAACGGATCACCATGAGGAGAGGTGACCTTGTTCTCACGCCGAGTTACGCATGGCATGACCACAGAAACGAAGGGGATTCAGACGTTATTTGGCTGGATGGGCTTGATGCACCGCTTGTGTGGTACCTCGGTGGAATTTTCTTCAAGGACTACGCAAAGGTTTACGGTGACGATATTCAGCCAATAAAAGAGACGGACGAGGATCTGCTTGCCACATATGGCAGCGGATTCAGGCTGGAAAACATGGATTATGATGCCTATGATCCGCTCTTCATATATCCATACGAAAGGGGGAAACGTGCCCTTGAAGTGGCAAGACGGCAGGGGAAGATGCCTGCAGAGGGGTACGTGATAAGGTACCTGAATCCTGTGAACGGCAAGGATCTCTTCCAGACAATGGCCCTAAAGATAAGGCTGATACCGGAAGGGGAGAGAACAGAGAGAATCAGGAGGACAGAACACATGGTCATCACACCACTTGAGGGGAGATGCACCCTCACAGTCAGCGGCAAACCGTTCAAACTCAGTGAGAACGATATAGCAATAGTTCCTCCTTGGGCGGAGTACACAATAGCCAATGATGGCGAGTGTGACCTTGTCTTGTTTTCCTATTCTGACGAGCCTCTCTTTAAGTCGATCGGCATCTACCATCAGATGGTAGGAGACATTGAGACGAGACTGAAGACTTGAACGATTCCGGCAAATTTCTTCATAATATATCTTCCCAGGAGAGAACTCGCCACTTTTCAAAATGTCGAGAGGATTACGTCGTGCTTGCAAGGCATGTTAAAACAAAAACATTGATGGTTAATGGGTCTGAAAGTTTAATTTACAACTAATTCCATTATTGTCATATGCCGGAATGGTATGAAACTAACGAGAAATGGTATCCCAGCGAATATGGAGCAGACGATCAGCTAGGCACCCTGAACCACGTGGACTCTGAGAAGGTGCTATCTGCAATGAAGCTTGTCAAAAAGGGAAAAGTCTACAGACTGAGCCATGAGATATACAATGGAATGCCAGGAAGGCAGGATCGCCACGGGCCCCCCCCTTCAGGGAAGCAACCAGGAACAAGTTTGGAGCCGCCCTTTGCAGGGTTGAGATGGTTGATCATCTTGCCACACATCTTGACGCGCTCAATCATATTGCATTCGAGAACAAATTCTATAACGGCCATGATGCCTTCGAGCTTTCAACTACCTGGGGAACACCAAAGCTAGGCATTGAAACTACTCCTCCAATCGTTACCCGCGGCATATGCGTCGACGCGACCGGTGGTAGAGGGATGATGGACGCCGGTGAACCAATCTCGACGTCACTGGTGGAGAGATTTCTGAAAGAACACAACATAAGTGTGGAACCCGGGGATGCAGTATTTTTTTACACTGGAGTAGGTAAGCTTTGGAGTGACCCCAAAAAATACAATGAGTTCTATGAAAAATCTCCAGGAATTGGCATTGACCTGGCCAAATGGCTTGCCAGGAATAAGGTTTCTGTGTCAGGATCCGATACACCGTCAACGGAGGTAACACCTCCAGAACTGGCGGGAACGAGGCTACCGGTGCACCAGTACCTCATTACCCTGCATGGCATGAGGCTTATAGACAATATCAACCTAAACGAGGTCATGGCAGATGGTGTCTATCACTTTTTATTCATGCTGTCGCCCCTCAGGATACGTGGGGCTACAGCTTCACCTGTTTCTCCCATTGCCGTGGTCTGATTATCATTATCTGAAGTTCTATTTGATAACATTAACCATTTGGTTTCTTTTTTCTGACATTTCAGAATATTATACAATGTTTTTTCCCAAGAAATTTTAAATATTCCATAATATTATAATTAACCATGGGAGATTCCCCGACATCGAATCTGCAGAGCATGGGTAAAGTTACTGCGGCAGCTGGGTTTGGTAATTTTGTTGATTTCTATGAGTTCTTCATTTCCGCCAGCGCCGCGGCGATCGTGTGGCCAACCGTTTTTTTTGGCCCTCTGGCAAAGAGCGCTGCCCTGGCGACCACGCTTTCAATCGTAACCTTTGGGGTTGGTTACATAACAAGACCCCTTGGCGCTTTCGTGTTCGGGCATTTTGGTGACCGTTCAGGAAGAAACAAAGCCTTAGCGCTGTCCATATTCCTGGCATTTGCATCTGTGCTGGGCACAGGATTGCTGCCGAGTTATGCTTCCATAGGATTAGCGGCAGTCGCGCTTCTCTTTGTTTTCAGGCTGATGCTTGGAATGGCACTTGGAGGCGAATTCGGCGGGGCCTCTGTATGGGTTGTGGAATATGCTGAGGCCCACGGCAAGGCCAAGAGGAGAGGATATTATGGTGCCCTCCTTGGACTTATGCAGTCTTTTGGAATAGGTCTTGGTGGTCTTGCATTCACTCTTGCAGAGGTTTACAGTGGTTCAGCTTTCCTGAGTATCGGCTGGAGGATTCCATATCTTGCTGGAGCAGTGATAGCAATAGTTGGCCTCATAATAAGACTCAGGATGTTCGACAGCCCTCTGTTTCAGGAGATACTCAAGAGCAGACAGATTGCTAAGGTCCCTGCAGGGGAGGCTGTAAGGGGAAAACTGGGGATACTCATGATAGCGGCCATGCTTATGTATTTCTTCCAGGCTGCAAATGGTGTATTCTTTGGCGGCCCCATTGCACAGGTCTATATACTCAGGCTGTTCGGCCACCTTACGAACTCATTCGGCACGGCCTCAACACTCTTTGCTCCTCTTACAATCGCGGTTGCATACTTTGTTGGCGCAGCCATTGGTGCTGTTGTGGGCGGGCCATTGAGTGACAGGATTGGGAGAAAGAAGGCGATGGTGCTGCCTCTGGCTGGGACACTGATATTCCTCTATCCCTATTACCTCCTCATGGGTACTGCAAACGGCCTGAATATCCTTCTTGCAACAAATGTCATTGAATTCCTTGTCTGGCTCGCGGTAGGCATAACATTTGTCTGGTTTGCCGAGATGTTTCCAACCAGGCTCAGGTACTCTGGAACCGGTCTAACGGCTGAGATCGGTGTTCTTGGAAGCGGGATCGTTACAAGCATCATTGTCCCGCCCCTGATTACTGGCTACACAGGCATATCATACCTCCTCTATGGGGGAGTGATTCCCGGCGCCATTGTCAGTGCTCTGGCTCTTGCGGTGCTATTTGCTCTCCCTGAAACCAAGGACAGGGTTCTTTCAAAAATTGGAGTGCCAGTTTCATCTCCGAAGATGACTGAGGTCAGCGGTGAGGAACCGGCCAACTGATCTCTGGGTGAGGCAGCAATCACCCGACTTTTATCATTATTCTTCCGGCTGATTTCTTTTCCTTCATTTCACTGTATGCCTCATTTACTTGCTCGAGCGTTACAGTGCGATGGGTTGCCGCCTTCAGTTTGCCATTCCTTGCAAGCTCCAGCACACTCATCATATCCTTCCTGGTTGAGCTTATACTTCCCCTCACGGAATTGCCCTTTACAATTATAAGGCCAAGAGGGAGCGGCACCGGATTCGGCGAAACGTTCCCTATTGTTACCAGTTTTCCTCCGAATCTGAGACTTCTAAGGGCCCTTTCAAATGTTGGCGCTCCGACTGTGTCAAGCACTATTTCAGGGCCATCACCTGTGATTTTCTTTGCCTCCCTGTCAAACTGGTCTCCCGTTACAATGTAGTCCGCTCCCTGCTTTGCTATCAGTTCAGCCTTGAAGGGTGATGAGGTTTCAGCAACAACCCTCGCACCAAGAGCCTTTGCGACCTGGATGGCGTTCAGTCCAACACCACCGCCGGCACCTGTTATCATTACCCAGTCGTTATTCTTAATCTGACCCACGGTGGTTAAGGCATGGTACACCATTCCAGTTACACAGGCAGACAAGGAGGCGTCAGCGTCTCCGACGCCTTCCGGAACCTTGACGAGGCTGATCTCAGGCACGGCAATGAATTCTGCGTAGGCCCCGTTTACCGTTTCGCCGAATGTATTCTTGTTTGGACAAAGGTTTTCGTCGCCACGGAGGCAGTATTCACATTTCCCGCAAGGAACATAGATAAGGCTAGCGACATGATCACCGATATTGAACTTTTTCACGTGTGACCCTTTTTTTACTACTACGCCGGATATCTCGTGACCGGGGATGATGGGAGTCTTCAGTCTGGGGAAGTATCCTCCCTGAGTGAGAATGTCCCTATAGCAAATGCCTGTGAGGTTCTGCTTTATGAGGACTTCGTCTTCCCTGATCTCAGGTTCCATTACGTCTTCCACAACTATTTCAGTATTGAGAGCCTTCAAAACTCCAGCCTTCATGGAGTAAGGATGTCGGTGAATCTAATAAGCCTCTTCCATAACATCATTGTAGGAGTGTTAAAATCCATGCAGCAATACTTGGATGATGATTAGCCTCAGGTACTCCAGGCTTGCTTCGCTCAGGGAGATTGGAGTCTCCGGGTTGGACCTGATCAGATCTGCCAGGGTCGTGGTAATCGGGGTTGGCGGCACAGGTTCCCTTGTCTCCGATCTGCTGGCAAGGAACGGCGTTGGACATCTGCGTCTTGTCGATGGCGATTCCATAGACATATCCAACATCCACAGGCAGATTCTCTTTGACGGGGACGATCTTGGCAAAAACAAGGCAGTGGTTGCAGCAGAGAAAATAAGGGCGTCCGGATCTGATTCTGTGGTGGAAGCTGTTGATTCCTTCATTGACGGAAGAAACGCAGAGAAACTCCTGGCAGGTGCCGATATCCTTATTGACGGAACTGATAATTTCAAAGCCAGGAGAGAGATCAACAGGGTTGCAGTGAGAAAGGGAATACCATGGATATTCCAGTCCGCCATAGGAACGGTAAGCCAGGTGAAAGCTATTGTCCCCGGCAGAACCTCATGTTTCGCCTGCCTTAAGATTCCTGAGAGCGCAGAGGAGGCTACGTGTCAGGAATTCGGGATTCTCCCGTCTGCCCCTTACATATCATCTTCAATTGCATTCTCTCTCGCATTGAAGCTTATCACCAGACAGCCGGTCTCAGGAGATTTAATCTACTTCGACAGCTGGAACCAGCAGACGTCAAGTATCAGGGTGGAAAGGGACCCGTCGTGTCCTGTATGCGGGTCTCTTTGAATATTGAACGTCTTATAAAAATTCCCTCAGTTTTGATTCCAGCAGGGTGCCATGCCTGAATACTAGAACATCCCCTTGATCGTCGGCAGCTTCAATCGGGATGCTGACCTTGGAGGCAATATCAGATATCGCTATTGAATTCTGGCGGTCTGCTATTTTCAGGGAGCCAGCAACAGAAGATGGGATTACTACACCCGATACATGTGAACGCTCAAGAAGTTGCATGGATGTTTGTGCATCCGTCCTGAGGTAAGTGATATCTGCTACAAGCGTGTCCATGACTTTAACAAGATAATCGCTTATATTTCCGCTCACAATGGGTTCTGCCAGGAACCTCGTCCTCTCGAATTTTTCTGCGGTCACCAAAGTCCCCGCTGGAATAGTGAAACCTGGTTCGATTGAGAGATATCCGGAAGTGTTTAGGAAACGGGAAATTGAGCCTGATAATCCATGCATGGGAACAGCAACTGGCGGTTCGCCGTCGATAAGTGCAACCGGAATGAGGTTCCATTTGCGGTCATCCCTCTTCACATCAGAACCAAGGACGCACCTTATTACCTCTGCCTTCTCCCTAATGCCGACTGCTTTCAGGATATTGGGAAGGAAGAGAGCCAGCATTATCATTATCGCAGAGACCGGGAATCCCGGTAGAGCTATTACGCTGCACTGCCCTATTTTTCCGAATGCCGTCGGCATGCCAGGCTTGACCATCACGCCATGGAATATGAGGCCCGGTGATGATGTCTGGAGGACCCGGTAGACAAAATCACGCTCTCCGTAGGATGTACCGGCGGAGGTTACTATAATGTCGTATTCCTTAGAATATTCCATAAGTGTTCTCATTGTGACCTCATAGTTCTCCTTTATAATTCCCAGATAATCCACTCTGAAAGAATCATAAGCCTTGAGAAGTGTTGTTAGTGCCTGGCCATTGGATTCAAAAATCTTTCCCCTTGGGAGACTTTCCCCTGGATTCACTAGCTCAGAACCGCTGGAAAATATCCCTATCCTGAGTTTTCTCTTCACCTTCAGTCTATTTATCCCGAGAGTTGCAAGTACAGCTATTTCAGGAAACCCGACAGGCATTCCTCTCCTCAGGATCAGCTTCCCCTTTGGAATATCGGAACCTGCCACGGCAACATTTTCCCATTTCCTGAGCGGTCTTTGAAGAAGCACATAATCTTGCTCAATTTCCACCTCTTCCACTGGAACCACACAGTCGGCGTTGTCGGGAAGCATGGATCCAGTTGAAATGCGCATGCATGCCATCCTTCCAAGAAGTGGCTGTGGAACTTCGCCAATGAATGATTCCCCCTCCACCTTAAATCGCGCTGGCGATTCAGGACTTGCATATGACGTTTCACTGGAGCGAAGGGCGAAGCCATCCATGGTGGCCCTATTAAACGGTGGGCTATCCATTGGGGAGAAAACATCCTCAGAAGCGATTCGCCCGGCAGCCTGCGAAAGATCAATCTGGTCCTCGTCCAAAATAAGGTTCAGGTTTTTCTGAACAAGGTCATTTGCCTCAGGGAACGATATAACCTTAGTGTAAATGCTCTTCATATGATCACCACAACATAATCGCCTTCAAAGCAGTTCCCTTGGCTACAGGTTCCTTTCCAGGCGGAATTATGACAAGGGAGTTAATTCCTACAAGGTTGCCCACTCCAGACTTTGATCTTTCCTGAACTATATGTACCGATGGAGAGGGAGTGCAAAATTCTATTCTAGCCCCACTGACCACGTAATATTCCGGGTCTGTGCTAAGTTCTATTGGAGCCTTGACAGAAACCCTTGGCAGAAACGCTTTGTCAAGCTTGAGGCAGAACTTAATAAAGACATCAAGCAGGACAACTGTGGAGGCCAGGGCTGCAAACGGGATTCCGGAAACGGAGAACACCGGCCTTCCATTCATGCTGTACATCGAGATGGTTCTCCCCGGCTTTATTTTGAAACCTCTGAGTATTGGCTTTGCAACTTCCTTGAGAATTCCGTTGACCAGGTCTTTTTCTCCCCTGCTCGACCCACCCGTTATAGCAACTGCATCAGCTCTGCTAATTGCATTATCAATTGCGACCGCAATAGCTTCCCGTTCATCCGGGCATACTGGACCCGGGTATGGATCCAGAATTGGGCTGCTCAAAGCCGATACCAGCAGTGGCTGTGTCGTATTTTCAATTTTACTTTCCGGGTTCAGCAGCTCGTCCCCAGTGGATATAATCTCAACCCTGAGCTTTCTGTATACCCTCACAGCGGAGACACCAGCAGAAAGAAAAGCGGTTATCTTACCTGGATCGAGGATACTTCCGAGTTCACCGATAATTGCTCCCTCTGATATATCTTCACCTCTCCGCTTAACATTTTCCCACTCAGAGGGAATTACCCTGAATATTACCCTGTCCCCCACGCGGGATGATTCTTCCTCTTTGACAACGGAACTGTATCCCGGCGGCAATAATCCTCCCGTGAATATTCTGAAGGCCTTTGAAATATCCACTTTTCCCTCAAATTTTCTTCCTGCCTCAATAGTGCCGCCTATTTCCACACCTGAACTCGTGGCCTTCTGAATGAAGGAAGGTTTATAGGGGAAACAGAATCCGTCCACCGCACTGACGTTATTGGGTGGATAGGGCATTCTTGCAGTAACCTGTTCTGCCAGAACATGTCTCAGGGCCTTCCTGACCGGGATCTCCTGGATTTCCGGCAATACCCACTTTTCCCTTGAAATGACCTGGATCGCTTCGTCTATAGTAGAAAGATGATTCTGTGCGTCAGAAGCGATCGGAATCTGTGTCACCTCCCCAGCTCGTGGATCACATGATCAATCTCCGGGATTATTATCTCCTCGAGACCCATGACGGCAGCCCTGGGAGATCCTGGGAGGCAGAAGACTGGCTTCCTTCCAACTGAGAATGCACTGGCACGGCTGAGCATTGAGGCCGTACCAACCTGCTGGTATGACTTGATCATGAAGATGATGTTGAATCCGGAAATCTCAAAGTCTGAAATATTCCTGACAGTCTCTACAGTAACATCGTTCCGGGTAATGCCTGTGCCACCGGAAATGACTACACAGTCAGAATCTTTGAGAAAGGACATCACAGCTTCCTGAATACTTGCCTCAGAATCGGGAACAACCTGATAGTTTACCACCTCGTGATTGTATCTTTCCACAATTTCCTTCATAGCCCTGCCTGAATCATCATTCAGTGCTGTCCGGGTGGAACTTGCAACCAGCAGTGAAAATTTAACCTTCAGACCTTTCAGGTGGTGCTCGTGCAACCGTTTTCACCTTCTTTTCTACCTTTATATCATATATCATGGTTTCCGGATAGTTTCCGGTTTCATCCTTTTCAATGTACTTTACCATATCCCACACGGTAAGGAGTGCTGTTGAAACACCAGTTAGAGCATCCATCTCAACACCTGTCTTGTAATTTGCCAACACCTCACAGCGCACGGAAAGAACATCATCATTGATTGACCAAGTCACATCAACAGCTTCGATCGGAATCTGATGGCAGAAGGGCAGCCTCATCCAGGCTGTCTTCACACCCTGGATTGCAGCTATTCTTAAAGCCTCCCCAACATCTCCTTTCTTTATCCTGTTCTCCCTGATGGCCCTTACAGTTTCAGGTTTGAGCTTGATCTTGCCGGAGGCGATTGCGGTTCTCCTTGAAATCGGCTTCTCGCTCACGTCTATCATATGTTAAGTAATACAACACAGGGTATAGACAATTTACCATGGAGCTTTCATTCCCGTTACTGAAACCTAACGATGATCAGGCCTTTAATTTGGCATTAGTAACATGAATATTGCGTTGCACAATGATCATCAGAAACTCCAAAATTTGAATGTGTATCTTACTCCTGCTTTTCCTGAATGACCCTGATCGGATAATATATCATTGAGCTGAGCATGTATTAGATGTCTGATTCCGCATGATCGGTGTGATTCCAGTCAAGGCGTCGGTGAGACTCCCGGGAAAACATCTCATGACTGTCTGTGGGGAAAGAATTATTGAAATAATTCTGAGGAAAGTTTCAAGTGTTTTCGAACCCCTAATCTACTCCAAGATAGATATTCCCTTTGAGTATATACAGGACAACTCCGATTCCATAATAGATCTTGTTGTTAAGCTGTCAAGGCAGTTTCCTGAGGGTTTCGCCCTTATTGCTGGCGACATGCCTTTTTTTACTGAGAAGGACCTGAGACTTCTCCTATCAGAGTTCAACGGTCTCACAACCGTACCTAAACATTCTGACGGAAAGCTGGAGCCACTACTTGCCATCTACAGGGGAAGGATCCAGAAATCACCCAGCCTGCACCAGTCCATACTCAATTCAGCGCATCACACCATTCCTGCAGAAAAATTTTCACCATATGCATTTTTCAACATTAACACGGAAGATGATCTGGAGCTGGCAAATGAACTCTGCAAGAGCAGCAGCTAATCTCGCCACTTTTCCGTACCATCGGCTAGTACATCCCTCTTCCAGATAGGTGAGATCTCCTTTATCCTGTCTATTATGTATTCGCATGCCCTGAAAGCCTCCTTTCTGTGGACAGCAGAAACCGCGATCATAACTGAATCTTCCGTAAGTTTAAGTCTTCCTGTCCTGTGCACAACGGCAGCGTCCACGAAGTGGAATCTTGAACGTGCATCATCCAAAATCTCCCTGAATGACTTGATGGCCATCTCCTCGTAGGCCTCATAGACCAGCTCTGATACCTGAACATCCTCTGAGTGATCACGGACTGTCCCGAGGAAAGTTACGATAGCACCTGCACGTGGCGTTCTCATCAGGTCTATAATTTCTTGAGGGTTGATCTTTTCTGCCTGTAATTTTGCGATCAATCAACCACCACTCACCATGGGAAAGACAGCCACCTCGTCACCCTCATTAATGATGGTACCTGGAGACCCCAGATTCTGGTTCACAGCCACAAGCAGCGGGCCCTTTCTGCCTGATAGCTGTTTGTATCTGGATTTGAGTTCAGTAACAAACAGGTCAACAGTGATCCGGGATGGGACCTCAATCTCAATGGATTCAGTTCCGAGATCATCCCTCACTGACCCGAACAGCTTGACTCTGACTTTCAATTGCATCCTCCTTTTTCCAGTATGGTTCCCTCTTCTTTACAGATTCTATGAAACGCTGCTCAAGAATGCTGTCCGGATCACCCCTTCGGATATTGCCGAGGATATCAGTGTAATTGTCACTTCTCATAAGGCATGGTTTTAATTTGCCCGTGGAAGTGAGCCTGAGCCGGGTACAGTTGTTGCAGAACTCATAGTTCCGCATGGGCTTGACAAATTCAACCTGAGCCCTGCCATAATCTGTTTCCAGGAGGTATCTCGGCCTCTTGTGGAGCTCATTGAAATCAACGCCTATTGCCATTTTTCGCAATTCCAGCTCAATTGGCTCAAGTGGCATGTGATATTTCCTGAACTCCGGGGAATGTTCTAACTCCCTTGTGGTCTCAAATTCAATCAGCTGCAGAATAAATCCCTCCTTTGCCGCAAGCCGAAGCATGGAAGGTATCTGTTCCACGTTGAGATCTTTCAGTACAACAAAGTTAATCTTTATTGGGCTGAAACCTGCTGCCCTGGCTGCCCTTATCCCCTGTATCACCCTGTCAAGGGAGTCAGTGCCAGTTATGAATTGAAATTTCTCTGGCTCAATGGAGTGAAGCGAAATGTTCACTCTGTCCAGGCCAGCTTCCTTCAGTGGTTTCGCCAGTGACGGCAGCATAAAACCGTTTGTGGTCATAGATATATTATATCAGGCCGAAGAGTGGGCTCACCGCCGGTAAACTTGATCTTATTGACTCCGAAGCGCCGTGCAAGCCGGATAACACGTTCTATCTCCTCAGCGCTCATGGACTCAGAGTGAATTCCCGTTCCCTCCATATGGCAGAAGAAACACTTGAAATTACACACCGTATTAAGCTGAATCCTCATGCTCCGCACTGGCCTACCAAAATTGTCGACTACTTCTTGGCCATATGGCAGCTGAGTCTGTGACAGTGTGTTTTCCATTATTCCCCATCCAGCAATAGTTCCTAACAGCTCCTGGAAACTGCACATGCAATGCACAGCCATCCGGAGCGAGATACTTTAATCTGGATAAACATTAGTTGCGGGATTATAACTTTTTTCTAACTTGAGCAGCTAAGGATTCCCTATGACAACTTCACCGAATGATTGTGATCAAGATCAAAAAAGCTGCCACTTGTATTACAGGTGTCGCACATAGTTTCAAATATTCACCAATCATAAGCCTAAAAGTGCAGGAAACTGAGTTTAGTTTTAAGCACTTGAAGAAGGATCAGCTTGGTCTCAGGCATGCAATTTCTCAGGCCGTTGCTCTAAATGCGCCGGGCGGCACAATTGTTCTTTACATCACGAGTACAGCGAGCCTGATCGGTTTCACTTTCACACAATATCCCTCTGGGGCTCTGGCAATTCCACTTATTCTCATTCTCTCACTGGTCATATACGGACTGATGAGCTTCTCAATGTATGAATTTTCCAAGAAGCTGTCAAGTTCCGGCGGCTACTACACATTCGTAAGCAGAGGTCTTGGCAATTCGGCCGGTTTTCTCACTGCTATCTCGTATGTCTCCTATCAGATGCTTAGCTTTACTGGCTTCGGAATCCTGGGATTCATAAGTTTCCTGTATGGTGTTCTGCCTTCCGTCGGAGTAAACATTCCCTATGCAAACTATCTGTGGATTCCCGTGGCTCTGGCATTCCTTGGCCTAGTGGCCGGATTAATATATTCCGGCATTCGGCCCTCCCTGAGATTCGTATCCTACACCATAACAATTGAGATAGGATTCTTTCTGATTACATCAGTTGCACTTCTCGTCATTGATCACCATTCCATCAGTTCTGTTCCTTTCACCCCCAAGCCTCTGGGCAATAATATCCTCTATGTAAGCACCATGATGATCTACGCAATTGGCACATTCGTCGGCATAGGTGGTGCCTTGCCTGTTGCAGAGGAAACAAAAAATCCAAAGAAAAACGTTCCTGTTGCCATCCTGAGTACCATTGCAATACTTGGCGTAACCATAATTCTGGCAGCATATGCTCAGCTGACCGCATGGCCTTCAATATCATCAATAGCAAACTTTGGAGGCTCAAGCTATCCCTACCCTGTCCTGAACATATACCAGTCAAGCTTCGGATCGCTTAGCTTCCCTCTCTTCATACTTCTCGTAATTTTGGTCGCGAATTCCTATTTCACAGCCACTGTTTCACTGGGAACAAACGCTTCCCGGGTTCTTTTTTCAATGTCAAGAGAAAAGGTCATTGACGACAGGATATCGAAGACCCACCACAGAACCGGGACCCCAACCAATGCAGTCCTGCTTGTAGCACTCATTTCAGCAGTGGTTGTCATAGCCACTGGGCTTGTCTTTGAAGGGCTCTATCCGGGGGAGCCTGTGAATGCCCTTACATTCGCATCTCTGTTTCTGCTGATACTGGAAAGCCCAGTTGCGTATCTCATACATATACTTACCAACACTTCACTTGCGGTCTACATAAAGAAGGAAAAAATGAAGCTTAAGTTATTCCGGCAACTGATAATTCCGACAATTTCCACTATTACTCTTATCTTCGCCATAATAGTGGCTATAGAATTTAATCTGTCAGCGCCATACATCTACGGGGTATACGGGGCAATAATCTGGATTGCATTCATCCTCGGACTTACGTTGTTTGTCAGAATGAGGCACAAAGCGAGGCTTGAGCTTATTGGTGACTTCTCGCTGTGACTGCAAATTCATCAAGCTGCCTTTATTTTCGCAGGACCTACTAATCGGGGCACAGTTAATCTTTATATAATCTGATTAGATATCGAATCCGATATCAAATGCCGTTCCCTGATCCAGAAGATTTCAGGAGGGGCTTCAGCAGAAACTGGTACTCCGGATTCAATTTCGCCAAGAATTTCCGATATCATGGCGGGATGAGATATTATGTTCTCTGGCTCCTGAACAGGTCGCCTATGAAAGGCGCCGATATAATTAATGAAATCAGCCGCCAGACTATGGGCTGGTGGAAACCAAGCCCGGGAACAATATATCCGCTGCTTAGCAATCTTGAAAAAGAGAGTCTAATCAGAAGGCTTCCCGATCTCAGGTATGAACTTACAGATAGAGGCAGGGAAGAAATTGGTGCCAAGGTTAAGGAGAGCGACCTCGATGAGACCTGGAATCTTGAAAGGATAGTATCCGATTTCGAATCGTATCTTTCTTATCTGGAGGAACAGACGAATGATGTCAGCGCCTACAGGGAGAGGCTGAGGGCAGTCGCTGAAAGGCTCAGGAAAATAATAGGAGAGTGATTATAGTGTCTAAGATAATAGAGACGCAAAACCTCACCAAAATCTATCTGGGAAAAATAAAAGCAGTGGATAATCTGAACATAGAGATCGAGGAGGGCGAGATTTATGGCCTCCTTGGTCCAAATGGAGCCGGGAAAACCACAACGATCAACATGCTTACTACCAGGATAGCTCCAACATCAGGACATGCCATGGTCGCGGGCCATGACATCGTAAAGGATTCAATGTCAGTGAGACGAGCAATTGGAGTGGTTCCGCAGGATCTGACTGCGGATGAAGATCTCACTGGCAGGGAGAACATGATAATGGTTTCCCAGTTCTACGACGTTCCGAGGGCTGTTGCAAACGAGAGGATCAGCAGGCTCCTGAAGCTTGTTGATATGGAAGACGCCGCGGATCGTTATGTTCGCGGCTATTCCGGCGGGATGCGGAAGAGACTTGAGCTTATCATAGGGCTCGTAAATGAACCAAAGATCCTGTTCCTTGATGAGCCAACCCTAGGACTTGATGTGCAGACCAGGACACAGATGTGGAACTACGTGAGGGACATTCAGGAGAAGCTGAATGTCACGATAATACTTACATCACACTACCTGGAGGAGATAGATGCCCTTGCAGATCGTGTTTCCATAATAGACCATGGCAGAGTGCTTGTCACGGGTTCTCCAGAGGAACTTAAGGCCTCGCTTAAGGGCGACGTTATAACGATAACCCTCTCTGACAGGAATCAGGTTGAAACCATGAAGAGCTTCGATGGTGCATCTGACATATCGGAGATGGGGGTAAACACCGTAAGAATAAAGGTTCCCAATGCCGATGATTATCTACCCAAGATAATCAACTTCATTTCTGAATACAAGCTCTCAACACTTAAGCTCACGGTTCAGAAACCGTCGCTGGATGAGGTGTTTCTCGAATATACAGGACGTGACATAAGAACAGATGATTCCGGCGATGCCAGAAAGATGATGATGAATATGAGGAGGATAAGAAGATGAGTGGACTATGGCCCCTAACAGCCAGGGAGTTGAAAAAATGGTACCGCAACCCTGTCTTCTTTGTGACAGGATTGCTGCAGCCGTTCTTCTGGATCGCATTGTTCGGAAGTGCCTTTGACATAACGAAATTCTTTCCCCAAGCAAGTTCATATGTGCTTGGAGGAGCACCGGACTACATAACATATATCGTCGGCGGGGTACTCACGGTGACCGGTCTGTTCACCGCAATGTTTGCAGGAACTCAGATTATATTTGACCGCAGACTTGGACCAATGGGCAGATTTCTCTCCTCACCAATCAGGAGAAGCTCAATCGTCTTTTCAAAAATCATCTCCGCAATATTTAGGATACTGCCGCAGGCACTGATACTGATCGTGGCTGCTCTTCTCATTCCAAACGGCCTTAAGTTCGTCAACGGATTCAATGTTCTGGACGGCCTTGTAGTTGTTACTGCGATAATACTGGTGTCATTCATATTCGCATCCATATTCAGCGCTATAGCAATCAGGATGACAAATATGAACTCGATATTCGGAATAGTAAATCTTGTAAATCTCCCACTCCTGTTCGTAAGCTATGCAATGTTCTCGCCAAATATGATGGCAACCTGGCTCTCAAATGTGGCACAGTACAACCCTGTTTCCTGGTCTGCAGAAGCAATCAGAATGGTTATAATCAATGGATCCCTGACAGCAAGCCAGTGGCTCCAGGTTGGGAAATGGCTTGGTGGACTGGCAGCCCTCGCTGCATTCGTCATCATACTCACCGGTATTCTGGCGGAAAAGGAGATAAGGGATTGAACCTTGCAAGTCTTGCACATGCAGAGAAGCTGCGATATGAACTTTCCAGGTTGTAAATTTATTTTATCATGATGGAATCACCATGCGTGTCGTCTCCTACATTAACCCGGAATAACCACATTATCACAGTTTCCGAGGGAAAAAACCTCGTGGTAAATTTCGATGAATCGGGCAGATTGCTTTCCGTGACCCGGAATGGCGAAACCTTCAGGCGGTCACTGTCCGGCGACTTCTATAGGCTCGGATGGTCTGGAGATAAGAGGATCGTGGAAAAGATGTCCGGCGAATCCTCAAAAGAAGTTATGAATTCAGTCAAGTCCCTTGTATCAAATGCAGTATCACAATGCCACGATACCGACAGACCTGATCTCAATTTAATTGAGCGAAAGACAGCAGAGATGGAGACCGATCGCAATTCCCTTCTTTCAATGTACAGGCAGATGCCTCTGATCCCCCCTGGACTGTCAAGACCCATATATGTTGAACTCTCCTACGGCTGCATATGGAACAGATGCACAATATGTTCCTCGCACCTTGAAAGGCACTATGAAGAGCGTTCCTTGGATGATTTCATGAAACACCTGGACAATGTGGCTTCTTACTTCGGGCAGGGAATATCCAGCCGGACTGGAGTTCTTCTGGGAGACGCAAACGCCATGAACATAGAACAGAAGACTCTCAACCTGGCCTTGAGTACTATAAAGAAAAAATTCGGCCTTGAGATCCAGAGCTCGTTTGATATATTCACAACACCCAAGAAAAAAAATATGATACATTTCCAGGATATGAAAAGAAACGGCCTCGACCGGGTGAATGTTTACATACAGTCCGGGGCATACAAGGTGCTCAGGATGCTCAATGAGCACACCAACGCCACTGAAATTCTGAACCTTGTGAACAACAT
>JAHXPV010000022.1:0-22543 GCA_031625175.1 Thermoplasmatales archaeon AK | reverse complement strand
GGTAGGTGGAATTGTAATTTCCTGTGTAATTGTACGGAACATAGTAACCGTATGGATAGGTGGGTCCGAATACGGCGGTAACTTGGCTCTGGCTTGCCAGCATATTTTCGACCTGTGTGATCACACTTATGTCATTGGCATTGAAGCTGCCACCGGAATACACAGGACTGGTGAAATTGAGGATAATATACCCCCTGTCGAAGAAGTCACCGTGGAAACTTGAATTTACAACCTCTATTGCCTGTATTCCGCTGCTGGCCGGAACCAGATTGAAGACATCCATGTTAGGCTCTGTCTCGAAATAGAGATAGGAGGAAAGAATGGAGGCAACAACAAAAGCTATCAGAAGCTTCCCCTTGTGCCTGAGAACCGTGTTGGCGATACCGTTCATATAGCTCCGCTCAACACCGGAATTGGTAGACTGTATCTTCGAAGGCCAGAACACCTTGCTCTTTCCCCGGTTCAGGATCGCGATGAGCATTGTATTTGCAACAAGAATCGCCACTACGACTCCTATGGCATTGGTTAAGCCGGAATCACTGAAGATTGGCACATTTGAGAGCCAGAGCACCACGTATGAGAGGCCGACGGTAATGCCTGAGGTGAAAACGGCGTGGCCTGCCCATTTTGCCGACTCCCTGGCTGCATCTGGATTCTTGTTCCTAAGCTCTCGCCGGTACCTTGCCATTATGTATACGACGTAATCGCTGGAAAGCCCGAGGAGGAGAATCAAAAGAAGTGTGGGTGTTATGAAGGATATTGTTCCATGGATTATATACTTGTAAAGGAGGGCGTTCAGCGACAGTGAAACTGCAGCCGATACCCCGAACATCGCGAGAGGCAGAAAGGCAGCCACAGGAGATCTGAAGAATATGCCTACGATTATAACTGAAAGAACTATGCCTATAATGAGAGCCCTAACCATTCCGCTGAGTGATTCGGAGGCCAGCTGGTTGGAGAGTGCGGAGGATCCGGCAGCATAGGAATTAGCCTGCGGTGAACTTGGCAGGTTATTTTTATAAAGTTCATTTATCTGATTCACCTGAGATACAGTCAGATTCTGGCTTGTGGATATTACATTTATCACTGTTCTGTTGTCGTAGCCAACAAACTGATGGAAGACATAATTCTGGGGAACAGCCGGAAACACTGAGAATGATCCGCCATTGAAGTAGCTAACGGCGGTTTTTTCGGCATTTTCTGTGCTGTTCAGGAGGCTGGAGAACCCATCCATGTAAGCTTGCCTGACGCGGATAAGAGGATTGCCGCTGAACAGATGGATCACACCCTGAGCAGCGTAGTGGTCAGATAATGCGCTGATCTGACCTGCAGTGGCGGGCTGACTGAGATTGATTGCGGAATACACGAACGATGTATAGGATGCGTTCAAGGTGTCAGTTATGAAGCTCTTCACCTGGCTGCTGAAGGAATTATCGAGTACGCTATAGGTGAAGGAGGTCGCAAATCTGTAATAGGAGGCGTTGAAGGCAGATAGGTCGGTCAAATTGTAGCTGGAATATGTGAAATTCCCGAGAAGTGCGCCTCCTTCGGCTGCGAGCAGCTGATTTTCCGTAATGTTGTGGGTCTGACTAAACTGAGCTGGATTGACGGAAGGGATTGTGGCTTGGGTGATATTACCGGTGAATTTTTTACTGAAGTTTTGCATGAAGGACGTTTCGTTGAAGAAGAGCAAAACATCAGGGGGCGTGTTTTCCAGAGCAAAGGCAAGAGCTTTACTAGAATTGTGGGATAAGCTAAGATTTTCCACATATAATTGGGGCGTACCGAATAAACCAAAGGATATCAGCTGACCGGACTGATTCAGGAAATAGGCTTGCTGGTTTATTCCGTTTATTATTGGATAGGTCGAATTCATGAGTTCAAGAGTGGCGTTTCCAACAGCCTGAAGTGTCTGATTCTCGATGGTAATTATACTAGAAACATTCCCGCTGATCCTTTCAGATCTCAGATAGGAAAGAACCTGATTCTGTGCATGATAAAGCGCGCTGAAACCCTGCGAGTCTGACAAGTTCGCACCTGTGGTGACAACTACAAGCTGAGACGAGTTCCCGGACGAATTGGAAGATGAAAAATACTGGGACTGAAGGTTAGAGGCGATGTTTGCCATGGAATTACTGGGAACTATGTCAGAACCTATATTGTATGAGGTTTCCGAGAACAGGAGAGACGAGAATGGAGTGAGAACCACTAGAAGAACTATCCAGGCTATAATTACCTTACCGCTGTTTCTTCCAACAAAAGTCCCAAGTCGCCCGAAGCCATTCTCGAACATCAGGGGGAAATGGGAAAACTATTAATTAATAATTCACAGGAAGATTGGTTTTTAAACCGAATTTCCATAGGCAAGAGTGGAAAACAGCCTTCAAAGCGGATCGGATTTCCACAGGTTCGATCTTTATTCGTTCTTCTATAATCTTATACGTCAGATACCGGCGGGTATGGTTTCCACGTACGGTGATATTGCCAGAGCGCTGGGAGACATCTCAGCGGCCAAGGCATGTGCCTATATGATTTCAATTTCCCAGAACGACAATGATATTCCGTTCCACAGGGTGATAAGATCTGATGGGCTCGTCTGGAAATTTACTTCAACTGGATTTCGGGAAGAGAAAGTATCGAAACTAAGAGAGGAGGGCATAGAAACCGACGGCTCCAGAGTCTTGAATTTTGAGGCGGTGCGTTTTAATAATTTCGAGTCGGATGCACCGCTTCAAAAAATGCGCAGTCTCCAGGAACAAATAGCGAGTATGGTCAGCCTGGAGGATTCAGATTGCATGTCCGATACCATTGGAGCGGTTGATGTCTCATACGACGATGCTATGGGATACGGCAGCTTTGTATGGCAGGACAGTGATGGCATTCACAGCCGTGAAACGATTCTCCCGGTAAGATTTCCATATATTCCCGGTTATTTGGCCTTCAGGGAATTCCAGTTTATAGAGGACCTCTGCAGGGGCTTCAAAGGTCTGCTTCTCGTTGATGCAAACGGCTACCTGCATCCCAGAAGGGTAGGGCTAGCCTCATATGCAGGAGTAATGCTTGGCATCCAAACAATAGGCGTGGCAAAGTCTCTCCTAATGGGTGAAGTCTCTGACAACTACGTTTATCTGAATGGCCAAAAGGTTGGATACATATACAACAGGCACTTTATCGTGAGCCCTGGGCATAAAATTTCTCTGAAAGGAGCCGTTCGAACTATCAGTAAACTGTTCAATGGGGAGTATCCACATCTTCTCAAGCTAGCTCACCGGAACTCTGTTCTGATTAGAAGAAACCACTCTTCAGATCAGCTGGGATTTTCTGCACGTGAAAACATGAATGCCTGACCGTTCTCGTTCTGGTTAAAACTGAAGGCTAAAGCATCTAAATTTAGTGGTGAAGTTATATCACTTTGTTTGTGATTACGGACTGCTTCAGGATATCAAGGAGTAAAAGCTCTCTGGTAGTGAAATGACAATTACGGTCGCGAATATCAGGAACGGGGTCGTAACAGTGGGTGAGGAAAGGGGAGACACCTTTGCCTTTGACCTGGAAGGAAGACCCATATTCGCTCTGATTGACGGCAGGATGTACAGGAGAGGCCTTATGAATTCTTTCCTTCAGATCGGTGCAAACAATCACCGGCATTTTGCGCTTCCGCTGTCAAATAGTGCCGCCTCCGAGATCGTTAAGGAAATAAGGGTAAGGGCAACCAAAATTGTGGAAACTTCTCGGCTCGGGGAATCAGAGGAAATGGCCTATTTTATGAGCAGGCTCAATGCGCTTGATTGGGAGAATCTTAAAATTGATTCCCAGAAACTACTATCAGCATATGGAGGTCCAGTTTCCATAGTTCCCCCGGATCAGTATTTCCCTCTCTATATCAGATATAGCCATGGATGCACCTGGAATCGCTGTACGTTTTGTACCCTCTACACAGGGGTGAGGCCCAAAGTTTTGAGTGCAGACGAGGTTGAAATTCAAACCAAAAGACTCGTGAATATCCTTGGAAAGGGCATTCAAACCAGAAGGACAGTTTTCATTGGCGACGGGAATCCGATAAATGCGGACTTTGAAAATTTTGCAGAGTTGCTTGAGAAAATTAGAGCTATCACACCTCTTCCCATAGATACTTTCCTGGACACCTTTACTAGGGAATTCACGGGCGATGAAATAGAGAAACTTGCGAAATTGGGTCTCCATAAAATTTATGTCGGCTTGGAATCAGCTAGTTCTGAAGTTCTCCGGATATTGAACAAGCCAATCAGACTGGATTCGATGGCCAGATTAATAGGAATGTTCCGGAAAGCTGGCGTATTGTTAGGCCTCATAGTTCTTGCGGGTGCCGGCGGAGTAAAATTTGAGCGCATCCATAGGGAGGCTACCGCGGAATACATCGCAAGTCTTCCGATGTCCAGCGGAGACACAGTATTTATCTCGCCCATTGAAGTCGCGAACTCAAGCCGCTACAGGATTATCTCTGAATCAGAGGAACTCGGTGACTTCAGTGATGATGAAAAAATCACAGAAGCGGAAAGACTGAAGGATCATATAATTCTGAAATGGCGGATAAAGCATGGTACAAACCCTCCGTTTCAAATCGCACCATACATGATATCAGAATCAATATACTGATGTTAGCAGGTCCTGCCAGATCCTTTAACCCTGGATCAGGAAAAAATTTTATAATTTTGGTCTGATGAGCAGATTACGAATTCTAGCAGCAACAGCAGCATTCACATTCTGGCTTTTCTTCTTTCTTCTCCTTCTCAGTCACTGTCCTTCACCTCCACCCAAGAATCCGGGTTCATTATTTATTGACTGATCGAACAGCATTTCCCATATTTGTTATCAATCCTTTCTATGTCCTTGCTGAAAAGAAGCCTCCGAAGAATCTTGGAAAGAACTTCCTGATGAAGTTCAGTCATCCTACTGATCTCGTTAAAGCCAAGTGGCTTGTCAGATTTGCATATTATATTACAAACTCTTATCTCCCTCTCGGAAAGTTGCAGTTTCCAGTGATCCCAGTGATTCTTATCAGTTAAATCAGGCATAGGCATCTGAATTTTTAATTTCAAGGATGTATTTCTTGACTGGTTATTTTCAGTTCCCTTGAGGCTTCCCTTAGGCTATTCAAATTATTTCAATCCGGCTCATTCAAATACTATGTCCTAATAGAGAGACATTGAAGCTGCTCAGTCCAGGCTTTTATTATAACCCGGTTTATGTCTTTTCTTCAATAATGGGGCGATTCTTCGTCTGCTTTGTGACAATACAATCACCGAAGCAGATCTTCGAGAGGATTGCTCATTTCCCTTATTTCCAGGACCTTAATCTTCGAGTCTGCAAGTTTCCTTATCACAGCCGGTACTTCATCCGGGGACTCGAGTTCCAGGATATAGTATCTGCCCTCCAGTTTTGCCTCCGGAAAAACACTAGATATGTCATCAGCCCGAATTCCAATCACGTATTTCCCCATGGGGATCTTGTCAATATCGCCGTTGTATGCCAATTTCCCATTGTCAATGATGATAACCTGCTTTCCTATTTCTCTGGCCTCATAAAGGTTGTGAGAGGAGTAAAGAACTATCTTGTCCTTGGATATGTTGAGGATGTCTTTCCTCACATCGCTCGCAACTGTGGGATCAAGATTGGTCGTTGGCTCATCAAAAAGATATATGCTACGGTCACGCAGAAGAACCTTAGCCAAGGAGACTCTTTTCTTCTGGCCCTGACTTAGGGAGACATAGGATCTTTCCAGCAAATCCTGAAGACCCAGCATCTTTACCGTTCGTGCCTTGTCTTCCTCACTGGCATCCATCAGCTTGGCGAATAGTTCTATGATTTGGGAAACATCCAGCGTGACGGGAACACCAGCCTGGTGTGAAAGGTAAACACACTTCTCTCTGATTTCCGGGTGGTAGTATGGGTCGATCCCATCTATAGTTAGGGTTCCAGTGTAGGGTTTCAGTATTCCTGTGATGGTACGGAAAAAAGTAGTCTTACCGGCACCGTTTTTTCCAAGTACGATATAGATCCCTGGTTTTGTAATGGAAATGCTGATACCATGCAGTACCTCTCTCCCATAATATCCTGAGGACAATTCAGCTGCTTCAATCTCTGTCATGTGATCACCTTAAGCTAAAAACCTCTCCCTCACCATCCTCATTGTAGTTAGAAGAAACACAATCAGGAATAGAACCAGGGCACAGGCAACATAAATACCAAGTATAAGATATAGCTGATTGAAATTCACCGTGCCAAGCACTCCCCTTGCAGAAAAGACAGAAATAAACAGGGGCACAATAACCACAATAACTCCAAACACTGGCGCAAGGCCTGCTGGAGAATTTACAAACGATATTCTCTTTGTCAGAGCCTGGGAGGCAAATGCAACCGATGTTCCGATCAGCGCCGCTATGATCGAGATGGGAATAGTGTAAACGAGTATCTCCTTCAAGAAGTTTATTGGAATGCCACCGTTAAGAACGAACACAACAATGAGCATGAACGTCGCAGCGACTGCAATTGTTATGGCGGCCACAATCACTGCAGTGAGCACTATAGCCCAGAAGATATCTTTAGAACTGAATTTTGTCGATGACAGAATGAACTCAAAGAAACCATTGTCCTTATCCTCAACATAGAAAGCAGGCGCAGCCATTGTGCCAACTACTGTAAAGACTGGAGCGATATAGGGGAGAATAAGAACAACGAGGTAGAGAGACACATCTTTGAGTCCAAGGGATTCCGAAAAAGCCTTTAGTACTCCTGATCCGCCGCCGGTTCTCTCCCCAACAATTGTGAAGAATACCAGGAAGAATAATGGCATAATCAGTCCCATCAAAAAGTACGCCCTGCCCTCCTTCAAGTATCTTTTTAGATAAAGTCTCAATAGAAGATCATTCATTCTTACCATTCTCCACTAACTACTGTGCGAACAATTTATTGAACCCTATCATCGTCTGTGACATGATATCGGGAGCGCTTTCTGCACTGTGGACACTTAACTGAAAAGGAATAGGGGCCATACCTGAAAACAATTCCTAGTTTAGAGAAACTAACTAGGAAATTGTAATCAAAGTCGAATTCCTGTCCGCAGACCGGGCATTTAAGGTGATAAAGAACCATAAAAGTCAGCTCCCATTATTTTTTGATGTAACATATCTCCATAATTACAGGCTGTAGAGCTTTCTGAGGTATTTAAATTATGAGATGATTCGTGAGTTAAGGTCGACATTCAAAAGAGCCTGTAAAATTCCTGTGAAAATCGGATACTTTGCAGGAAAAGTGTAAATTTGAGATTCCCGGTTTTCCGGGATCAAACTTATTTGACATATATAATGACGGCCGATCCTATTCTCATCCCAGCCTAAATCTACATATTCTGCACCTACTGCATTGGAGGGAGTTGAAATGGAAACAGGACTAATTCAAGACCTGCAACTGAAAGTGTAAAACTGTGAGTGAGAACATTGAAGGTGAATTTGATTACTTGGGGTGAATAGTATCATTACTGCCTTATAGGAGTATGGATAACTGGTCTAGATCTTCAAATTTCCTCAGCTTCCTTCCCATCAACTGATAGTTTGATTGGTGAAAAGGCTCTGATTCGGATATCAACGTGGTGTTTCTCCAGATTGCCAACTTCAAGCTGAAACTCTCTGGATGGGGTAAGGTTTGCAACGTTAACGACGCGCTCTCCATCTACCTCTATCCTTATGTATTTGAGGAACGGGTTTGCATTAACGTATATGACGTGCTTCTCCACTTCACCTATTTGGAATCTTGCTTTGGACATTCAGCTTCCTCGAACTGGCTAAATTGCCAGAAATTATAAATGTAGCGGTTACGCAGATAATTATAGAAGAAGATATGCTAACATTCAAGCGCAGATTGCAAATGAGTAAAGTAATGACCGAGAGGTGCTAATATCTATTCAAAAGAAGTATTTCTTGGTGTCCATCTTAAGGATTTTGAGCGGAGAAAGAATTATCCTTACCTCTGCAGGCGGCAACTGGACTTTAATATACTCTGGTCTAATTCCACATTTACTCGCGGAGGTTGTCGAGCCAGGTTAAAGGCGATGGATTTAGGGTCCATTCCCGCAGGGGTTCGCCGGTTCGAATCCGGCCCTCCGCATCTGCAAGAGCAATAATACAACCGAGAAATTGATGGCAGCAATTATTATGTTCTATCGAACGGCTTTCCGGAGGACCAAGTCAAACTTCGGTATAGAAATGGCTGTTTAGGGCCTAGATCCTGAGAGGAACTTCCGCCACTTTTCAGGCATTATTTTACCATACAAAATTTTATCTGCGCCCAAGAAGCTCCTGAGGTCTTCAACTCTTTCACTTAGTCTTTCTCCAATGTCGCAGTCGTCGCCGTATCCCGGCTCCGCATATACACTGTTTATAGATAGAGTATTTAGGTTTCTATCAAATTTCGCATCTATTCTTCCTACAAGGGTAGTGCCCCAAAGTATCGGAAGCACATATGTACCGAATTTCCTCTTTTCTTGCGGAACAAACTGTTCGAGAATATAATCAAAGCCGAATATTCTCTTGGTTCTGTCCCGTAGTGTAATTAAATTGTCAAACGGAGGGATAAGGCTCAGTCTTGGCTCCCATTCACCTGACATTATTGAGTCAAGTTCCTGCTTATCTTCGGACAGCAAATAATGTGGTTTCGCCGTTGGAAGATCTCCAATTTTTACCTTCACGACCTTTCCGTTTTCGATCAGTCTAGTGAGAGTTCCTTTTATATCCGTGTAGCGCCCCCGGACAAAATAGCGGTAAATATCTGATTCCGAAGCTACTCCTGTGGCTTTCAGTGACCTCAAGGCGGTCTGTTCTTCCAGTTTCTCCTGAGGCAGAACAGTCCGCTCAACGTGTTCAGGAAGGAAATAATCTGTCAATCCCCACACGTTCTGGTTTGATGAGCGGCTAATGACCATGACCTCTCCCAACATCTGCAGGTGGAAAAGCAGTTGTATAGTCTCATTTCCTGCACTCCAGCCATCTTGACTTTTCTTCCTGCTACCGTAAGCTTCAAATTCTCCAGTCTCTGCAGGCCCTTCCTGCAGCCGCTTGATTACCCGTTGTTTCAAATCGTTGTGGGATTGCAGGAATTTCTTGGCTGGTTCTATGTGTGAAGACCATCCTTTGGCCATGGAATCTGGATAGCGATTCATCAAGCTGTAGAATATTGGGAAATCTTCAGTAAGAACGATCCATGCGACAGGCACCCAATTGAGAAGAACTTCCTTCTCTTTCCACATGGCACTGTCCAAATCAAGTGGATTAAATTTTCCGATTCTGTTCCAAATGGAGATCAGATGAGATGGTGCCAGAATTGAGCTTGGGTCCCACTGCACATATCCTATGTTTGCAAGTATAGTCTTCAGCTTAATGCTAAATGAACCATGCGGCTAATTTCCAGCAAGAAACTGTTTTCTTACCATAAGCCTTTTCACAGATTCCAGCGAGGTCAAGACCAATTCGATTTCCATCTTATTCACGTATAACCTGAAACTGAATCTAGAAATGGAGGAATTCGCTTCATAAAGAATAAGGGGATGTCGGTATTAGACTTTGTGTAACCACCACAGTCAACACACTCCTTTTCCTGCCTTGAAAATAGCAGGGATAACCTGAATTTTTTCGTGAGGAGACTTGTTCCATTGAGAGGACATATTTATAATGCTGGTCTATAAATCTTCCATTGGAATAAAAAGAGGAGACTCATGCTAACTCCTAAAGGCATCAGAGGCAGAATGATATTGATTTTGATGATAATGACCCCAGGCATTCCGGAGTATCTGACCGGTTCATCGAAACTCGATGCAATCTTTCAGGATCCCTCTTTTTTCTTCATTGGGCTATTTCTCAATATAGGTCTTTACACAACCGGTGCACTGCTGATAAGAGAATTCTCCATAAGATTCAATAAGGGCTGGTTGTCTGTCCTGATTCTTGGAGTGGCCTACGGAATAATTGAGGAAGGCATATCAGTTCATACCTTTCTATTGACCTCCGGAAGCCCGGTCGGGATTTTAGGGTCATACGGCAGATTTGCTGGAATAGACTGGATGTGGGCTCTATTTATATCATCGTTTCATTCTATATTCAGCATCGGACTTCCGCTCCTTCTTCTTTCCATTGCCTATCCGAGGTATTCCAGACTTTCGCTTCTAGGAAGAAGAGGAACTACTGCAGTTATATCGTTGTTTTTTCTGGATGTAATTGTCGCCAATCTCCTGGTCAAGGGGATACCTGGACGTCCATTTTATGGTTCTGGTTGCATTTGCAGTGCCAGGTAATATTTTTTCAGGGAACTCTGGGGCAATGATTAGCGCAAAGACTCCATACTTCCTCGGGCTCTTGGTCTTTCCACTCTATCTGTTGTTCGCATACTTTCCGTCCGTGGGCTCATTTTCCAAGGAGGCACCTCCGGCAATTGAGGCTGCCGCTTACATAGCTGTCGTTTTAACTGTTGGGGCACTAATCAATCGGCGTGTTCCTAAGAGCCAGAACAGGAAGCAGAAATTTGCATTGGCCCTTGGGCTTATATCACCTCTGATAGTCTGGGGTGAAGTCATGCAACTTACCCGAGTATCGCAGCTCATTTCATTAGTTGTGATTGTTGCAGTAGTTCTTCTGTTCAGGCTAGGAAGATGGGTGAGGGCTGGAAAATACCTTGACCCAAATCCTCTGGCAAATCCTTAGAATCTGGAAGCTTAAAACTTCAGAGAACATTGAAATGCACGCTATTGAATGCCATGGTAACCTGTTGTAGGTTTCAAAGATCGATTGCATATGAAATCAATATATTGAATATCCAGAAAAGTCAGATACGTCTGCACAAAAAATTGAAATATTATTCCATAATAATATCGGAAATTTATGGTTCCGATAGCCGCCGAACTGACGCACATTGACCTGTGCAAGCCGTTATCCCTCCGGGCCAGGTCGATATCCAGCTTGTTTCCCCATACATTTAGATCCTATTCCGATCATTCGGGACGAAGCAATCAGAGTCTGAACAAGGAGGCACAATAATGGCAATAAATAACAACGGGCAACCTTTGAATGAGGAATCGTTTCAGGAGATAACTCGCAGGTTGGCAGATCTGGCTTCTCAGTTCTATCTCCGCGGCTGGCTACTTGGAACCAGCGGGAACCTCAGCTCCGTAATTCGATTTGAGCCCCTGAGGGTAGCAATTACTGCAAGCGGACTGCACAAGGGCCGTCTCACTTCAGACGGATTCCTTGAAATTGACGATTCTGCGAATGTTCTTATTGGTGTCGGTAAACCTTCCGCTGAAAGTCTAATTCATCTTGCAGTCATTCGAGCCACCGGTTGCAGGGCGGTGATTCACACTCACTCAGTGCAGTCAACGGTTCTTTCGATGAGGCATGCTGACATTGGTAGAATTGAAATAAGCGGGCTTGAGATGCTGAAAGGTCTGGAGAACGTACCCTCACATGAGCACAGGGAAATTATCCCAATAATCAGAAATTCTCAGGATATGGCACTGATCTCCAGGAACGTGTCTAAGATGCTGGAAGAGAATCCGTCAATCCATGGTTTCCTTCTGAGCGGACATGGCTTGTACACATGGGGTTCAAGCATCGAAGCAGCTGGCAGGCATGTGGAGGTTATGGAGTTCCTCCTCGACGTTCTCTTGAGATATGAGACCATTGATCCCCGACAGGATAAATTCAAAATCGAGAAATTCATGGTGGAGTAAAATGGTAGTAGTACGTGATCTGAAAAGCAACACCGTGATAACCTCCCCTGAGAAGGCCAGGAGCTTTCTTGAGAGGTTCGGGGTCGGTTATGAGTTCTGGAGCATAAAAGATAATATTACGGAGTCAACAAGCCCTTCTGAGATTCTCTCAACCTACAGTACTGAAATTGAGGATCTCAAGAAGAGAGGTGGATATGTTACTGCAGACGTTATTGACATAAATTCAGCGACTCCCGGCCTGGATGAGATGCTGGAAAAATTCAACAAAGAACACTTCCATAGTGAAGACGAAGTAAGATTTACAGTTCTAGGGCATGGAATTTTTCATCTGCATTCTGCGGAATCTGGCGTCATCTCCGTGGAGGTGTCAGCCGGGGATATGCTGCGCGTACCCAGGGGCATGCGTCACTGGTTCGACCTCTGCGAAGACAGAAAGATAAAGGCTGTAAGGCTTATGTGGAGAATGGGGTCCATGTCAACTTCATGCCAGTATGTTTCGGACCCGCATTCATAAGACCCCTGAAGTGAAAGCCTGATCAAATGGGATCAAGAGATATAGCCTACAAAGGAGTGCTTCTGGACATAGAAGGTACCACCACTCCCATTGATTTTGTGCACAGAACACTGTTCGATTATTCCAGGATGGAGTTGGAAAGCTTCCTGGCCAGAAATGCTGGTTCCCCTGAGGTCGGCAGAGTTATTGCGCAATTAAACCGCATGCTGAATGATGACTTGAATTCCGGTCGATTCAGCTCTGATGCAATGTCCGCCGCCGACCAGAACTGGAGGACAATCCTCACTTACATAAGATGGCTTATTGATCATGACAGCAAGGCAGGTCCTCTGAAGGAACTTCAGGGACTGATATGGGAGGAGGCCTACAAAACTGGTAAGATTCATGGCGTAGTCTATCCCGATGTTCCCGCTGCAATGAAGAAGTGGCATGACATGGGAAAATGGATCGCCATTTACTCCTCGGGCAGCGTGCTGTCGCAGAAACTTCTGTTCTGCACAACAGAGTATGGTGATCTTACTGTTTACATCAGTGGATTCTTTGATACGAGAGTGGGCCCGAAGTCAGATCCTGGCAGCTACAGGGTAATAGCGGAAGAAATGAAAACTGAGCCTCCTATGATTTTATTCCTCTCTGATTCACCTCAGGAAGTAAATGCTGCCCTGATGGCCGGATTAAAATCATTGAGAGTCGAAAGGGATCAAACAGTTACAGGGAAAGACCCGGACCTGGTACGTGACTTCTCGGAATTCTATTGAACTGGGATTCTGTTTAGTTCGTTCAATTTATATATTTTCTATGGTTATGTCTTTATGTACATCCCACCTGTTATTCCAAAGGAGGATCTTGATGCAACCTACGGAAAGTACCGGGAAAAAAGGATGGAGGATCCTTCTCTCGGAGCCAGACCGGCGCTCATAGTTGTTGATATGACTAACGCCTTCGTTGAGGATAGGTTTCCGACAGGCTTCGGCAAAACCGGGATTCCCTGTGCCCAAAATATTCTAAAGCTCCTCAAGGTCTTCAGGGAACGCTCCCTCCCTATCATATTCACAAGGGATGTGGATGCTGGTGACGATCAGTATATTTATTTCAGGGGAGCTTGGAACAACAAATCGAAGTACCTGCCTCAGGACAGAAGAATTGAGGGGAATGAAATATACCCGATTCTCGCGCCGCAGAAGGGTGAAATCATCATTGAGAAGTCGAAACCAAGCGCTTTCTTTGGAACGAGCCTTGCATCTATTCTAAATTATATTCATGCCACCAGCCTTATTGTGACGGGCATGGTAACCTCTGGATGCGTGAGAGCCACTGTTGTCGATGCCTTTTCCTACAACTTCAATACCATAATACCCGAGGAATGTGTGGCGGACAGGTCGCAGATATCCCACATGGTAACTCTGTTTGATCTTGACTTAAAGTACACGCATGTGGTAAAGCTTGAGACCCTCCTTGACAAACTGAGCGCTGTAACAGCAACCGCCATTAGTGAGTAGGCTCATTTAGGCTAAAGCAGAAAGGCCAGTGTTAACCAATTAAAATTTTCTATTCTTTCGAGCCGTCATTAAATAAAACGAGGTTTTATATATCCATGGCACATGTTCACACATGGAACCGTGGAAGAGAACCTCTACGATCATAACGGCGGCATCCATAGGCCACGTACTTGAGTGGTTTGATTATGGTGTGTATGCGTATTTTGCATCTGTGATATCAGTAGTAGTTTTTGGTGGTACGTCTACAGGAGCTTTGCTGCTCACATTCCTTGCCTATGGAATCGGGCTTGCATTCAGGCCTCTCGGCAGCGTCTTTTTCGCTCACCTTGGGGACAAAAGGGGGAGAAAATACGCCCTTCTTGTCACTTTCTGGCTTATGGGTGCAGGTACCCTTCTTACAGGATTGACTCCAACCTTTGCCTCAGTTGGGATATTTGCGGGAATACTCATTACCCTGTTCAGGGTGATGCAGGGTTTCGGTGCCGGAGGGGAATGGGGCGGCGTTGGGTCATATCTGGTCGAGCTGGGTGGATCAAACAGGAGAGGTTTCTACTCCTCATTCCAGCAGGTTTTCATCCTCGCATCAGTTCTTATAGGGTCCTTAGTAGGTTTGTACGTTACCTCTAACTTCCATGGAGCATTCCTGGATTCTGTTGCGTGGAGGGTACCATTTATTGTTGGCGGAGCCCTTCTTATACCTGTAGCCTACCTACTGAGGGCTGGACTGCCCGAAACCCTCCCCTTCAAGACCGTCGAGGAGAAGAAGGAGGTTGTCAGGGTTCCCATTGCCAAGGTCTTCGTCAAGGAAAAGAAGGCAATGTTCCTGCAGCTCATAGGGATGCTTTTCACACCTGTCACTTTCTACACGGTACTGACCTACCTTCCTACATACGTTACCACAGAAACGAAGCTGCCATCTTCAGACGGTTTTCTTCTTGTTGCCATAGGTTCAATCGTGACAATTGCTCTCATACCTCTGTGGGGATATCTGAGCGATGTTTACAAGACGAGGAGGACCTTCTTCCTTATAGCTTCCATAGGGGGCGCCATACTCTCCTATCCGCTTTTCCTTCTGATATCCACCGGCAGCTTTGCACTCGCAATAGTTGGCATAATAATATTGCAGATAGTGCTGTCTACCTACAATGGAACTATCAACGCCTTTATCGGGGAAAGCTTCCCGACCAACGACAGATATTCCGGTTTCGTCCCTTACAACATATCAACGGCTTATTCTGGCGGCTTTGCTGGTGCAATAGCAATAGCCCTGATATCGGCCACACACAATCCGCTGTCCCCTTCATTCTATATGATAGCCGCATGTGTTGCCTCCGCAATAGCAATATACTTCATGAAGGATGCAGCGAAATTGTCAAAACTTCCGGAAACAGAATCAATCTACTACAGCGATGTCCTTTCGGCCTCTGAGAAATAAAGTTGTGGCGGGACATCCGATTAAATTTTTCCATTAATTTAGTGAGAAAAATGCAGTCATGGTGATAAAAATGGTAGCAGAAAATGTGGAACCGGAATACAGGTCATTTTCGTACCTGGAGGATGGAAAGGACTTCAAGTCATTCAAACTGGTAAGCGAAATAGATAGGGTGAAGAGCAGGAAGGTGCCTCTCACAGAAGATGAAAAGGCGCGAGTGGAGGGGATTTTCAAGAAATACCCTGCAGTCTCAATGCATGATCACCCCTTTGTGCTCCCCTCCGATCTTGGAGAGACATATGAGTACATCAAGAGGAACCGGATATTCTTTGGTTACAGGGGGCTTTACCATTCCAGGCTTTCTGGTGTGTTTGACGGTCTTCTCAACAGCTTTAACCTTATTAATTCAGACAGGCCCTGGCACTGGGATTCGGTGGTGAACGAACTTGGAATGAGGCTCTGCGATATTGATCACCAGGATTTCGCCATACAGTGCAGAAGAGTTGGGGACATAACCGAAGCACACAAGACAGGCAGGCTCGCAGTGATTCCGCACCTGGAGGGTGCAGGGATGATAGAGAATGATCTTGACAGGATCGACATTCTTTTCGGTCTTGGCGTCAGATGCATAGGCCTTGTATACAGCGAGGCCAATTATCTGGGATCAGGCTTCAAGGAAAAGAGAGACGGAGGGCTTACAGACTTCGGTCATGATGCGGTTGAACGATTCAACAAAGTCGGAATGACCATTGATCTTGCCCATGTCGGTGACCTGACATCTCTTGAAGCAATCGAGGCAAGCAGGAAGCCCTGCCTAATAACACACGCGGGATGCAGGAGCCTCTGGAACACCAAGAGGATGAAGAATGACGAGGTGCTGAAAGCTCTGGCTGAAAAGGGTGGTGTCCTTGGGATAGAGGCAGCCCCGCATACGACAATTAGCCCGGATCATCCGCTGCATTCCCTCGAGAGCGTCATGGATCATTTCGAGAGGGCGGTCGGCATAATCGGCATTGACCACGTCGGCTTCGGGCCAGATACCATGTTCGGCGATCATGTCGGCATGCATCATCTGTTCTCCAGAGAACTGGGAATAAAGGCTGCCCTGTCATCGGTGAAATACCAGGAGGTGGAATTTGTTGATGGTCTTGAGAATCCTTCAGATTTTCCCAACATTGTGGCCTGGCTTGTCAAGAATGGCTATTCCGACAACGAGATCGGGAAAGTAATGGGAGGGAACGTCATCAGGGTGCTGAAGGAAACCTGGCCGCGGTGATCATATGATTCTCGTAACTGGATCGAGCGGATTTATTGGCCATGCCATCGCAGAAAGGCTTGAAAACCAGGATATAACCGGGATTGATCTTTTACATTCAGAATCACCCAGATACCGTGAGATCATAGGCGACATTACGGACAGGAATTTTTTGGGGAAGCTTGAACCATTAAGTGACCTGAGGGCAATCGTGCATACGGTGGCACTTATTTCATCAGCATATTGCCAGCAGAACCCCTATGATGCATTCAGGGTAAACCTCACCGGGACCCTAAATATGCTTGAGCTGGCCAGAAGATACGACGTTCCGAAATTTGTTTATATTAGCAGCGGGGGCATTTATGGGACCACTGATCCTGATGCAGTAATAGATGAGAAGAGAAGGAGTACTGCGAGAGTTACTCATTAAACGCTGCTTCACTGAGAATAACGGCCCCATATGGTCCCAGAATGAACGGTTCAAGGTATCCGTTCCAGATTCCAGACTCTCTGCACAGGCATACCCTGATTTTCGCCATTAAGTGTGCCCTTTCTCAGGATATCATAATGCCTGTGGGGGGCGATCACACTGTCAACTACACATACGTTGGGGACATAGCAGAGGGAGTCGCACTCTCCATGAAGGCTTCGTTCAGGGGCTTCGAGGCCTTCAACATCGCCGGCGGGAAAAACTACAGCATCAGTGAACTTGGACAGGCGGTGAAAGAACTCTGCCCGAAAATAAAAGTCAGCATAGGGCCCGGCGACCTTACAAAAGGTTATGATGAGAACGATCCAATGCTCTCAAAATTGCACATCCGACAGGGGCTTTTTGACACCTCAAAGGCTAGCAGGATGTTAGGATTCAGGCCCAGTTACTCCCTGAAGAGTGGCATGAAGGAGCTAATAAGCTACATCAGGAGCCAGATGCCTTCTAAAGGTCAAAATTAATTGGTTCACACGAAGGCAGATCCCGTGTCAGCATGAAAGGTTCATCCGTATTTTTCAGGCAGTAATCAGTGACCTCCTTCATGCTTGCAATCCATAGACCTGGTGTCTCCAGTCCAAGTTTTATAAGTCTTTCGACTGCATCTAGATAAACGCTCCTTCCGCTGACAAAAGGATGCATTGTCAGGACAAAGCACCCACCGAGCCTGTAGAGGCTCTGAAGTTCTCCTTTCCACATCCTGTAGGTAGATTCAATGTCGGCTATCGGTTTCTGGCGGTTGCTCTTAGTGTGTCCCCAGAATTCAAAATCGTCAAGGGTCCACTGAACAGGTATCTCAAGGAGCCTGCGGTTGCCAACCCTCATTAAATAAGGATAATCGTCTCCCATCAGGCTGGAGTCGGACTGCACACCGTTATCGAGAAGCAGTTCAGGTGTCCTGCGGTTGAGTTCAAACGACGGGCTTCTGAAAAGGATGGGCTGTTTGCCGGATAGCCGCTTTAGGCTTTTTAAAGAGAGTTCAAACATAGCTCGTTCACCTTCCTCGGAAAGTCTATCCATTGTCTCATGCATGTACCCATGAAGCCCAATGGGATGTTTCCGTTCAAGTATCTCCTTAACCGCCTCAGGATGAAGGTTTGCAGTATAGCCGGGAATATAGAATGTGCCCGGTATCCCGTATTTCTCAAGAAGATCCAGAATCTTGTAAATCCCAACATTTGGACCGTAGGATCTCTGAACCAGCTCGCTCAACTGGTTTCTGGCTTCCTCCGGGTTCCTGAAATACATTGCAGCTTCTCCGTCCATGTCCCAGGTGAGGCACATGCAGGCCTTGTGACCATCCGGCCATAGAAAATTTCTCACGTGCCGCCATCTTTGCCCCTTATGTAAAGTTTTTCAGACCATTTCCCTCAACAATCATCGCTCAGACTAGTTGAAATAAGGCTATTCAATTCAGTGGAGTGGAGATAACAGCTATAAGGCTCTTCAAGACATACGGGAATGGAACGAAAGCCCTCCTCGGGGTAGATTTTCACCTTAAAAGCAGTGGAATATTCTCTCTGATAGGAAAAAACGGAGCCGGTAAGACAACCCTTGTGAGGATTCTTTCAACCCAGCTTCTCCCCACTTCAGGTGAGGCATACATTGACGGTTTGGAGGTAACTCGTGACACAAACCGGATACGGGAACTGATAGCAGCGGTACCTCAGGAGGCACGGGCGGTTCCCTGGATGACACCGCTGCAGACCGTAACCTCATATCTCATGTACCGTGGCTACAGGCACTCAGACGCCATGGAAAGGGCAAAGGACACGTTGAGGGAACTTGGTCTGGAGAGGCAGGAGAATGTAAAGAACCGAAACCTGTCCGGAGGTCAGAAACGGAAGGTGCTGGTGGCCACCTCTTTATCGTCGGAAGCGACACTGATCTTCATGGACGAGCCAACTACAGGTCTTGATTTTATCTCCAGGAAGGAGCTCTGGAAGATTCTGTCCGACATGAAGAGAAAGAGATTCATTGTCCTTACAACGCACTATCTAGAGGAGGCGGAACAGCTTGGAGATATGGTCGGAATAATGGACAAAGGAAAGATGGTTGCTTTTGGCAATCTGGACGAGTTGCGCGGTCTTGTAAGATTTCCGGTAAGCCTAAGGATCTACTCAAGGGAGATCGAGATTCCGGACGGAATAACTCAGATAGAGCATTTGAACGACCGTGAGATTGTTGTACATACTACCGAAGATGAGGCCTACACTCTGGCTGGCAAGCTTCTGCAGTCAAAGGTAAAATTTTTCTTGCTTCAGGGGGCGACAACGGTGATTAGACATGTAGGCAGCCAGATCTGGGCATCTGTTCTTGTCAACTCACTCTACGCCATGATGAACTACCCGGTAACCCTTGTCAGCACCCTTCTTGCGCCCCTCTCTATACTGACTGTTGTTACCTTCGCAAGCCACGGGACACTGCTCCCCATTGCTGCAGAAGGGGCTCTCATAATGAACATGGTTTCCAGCGGTACATCACTGCAGGGAGACCTTTCTCACCTCAAAAATGACATGAGGCTGCAGGACATGGTCGTCAGCTCCCCTACCGGGCCAGGTATATACATTGCAGGCATGGCCCTCTCAGAGATTGTGTATTCCATTCCCACACTCGCCATCATAGTAGCGCTTAATGCTATCTTCGTTAAGATTAGTCTGGAAGGGGCTCTGATCATCCTTGCAGACATGGCGACCATTTTCACATTTGCCATCTCACTTGGCTTTTTCTTATCGACTATTTCCTCTGACATAGTGCAGAGCTGGGCATTCAGCGGAATCCTCTCCCCGATACTGACAACCATTCCTCCAGTCTACTATCCAATCACCTATATCCCATTTCCGTTCAGGTATCTCGCCTACATATCGCCAACTACTTATGCGGCACAGATAGCTCAGGCGTCTGTAGGCTTTGTAAATATTGGCGCTTATACTATGATAGAATACTGGATCGTGCTACTGGCAGTTACTGCCGCGATAGGCTACCTGGCTTTGAAGCGATCACGCTGGCGGGAAGTGTGACCGCTTCACGCCCGTTCATTATGGCTAGAATAATTTTCAGGACAGCAGTGGGAGAACTTTTCCGTTTGATTTTACATAATCCAGCAGGAAATTTTTAAAAACATTTACCACTTCATTGCTGTCGTTGTGTCTGTCGATCATGTAGAAGCTGGATTTTACGTCAGTAACGAGGGGAACAAAGCCCACCATGCCTGACTCCACATATTTTGCTGCCATTATGTTGGAACAGATAGAAACGCCAAGCCCCTCTGTTACAGCGCTTATTATAGAGGAAGGATTGGGAAGACGATACAGTATGTTCAGATCCTCCATCTTAATGCCCGCCCTTTCAAAAACTTTCTCGATTTCTGCCTGAATTGCCGATCCGTGTATCCTCGCAAGGAAAGGGTATTTCTTAAGTTCCTCAGGACGCACCCTGGGCTGGTCGAGAATCGGATGGCCGGTCTTCGCCACAACCCCCAACTGCAAGGGTATCACAGGAGTTACCTTGTGGGCGTTAATAATGCTGCGGAACTCCTTGATGCTTACGCTTGCTGCGAACCCTAGGTCCACCTCCTTATTCCTAAGCTTTGTAAATGTTTCAACGGTACCCGGGAATTCCAGTTTCACATCGATGTCGGGATATCTCCTCTTAAATTCCTCAACTGCAGGGGCAAGAAAATATATGCCTGCCACTTCTCCACTTGAAATTCTTATAGTTCCTGTTGGGCGGGTAGTAAGATCATTTGTCCTGAACCTGTCTATCCAGCTCAAGGTTTCCTTGAATTTGTCATACAAATCCCTTGACCTGTCAGTGAAATCTATGGTGCGGTCCCTCTTTCTGATAACCAGCTCCCTTCCCATGTACTTCTCAAGCTCCTTGATGCGATAGCTCACAGTAGCCTCGGTAATACCCATCTTCTTTGCAGTTCCAGTGAAGCTACCCGTCTCATAGAGGACACAAAATGTCCTAATTGATTCTATATCCATGTGATTTGACTAATACTTCTTAATGTATAAATTCTGCCATGCATATAATTTAATACGGAAATCATAGGGATGTATTGTCACCGGTAGGATCGTTATTTTGTGCTTTCCGGGCGTAATTAAATATTTTTACACAATAGTATAATTTCCATAAGATTTTGAATCCTGAAAGTATCTACAAAGCATTCAAGGGGTTCCACAGGCTAGGTTCAGATAGTATTTTTGCTGGTGCTTATATTATACAAGTTGATGAATTACTATTAAGTGTGGATCCGAAAATTACATCCGCTCCCACTTTTGGTTCTTGTGGGGCGGTGCCCTTCTTGTAGTGCCATACTAGGGGAAGAGCTGCACAAGGCAGGTCAAGATAACTGGTGATTCTGTCCAGTACCTGTGGGCATGGCTTGACTCTCATCCCAACAGAAACAATCTCGATGTCCCCCTCTTCTGCAATATTTCCGAAGGCACAAGGGGAAGAAACATGACGTATGACGATGTAAGAAAAGCCCTGAAGTGAATCCTTAAAAGAGCCTGTATTAGCAAGAGGATTTACCCGCATCTCTTTAGGCAGACGAGAGCTTCCATATCGGCGTCAAAGGTAACTGAAGCCCCTTTGGAAGCTATGATGGGATGGGTTCCCGGCTCCAGGCACCAAATGGTATTGGCCCTTGCGGGTTGGCTCCGGCGCCATAGTGTTTCCGAGGACAAAGCGGTTGAAACTGTGAGGGCCCTCATTCCCAACGAAAGAACGCCGGGCAAAACACGATCATCTGTGAGGGAAACGTATCAGGCTAAGAAGCCGTTGACGGGGCTTCCCACATTGCTCGACTCGATCCGAATTCTGGCATCCGAGGGGAAGATTAGCCCAGACGTTGGCACTGCTGTCGAGAGAGCCGTCAGTGCTGTGGCAAACGGCTCAATTTCTGAAATTAACAGTCCAGCTTTTCAGGACGGCAAGCAGGAAGCCTTATTCCCGCAAAATGGAAGTGATGAAAAATGGAGAGAGTGAAAGGAGTGAAAGAAATGGTAGAGAGCAAGGAGATAGGGCCCCGAAACTATGCGAATCCTGAGCCCCTCAACACGTCGCATATTGGTAGATCAGTTAGGGCGTCTTAAGTTTCATTAATGGTCAGACGTATGTCGAACATTATTAACAAAACGAGAATATTGGGATATGCCCACTAAGCATATCCCATTGATTATGGAGATCATAGACAATATTGTTTCGCCCGACGATCGAAGGAGAAAGTACTCAGATCGCCAGATACTTAAGATTCTTGTGGTACTGCAGATTTCCGGAATATCCTATCGATCAGCCAGGATATTCCTCACCAATCATGAGGAGTATCTCAGGATGATTCGCATCAGCGAGATACCATCATTCCAGACCTTATCAAGGAGGGCAAGGAAGTTTGATCTGCATGCCATGAACAGGGCGATCACATTCCTTTGCTACATGAAGGAATGTGCAGCAGTGGATTCCTTCATGATCCACACATGCAAGCATTCCACAGCATTAAGAAGGAAACACTGGAACAAGTACAGAGATCCCTATGGCGGATGGTCCAAAACAACAAAGGGATGGACATATGGCAGGAAGTGCCATATGTCGCTGGAC
>JAHXPV010000021.1:0-29089 GCA_031625175.1 Thermoplasmatales archaeon AK | reverse complement strand
AACTATGTACTGGAAATTTTCATTCTTTGGGTTTTCTTCCTTTGGCATTAGACCTACCTTTGAAATTTAAGTTCGTGGTTATAGCATCCATAAATAAGATACTTTCACTCACGGGGAGTCTCAATCGCAAATTGCTATATAAACTACTTGAAGAGAGTGAACAGCTTATCGTTTGACCCGCCGTCCAGGACGCCAAGTCTGACCATTGCGTCCAGCCAGCCGTACGAATAATTGAGGGCGGCAAAGGCATTCAGGTAGTCACCCTTATCTGAAAAATGCTGTGCATCTTCAAAGTAGGATCTCACCATTTTAAGTCCGTCCACTGCAAAAGTGAAGAGAAATGAAGATTCCGGAACGCTGATCTTAACGATTTCCAGGGCTTTTTTCTCTATTTCTTTGTATTTCCTTATTCTTTCCTCGATATCAGACACCTGGGTTCATAGGTAGCAAAAATTTAACCTTTCCAGAACACTTTATTTCGATCCGTGACATCAGCGTTAGCCCATGATCGAAGCAGTCAACCTCACCAAGATATACAGAGGGGGGCTCCACGCCCTGAAAAGTGTCTCATTCAGTTCGAGGGGAAAGATAAACACAATCATCGGCAGAAACGGTGCAGGAAAAACCACACTTACTAGGATACTTTCGACACAACTGATGCCCTCCTCTGGCACAGCAACCATAAACGGCTTTGATATTCTTACAGAGACCGAAAAGGTCAGAAGATCGATCGTAAGTATACCGCAGGAAGCCTCTCCTCTGGGTATTCTTACCGCGCTGGAACAGGTGAAGCTCTTTCTTATTGCCAGGGGTCTCTCATTTATGGCCGCCCAGCAGGAGGCTGTACGGGCACTTGACCTGTTGGGTCTGAGGGAATTCAAGAATGCGACCGCAGATACATTATCCGGAGGAATGAAGAGGAAGATATTCGTAGCAATGGCTCTGGGAGCAAATGCCGATGTTGTGTTTCTGGACGAACCCACGACAGGTCTTGATCCCATATCCAGAATCGAGGTATGGTCAGCGGTAAAAGAGATCCATTCTGAGATCTTTCTTACCACCCATTACATGGAGGAGGCACAGCAGCTTTCTGACTACGTGTTTCTCGTTGATTCCGGGACAATCACTGACAGAGGTACAGTTAGGGAGCTTCTTGACAGGTTCAGAGGAAAGGTGAGGGTGGAATCTACAAGTGCAGATCTTGGAGGTACCAGAATAGGCAACCTGTACATCAGGTACGAAGAGGCGGAAAATGCTGCGGATCTGGTAAAGAAGGGCTATACAGTCAAACCCATAACCCTTGACGATATTTTCCTGCAGAGAGGTGTCAGCCTTGAATCTTAAGTTCATCGGGTATCTCTCCTGGACTTACGGGTTCAGGGCCATACTCAGGGGACCATCGTACATAATCGCATCCCTGAGCTCCCCGCTGACTTTGCTCTTCATAGTTTACATTCTCTCAAAGGGGACACTTTTAAAATTTGCCCTGGTGGGGGGTTTCATAGGCCTCGTTGCATCCGTTGCACTTTCAAGCTCAGGGGATGCTGCTTTCATGCGATTACAGCTGAGAATGCAGGATCTCCTGGTTCCGTCAAAGGTCAAACCGTCCGACTATATGATTGGGTTAACCTTGAGCTATTTCATATTCTCCCTTCCAGGGCTTGTTCTTTACGGGTTACTTGGCTGGTACTTCAAACTTTTTACACCACTGTCCGCGCTTCTTCTCGTGATTGTCATGCTGATCCTGGTTATTGCAACCTCTTCAGTATCCTTCATAGTTTCAGGCACCATAAAACACGTGAGAAACGTATGGGGAATAGCTGGGATCATGTCTGTGGTGATGACTGTCCTTCCCCCTACATTTTATCCGTACACTTATTTACCTTCCTGGGCGCTGATTGTGCTTTCAGTGACACCCGTTACACCAGCGGCCATTGTTGCTCAGGGGGTTTTTGGACTCCAGCCCATTCTAATAAACGAGATATATGTGCTTCTTGCAGAGACAGTTGTTTTCTTCTCTCTTGCCAGATATCTCACAAGGTGGCGGGAAGTGTAATCAGCGCACCTTACTGTAATCAGAAAGCAGATCAATGAGCTTCTTTCTCATCTCTTCGTCAATAATGCCTTCATCCTTCTTCCTGTTTACAAAGTCCTTGGCCTCCTTCATGCTTCTCTTGGAGGCTATGGAGTAGATGCTACCCTTCAATGCTCCGCGGACGCTATCTGGAAGTGGTTCCACCACCTTTCCGAGCATATAGTTGAATTCCTCATTTTTCCTCATGTCAAGCTTTCTTGTCTTCTTCTCCCCTGAACCAAAATAATTGTACTTCCTGTTCTGGAGATTGGTCTGTTTTCTTCCGTATGATGGCATTTATCTGGAAACCTATGCCCTGCACCTTATTTATTTTTCGCCTTTGAACCGCCGTGCTCATATTGCATCGAATGGGGATAATTGTTACCGGTAGAGCATTCAGAATCCCTCATGGGAAAACAGCATCCTCTTAGGATCCGCAACCAATTGCTAATAGATGGCATTCCCCAACATCCGGTCAATTTAGAGATTCAGCTGTTATTAAAACAGTCTGGTTATAACTATATACCTTTCACGGTACCCCATTGCCACATTGCGCATGGGATTGCAGAAGGAGCCAGCCTGGTTCCAGGTTATCCTCGCAGGAAATTGTGATGAATGGCATTCCCTGACTGTCAGTGTGCCGCCGAATACAAAATTATGAAAACCTCTGGGAGCACTGGATTCTGACTACAACATGCCACTGTTTCGGTCCATAAGATTTGACCTTTCTGGCTGAAACTATAGAGAGCAGCCATCCAAGTTCACGTCCCATTCTTAGAATTTCAATGCATTCTTCATTCGCATCCTTCTGAAATGAAAGGACGTGCATGTCGATGAACGTTCCGGTTCTGCAATGATTCAGCGCAGTTGGAAGAAAATTTACGCAGTCGAAATGACCCATACATATGTAATCAGCCCTTATTCTATAGAATGCTGTCCTGCAGTCCCCCAAAAATGGTTCTACCTTGCCAATGAGATGGTTGCGTTTTATGTTTATGAGAAGTGACTTGTACGAATCAGGGTTAATTTCCGATGCGTAAACCTTTTCAACCCGCGGATTCCTGGCAATATGAAGCGTGAAGTAACCGATCCCGGAGAACAAATCCATGGCTGTCCCCCTGACTTTCTCGTCGTTCTGCAGGGAATAACGCACGTTTACATTGCCGGGTGAAAACATTGATTCCTCAGGCACAAGGCTGAACAGCACACCACCTTCCTTGTGTAGAACCCTTTCCCGTTTGCCCCATACAAGATTCAATTTAGGCCGTCTCTCCTCGTTCAGTATGAATGCTGAATCCTCGTAGACTGCTGAAGCGTTGAGCACTTGTGCTATGACCTCTGCAACGCCCGTATCAAGTGTTCCAAAACTTGGCACTTTTACGATTACAGCATTCCCAACTAGAATCCATTTCTTTGGAATCCAAGCATTAATTCCATTGCCCCGGCAGCGATCCTGGATCACCTTATAGGGTGGATCTGGAATCCCCTTCTCTTCAAAATCAATAAGGCCTGAAGACCCTGGCATGTGCCTGATGAGCGGCACTATTACTGAATCACCCTCGGAGCGAGTTTTCAAAGAACTGTCAAAATTTCCCTTTTCCCTTAGTTTCCTTATCTCTGAAGTTGCAGTTTCCTTAGGAAATATTGCGAAGGGTGATGGTCTTATCCTTTTTTCAGGCATGTAGAGTACAAATGCATTTTATCTGGTTATGAATACCTTTTTGTGCCAAGCCGCCTCGTTCTTGGAGCAAGACCGAGCAAGCTGTCCCTTGCGCAGTGCGAACTTGCTTTGAGGCGAATTAAGGATATCGGGCTGGACTGCGAGATCAGAACGATAAGATCTGCCGGCGACAGGGACCTTCAGTCCCCCCTTTATGCTACCAGGGGCCAGGGAATTTTTGTCAGTGATATTAATAACGAACTCCTAGATGGGAATATAGATGTCGCTGTTCACAGCGCCAAGGATCTGCCGGCAAAACTAGGCAAAGATCTGAGAATTGTCTCTGTCCTTCCAAGGGATGACCCCAGGGATTCGCTTGTGTCGCCATTGCCTCTGGAATCATTGATTCCTGGAAGCGTTATAGGTACATCTAGCTTAAGAAGGATGTTCGAACTCAGGAAACTTAGGCCCGACCTAAGAGTGATGAATGTTAGGGGAAACCTTGAAACAAGGATCGGAAAGATCGGGAACGGATACGATGCCGTAGTCCTGGCAGAAGCGGGATTGAGGAGGATGAACGTTGAAGCTAAGAGATTTCCTTTCACTGTGGACCAGATGGTTCCAGCTCCAAATCAAGGCATAATTGCTCTGGTTTGCGTTGCCGGTTCATACGCTGAAAGAATGGTTGAAGGCATTAACGACGAGCAGAGCTATATCGCAATGTCTATAGAGCGGGAAATTATGGACAGATTAAATCTTGGCTGTTCTGCCCCCGCTGGCATTTTTGCTTCGAAATCAGGTGACATATGGCACGTGATTTCCAGATTCTACAATTCAGATGGGACTGAAAGCAAGACCTTCAGAGACAAACTGTCGGACTCGTCTGAAGCGGCATCACTTGCCATTGATATAAAGAGGAGGCTGGGAAATTTTGTCAACAAGATTCGTGATCACAACCAGGCCTGAAGAAAAGTCGGGTCTCAGAAACAATATTGAGTGCCTTGAAATAAGGAACGTCCCATTGACAAAGCTTGTGCCTGTCCCCTTTGACCGTGAGGAACTTTTAAGATTCGACCCTGAGGTGTTCATTTTCACAAGCTCCTATGGGGCTGGTATATTCGCCAGAACATTCGGCAGAACCTTCAGCGAACGAATGGCAATAGCAATTGGGGATGCTACAGCAGCAGCCCTGAGGGAATCGTTTTCGAAGGTATCTGTTCCGGAGAAGAAAACATCTGAGGGGATTGTGGATAAACTGGAATCCGAAGGATTCTATAGAAAGAGAATCGCGTTGTTGTCCAGTGAGAAGTCAAACCACGTGGTTGAAAATTACCTGATCCAGAAAAAAATGAGATTTCGCAGCTGGCACCTTTATCGACCGTTCCCTGTTGATCCTTCGCCAATAATCAGTTACCTGCAGGAGGAGAACTGCGCCGGAATAGTTGTGACATCATCCTATGAGCTTGTTCTGCTCAAGGAGGCTATCGGGGATGCCCTGCATCGTGCCCCGCTGTATGTGATTGGAGAGATGACATTGCGGCAGGCTGAGCAAATTGGCCTCAATGTCTCGGAGCCCGTTGGAAAGTCAAACCTTGCAGAACTTCTCGAGTCAATAGCTGAAAAAGTGTGTGCATAGCGGGGAATGGATTTGAACCATTGATCTACGGGTTATGAGCCCGTCGGGATCTCCTAACTACCCCACCCCGCTTTAACCTGTATTCTTTGGTCTCATAAATGCTTTCTGCAACATCTTTCAACGCCAACTGAACCTCCATGCTGGATTGCAAGTGCCAACGCCAAATTATTTTAGCAATGAGACATTGGGAAATGATGGCAAAGGCACTGTTTCTTATCATGAGCGGAAAGGAAAGTCCTGAGAGAGCAAATATCGGCATAATGTCAGCAGCAAGATCTGCGGAGGCCAAGAGATATGAGGATCTCAAGGTGATATTTTTCGGACCCAGTGAGGAATACATCGCAAATCTCTCTGGCCAGCCCCTCGAATTTTTGCGAAAGCTTCAGGCAATGAACCTCGTGGATTCGGCCTGCGTTGGCGTGGCCGAGAGATACGGAATGAAGGACAAGCTTGTTAGCCTTGGGTTCCAGCTGGCCCCTGCAGGGGAAAGAATAGCCTATTACGTTAACAAGGGATACGAAGTCATAAGCTTCTGAGATTTCAGGCAGCTTCTCTGACCGTCTCTGCGGTCTCCAGACTCTTTTTACCGGGGAGTGCGAACGTTGACAACAGGCCAGCAAAGGCGGCCACCTCTATGGCAATCCAGGGGTATATGTAACTGGATGTGTAGAGAAATGCCAGAGGGATGCCTATTACTATGAACACGATGCCAACCAGTGTTCTCTGGATCGAGCCAAAAAGCCCACGATTCTCAGGGCCAATTATTCTGACTTCATAGGCAAGTGAGGCTGCAACCGGAAAAGGAGCCGGTATCATGGCAAGCACCGAAATGAAATATAGAACCTGTGAATGGAGCAGAAGCCCGATGAAAAGTAATCCATAGGAAACAACGTCCATCAGGCTAAGTGTAACAACGAATAATTTTCCCGAATTTTTATAACGGTCTACGATCTTTTCGGCTATTTTCCCGAAGACTGTGGAGGCTGCAAGTGTGATACCAAGCACCAACAGCGAATATGAGGGGCTCACTCCGATCTGCTGGCCGCTTATTATGAAATAATATGAAAAACCATAGAGCCCAATTGCCATGAATATCTTGGCCAGATAGAGCGGGATCACAAAACCTCTCTTTGATCGGAGCAGCTTCAGCCCCTGAATGAAGGTGGGTCTTTTCTTTCCTGACTCTTCCGTCCTTAGGACATTCCTGTTTTCCGAATAGAGTATCAGGAGAACGAGGCCCGAAAGAATTATGAGGGAAATACCAAAAATCAGGTATGAGATCGATAGGGAGGTTAGTTTGTCTATGAGAAGAAGCATAAACATTGCAGCTGCGCTTCCTATGGCTTCCATTGTCAGGATTCTGGAGTAGTGGCTTCCTATTATGGACTGCTTAACGGCCTTTGCAACAAAGGAATTCATTGATGTCCTGAATGTGTTCTGGGTTGCCAGGGCAAGTGCAATCACAACTGGTATGATGAGAAGAGCAGCGCCCCTAGGAATATGCACCGAAACCCAGATCATTGATATGAAGGTGCCATATGCGAGACTGCCTATCACCATCAATAGGTATGAGTAACCCCTGTCGATCAGTCTCCCCTGGGGGACGGACAATATTACGACAATGATCTGCCCAACGGTTATGCCAGTGGCAGCAAGGTAAATGGAAAATCCTGAAGATAGCAGTATATAGAATATTGTAAAGGAGAAAACGTTCATGACAAGGGAGAAGAGCAGGTTCACAACGGAAAGTCCGTTCACAAAAGGCTCAACCCTCGGCTTTACCACAGCATCTGTCAATAAGAATGCACTCCTTAGTCATATTTATTTTTTACTTGAACGATTTATTACAAAAAATGTGTCCTTCTAGGCTCTGATTAACCCCTTTATCTCATTCGGGAATCCCTTTATGTTGCAGAACTGGTCGCCTTTAAGAGGGGTGCCGGTGTTATAAAGGAGATCAAAGCCATGCAATGTCATTCCGTCGGAAATGGCATACCTTCCACCGAGCCTGCGGAATGATTCAACATTCCCGGAAGCTGGAACCACTATTTGATCTGTGATTTCCATATATTTCTGCATTTCCAGTTCTCCTGTCCTGGGAGAAATCACAATTCTGAAACCTCCGGCGACGAGGGAGTCAATCAGGTCGCTGATGTTTCTGGGGAAGTTCATCAGGACTGTATCAAAGAACTTTGAAATCTCTGAATATAGCCTGAAGTTAAGTCTATCGTTATATATGGCGTCCCTGTCAACCACAAAGATCTGGTCTCCCCCCAGGCCGATCAGTTCTCTGGCCGATGAGTAACCGCTTATACGCTTTCCTTCTATAACTACACAAGCTATCTCCAGTCACACCACCATGAATTACAGAAGTGACACGAACTGTCATGGTTCCGGAGGCTCCAAGAATTTGTCTGACACAAATCTGGTACCGAAAATCCGAAACCTTCAGATAATGTCTGAACAACTTTAACCATGTACCTCGTTCTGGTTGTTGGGATGAAAAGTATATATTTATAATTGTTTATATATTAAGTATGTTCGAGACCTCACGCTCATACCTGTTTCACTTTGACAGGGCTGTAGTTCCCATGGCGAAAGGGGACCGATCCAGAACTGTTCTGGAAATAGCTTTTGCCCTTTCCCATGAATACAGCATGGAAATCACGGCACTAACCATAAAGGAGGAGACAAGGGAAGTCACTTGGAGCGACAAGGTCTCTGTAATTACCAGGGCCTATAGGGACGGCAAGGACCAGAATATCAAGGTCATACCTAAGGTCAGGACTGCCAGATCAATAAAGCATGGCATAATTGAAGAGGCAAACAGCAGGGGGTATGATTTCATCCTCATGGGCACTTTCAGACGATCTCCCCTATCAGCGTCAGTATTTGGAAGTATTGCTGACTTTGTCCTGAAGAATGCCTCAATTCCTGCTGTGATATTCAGCATCAACGGGAGTCACTTTCCTTACCGAAGGATACTGGTGCCCCTATCTGAAACAATTAACACAAGACCGGCGGTAAGCTTCGCCCTGCACCTGAAGAAGGCGCTTAAATCAGAGATTATTTTCGCAGACCTCAGATCCTACGATGTCAGGAAAACTCACGGTTTCCAGCAGCTTTTTGACAACCTGGGTCAGATAGTCTCTTCCTTCGGAGACAACATAACGGTGGTCAGGCCAAATTTTTCCAACAACCTGAACGATGAGGTGGAGCAGCTTAGCAGATCGGTGAGACCAGACCTCATGATCATGGGCATCAGGCCAAACGAGAAGGGGAAAATCAGGATAAACAGCAGCCTTAAGTCACTTGTGAAGGGGAGCAGATGCGACACTGCAGTGATCAGAAGATAATTATCCTAGAACGTTTGGCGGCAGCACCCCGTTTTTCTGCAAATAACCTATGATAGCCAGGTTCAGTTGCACAGTGTTCACGTAGTATGAACCAAATAGGGGAAAGTTCTGCTCCTCGTAGCTCCTGATTGTTTCATTTAGGAAGGAATAAACTGCAGACTCGTTCACAGATTTACCACGGGAACTGAAAAGAGAACTGATTGATCTTTCAATCCTAGGCTCCTGGACCTCTGCCCCCTGAACGGGTATGTTCGGATCCAGACCTGACGCTGATGGGGCGACCATTGCGTAAGGTATCTCCGAAACGTTGATTCCCGGGTTCATAGACATGAACTGGTGAAGATATTGAAGTGTCTGGTTAAGTGTGAGATTGCTCCCAAGCGATCCTGAAGGCCCACCTGACTCTGAAAGATTGTAATTAGTATCAGAGGGCCGTGGCTGGAAAAAGAACGATGCGTTGAACGCTTCGGCCAGGAGATACGATCCGTATATGGTGCCGTTTTGCTTTATCAGGGACCCGTTTGCCTTGAATGGAATCGCATGATCAGCTACCAGTGAAGTGACCGTTGGGAATATAAAGCCAAACAAGAACAGAATGAGGACCGCCATGACAACTGGTTTGAGTTTAGAATTCACCAGACCACCACCCCTACGATCATGAAAGTGTAGATGATCTTGATTGCAATGAAAGGCATGACAACACCTCCGAGCCCGTAAATAAGGATGTTTCTCTTAAGGAGCTCCTTTATTGATGAAGGCCTGTATCTCACACCTCTGACGGCCAGAGGTATCAGGGCCAGAATTATCAGAGTGTTGAAGATCAGTGCTGCAGTTATTGCCACAATTGGGTTCTCCAGACCCAGCACATTGAGGAACTGCAGCTGCGGAAAAGTTGCAAACATGGCCGGAACAATAACGAAGTATTTGGAGAAATCGTTCGCCACGCTGAAAGCCGTAAGTGCGCCCCTGGTGATAAGAACCTGTTTTCCCAGGAATATAATGTCCATCAGCTTTGTGGGATCGTTGTCCAGATCTACCATGTTGGCAGCCTCCTTGGCAGCTGGGGTACCACTGTTCATTGCCAGTCCGACGTCTGCCTTCGCAAGGGCCGGAGCATCATTTGTGCCGTCCCCCACCATTGCAACCATTCTCTGTTGTTCCTTTTCCTTCACAACGACATTGTACTTGTCCATGGGAGTGCTGTTGGCAACATACTCGTCGATCCCACTCTCCCTAGCGATGTAAGATGCTGTCACCTCATCATCGCCGGTGCACATTATTGTCTTGATGTTCATCTTCTTCAGGCTGTCCAGCCTCTGCCGTATTCCAGGCTTCAGCATATCGTTCAATTCAATAACACCGATGAATTCGTTGTTCCTCACAACGGCCAGGGCTGTGCCACCTTTCATTGATATCTCCTTGCACAGGCCTTCAATGTAGATATCGGAAATTTTGAAGCGGTCGACCAGTGCTTTCAGCGCGCCCTTTATTATCTCGTCCCCTTCGCTGGTAATTCCGCTGTACTTGGTTTCAGCAGAGAATGGTATAAACTGGTAGCCGTCTACATCCTTCCTGCTTACCTTCACATTCTCCTTTTCTGCCAGCTTTACTATGGAAATCCCCTCCTTTGTCTCGTCATCCAATGAAGCCATCGCACAGTATCTGACGAAATCTCCATAGTCTATGCCCTTATTCGGATAGAATCTGACCGCCTCCCTCTCTCCCATAGTAACTGTGCCTGTCTTGTCCAGTATAATAGTATCAATGTCGCCGGCGTTTTCGATTGACCTGCCGCTCTTTGCTATTACATTGAATTCTGATATCTTATTTATGGACGCTATCCCAATGGCGGGCAGAAGGGCGCCGATTGTTGTAGGTATGAGGGCTATGAGAAGCACAATAAGTATGATGATGTCCGGCCTTGCGGATAGAAATATAGAGGTGGAAAAGAGTGAGGCGACAACGACGAGAAAGATCAGTGTGACTCCTGAAAGGAAGACGCTTAGTGCAATCTCGTTAGGTGTTCTTTCACGCTTGGCGCTCTCAACTATGCTAATCATCTTGTCCAGGAATGTTTCTCCGGGATTGTTCGTAACCCGAATCCTTATTGAATCTGTAACAAGAACTGTTCCACCTGTTACACTGTCACCCTTAATCTTTCTGACCGGTCTGGATTCCCCGGTCATGCTTGATTCGTTGACGTAACCCGCACCCGATATTATTTCGCCGTCGATTGGGATGGTTTCCCCAGCCTTAACTATTAGAATGTCACCTGCCCGCAGCTGGGAGTATTCTGTCTCCTGCTCCTCACCGTTCTGCAGCAACTTTCTTGCCGGAACATCCTTCTTCAGCTTTCTGAGTGAGGCGGTTATTGCCTTGCTTTTCCCCTCGGATAGCGAGGTGCTGAGGTTCGAGAACCATATCGTGAGGAAAAGCAGAACATCAACGGCCACATAGAACTGCCTGTAGACGGGGGAAGAGGGCAAATCGAAGCTTGATGGGTAAAATGTTGCAAACAGGGCAATAAGGAGTGCCACCTCGGTTACAAACATAACCGGATTTGAGAAAAGTCTGGCCGGGTTGAAGCTCTCCAGGGAATCCAGGAATGCTTCCAGATATCTGTTCAAGGAAAGATCACCGCCGTCAGGAAATTGAAGTCCTTTGCCCAGGAAAGGAACGGCCCCAGTGCAAGAATTGGGAAGAATGAAAGAATGCCCACAAGAATCATCGTGGAGAAGAGCATGAGACCAAAGAGCGGGGAGCCCGGGTCAACGCTTCTGCCAAACTGAATCTTTGGACTCTTGAACGCGAAGGATTGGGCTATTAGTAACTGCAGTCCGATCAGAATATAGCGGCCCAGGAGCATAAGAGCACCATCCACTATGTTGAAGAATGCCGTGTTTGTGACAAATCCGCCTATCTCTGAGCCGTTGTTTGAGGCGGCGCTTGCGAATTCATATAGCACCTGCGAGATGATGTCCGTTTTTGTGCTGGCATCCCCCAGTATCAGCGAAGGAAACAGCAAGGTTATGCCGAACGGGATCAGAATTAGAAGGGGATGGGTTACAAGTGAAAGGGTTGAATACCTTATTTCCCTGGAACCGATCTTTAATCCCATTATCTCCGGAAGTTTGCCAACCATCAGGGATGTGATGAACATAGCAAATATCACAAAGGTGAACATATTCATGATGCCGGTGCCAATACCTCCCAGGGGATCGTTGAGGAGAAGATTTCCAAAAAGACCCAAAACCCCTGCCGGGGTGAAGGCTAACAGAATGCTGTCTGCTGCCCCCGTGGACGTGAAGACGGCCCCTGTTGAGAATATCGATGATTGGGAAATGCCAATAGCTACTTCCTTTCCGAGGATATTCCCAGTGTAGAGCGTCCCTAGCGATGTTATTGCCGGAATCCCGGCATATTCCCCGAAGAATGTGAGGTACGTTGTGAAAAGAAATATTGCAATCACAACGCCATATAGCATGTTGCCGAATCCCCTGCTTTCAAACACCCTTCCAAGACTCAGGAGGGACCCCAGCGGTATAACTGTGAAGCTGACAAATTCGACGAGATTGCTGAACCAGTTCGGATTCTCCAGGGGATACCCGGCATTGGCCGAATAGAAGCCGCCACCATTTGTCCCTATGTTCTTTATTGCTTCAAACGGTGCCACCGGCCCCAGAGGGAGTATCTGCGATCCCAAGCCCATGAACGGATGCACGATCACGTATGTGTTCAGTGTGCTTGGAACACCCAGAATCAGCAGTATTATTGTTGCTATTATCACAAGCGGAAAGATCAGGTAGAATATCGAAACAAGGAAATCGTGATAGAAATTGCCAATTGTTCCCTTGTCCTCAATTATGCCTCTTATAAATGCCATCGAGGCTGCAAATCCGGTGCCTGCTGAAAGGAACATAAGCCCTATTATCACAAATGTTGTGGAGAAGTATGAGAGATCCTGGGGTCCAGAATAATGTTGGAGGTCGGTGTTTGTAAGGAAGCTCGATATCGTGTTGAAGCTCAGTGAAAGCGAGAACTGGTAGGATGTGCCGGAAAATGGCAGATATCTTTGAAAATACAATGCCGCAAAGGTTATGATACCGGCGGCCGCGTTAAAGATAAGCAGTGCCCTGAAATATTCCTTGAATGTCATACCCTTGCTCTGATCCTCACCAAGGAGCCTTTCAAAGAAAGATACCACAGGGCCTGCAATATGGTCAAACCAGTTCGGTTCGCCTCTGTATAATTTCTTAATGTAATTGGATATAGCTAAGCCAAACAGGGTTGCAATAAGTATGTAAACAAGAATAATTATTGATCCTGAGAGGAGACGATCCTGTGCAAACAGCTGGCCCCAGAATGAGGAACCGGATTGAGAGGCTACGGAATCACCAATTAAGAATGAGATCAAAATTTCTCAGCTCCGACTATTGTGTAAATCAGGTAGACAGTCAGGCCTAGTAAAACCAGGGCCACTGCCGCGAATGCAACAATCATCGGTTTCCTCACTTCATGAAGATGTAGTATTTAAGTTATGTTTATGATCAAAATCCTTGATTTTCGGTAACGCCAGGAAAAACTTCAAAGTTTCTTTACCAGTTGCTGAGTTTTAGCGGCTGAAGTTCTTTACCATGTATGGGCCGGCCCTTTCATAACCCAGCTGTCTGAAGTAATTTCTTACACCAATTCCGCTTATCACGGCAATGCCACCGCGGCCATATGATTCGGACGCTATCCTTTCAGCCTCTGCCATAAGTTTCCTGCCAAGCCCCCTATGCTGCCATTGATCCTCCGGTCTGGCACCAATAGGCACAACCTGACCGAGAACCTTGATCTCTCTGACAACAGCCCCAGCATCAAGTTCTGGCCTTGCCACTTTTCCTGAAAGGATTCGGAGCCTGAGGAACCCAAGTATTTCACGATCAGATTCATATGAGAGAAAGATCTCTTCACCACCCGATGCTTCATATTCCCTCCTTATGAGAGCAGGTTCCTTGTGAATCTGCTCGGAGAATCCCACTTCGCGCTGCCTGATCTCCCAGACATCAGCTCCGGCATGCTTCAGGTTTTTCTCCACAATGTTTCTTATGTCACTCCGTTTAACTCCAGCCTCAATGAAATTTACGGGTATGTCCCTCTGCATCCGCTGTATCCGAATCCAGGGCGGGGTGATTTTGAGGAATTCGGTTATTAGGTCCGATGCATCAACTGTGTCGAGAGGGATATAATGACCCGCTTTCCAAAGCTTGTAAAGAGCTGTACCTTTCACAACAAGCGTTGGGTAAATTTTTAGCATATCAGGCTTGAATTCCGGGTCCCCAACGAGCTTTCTGAAACTTTCAATATCCGTTTCCCTGTCAGAACCATACATCCCCGGCATTATGTGGTAAACGATCTTTAGACCTGCATCCTTCGCCAGCTTGGTGGAATCAATAATTTCCTTGACGCCATGCCCGCGACCATTTATCCTGAGAACCTTCTCATCAAGCACCTGTGCTCCAAGTTCCACCTTTGTGGTGCCATAGCTGAGGGCAAGGTCTATCTGTGGCTGATAGAACCAGTCTGGCTTGGTCTCTACGGTAAGTCCGACACATCTTCTGTGTGAATTTTCATTTAATGAGATTGCTTCCTCCAGCGTTTCCGAAACAGTTCCGTTCATTCCGTCCAGACAGCCCTTCACGAACCATCTTTGATATTCTGGTGTTCTCGCAGTGAATGTGCCACCCATTATTATCAGGTCGACCTTGCTAGTATCGTGCCCGATGTTCTCAAGCTGCTTAAGACGGTTGAATGTTATGAGGTAAGGATCGTAATTGTTCATCCTCCCCCTCAGAGCAGCCGGTTCATATCCTGTATACGCCTGCGGGGAATTGTAGCTAACGCCTCCTGGACAGTAGAGGCACCTGCCATGGGGGCAATCCTCGGGAGAAGTCATGGCCGCAACCACTGCCACCCCAGAAATTGTCCTCGTGGGCTTCAACCTGAGAAGCTTTTCATGGTCCTTCCCGACAAAACCGGATCTCAATATTTCCACATCGCTTGGAATCCTGTCCAGATTCATCTGCCTTGAGAGCCTTATCTTCTCCTTCTGCAGGCTTTCCTTGTTCCTGATCGCTCCTGAATTTATCAGCTTCCCTATGGTCTCATAGAATTCCATGTGACAGGTGGAAAATGCCTGATACTAAATAAACTTCACAATGTAATAAATACTTCGTAGTGATTCGAAAGGCATGGTGCAGCTGGAACTTGTGGAAATCGATCTGCCTGAGGGATCAAACATTATTCTGGGTTATTCACACTTCATCAAAACAGTTGAGGACCTTAACGAGATAATCAGAACATCCGTACCAAAATGCAGGTATGCCGTTGCATTTTCTGAGGCCTCCGGCCCCCGACTTCTCAGATACGAAGGCAATGATGAAGAACTCGTAAATGCAGCACTTTCGAATTTGAAGAAAATTTCCGCAGGGCATACTTTCATAATCCTGTTGCGTGACGCTTACCCGATCAACATACTGAACCAGGTTAAAAACTGCCAGGAAGTTGGTAGGATTTTCGCTGCCACAGCAAATCCTCTTATAGTTGTGGTTGCCAAGACAGAAGGTGGAAATGGGGTTTTGGGCGTTATTGATGGATTCTCTCCTCTCGGCGTCGAAGATTCTGAGAAGAAGAACGAAAGGAAAAAATTACTCAGGGACATTGGATACAAGAGCTAAAGGGCCCGTAGTGTAAGGGATATCACCTAGGCCTCCGGAGCCTATAATCCGGGTTCAAATCCCGGCGGGCCCGTTTTTAAGTCCGTCCAAATGGTGTTTTACGGTGAACTGCTAGGTACAATATTATGTAATGAAGTTGATACCTTGCCCTGCTTCCGTATCATTAATTTGCCTCTAAACTTATCCAGTCTGCTTTTTTCAATGCCTTTATCTCATTCTTTCATTCATTAATCATTTAAGAAGTGAGGGGATCCCTAGCTTCATTCCCTTGTTTCCCAACTCCAACATTACTCAAGTCGACTTGTAAATTTGCCTTTTCTTCCTATTAATGAAATATTCTCATCCTCATTTCTATGGCCATCTAAGATTTCATAGCTTCTAGAGAAGTCTAGTGTGACATTTAGCTCTTTTTGAAAAGCTGGTCCTCCATCTCCCGAGGGCTGCGGCTTCCAGATCGATGATGAATATAAAGGTACAGATGCACTCATTTGCTGTGTTACATTCATTGGCGGCGCCGGTGAGGAATTATTTGGCATAGTGTTACACGTCTAGAGGATGTATGACATTGACCTTCAACAGCTCATAAAAACAAACGTAAATGGAAGGAATAGGATTTGAATGAATCGAGCTGATGTTTAGAAACTTATAAACAAGATCAGAAAAGTATTCAAGTGAACGTATGCGTTCGAGTCTTGTGAATACGGAGGCGCTATCATAAATAAGTTGGCAGGAGGATTGAGGTTGCCCCAAGGAAGATAGAGGGAACTACTTTCATTCTCTCACCAAATGCATAGAAGTTTCCAGAAATGATACATTCAAAGTTTAAACCAATGGACCGCTGGAGTATTTAAAAAGAAAGAATCCAGGTCAGCTTCTACTTAATCTATAGTGAGCATTCATGAAGAGGCCCTTACTTCTTTTCTGAACCAGTCAAGGAATTTTCCAAAGAGCCCACCAAACGCTACCTCAACAACCGCTGACAAAGCGAGGCCTAAAAAGGCATAATCTATACTTCTTGAGGTGAGGAGATATATGGGAGTATATATTACTGTCCAGAATACTGCTGTACCTATGGAGTCTGCAACAAACTTTCTGATTTTAGTCATTCGATCACTCTCTTCAACTCAGAACTGAAATTTATGTTTCTTTCCTGAAGGTGGTAGCTGCCAAGACACTTTTAAAAGATGTCGTTCTTGAAACACCGACTGTCCTGGCCTAAAGCATGTACTTTATGTCATAGACATCAGACGGATAAGTGAAAGGCATAGACCTGAGATCTGAAACTTTCAAAGCATGCCATATTGCCAGAGAAAAAACATTGATGACCTCTTCTGAATTTTCTCCCAGAATATGAGCACCAAGGATATCCTCACCATTACTGTCGAGAATTACCTTGTAGAATGTCTTTGGAAGTGATCGCCTTCGTGAATTGTACCATGAAGTCATCTCTCCCTTCCTTATTGTTACATTAGAACTGTTCTTTCTCGCCTCGTCTTCGGTAATGCCCACCATTGCCAGCGGGGGTGTGGAAAACACCGTTGTTGGAATTGCACGGTAATCTGCTCTTTTTGAATTGCCCTTGAGAATATTCTCTGCTACGACCTCCCCCTCCATGACCGCCACAGGCGTAAGTTTTGGCGCCGGTGTGTCGGCTGAATCACCGGCAGCGTAAACTCTGGGATTCGAGACACTCTGCAGGTACTCATTAACCCTGACCCCCCTTCTATTCCATTCAATACCGGCAAGATCAAGACCCATATCTGAATCAAATTCCCTTCCTGCCCCGTGAACGACCAGGTCTGCATTGATTTCAACTCTATTTCCAGACCTTTCAATTACAACAAGGTACTCATCTCCATTTTTTCTTATCTCAACCACACGGGACTCAGTAATTACATCAATTCCTGATTCTCTGATAATGGATGTTAATACATCCACTGCTTCCCTGTCAAAGTTAGCAAGCAAGTTACCAGATCTCTGCACTATGGTTGCATGCGATCCGGCCTTCCTAGCAATACTTGCAAATTCCACAGATATGTAACCGCCACCTATGAAGACAATATTCCTGGGAAGTTCAGTTAGATTCAGAAAACCTTCATTGTCCAGAAGATATTCAGAACCTGGAACATTCAGCGACGCTGCCTTCACACCAGAAGCAATTAGAAATTTGTCGCTCTCAAGAATTTTGTCGTTGATCTTAATCTTGCTTGAATCTATGAAGCGTGCCCTTCCTTTGTAAACCTGAATATTGGCTTTCTTTAACCCTCTTTCAATCCTCTGTGACATTGGCTCCGTGAATGACCTTTTGAAGTCCTGAAGGTCCCTCCAGTTTATTTGCCCGGATAAATTTGAAATTCCGTGACCCGTCAATCGCTTTGCTGTTTCAAGGGCATCGGTAACACCGACAAGAATCTTCTTTGGATCGCATCCTCTGAGTGCGCATGTCCCTCCTATGGGTTTCTGATCAATCACAGCGACTTTCTTACCGCTTTCAACAGCCTTGAATGCAACGGTGGTTGCAGCTGAGCCCGAGCCGATTATAATTATATCAAACTTAGATGCCGTAATGACCACGTTTTCATCACGCTAAATAATTTATAAATATTTTTTAAAAAATAAGTCAGAGTTTTCCGCCTATTCCGACTGCTATTGGACCAAGGACTAGACCATACAGAACATGCCCTGCGAATCCTATGACGAGAACATCCGGGAGCATCATAGCAGCCTTTGCACCCATCATATTCATCATCACTGGTGCGAATACGGCCATTGCCATGGGTAGGAAAAATACCAAGTACAAAACTATAGCAAATGCCACCCCAAGACCAAGAGATTTTACTCCGTTCTTAAGTCTCAACGGCTTTACATATGACACAATAGCACCAAATATTGCACCTGCAACTATGCTAACTGTGAAATGTCCGAGTACGCCAACCATTACTGCAGAACCCATTGGTGCCCCTAGACCCATTCCCATTATTCCTGCTGCCCCAGCCATTAATACCAGAAGCATCAGAATTCCACCAATTATTCCCCCTATGACGGAAGATATTATCGTTTTCCCTGCACCGAAACCTACTTTCGCTTTACCCATATGCATTTTTGCATGCTCCATCAGGAGTTCTTTTGAAGCGAAGACCTGACCACATTCATCACACTTATTTTCTGTCATATTCATCTGACCTTCTCAACCATGCTATGTATAAAGGCTTAATCGGTCAACGGTTGTAATCAGCTTCTTCATACTGATTGGAAGTTGGTCTCAGATCAAGGCTGTCTTGGACACAATGCAGAAACTCAAAACGCCCAATCCTTTTTTCCCATGCGTCAACCGTTGATGGGCAAAGTTTGTTGTATGGCAAATATTATGGCAGACATGTCTAATAGTGCGGAATGCATTGGTAAGTCAATGGGAGAAGACCCGCTTCAGCAGAAAAAAACACTGCAGATCGCTATATATTCTGACGGCCAATCCTACAAAGGAATAAGAGATGGAATAAGGCTTCTTCCCCTTGACAAGCTGGTTATAATACACGAGGAGGTTAACGACAGAAGCAGGAGTCTCTTGGAGATACCCTTCAAGGAATTCATCAATCAAATAAGAAATGCTCTCATGACTCAGGTTGAGGAAATCAAAGTGAAATCAGGCGATCTTAATGAGGTGCTTGAAGCGGTTAAATCAGTATACAGAGATAACTGCCATGATTACGATGATTTCCTAATGAACGTAACTGAGGGTGGCAAGCTCATATCATGCACGGCAATTTCATCAGCTTTTATTTTCGGCATAAGAGCTTTCTGGGTGGATCCGAAGGGAGTCCATATGCTGCCAATATTAAAGCTAGGATACCAGAGAATTCTGTCTGAAACAAAGTTGAATATCCTCAAATCTCTAGCGAGGAACGGGGGGAAGGCTGAAAGCCTAGAACAGTTGTCTGAGCTGTCTAGCATTGATAAAGCACTCATTAGCCGCCACCTCAATGGCACAGATGACTCTGAGGGTCTCATTGAACTTGGTCTTGTAAAAGTGGAAAGGGGAGCTAGAGGAAGGGCTGTCATAGAGATCACCGCTCTTGGGAGGATCGTGGCCATTTGAGTTAAGATAATTACGTTTCTTCATTTTGAATTTCCCGGAAAGGCAGCATTACTTGACATCCCATCTGCCAATTTTATCTGCAAGGTCTTCTATTGATATTACCTCTGTAGCAATTGTATCTGCTATTTTTTCCTGGGGTATCCCGAAGCGATTCACATAAACCGCTTTCATACCAGACATGATTGCTCCCTGTACATCCCATGCGTTGGAAGATACAAGTATCGTTTGCTCCATGCCTACACCATAGTATTCTGCAATCATGCTGTAAACTTCCTTTGAGGGTTTGAATTTTCCAACTTCCTCTGCTGAGAACAGACGGTCAAAGAGGTTTCGAAGCGATGCATTTTCCACCATTGCCTTTGCCATAGCTAGATCCGCATTCGTCAGAATTACCTTTCTAATCCCTATTTTCTTTAGTCCAGCAGGGACTTCAGGAAATGCGGGGACATTAAGGCAGCTCTGCATGAGCCTTTCCCTGTCGACGGAAGACATGGTAAGGTTTTGAGCATCTGCCACATAATCTAGAGCCTTCAAAGTTATCTCCCAGAATGTGGATCTGACTCCCATCATTGTGGAAAGCCAGCTGTATTCCAGCTGCTTTCTTCTCCAAATGTCCTTAAACAAAGCCTCATTTGGCAGGCGGATTCCAAGGGGAATCTCAAGCTTCCCAACATCGAGAAGTGTTCCCATCAGGTCGAATGCAAGTATTCTATCTGACGTATGATCACTGGCCCTTTTCTGTCTCTTTGAACCACTGCAGATCACATTTTGCAGCAACGGTCGCAGAAAACAGGATAGCTTCAGTTATTTCCCTTGCGCTGCATCCGTGCTTTCTTGCGGCCGCTATGTGTGTCTTGGTGCAATGCGGGCACCTTCCAAAACTGGCCTGGGTAACTGTGATTAGCTCTTTGTCCTTCCCGCTAAGGCTTGACTCCTCATACACTGACTGCTGGAATTTAACCCACAGGTTTCCTATCTCGTTTCCTCCGGAAATGTGATACGGCTCATTGTTATTTTCTGGAAGTACTTTATCAAAGACATCCTTAAGCCAGAATAACTGGGTGCCGCTTGTTTCAAGACCAGAGATCAGAATAGCCTCATCTATTTCGCTTTCGGGAATACTTGAATTTCTGGCTAGTTCAAGAAAGGATGCTAGCACTTTTCCGTTCCTGAAGCGATTGGCGGTAGCTATTCCAATAAGATATCTTACCTTTTGTGTAAGGATTCCTGAACTTTCAAAGAAATTTTCAAGTTCCCAAAACTTTTCCAATGCTGCAGAAGCTACGCTCATACTCAGACCAAACTGAACATACGATTTTTGTATTTTAAGATGGGCTGTAAACGGTTGAACGTCATAATTTAAAACGACCACATTGTTTCGGTAGTTATGGTGAAGTTTGATAAGGCATTCATAGAGAGAATGCTGGAAAGGATGGCAAAATTTGCAAGGTTCGATGAAAAGGGAGATGTATCATCCAGAGTAGCGGTCACGGTTACAAAGGGGGACAATCTCAGATCGGAAGCCAGACCTGAGAAGCAGGACTTTTCATGGGCTTCTGATGAAAATGGCCCAAGCCCCTTGTCCTACTTCATATCAAGTCTTGGAATGTGCCAGATGGTTCACTACGCGGAACATGCTGCGTCGGAAGGAATAGCCATAACTGACCTATCTATCCGAGTGGAGGGAAAATTCAAAATTAGTAGGCCTAGGGAATTCACAAATATAGATTATGAGGTTTCTGTTACATCGCCGGATTCAGTCGATGCGATCCGGAAACTTGCACTGAACGCAGCATCGGACTGCTACGTGACAAACACTCTTTCAAAGGCATGCTCGGTACGAGGATCACTGGTTCTTAACGGTAATCCAGTCGGGCCGATATCACCGTATGCTTCAGAATGATGAATGAAACCATATGTTTGCATTCTATTTTCATAAGTTATTTATAAAATAACGAACTGTTAAAATGGGTGAGGGAATGAAAGGAGATTCGGATGTAGTGTTAGAGTACAACAATCGGAACCATCCCATTGTTGTAAAAAAAGTTGCGAAGAAGCTTTTGGCAAAATCTGGCGGGGTCGTCATAGCAAAGACAGACAAAGCCTATCTTCTTGAAGAATCTGGACATAAACCGGTCTATTATTTCCCCATTTCCGATGTCAGATCTGATGTTCTTGAACCCACAGATACAGTCTCTACGTGCCCATTCAAGGGAAGGGCACATTATTATTCGCTATTAATTGGAGACAGGAAAATTACAGATGCAGTGTGGCAGTATTCTGAACCTTCCGATGAATTTACTGCAATAGGCGATTATGTTGCCTTCTATGACAAAGCTATTGACGGAATCGAGGAGATTGAATAATTTGAATCTTTCAAAAAACTGGAAAGTGTGCCTGCTTACCTTGGAGGAATGGCATTGTCGTGCTTTACCCCTGGCGGGAGATGGTAGAATTGGTAGATAGCCAGAAGATGGGAAATGAAGAAGTTTCAGATTTGATCGCTTTGTTCCTGGATACCAGGAAAAAAACTCTTGAACTGTGCAGACCCCTGAAAAGGGATGATTACATGGTCCAAGCAACACCTGATACAAGCCCACCCAAGTGGCACCTTGGCCACACAACATGGTTCTTCGAGACGTTCATTCTTGAACCCTTTGCAAAGGGATACCAAAGATATGACAGCAATTTTGCATACCTCTTCAACTCATACTATGAGACCGTGGGAAGATTCCTCCCTAAACCCATGAGATCAACAATATCACGCCCATCTCTCGAGAATGTACTTGAATACAGGGAATCCGTGAACTCGTCCGTTATTGAACTGCTTGAATCCATAAATGGAAAAATTCTTGATGAGGTGAAATCAAGAGCTATGCTTGGAATAAACCATGAACAGCAGCACCAGGAACTTCTCCTTATGGATGTGAAGATGAATTACTCAGTATCTCCCTATAATCCTGCCTATACCAGCGGACCCCATTCTTCCCTCAAAGAAGCTGTAGAACTGGAGTGGATAAAATTCGATGAATCTGTCGAAAGGATAGGATATGGTGACTCGGGCTTCTGTTTTGACAATGAGATGCCTCAACATAGTGAAATAGTGCCTGCATTCCGAATTGCAAACAGAGCAGTTACAAATGGTGAGTATATTGATTTCATTCTTGACGGCGGTTATGAAAGGCCTGAATTATGGCTATCTGACGGGTGGTCGGAAAGGATCCGTAATAGGTGGGAAGCCCCCCTATACTGGGAAAGAGAAGGAGAATACTTCTATTATTTCACACTCTCGGGCAGGCGGGAAGTCAATCCTGGCGAGCCGGTGGTGCATGTTTCGTACTACGAGGCGGATGCCTATGCCAGGTGGGCCCGATGCAGATTGCCAACGGAGGCACAGTGGGAGCATGCGATGAAGAACAGCAAATTGGAACATCAGGGAAATTTTCTGGAAAGCAATGAGTTTCACCCGTACGTACAGGATGGATCTAAATCTGCCATATCAGGCCCCGGAGGAGTTTGGGAGTGGACGTCAAGCTCTTATTCTCCATATCCCGGATACAGGCCTCTATCCGGGTCCCTGGGTGAGTATAACGGGAAGTTCATGGCGAACCAGGTAGTACTCCGTGGCTCAAGCTGCGTCACGCCGGAGGGGCATTCAAGGTCGACTTATCGGAATTTCTACCACTATAACGATCGATGGCAGTTCTCGGGAATAAGGCTAATCAGGGATTGATGCAATTGCAGGAATCCTATGAAATTATCGACCTCAAACCACGAGCTTCTGACTTCAGAAAGGAGGTAAGGGAGAGCCTCCTGTCTGAACACAAATGGATAAGCCCTAAATTCTTTTACGACAGGACTGGCTCAGAGCTTTTTGAGGAGATCACAAAGCTTGATGAGTATTACCCAACTAGGGCTGAAATGGAAATTTTAGCCAGTAAAGCCGGTGAAATAGGGAGGGCCATTGGTGAAGGTGTCTCCCTGGCTGAGCTTGGCAGCGGAAACGGAAAGAAGAGCGTTCTTCTTGCAAAAGCCCTTCCTAACCCGAAGGAGGCAATTCTCGTTGACATATCCATGGATGCCCTCTTGGACGCCATGAAAAGGTTTAAGGCCGAGTGTCCCAGTATTCCAGCAAAGGCAGTATGCGCAGACTATACTGCAGTTGATGCCATGTCGTCAATCAAGATGTCTGGTAGGAAGGCCATAGTCTTCCTGGGTTCGACAATAGGAAACATGGAACCTGCCGATCAGCGGTCTTTTATCGCAGGTTGCAGAAAAGTTCTGTGCAGGGGGGAAACACTCACAATAGGCGCTGATCTTAAAAAGGATCCTGAGGTAATAGAGAGGGCATATAATGACAGAAAAGGCATAACTGCCAGGTTCAACCTGAACCTCATTGCAAGAATCAACCGGGAGTTCGGTATAGATATTCCTCCGGATGCTTTCAGGCATTACGCATTTTACAATAGCGAGGAAGGAAGAGTTGAAATGCATCTCGTAAGTACCAGAAATCAATCATACAACATCGGTGGTATCACCATAAGATTCAGGGAGGGTGAATCCATACATACGGAGAACTCCTATAAATTTACAACCGGCGATCTCAAAAAAATGCTTGTCGGGGCAGGGTTTAGTGAGACTCATGTGTGGAAGGATTCGAGAGATTTGTATGCGCTCATAACTGCAGTTGTATGATCATTGTTGATCAAATTTTATTTTCGGATCATAACAGTTTTAATTCCCGTGCAGCTATAACACTATGCTCCTGCAAGGCAGAATATTCGACGGAGAGTCTTTTATAGAAAACGGAGAAGTGCAGATAGATGAGAATTCGGAAAACATTGAGTTCGTAAACGAGAGACGCTCAAAGATATCAAGAGTGGAAGACAAAAAATTGTCTGATGAGATCACTATAATGCCGGCACTTATTGACGCGCATATTCATTTCTTCGGAACTAAAAATTATTCACTTCTTGATTGGGTGTTAACCCCTGATGTAATGCTCACAATAAATTCGGTAAATGACGCAAGAAAACTGATCGATTCAGGTTTCACCACAGTTCGGGCGCTAGGTGATAAGGTATCCCTAGATATGAGCAAGGCGGAGAAACTAGGTCTGCTAATTGGACCTAGGATAATTTCTGCCGGTTATTCCTTGGCGTGTACCGGCGGAAACGATGATCCAAAGTCCTTGCCGTTAGAAATTGCGAAAAAAGTTTCATATTCCTATTATTGCGATGGTCCATGGGAATGCAGAAAAGCTGTAAGAACGAATCTGAGAAACGGTGCTGAAGTAATAAAAGCTTATGCCTCGACTAGCTTCGTAGGGGGAGGAATAATTAGACCTGAACTCACCGAGGAAGAACTTGCAGCCATTGCAGAAGAATCCCATCATGCTAAGATTAAGGCAGCTGTTCATGCCTATGGCTCTGAGGCTTTGAACAATTCAATTGAAGCTGGCTTCGACAGCATAGAACACGGTCTTGGGTTGACAGAGGATATTGCCGAAGAGATTAAGAAGAGGGGGATATTTTATGTACCGACGCTAGCTGTATACAAGAGGAAGAGGGAAGACAAAAATTCAGTAAGAGATGAAATGATAAGGCGCCACATAGAGAAGGAAATGGAGATAGCAGGCAGAGTGAGACTTAAAATAGCGGCCGGTACAGATTATGTGGGGAGCCTTAATGAGCCACACGGCCAGAATTATCTTGAGGTGAAATTCCTATCTGAGACCCTAGGAAACATAGAAGCTTTGAAGTCCGCAACATCCAGAGCAGCTGACTGCCTTGGTTTGTCTAGAATAGGGACAATAGCCCCCGGAAAGGAAGCTGATCTGATTCTTGTGAGAGGGGACCCGGGTAGATCGATTTCCGCTCTAAGTCCAGATAATATTTTGATGGTAATCAAAAGGGGAAGAGTGGTAAAGAATATCCTGAGTCAAGCAGGTTTCTAGACAAAATTAGAAATTGATCCCTTATTGCGTACTGTGTGTTAGCGGAGCTTATTGAATTTTTCTCCCAGCAAATATTAATAAGTAAATTTTCTATTGTTCGTAAATGCAGAAATCCGAACTAAAAAGAGGAAGCATAGGCTTTTGGGGTGTAGTATTTCTTTCAATTGTTGCCATATTCCCTGGGAATATTTACATAATTTCCTCCACGACTGCTCTGACGTATGCAGGACAAGCTGCCCCACTTACTTTTATAATTGGTACAGCACTGATGTTTTTAAACGTGGTGGCAGTATACGTTTTTAGTACAAAGATAATAAATGCTGGCGGCTTCTATAAATTCATAGAGGGGGCTACCGGGAACGGTTTCCTTTCCAGGTCTGTTGCTTGGATTCAGTTTCTGGCTCAAATGTGCCCCGTTATAATTAGCGCCACTGTCTTCGGATGGCTTATTCCTGTCACTGCAAGTGCATTATTCAATACAACTTTGCCCACTTATGTTCCGTTCCTGGCCAGTCTTTTGGTCCTGATCTACGTCTTCATAATCAGTTACCTTGGTATTCGGCTATCAGCCAGAGTCAGTATTGGAGTGGGGCTGGCTGAAATCATATTTGTTCTTATCGCTGGAATTTACATTGTTTCACACACAGCTTATAACAGCTTAGGTGCCTTCAACATAGCTAATTCCAGTCAGGGACTGACAGGCTTCTTTGTGGGTATGGTAACCGGACCTCTCACTGCCTACATCGGTTACTCCTCCGTCGTTCACTTCAGTGAGGAGGCAAAGTTTTCAAAGTAGCTCATGAAAAGAGCTATAGTAGTATCAATTTTGATAGCGGCACTCTTCGAGACATTCATGATGTACTCAATATCAGTTGGTGCTCCGCCTTCGAGTCTTCAGAGTCTTTCTGGGTCTTATGCTCCGGCTTTGGTTTTGACTTCCCAGTACATGGGGCTTGCTTTTGCACTTGTTGTCCTCATTGTCGCACTGATCGGCCAAATAACCTCACCCTTGACCTTCGGAAATTCTGCGGCCAGAGTTGTGTTTGCCCTTGGCCGTGACAAAGTCTTGCCAGCCTCTTTTTCTAGAATTCATCCGAAATATGGCACGCCTCACATATCCACGTTGTTTGTATTTATTTTCGCTGTTGTCGCCAGCTTGATCACCCAGTTTGTAATGGTGGCGGGATACGGAGTGCTAAGCGGATTCTTTGATGTGGTGGTTTTTTGGGCAATCATCCTGACAGTCATGAATCTACTTTATCATGCAATAGTAAATGAGACACTACCGCTTCTTATGCATAGGTTCAAAGAACTAAATGTCATCAAACACGTTGTTGTCCCTACTGTCGGCACTGTAACGATCGGGATAATATTCTACTATACGCTTCTCGGAATAGCCCCTCCTATCGCTTATGACATACCTCTAATGGTTGTGTGGATACTTTTGGGTTTCGTAATAGCCTTTAGGAAGAGGGCCGTGCCGGTAGTTGAAGCAGACATCCCCGAGGCGTGACTTATTTATCTTTTCATTTTTCAGTGTGGCTATAAAGCACCGCCTCCACCTGCGTTTGGCTGCAATTTCCAGCACCAAGAAATGGAAAGTGCAGCGCCAAGGGTAATGAGGCATGCCCGTCCCCTGGGTTGAAATTAGTCGGAGGATAAACGGGGGTTCTTTAGATCACTTTAAAACACAGTGATATAATAATAAAATATTTCAATAGTGCAGAACGGGTTAATGGTGCAAATTCCATCACGGCAGGGGTTTACGAATTTGAAAAGGAGCCGCACTGTTATGCGATGGAATAATTAAAGAATGGGGAGTAATGCCAGAATCGTAAATACGTGGAATTTGCGTATATGCTTATGTAAACCGTTGGCTGGGTACTCTGTAGGTATTCCTTGATTATGGATACATTGAGCAGATAGCTTTCACCTCCCTGCATATACTGGTAATCTGAGAATGATGTCCCATTCGGTGTGATAAGGAGCGGATAATCTTCAGGCGAAAGGATGTAAGATCTTGTGATAAGCCAGGTTGGCGTTTGTATCACCACACTCACGTTGGCCTGGTTAAGGAACCAGGGCAATGAGAAAGAGAACTTATCGTTATTCTTAAGCTGCCCAAAGTAGTGCAGAACCTGATAATAGTACTGGGTATAGCTGTATGATACAAGTTTTTCTGGCTGGAAGTATCTTACTGCTATGTTCTCATAATCATATGAGAGAACTGCCGATAATTGCACTGTTACATTCCGCTGTTGTAAAGAGGGAGGGGGTGTTACGAGCATAATATTATATATCCATCCGGAAATCAAATTATAGCTGAAACCGCCCGAATCTTCAAGGCCGGTGCTATAGATTACCCTGCTGGGCACGAGAATGGATATGTTGACTGGAGCAGGTAACTCACTGTATGTGACATTTGGAGTAAATATGTTTACGGGATCAACAACGAAGGATGAAAAGCTTACAGCCAGCTTGGGTGAAAGTGCATATGCTGGTACCGCGAACTCAACGTACATGGGCGTATCGGGGGACAATACTACAGATACCGATGCTGATTCAACACCGGGCAGTACGATGGACACATGATGCACCTCAAGATCACCTGTAAGCTGATTCAGACCGACCAGGATAATCAGCAAGCTGATGACTAGGCCAATCAGCTTGAGGCGCCCATTTTCCATGCTGTATAAAATAAAATTACTAATATAACATTTATTTTGATTCTGTTTGGCATTTTTGGAGTGCTAAACGCAACGCCGGAGAATGATTCCGTATCACTGGGATTCTTGCTTCATGAAAAGCAGTATTGATGACCTTATTTTTTTCAAATCCACTGGGGAAATCGTATCATCATTAATTTCAACATCTTTTCGAATAACATCGTCGTAGTATACGTCTCCATCTATGTGGGGGGCAAGGTGTACATGCAGGTGTGGAATGTGATCCCCAAAAATGTAAACATAAATCACCTTTGAACCGGTAGCATACTTTATGGCCCTTGTGGTTTTTGAAAGCACAGGACCGAACTCACTGGCTTCCCGCCCATCAAGATCGGTCACGTGGCAGATATGCCTTTTGGGCTCCAGGTAGCACAGACCCTTTACTGCTGAATAGGTACTCATCGTCAGCCTCCAAGATTCGTTTGACCAGACCTCTAATCGCTTGAAGGCTATGTCGGCCTTTCCATTACAAATTTCGCAATCGTTACGCCAACCCATCCCAAAGCCATGATGGCCAAAGAAATAAGACTATTCAAACCTCGTGTGAGTCAAGAACAATATCAAGGCTAAAAACAATCACTGCACTTAATTGAGTATGCGGGTGCCGGGATTCGAACCCGGGTCAGAGGCTTGGGAAGCCCCTGTGATAACCACTACACTACACCCGCTTCTGAAAAAAGGTAAAAGGGTTTTGGTAAATATATTTTCAGTACCAGCCTCTGGCTTTCATGGCGTCGGCAACTCGCTTTACCGACACAACATATGCAGCCGTCCTGTTGTCAACCTTGTATCTTTCTGCTGTATCCAGTACAGAATGGGTTGCCTCAGTCATTCTCTGGTCAAGTTTTCTGTAAACCTCTTCTTCG
>JAHXPV010000020.1:0-33123 GCA_031625175.1 Thermoplasmatales archaeon AK | reverse complement strand
GGTGTACCTCTTCCTGTCGGACTCAATCTCCTCGCAGTCAATCTCCACTGACGGGCCCAGATCCATGTCGTATATGAACCTGTGATGGAAAGGAATGTCTGCAGCCAAGATCCGGTATTTCTTTCCACATTTTTCCCTTAGCTCCGGAACCTTCCAGGGGGACCTCACTATGATGCGTTTCACACTCCTGTTCTGGCCGTCTACCCACAAAGAAAGATCCTTCTCCGACACATACTCCGGGTCTGATCTGTATACAGCAAGGCAGCTTTCCCCAGGCTCAACGATGTCAAAATACGGAGAGAAGCCAAAGTAAAGGGCAGTAACAGATCTCCCGTCATCTGTCCTGCCGTAGAGCTCTATTGCGACATCCTCTCTTCTGTAGGATGCTACGAGGATTCGCATTTTGATTTGCATAATATCAGAATTTCTATCAGGCTTAAGTTTTTCCTATAGCCATAGATGGCTCCCTCAGGCCTGTTACAGCATAAAGCAAAACAGCGGACAGAGCAGCCAGTAAGAGTGCCACAATCATGAAGTTCAAGGAAGATTGGGAAAGAGATGAAATGTAAAGGAGGCCAGCCACTGCGGATCCAGTGAACTGGCCAAGATACTGAAGGGATCTGAGGAGGCCGATTGATGAGCCGTAATTGCCGGCTGAGGCCATCCTCGAGGCAATCGGGGTGAACACAATTTCATATATTGAGAATCCAAGAATGAAAACTGTCGTCCCAGAAAACAGGCTGACATTGATTGGCAGAGTGTAAGAGAAGATAAGAGGGGCACTTGCTGCAAGAAAGATCAGGGACAGCAAACCCAGCAGGACAGTATGTCCCCTGTCGGCGACAGAGGCCAGCATTACAGCAATACCGCCTCCAACAATGACCGGAATGATAAAAAAGAGCAGGAAGTCAGATCCAGCAGCAGCTATTCTCAGAGGAACAAAGTAGAAGAACATCATCACGAAAGCTGAAGCAAGGAATCCTACCAGCGAGAGCCCTATAATGCGGCTTCCGATACCTTTATGATTTTGCGGGAATTTAGAAGCAGGCCTGATGGTTTCCAGCCTGAACACAGGAATAATCCCTATTGCAGTCAGGGCAGCTATCATCAGAAAGATATATTTTCCACCAATGAGGAGGAACACCTCGGGACCAAAGGCTGTTCCCAGAAGAAAGCCCAGCCCAACCGGTATCCCAAGGATCGCCATTGCCCTGCTCCGCTGCTCATTGGCTACGTTCTCCTGTACCATTGCAATGGAAGCTGCATTTATGGTTCCGGCACCTGCGACCAGCCTTCCGGCAATCAGGCCATAAATATTGATGGGGTTGAAGCATAACAGGTTTCCAGCTATGAAGGGAATAGCTGCTATGAAAATGGCCCTCTTTCGTCCAATTGAGTCCGACAATCTGCCCATAGGAAACTGGAAAACTGCCATGGTCAGACCATAGGCCCCCAAAGCAATTCCTGCAAGGATATTTGAGGCACCTAGGTGATCCGCGTAAAGCGCTACGATCGGATTCGCCATGAATATTCCGAAAGTTCTCAGCGTTTCCAGGAATGCAACCGTCAGCAGCAGGTGACGTTGATCTGTACTGAATGTACGCAGCATATTGTGAACCGTCTGTTATTCCTGCGATTGAAATATTCTTTTTGATGAGAAGTTGGAAAAGCAATTAGGATCTAGCTTATGCTGATGCTGACCATTAAGCCGCGCTGGCGAGTCACGATGGCGTCTGCCAAACGTTCCACCGGTACAGAAACAATTAGTCTGAATGCCGTTATTATACTGGCTTTGTGCAATGAAAAATTTGATTCCTATCGATGTGCAGTTATGCATATTTGAGATGCCGGATTTAAAAATTTTGAAAAGAGGTTAGGTGCGAATAATCACAGGATTTCTTAATCTTGCAGGAAGATCGCAAAAAAATTCATTAGCCCTCCCCCATTAAGTGATTGTGTCCTTTTCCACAGACTCTGGGATTTTTAAAAAGCTGGTGATAGGCAAATGAGCAGGATTCTTGATCTTGTTGAGGAACACAGCAGATACCGTTCCCAATGCCTTAATCTCCAGGCTTCCGAAAATGTCCTTAGCCCTGCTGCGCTTAAGGCCCTCGGTTCAGACATGGCCTCACGGTATTCCCTGTTGATGAATGGGGAGGATGCTTATGGTGGCACAAAGTTCACGCTGCAGATTGCAGAGGAAGTGGAGAAATTGGCCAGACACCTTTTTGGATCAGAGTACGCAGAGGTTAGGCCTATTGGCGGACATATTGCCTCCCAGGCTGCCCTTTTGAGCCTTCTGAAGAAGAGGGACAACATGATGAGCATAGCCGAAAGAGACGGCGGATACACCGGTTATCAGAACGGATATCTCCCGAAAATGTTCGGCTTCCAGAATTATGACATTCCATACGATTCCAACACTCAGGAGATTGATTTCGCACGGCTGGAAAAGTTAGCTCGGATTGTCAACCCGAAGGTATTTGTTCTTGGCCAGTCTTTCTTTGTCAAAGAATATGACCTGAAATCGCTGAAGCAGCTTTCAGATGAGATTGGGTCTTACATAGTGTACGACGGATCCCATGTCCTGGGGCTTATAGCAGGAGGGGTATTTCAGAGGGATGTTCTGGAGCACGCTGATCTCCTGATAGGTTCCACCCATAAGAGCTTCTTCGGTCCCCAGGGAGGGATAATCCTCACCAACAATAGCGACCTCATTTCAAGGGTGAGGGAAAATCTTACATGGAGAAGCATGGATAATTTTCACCCCTCAAGGCTTGCCGCACTGGGGGTTGCCATGGAGGAGATGATTCGAAATGGGAGGGAATATGCTGAGAAAGTGGTGAAAAACACCAAGTCCCTCTCCAGCGCACTTGATGAAGCCGGAATCCATCCCAGATTCTCACCGTGGTACAGCGAAACCCACCAGATTCTGATTGACAGCAAATCTCTTTCTGATATGGGCCTGAGCTTCCTGGAGTTCAGCAAGAGGCTTGAGAATAACAATATCATTGTTGACCGTGAGGGGAGGGTGGGAACCGCCGAAGCAACTAGAATGGGTGTTGAGTCCATGGAGGAGGTTGCCCGCCTTATGGCCAGCGCTGCAAAAGGCCAAAACGTTAGGGAAAAGGTAATGAAACTTGTCAGCAATCTGAGAATGAGATTCACTTAGGTGGGACAATGAACGTTGAAGAAATAATGACCTCCAAGGATCTGGTGGTTGTCAGCGCCACGACCAAGGTCATGGATGCGATGAGAAAGATGAAGGAAACTGGCATACACCAGGTTCCGGTGGTATCTGGAAACAAATACCTGGGCATGCTTAGCTACAGGGAGATACTGAGAAGGAGGAGTATCCAGCCTAATTCAAAGGTTGACAGTTTCATGATTAAGACCAGCAAGATTTCGAAGGGGGACAGCATTGAAAGGGCACTTGGTCTCCTGAAGAGCTCCGGGCTGCCGGCACTTCCGGTAATTGACAGAGGAAGACTGGTTGGAATCCTGTCCAGGACTGATGTTCTCAGGCATCTCACTTATTTCAGAGGTGTTGAAAAACAGACAAATGCGGAGATAATGTCAAGCGATCCGGTAACTGTCGGAGAGGATGAGGATATATATTCCGCAATGGACAAGATGAGGAGCCTTGACGAATCTGAAATACCTGTTGTATCAAAGGCCGGCAAGCTTGTAGGAATCTTGAAAATGGAATCAGTCGCGCCGGCATCCATAAGCAGGTCCGAGGATAGGATAGGGAAACAGGAATATGCTGGGGAAAAGGAGAAGATCAGGGTTGTCGCCTCTTCATTCATGGATCTTCCGGTCTCTGTTCTTCCCGAAGAAAGTATAACAAAGTCTGCAGAGGTAATGATCAATGCGCGTATCCACATAGTGCCTGTGGTAAACAGGGAGGATGCGGTAATAGGTATAGTTGGCGTGAGTGATATCCTTCATGCTATAGAGACCGGGGACAGGACTAGAGGTGTACTTATACAGGTATCCGGGCTGGGACCCTTTGACGATGACCTGTACGATGAGCTTTTCTTCGAAGCGGGAAAATTTGTTTCGAGGCTGGCAAAGCTAGCCGGCATAAAGAACGGTACATTCCTGGTGCATGTGGCAAAGTACGAGTCAGGAGGCAGAACAAAGTACTCCCTCAGGACGAGGCTCTTCGGAGGCAGCTTTGCTATGTCAGTCAACGACTACGACTGGAACTTTGGAAAGTGCATTGCACGCATATTCGATACATATGAGAAGAGAATAAAGAAGGAAAAGCAGAGAACCTGAAATTGAATCTTATCTGTGGCAAGGAGTAGTGTTCAGATGTATTGGAGTGGTCGTCTGAACCCTTCCCAGTGTCAGGTAATCATTTTATTCTGTGTTTCAGCTTCTCGTTCACTTCCAGCAGTTCAATGGCTTTCCTGATTCCCGGGGCAAGAAGGTCGGTTTCCATCTTCTTAAGCCTTGCCCTTAACTCATCTGCCCTTCCGATTCCTGCGATCGGAACGGTTGTTTCTATTACCCTTGCAGGTGTTCTGGAACCCACGAATATTTCGGAAAGGCTCCTTATGATCTCTTCCATATTCTCCAGAAATACCGATCTGTTTTTTACGGACACGCCAAGGCTGGTGTAAAACCGAACAACATCCTGCCTCTTTACCTTCCCCTCCCTGACCATAGACAGTGCTTCCTGCAAATCGCTGGGGCTGTTTACCCAGGCCATGGCAGAGAGAATCTTTGTCCTGTCTTCATCGGTTCGGGATGCGGAGAGCTTCTCAGAGAGGGCCATGAAGCTCCCACCCTCTCGGGCAAAGGCATGTGCGACAATGGACCTTATGTCGGAATCAAGGGTGAAGTAGTAGTCAAATTTTTTGGCAAGGCTGGCTGAAAACTCCTTATCAACATTGGCGAAGAGCGACTGCAGAGAGGATCTGGCAATGCTCCTGTCCAGAGGCTCGCCATCCTCCTTCTCGCCGAGAGATCCCTTGTGGATAGCATAGTAATTCCTGATCATTGATGCAACCTGTGTGCTGTTGGGAGCCACCAAATACAGATCCTCCAGCTGGGCGGATATCTCCCTGATGAGGATGTAATCACTGTGGACCCAGATTGACTCAAGCCTTTTCTTGTAATCATTAAATGAAAGGCCTCCTGCCAGAAGAAGCGCATAGATGTCGTTTGCGAGCTGCCATCTTTCATAGGGTGAAAGGACTTTGCCATTATCTGAGACGGCTCTAAATAGATCAGGTGAGTAGTTGACCCTGTAGAATCCGGCAGCGTTCTCGTTGATCACAACCAGACCTTCAGCCGGGATAGGCATCTCATAGGAGTCAAATACCAAAGACTTTGACCCCGATTTGAATCTGGCGGTTAGCGGGACAGGCCAGGGAGGGGCACGTTCTATGCCATGGAGAAGAAAGTAATCCTGCTTCAGATTTAATTTCTCCCCAGATGCTGTAGCCGTTATTACAGGGTAGCCCTTCCGCTTCACCCATGCCTCCATTATCCTGGAGACAGGCATTCCTGATGCCTCCTCTATGGATCTCCACAGATCGCTGCCCTTTGCGTTTGAGCTTGCCCCCTTGCCGTAGCTTATCTCGTCAAAAATCTGTGCTATCTCATCTGGATTCCGGACCTCTACGTCAATGGGGTGGGATGCCTTGAGGGCGTCGTTTTTCAGGGCACCTGACGTCCTGAGGAAAATCTGGTCACCGACTGGGTCCCACTCAGGCTTAATGCTGGATATTGCCTTGTATGACATGAACGTTGCAAAGCTCTCATTGAGCCAGAGATCGTTCCACCACTCCATGGTTACGAGATCGCCGAACCACTGGTGTGCTATCTCATGGGCAATGACCTCGGCTATGCTCTTGTAGCTTGAAGAACTGGTAGAGGGGCCGATACTTAGGTAGATCTCCCTGAATGTTATTGCGCCCCAGTTTTCCATAGCTCCGGCAGCGAATTCAGGAACCGATATCAGATGAAGCTTTGGCAGGAAATACGGAATATCAAAGTATGATTCAAAAAAATCCAGAACCTTGCCAGCTATCTCGAGGGGGAAATCCGATTCCGTGAGGGAACCCTTGGGAGCGGCCAGAATAAGGTCTGTCTTTCCTCTCTTTACCGACCTCTCATCAAACTTTCCAACGCCAAGATAGAGGAGGTATGTTGACATTCTGGGTGTCTCCTGAAAATTCACCAGCTTTTTCCCGCCCGGCAAATCCTCTAACCTGCTGACAGGCATATTCGAAATCACGTCCAGATCCCTGTCCACCTCGACCGACAGCGTGAACCGTGCTTTATATGCTGGGTGATCCACGCATGGGAACATCCTTCTGGCGCCGGTGGATTCAAACTGAGTGGTGAAGATATCCTGCGACTCTGTCCTGGCAAGATAAAAGCCTGTTAACAGCTTAGGAATGCTTCCGGTGTAGGCAACCGAAACCCTGTTGGCTCCTTCCTTCAGAGGCACCCGGATTGCCTGAATTTCAGGCAGCCTCTCGTATGGGGAATCCTTTCCGTCCACGATAACTGAACCTATTTCCAGATCGACGGCGTTCAGATCGATATAACTATCACGAGATTCAAGACTGATTTCCACTACACCGCTGAAACTTTTTCTTGACGAGTCTATCTTGAGATTAATCTTGTAGCTGTTTATTAGAACTTTCATCCTCAGAAATAATAATCCATCGTATAAAAATTGGTGGGCTTCATCGTATATTCTTGTAGATAGAAAGAAGCTCAAGACCCTTGTCTATGCCCTTTTCGTTGGATGGGTTCCTGATCCTGCCTATCATTTCAAGCAGTCTCCTCTCATCGGCCAGCCCGATCAGAGGAATCATCTGCTCGAGAGCCATTCCTGTGTATGCAGTGCCCTTGAAGTATTTATCCAGCTTATTGACACTCTCTTCCAGTTTTCCTATGAGTGTCTCCCGGTGGGCAGGATTCATTGCAAGGTACATGAGAACCCTCGCCAATTCCTGTTTCTTGAACTTGTCGTTAAGGAACATGCTGTAAATGTTTTCAAAGTCAGGTTTTTCCGTGAGCCATGCCATGGCATTGATCAGCTTTATTCTGTCGTTGTCGTTTTCGCTCTTCCGGTAAGCTGCCAGGAGCGTGTCAATATTTCTATTAGTCCTAGCCTCTGCAACTGCAAGGCCCAGCCTGAGGTTGGGATCGTACCTGAAGTAGTTTCCAAAATCCGCAGAAAGTTTCTTTGAGAACCCGTCGTCAAGAACCGCAAGATATGTGTAGAGGTCCCCCCTCAGAATTGAGACCTCCTCGGGTTCATCCTTTTTGGGACTGCCGAGCCTGTTAAGTTTTTCTCTGTAATAGCTCAAGGCTGTAGATCTGATCCTAACCTCTTCCGGGAAAACAAGATGCAGCTCAAATAGTTCGTCCGATATTGTGGATACAATGATGGGCTCTTCCTCACTGAAGAATGTGGATATCTTCTGGAAGTACTGATCCTTTGTGATCTCACCTGATTTCAGAAAGGCAAAAAGATCGCTGACTACACCCCATTTGTCCAGGAATGTCATGGCTGTTGCGTTACTCAGTATGGTATTCCACAGCGCATCGTCATATTTCACCCTGTAGAACCCGGCAGAATCAACGTTGATCTTCAGGAATCCCTCGAATGGTATCTCCATCTGCTTCCTGTCGAAGAGTATGGATTTAGTTTCATTTCTGTACCTCACAGTGAGAGGTATGGGCCATGGTTCCGATTCCTGTGCTCCGGCCAGGAGGAACTGCTTCTGGTGAAGTTTTATGCTTCTGCCACTCTTTTCAGCAACCACCACGGGATAGCCCTTCCGCTTCACCCATGCCTCCATTATCCTGGAGACAGGCATTCCTGATGCCTCCTCTATGGATCTCCACAGATCGCTGCCCTTTGCGTTTGAGCTTGCCCCCTTGCCGTAGCTTATCTCGTCAAAAATCTGTGCTATCTCATCTGGATTCCGGACCTCTACGTCAATGGGGTGGGATGCCTTGAGGGCGTCTCCGTTCAAAGCTGAAGAAGTTTCCGTTTTCAGGAAGCGGCCCATAAATTTCCATGGTTTGTGGATAAAATCAACGGCCTTGAAAGCCATGAACGTTGCAAAGCTCTCATTGAGCCAGAGATCGTTCCACCACTCCATGGTTACGAGATCACCGAACCACTGGTGTGCTATCTCATGGGCAATGACCTCAGATATCGTCTGCCTTGTGAGATTCCCAGTGGATTCCGAAACCTGCAGCAGTATCTCCCTGAATGTTATGGCGCCCCAGTTTTCCATAGCTCCGGCAGCGAATTCAGGAACCGATATCAGATGAAGCTTTTGTATGGGGTATGGGATATCGTAATAATCTTCGTAATGGGAAAGAAATGAGGCGGCTTCCCGAAGGGGAAAATTGGAGGATTTCAGGGTACCCCTTGGAGCGGCCAGTATTATCTCTTTACCGTTGTATGTCTCCTTCATGGTGTCGAATTTTCCTATGCCCAGATAAACTAGATAGGTTGACATGGGGGGAGTTTCCTCGAAAGTGTACTTTACCATACCGCCTGATTCTGATTTCTCAGCGACAGAAGTGTTGGAGATGACTTCAAGCCCTTTCTCAACTGCAACTGAAATGATGAATTTGCTCTTGTAGGACGGATTGTCAATGCAGGGAAAGGCGTGCCTTGCTCCAGTCGATTCGAACTGGGTGGTGATCATAACACCGTCATTGTAGTGTGCTGCGTATATACCCTGAAGGCTTTCGCTTACCCTGCCACTGAAGCGAACCTCGACATCGCTATCTCCATTGATCCTGTGATTCGTACGAACTGCTTCCTCTTCAGGAACGGTTCTGAATTCTACTCTGGAACCGTTTACAGTGATGCTCTCAATTTCAAGACCTACAGAATTCAAGAATAATTCTTCATCCTTGCCCGTCATCCTTATTTTTTCAATACCGATGTATGAGAGGTTTGAACTCTTGAAAGTCAGGTCTATAATGTAGGAAAATATTTTCATAGCCATCGGTGATGCCGATTATGATATATTTTAATTTCCCAGAAATTTGTGGAAAAAAGATAAACCGATCAGGGGATACCTGAACAGTTGGGATGCATACAGAAATCCTGAGAACAGACAAGGACAATCCAGACCCGGAATATGTGAGGGAGGGTGCAAGAATTCTTAAAGCCGGAGGGCTCGTTGTCTTTCCCACAGAAACCGTTTATGGGCTTGGCGCCGATTCCTTAAACGGGGAAGCATGCAGAAGGATATTCGAGGTCAAGAGGAGGCCGGCTGATAACCCACTCATTCTTCACATTTCAGATATGAGCATGCTTCAAGAAATCACAGAGTCAGTTGATAAGGAGACTGTGGAGAAGCTTGCTTCAGTCTGGCCGGCGCCACTCACAGTGCTTTTCAGTAAATCCAGTAAAGTCCCCGATCAGGTGACTGGAAAATCCCCTTATGTAGCAGTGCGTATGCCAGATAACCGTTTGGCCCTTGATCTTATAGGGGAACTTGGAAAGCCCATAGCAGCACCAAGTGCAAATTTGTCCACCAGGCCAAGCATAACCGACTCAAGACATGCGGTTATGGAGCTTGATGGAAAAGTCGACCTGATCTACGACTGCGGACCGCTGAAGTACGGAATAGAATCAACCATAATATTATTGAGTAAGCACGGTGCAGAAGTTGTCAGGGCTGGTTCCTTCCCAGTGGAAGATCTGAGGGAGATATTCGGCGACATCGTTGTGAGTGATGTTGCCAGGGGGCTTCGATCCGCCGACACTCCAGTTGCTCCGGGAATGAAATACCGCCACTACGCTCCAAGCAAGCCACTCCTGCTCTGCTCAAACATCGGTCTTTTCAGGCAGATTTCGAGTGATCCTTCACTAAAGAACAGGGTTCTTGCCATAGGAATAAACAATATGCTTGATGGCTGCTCAATAAACACAATCTCGCTCGGAAATACTTATCCGGAGGCTTCGGCAAGGTTGTTTTCATCCTTCAGGCAGTTCGAAATGTCTCCAGAGAAACTGGCAGTGATTCATGGTTTCTCTGAATCAGGGATCGGACTTGCAATCATGAGCAGGATAAGGAAGGCATCTGCTGCCCAGATAGACAGCATTGAAGAACTTTCACGATTCCTGTCCTGAGTGAATATTATTATTTTCCTCGCAATCAGAAAGTATGCCCAAAGTAGGTATCATAATGGGTAGCAAGAGCGACTACGATGTCATGAAGGAGGCTTCAGATGTGCTTGATGATTTCGGCATTGATTACGAAATCAGGGTTGTATCTGCCCATAGGACACCTGACCTCATGACCGAATATGCCAAGACTGCCCTGTCGAGGGGATTGAAAGTGATCATTGCCGGTGCCGGCGGAGCTGCACATCTGCCGGGCATGACGGCATCCATGACTTCACTTCCTGTTATTGGGGTTCCGATACCGTCGAAACATCTCAATGGGCTGGACTCCATGCTGTCAATTGTCCAGATGCCGTTTGGCATTCCTGTGGCCACTGTAGCTATCGGCGGCGCTAAGAATGCTGCTCTTCTTGCAGCAAGAATCCTTTCTCTTACAGATCCGTCGATCAGAACGAAGATTGAGGAATTCATGGATAGGATGAACAGAGAGGTTAGGGGGACGAGCCTGAGATGATGCTGGGCATTGCCGGAGGGGGGCAGCTGGGCAGGATGATGATTCTCGAAGGCCGTCCTCTTGATGTAAAGTTCAGTGTTATTGACAGTACCCGTGACTCACCGGCTGGACGAATAGCTGACAGGTCGTTCAGCTATGACCAGTACAGGGAATTTGTGGATTCCTGCGATGCAGTCACATTCGAGTTCGAGCATGTTGACGGGAGGGCGCTCAGTTATGCCTCTGATTCGGGAAAGCTGATGCCCAATCTTTTAAGTGTCGAACTGAAGCGCGACCGAAGCAGGGAAAAGAGTTTTCTTTCAGATCACGGCCTCCCGACTGCCCCTTTTGAGGTGGCAGAGACAGGTGAAGAGGCACTCCAAATTGCCCGAAGGAAGAGAAATGCCGTCATAAAGCAGACCACAGAAGGTTATGATGGCAAGGGGCAATATGTTTTTAGAGATGGAATTGGACCTGAAAGGATTCCAGATTCAAGATATATTGTGGAGGACCTTGTCAATTATGATTTTGAATGTTCGATCATAATCGCACGCGATAAAGCCGGCAGGATAGTCTCATTTCCCCCTTCCTATAACCTAAATACCAGAGGCATGCTTTTGCTTAATAGGTCACCTATCGGCGATTACGGCATGAATGAGGTGGCTGCAAGACTGGTCCGGTCACTTGACTATGTTGGCGTTATGGGGGTTGAGTTCTTCGTAGTGGATGGGAAATGCCTGATAAACGAATTTGCTCCAAGGGTTCACAACTCAGGCCATCACACACTGCTCGGATTTTCGATGTCACAATTTGAGCTCCATGTGAGGACTGTGCTTGGGCTTCCTTCCCCAAAGCCTGTTCAGTACAGAAGCAGCGGAATAGTCAACCTTATCGGAAAGCAGCTTGATGCCGAATCTATGAGCAGGATCCTTTCTCTCGGTGAGACCCGCATATACTGGTACGGCAAGGATGGTGTACGGAATAGAAGGAAGCTTGGCCATGTCAACATAGGAGCCCAATCGGTGGAAGAATTGGAGGAGATACAGCAATCTGTCATCTCCATATTCTATGACGGCAACCCGTCGGCTTACATGTGATCTAAAGGATTACGACTGCATCGACGCCCGGTACAGCCCTGAGTTCCGGAAGCAGGGACGGGGGAATGGGGCCATCGGTTACTATTGTGGCCTTGGGGTCGTCCACAAGCTCAGGATCATCAACTATAACCTGCCTGATGCTGATGTCATGCTTGGCAATGATCTGGGATATTCCTGAGATTATCCCTGTCTTCCTGGCGGATGTTGGGACAATCTGAATCACCCCCATACCGAGCTTGGTGCTCACTCTGCCGAAATCCGGCACGGGTCGAAGATTGCTGTAGAATGATGACAGCTCCGGGTCGCTGACTATTTTATTGAGTACTTCCAGCACAGCCCTCCTGTCAATGTCAAGAGCCTCTGCGACAGCGGAGGCTTTCACCTCAACGTCACCGCAATATATTCTGGGGACCCCTTCGAAATCTTTCTGAACCATTAGACCCAGGGAGGCGAGCTTGATGAGAACCTTTTGCTGAGAGGGATATTTCTTGAAATTCTCCTTAATGTAGGTCCACATAATCACTCATTTCAGACGCCGTCTGATACGCCGTCTTCCGATATCTGTATGACGGTTTCCCCTTCTGGAAGATAAGGAGAATCAATAAGCCTGGCAATTCTCTTCCCGCCCTTGCTCTTTCTCAGGTATACGCGAAAAGTAGCCGTGTGGCCGACGATGTTTCCGCCTATGGGTGCAGTAGGATCGCCAAAGAACACATCTGGCCTGGCAGATACCTGGTTGGTTACGGCAATGACTGCATTGTTAATTGTGCCGAATTTCAGCAGCTCATGCATATGCCGGTTCAGAAGCTGTTGCCTCTCCGACAGAGACCCCCTGCCCATGTACTCCGACCTGAAGTGTGATGTCAGAGAGTCGACTATGAGAAGCCTTATTGGGAATTCCTTTGCCAGTTCCTGAGCCTTTTCGGCTAGAAGGATCTGATGATGCGAGTTGTAGGCTCTGGCCACGTGAATCCGCCTGAGAACAGCTTCAGAATCCAGGCCCTTGAATTTACTCATCTGAATAATCCTCTCCGGTCTGAACGTGTTTTCTGTATCAATTATAAGGACGTCGCTGTCAAACCCGCCAGCCTCCGGAGGAGTTGTAGCGTTGACAGCCAGCGTGATTGCCTGAGTTTCGAGACCACCACCCAGGAGATTGTCAAGGTTCTTGCTGCCGGTGGTAAGCTTGCTCACTTCCCGGCGCTTCTCAAGAATCTGCTCCCCTGTTTCAAAGTTCCCCACATCGGCGTACTTTCTGGCAGCAGCTATTATCTTCACTGCACTGCCTTCGGCTATGCCCGCAACCTCCGAGAGGTCCTTTGGCGACGCTACCGCAATCGTCATTATATCGTCATATCCATTTTCCCTCAGTTTCTCCGCTGTGGCCTCTCCTACGCCTGGGAGATCTTCTATAGTGTATCTTTTCTGCTCTTTCTGCTCGCTCATCAATCCACCAACTTTCCAATATCAAGTGTCCTGTCGGTTGTGCCGACAGACTCATCCCTGTCCATTGCGCCCATCATAGCCCTGATGGCATCTATATTCTCGGGTACCACATCGCTCTCCTGATGGACAGCCTGCATGTAATGTAGTTTCTTGCCTTTTAAGTTTACGCTTTCCTCCCAAACCGCTATCTCGTACAGATCAGATCTGTCTCTTCCGCGTTCCCTGGCAAGATCCATTATTTGTGCCGTTGACACTATTCCCCTATTTCCGGACACTAAAATTATTCTCTTCCTTGAAGAGAGCGCCTTCAGCACATCCTCCTTCTTTGCCTCTTTCTTAAGAACCGCATCAACGACATGAAGATGCATGAGCGTCGTTGGGGCTTTGACCGCGCAGGTATCTATGTCAAATCCATGCATCACGGTCAAAAGATCCGGCCCATGGTGGCTCGGGAATTTCAGACTGGGTTCGAGGGCGTTGAGAGGGCCATGCTTATGGTCATTTGGATCTGTCGCCCTCCTGATGAGAGTAGCCGACACTGTCTCCAGGCCAAAGTTATCCTTTACTGTTGAAAGGGTTCTGGCAAGCCCCGTTGTATTGCAGGAAACTACACGGACATAATCTAACCCTCTGCATTCATCGAAGTTGGAATACGCATTGAAGCTCCCTTGGACGATGTTTGCTGGTTCACCGCCTTCGAAAATGGCTTTGACTCCCGCTTTCTTGTAAATGGAGAGATTTTTTTCACCGGTTCCCTCAGGAGTCGCATCCACTACTATATCTGCTGAAGAAAGCAGGTCCTGCAGTGTTCCATGAATTTTCAATCCTGCTTTATCAAAAAGGTCCGCTGACTTGCTGTCCGGAACAAAAAGCTTGAAATTCCTGCTGGCTTCAAAAGCGACATAATCCGGGTGAGCCTTGACGACTCCCACAACAGTCATATCGGGCTGTTTTCTCGCTGCGTGTGCAACTCTCCGTCCAATGGTGCCGTAACCGTTGATTGCAACTTTTATCATGACTCTTGGAAATCAGTTTCCAACATATAATTGTTGATAGTTATGCGATCTCCCTGAAAAAAATGGCTAATTGGCTATATTTCTCCATATCTGCTGTTCCTGTGCCTTCAGGAGGATTTATCGTAAATCAGGGAGAAATTTTTAACCAGATTGGTATTCATTAATGAATTATAATTATGAGAAAAATACCGTATTTGGTCATAATCTCACTTCTGATTTTCTCCGGTTTTGGACCGATCACTTCTGTTATTGCAGGCGAACCGGCCAGTAGTCAAGGGACAGGCGGTGTCGATTATGAGAACTTCTCCGAACTGCCTACAGGTTCTTTTCCCGCGAACAGCGACTTATTCAATTTCTCTGTGATCCACGCTTCTCAAGACGCAAACATATCCGTCCGGGCTGGTACCTTGGGAAAGGGGCTCAACATCAATGCTGACTCCGCTGCAAATCTCAGCGACCTGACGCTCTTCGGCATAAGCTCGAAATTCAGCGGAAACATGGTCATGCGGCTGACTTTTTCATGGAACCAGAACAATAATTTTGCCGAAACAGGAAACCAGATAATGATCACCAACAATAATGTCACCTTATCTTCCATCAGATTTGGTCCAGAGTACAACTACAGCCTCTACTTTAACACCCCATCTGGAATTGTAGAGTTGCCGGAACCTAAGTATTCGGAGTTCATTTCACTTGAGGTTTTCTTCTCCTCCGGTCTTAATAATGAAACAATGGTTTCAGCCAGCTATGGATATAGCCACTTTGATGCAATGCCTGTACCCATCAGACTGATATCGCCCCTATCCGGCGGGCATATAGGCCTCGTGTTCGGTGGTGCAGTTGTCAATATGACAATATACAATGTCAGCGTGGCCTCTGAAGTTACCTTTGGTTCATTCCCAGGATACGCCGAGTCATCGTATTTTCCTTCACAAGAGCCATTGAATTTATCTTCTGCCACTAATCTATCAGATCCCGTAATGGACCCCTACAGGGCCGATATCATATTCGTGAATGCCACGAACAGAATATCATGGTACAACCTAAATAACGGAGCCTCAGGCGTACTTGCAACATTTGACGGGCCGTTCAGGGGCGTCTCCTATTACACAAATTCATGTTATGCTGTTTACGTATTTTACGGTCAAGACGGTGCTAAAGTTTATGAAATAAATCTTACAACGGGCAACGTTGTAAACCTGTCTCTTGAGGGGTCTTTCAGCAGTTTCCCGTTTGTAGTCCAAGGGAACAACCTTTATTGGGTTTCCGGCGGATACATCTATGTTCTGAATCTGTCAGATAATGTTACTGTAAGTAAGTTAATTGGAATCAATGCAACTCTCCTGGGCCTTAGTACCGAAGGCATAGATGATGTATCTGCGATCATGTATATTCCCTCCAACCAGACGTTGGCGGAAATACTGATTGGAAAAACTGGGACCATAAGTGAGGAATACACCTCTGCAAGCTCAATTTTTCTGACTTCTGTTGACATAGTGAATGATACAGGTGTAGCCGGTTTCATGGATATATATGGGAGTTACGTATTGTTTACCGCTAATCTTGACTGGATATTCTCTTCACAACCTGCCCTGGGGAAAAGTTCGTCCGGGATGTATTCATTGTCAAATTCCAACAGCATTTACTACCTCAACGGGAGTGGCTGGCAAGGGTCGATTTTCCCATCAGGTACAGAGAAATTTTTCCTCATCAATTCCACACTGGCAGTGGCAGAGATCGACGGCGGCTACTTTTTGCTCTGGAATGGATCTGCTCCTTATTCTGACTATCCGATTGAAATTCATCTTAATCTGATGAAATATTACAGCGGGAAGGCGTTCATCAGTGCCAACGTCTCAAGTAAAGCGCCCTTTAAGGCATATGCATCTGTAGATGGCGTCCCGGTTTCTTTCAGCAACGGCACCATCTTGGTGAATACTTCACATTTTCCAAATGGAACGAACACACTTACCATAAATGCGGTCAACAGTGAGGGGAACGAAATCACCTCATCCTTCAAAGTTGCCTTTGATAACTATGTTGTCAGGATTGAAACAAATTTTGTAAACGGAAGCAGCATTCCCGAAGGCAAGAATCTGAATTTTTCCATTGGTGGAGTGCCAAATTGCACCTCCACTCTGCAGGTGCAAAGCTTCAGGTATGTGTTCAATAGTCTCAGCTTCACTGTGAAACTCCCTCAAAATTTAAATGGTACTATCCAGATCAACGTTGTTGTAAGCGATCCCCTTGGAAGGCAGTTCAGCCGCACATACGATTTGGAGATTTTGAATAACCCGTTTCCCAATGATTTTATTTATCCCATAAACGGATCTTACTTTGATACCGGCAGAATACATCTATCCTGGGGTTCGGAGCCAAACGCTTCTCTCTACAGGCTAGTATTCAACTCTTCGTCAGGGGGAGCTTTCTCAATACAAACAGGGCAGAATTCCACTTTTGCGAACCTAACAAACGGTCTTTGGAACATAGAACTGATGGTTACGCAGGATGATAATGTTACGAGCAGCGTTGGCAACCTTACAGTTGGTGTTATAACATACAAGCCCTATCTTGAACTTTATTACAATGGCCCTAGGAACCTCTCATTCTTTGGAAATTCCAACCGGACAGATGCTGTTGTTTCAATTGTTACCAATATAACGTGCTACCTCAATTTATCAATAATAGGCCCTGAAGGTGAGGTCTTCCATTATGAATCTGCCGGGGATTTCTCCAATATATCGCTGGCTTCTCTGACGGAAGACTTCACGAGGAACGGAGAATACGAGATACTGGCAACTGCTCAAACTGAATCAGGTACTTTCTCAGAGAAAAATATCTCATTTTCAGTAAACAACACCATACCCGGCTCTATAGGAATTCCAACAACATACTACACAAACTCCGATACTTTCACACTCTTGCTTCCCCATTCTTGGAACTATTCCCTTAAAATTGCCAATGCTAGGAACTTGAACGCAAGTAGAGCCATCTTGGAAAATGACTCAGTTCTGATAAACTTCACTGCCAACCTTTCCACAGCAGAAATTGAGGTCCTCTATACCGACTCATGGGGAAATCACAACAGTACCTGGATCAACATAACACACAGCACCATAAGGCCCTATATTGTTCTGAGTGCGGATTCCATATTTCTGGATAAAGCGAATGAGACCTATCTTGAATACAATGTAACAGATCCCGAAAGGCTGGGGAACATATCTCTACTGCTGGACGGAAAATTCTACAGGAACCTTAGCCGGGATGGAGGTTCAGTTAATATTTCATTCAAGAGCAATGGCAACTATTCCTTCAGGATTTTTGCAGCAGACATATGCGGCAACACTAACTACAGCCCGATCCTCAATATGACGGTTGACTATTACGTTAAAGTTAGTTCGGTAGAGATAGACGCTTTCATGGTTCTGGGATTCGCTTATTTTCATGTTATCATTTCAGGCAACAATACCAACGTCCTGAATGTAACAGTCCTCTCCGGAGGAAGAGAGGTTCACAGCGGGGCCAGTTACTTCACGATTTTAATGCCGGGCTTCCACACCATAACTTTCAGAATAAGCGGGAACAATTACAGGTCAACCATAACAAGGGATTATTTCACGGTAGGATTTCTGCCGTTGTTGATGCCGGCTGGCTTTGTTATATACATTGTTACACGCAGGAGAGCCAATATAGGGAAAGGCAGGCATATCATAGTGGAGACAATTTTGAGAAACAATGGGAGGTCAGTTGATGAGATTGCTGATCTAATCACTGAATTCAAGGTCACAAAAAGAGTTCTGCTCAAAATTGCCCGGAGTATGCAGAGAGATGGAATTCTGGAATTGAGAACCGATCTCGACGGGGAGTTTTACGTCTTTACCAAGGAGTCACACTGAACCTTTGGCAGAATTCCTCGAAGTGAGAGAATGCCCCGAAAAGATATATATCGGCATTATCTATGTAGTGCCCACTGTCACATGTCGTTAAGAACCACTGCAGTATTTTTCTCCCTGATCCTTCTGGTGTCGCTTTCGGGACTTTCAAGTGCTTCTTCACAACCAACCCTAAGCCTCCCGCCATCTTCACTTCCGACATACACGTACTACATAAACGGCACCAGCAATCATTACACAATAACGGACAGTGAATGGAACACTTTCTTCACAGACATAATCGACAACAAAACCTATGTTACGTACAACTGGAGTTCCAACGCAACCCAGGATCTCATAATATTTGATCTGTCCTACTCCGGACTTAATTACTATGGAATGCAGTGGGTGGTTCAGCTCTCACAGATTGGTTCTCCCTCCCTTGCCAATATGTCAAAGGCATTCAATGCCACGAAGGATTTGCAGAGCCTTGTGAGCAGCGGAGGCCATTATCTGACCGACATCCAGGCCCTCAATGCAGGTGCGTATCCCGGATTTTCCTGGTCTCACCCCAGGGTACCTTCCATGACAACGGAGTACAGGAATATAGGTATAATCGTTGTCATTGTTGTTTCGATGTTCATACTCTATTATGTATTCAACCGGAAGAAGTAGGGAACACTTTATTTCAATTGCAACAATGCTTCTCTGATGAATACATACTTGGCAGATAGCATGCTTGGAAAACTCTGCAGGTGGCTCAGGATCCTTGGATACTCTGTGGAATATGTCACATCCGACATTGATGACGATCAGATTGTCAACCAGACAGTTGGACATTCTAGCGTGCTTCTGACAAGAGACAGGGAACTGAGCAGAAGATATGGGAATGCAATCCTGTTCGATGACGATGATCTGCTGAAGCAGATCAGATCGATCGTGAGAAGGGATCCACCGGATCCATCATTGTTTTTTACCAGATGTCCGCTCTGCAACACCATTCTTGAGAAACGCGACCCTGAAGATCTAAATGGCTTGGTGCCGGATGGGGTCAGGAAAAGAGGGTTGGACATTTACCACTGCCCTAAATGCGGAAAAGTTTACTGGAAGGGATCGCACTACGATTCAATGCTGAAGAAAATTGAACTCTTCCTGGGAGAAAGCGGAAATGAGAGTTTCAAAGAGCGGAAATTCTGACGAGTTTCTGACCCTTACAGTGGAAACCGAGGATGATCTCTGGTACCTTTCCAATATAATAGAGCCAGGGGACCAGATCAGGGCCACTGTAATGAGGAGGGTTGAACAGCAGAGTGATATGACGAGATCTAAGGAGACTGGAAGAAAACCCATGACTGTCACTGTATCTGTGGAGTCATGCACATTTCAGGATTTCAGCGGCGTCCTGAAGGTCCTCGGCACAGTATCAAGCGGACCGGATGATGCCGTTGGCTCATACCAGTCCATCAACATCAATCCTGGCACCTCAATCGACATTTGGAAGCCTGCATGGTCCCAGGAGCAGAGAAATTTGCTGAAGGAGGCTGAAGAGCAAACGTTCTCAGAAGGTACATATTTTATTTCATGCGACGAGGAGGAAGCCCAGCTGTTCCAGCTGCGCACATATGGAATTCGTCCCCTTGGAAAGGTGGAATCCGGAAGGACAGGGAAATACTACGATTCAGCAGATACTACAGCAAAGTATTTCGAAAATGTCAGGGAACTGGTACGGAAATATGTCCCCAAGGGATCAGTCCTAATTGTGCTTGGCTCACAGTTTACAGCAGAGAGTCTAACAAAACAGCTTTCTTCAGACAATTCGATGATGTTGAAGATAATTTTTTTCCCGACTAGCCGAACAGATGAAGGGGCAGTTTATGAGTTTCTTCGGAGCGAAAAGGGGGCGGAGACTGTGAAGAATGCCAGGATTGCCAGAGATGCTTCCCTTCTTAATGCGTTTCTGATACACCTCCGGTCTGATGGCAAGGCAACCTATGGCTATGAGCAGGTTAAGGGGAGTGTCGAACTGGGCGCAGTTGAGACGTTACTTATAACCGACAGAGAATTTAGGACATCCAGAGGAAGGGAACTTCTCGAATTGGCATCCAATTCAGGGGCGACTGTGCATGTGATAAGCACGTCAAACGATGGTGGAAAGATGCTCACAGGATTTGGGGGTGTAGCGGCCATCCTCAGGTATGTGACAGGTGCAACCTAACTTTAAGCATTCGGATTTCTGCTTTATTGCACCTGTATTCTTTTGGAGTGCATCCGCAGTGGATATTACCTCAGAGACCAGCCCACCTTATGAAAGGTTGAGGACTGTAAACACAGAGATATCTGAATCGAAGCGGGCCAATGATTTGAGCGTAAATTTCAAACACTTATTTTGCAAAAATAAATATAAGCTTGTCAGCTTACGTGACGTCGCTCCGATGGTGTAGTCCGGTCAAGCATATCGGCCTTTCGAGCCGACGACCCGGGTCCAAATCCCGGTCGGAGCATAATACGATAAATGCTTCAGAAAAGGATAAAAAATAGAATTCCTCTAATAACCTGACTAACGTGGACTTAGGATCTCTTCCTTGCCTGTAAGGTGTTTTCTTCCCGCAAAACCATCCTCTAAATAGTGCCAGTATTCAACATCTTTTTCCCCATATCTCCAGCACAGATAAGCCGGCAATCCATTTATAACAGCCGGAAAATCGATTAGTGTCAGATCCTGGCTTTTTATCTCAACGCCTCTTTTGTATATTTTAGAAAGTATTCCCTCAATTTGCTTTGATAAATCATCAGCGGTATCCAGGTCTTTATTATCCATTGCTTCCATTAACTGTCTCCCGAGCTTCTGCAGTTCATCAAGCTTTGGTTTCAGCCATTTGAGAGTCGTTCTCGCTTTGTTGAGATCAAACAGTAACTGAGCTGGCACTGAGAAAGATGGTAATCTCACATTAACAATTTTCTATTCCGATAAATTCAGGTGTTTTATGGTATGAATGATAATGAAAGATAAAGCATGAAAAATGTCGCATTCATTTTCCTCCATTCTTATCCCTTTGTATTCTTAGTCAACACTTCGCAAATGTGCTGGATTAGATCTCTATATTGGGGCTTACAGCTGCCACAGATTTTATACCCCTAGTGAACCAAATGAGAGCATTCCCACTGTACACTATCGGCAATAATATACCCATTTTTACTCCCGATCTTAATTTTAAATATTTCGCACAGTATCTTTTGAAAGTAAAATATTTCTCACGGATGTCCAGCTTTTCTGAAATAGAATCTGGCATCCAAGTATGCTATACCTACAAAATCAATAATCATTGCTTGCAATTGTAAGCCGTGTCGCCCTCATTACCCCAACTAGCCGAATTGCACACTCTGGCTGATATCCAAGGCTGGACATTCTACAAAGCTTGCAGGTTATGATATCCTATCTTCTTAGAAATTGGGAGAAATGATGCGTATAATGTAATTCAACCTTTGAAATTGAATTGTTCTTATTATACTGCTCGCTTAGTGATATTCCGGACATATCAGCTGTCAAAGTGAAACAATCGCATACCCAACATATAATTATGTGTCCTTTGGTCTTTTTAACTTTTCTTGTCAGGGTAGGGCAGTATTAAGAAGAACGAGTTCCTTGAAAGGGGGAATATTTTCGTGTTTTCAATGCTGCAGAAAAATTTATACGTTAGTGTTTCCAATTATGTATATGCGAGGCTCTATAGTCGCAATCGTCGTGATAGTTGTGGTCATAGGCGTTGCAGGTTATATTGCCGTCAAGGACCCAACTCTCTTGTCTTTTAAGTCTTCCCCCGCCCTACCTGAAACTTCTCCTGGACTAAGAATTCCGGCAGCATCAGAACTCAACTCTACTACGGGAACCTCCTGGTACGAGGTGATGAACCTCACAGTTGGTGTTTCAAATCTTAGCAGCCTTGACAATGCTCTGTCCAACATCTCTGATACAGAGCAGTACGTCCAGTCTGTGCAGTCTACTGCACCATATTTCCACATATCCTATGCCCAGGGGGCATTGTTCCTGTCGGCGAACAAAGGCCTGATGGCACTTGCTTATGCCTCTTTCACTTCAGCAAGTTATGCCAATCTGACCAACTCGAGCTTATTTGGCAATATCACCAAGACCAAGGTCAGCAACCTCTCCTACGGGGAAGTATCTGGCGCATTCTACGTCTTTGGGTACCAGTTTGCAAATGGCAATTACAGCTCAGGAATATATGCACTTTACTCCAATTATATTATCATAGCACTCTACCATGGCGAGAATAACATCACCAAAAGCACATTCACATCAATTGTTTCCACCGAAGTTGATATACTTACATCATACCAGTTCAGCTTTAGGGCTGCGGAACGATTAATCCAGACCTCGAACATAACCGATCAGCTGGGTACATCCTACAAACCGGACTTCAACTTTAGCCTGTTCGTTATAAGCCATCCACAGTTGCTTGAAGAGTACCTTGACAACTACACGTCTGGTTCTTACAACAGCACATATTCACAAATTCTGAATATGTCGCGGAACACGTCATCTAATGTAGGAATAGCTGCTACCGCTTTCTCATCATCAAAGTCAGTATATGTCCTCGGGTACCTTAAGGGTACCAACAGCATGTTTGCAGCCAAGGAATACCTCGGAATTCAGGAATATATTAACTCCTCCCTGAAGGATTTCGGAAAGAGCATAAGCAACATATCATTTAATGGCGGTCAGTTCTTTATTTACAATTTTTCATATCAGTTTGGGAGCAATTACACACTGTCTGTGGGCCATATCGGTGACTATCTTGTCTTTGAGATTGACCTTGGTTCATCAACTGTGGGTGACCCCCTGACCGCATTGATGGAGGAAGAGATGATTCTTCTTCAGTAACATTTTCTTCATTTTATCCAAACTTGGCAATCATCATACTCTTATCGGCCGTCAAACGCAAAATTCTTTATTTTCAGATTCCGGATGTTACCCTTACCTTTTCCTCAAAATGTAGGTTGGATGTAAAGTCGTACAACTCCGGCTTTTGAGAGGATTTTCACCTTTTTGGCTACAGATCCTGTAGCAACATCTGAGGATCGCCTCTTTAAAAGCCATTCGTATTGCCCCTTAGATTGCCCCCCGGAAATTAGGTTCCTGGTTTTTCTTTCCGTACAGTTACTGAGGCTTGGTGATCTCTACCCGACTGGCTTGTAATAAATTCATGTCAGTAACCCCCCCTGAATGCTAACTTCTCATAAAACAGCTGAAACGCCATGTGCACTGCACTTCTCAAAGCACGCCTTATTTTAAAAATCAAAACGAAAGATGCGACAACTTTAGCTTATACTTCAGGGAAAGACCATTCAATCTGGGAGGTGCAATGGGTCCTTTCGGGAACATCGAATGCCGGCAAGAATCCGGCGATACCTGCATATCTTTAGCGGTTCCCTGAATTGTGTTCTTTCATAATATGTCAAAAGCTTTAAACTAGTATTTTATTAGAGCGTTGTCCCGTCAAATAGTATATGCGATCCATGAACATATATGACGACACGGGACTAGAACTCGTCCGATCAATGGGCCTCTGGATCAGCTTATGGCGTGCCGCCTTGCTGTGAAATCCCGATCAGAGATGGGCGAAAAATTCCCCAGAGGGTCAGTGGAATTACGAAACGTGACTAATTCCCGTTAAACTGGGGAAAATTAAAATGGAGTTGCTATGGAAAATCAGGGCGAACCCGTAAGGGTGCAGAGCGAAGATCTCGGGTACGTGGTTGATCTGGTGAAGCGGTGGATTCTGCCCTATGAGGTCCAGGTGACACCGATTAGCATCAGATTCTATTATGTGAACAGCGACAACCCCAATCTGAGTGAAGCATTCGATGAGATCAGAACGGAACTCGTACAGAAGGGGTACATCCCCTTTCTCTACCAGAACGGCGAGCACTACCTAGAGGTGACAAGGAGACCGGAAACAAGGTACCGGGGTATTACGGTCAATATCATTATGCTCATACTCACTCTTCTTTCAACTGTCTATGTTGGTTCAACCTATGTGGTAAATTTCATGTCGAATCCCTCCAATCTCTTGATGAGGCTCTTCTATGCACTAATTTATTTTTCGCTGCCCCTGATGGTCATACTTGGTGTTCATGAGACCGGGCATTACATAGTTGCAAGGCATCATAAGGTGAAGGCTTCTCTTCCTTTCTTCATACCTTTCCCTCTCACCCTTGGAACATTTGGCGCATTCATTTCCCTTCGTGATCCTGTGCCAAACAGACGTGCCATGACTGAGATAGGAGTGGCAGGTCCAATATTCGGCTTCCTGACAGCTCTTCCACTTCTATTTGTAGCCACCTATCTTCAGAATTCCCTTCCGGTCTATTACCACACCGCGAACCAGTTCGGGATAAATCTTCCGCTGATCTATCCTCTGCTTCACATCCTGGTGCCAAAGGGTAAGCCGCTGTTTCCTATGACGCTCGCAGTCTGGGTTGGCATGTTTGCAACCGCCATGAACCTGATTCCGGTGGGTCAGCTGGACGGCGGGCATGTTGTCAGAGGGCTACTAGGGAGAAGAGCCAATATAGTGGATTACATATTTGTTGCATTTCTATTTGGGCTCGGGTTCATCTACAGTGGTTGGTGGCTTCTCGCAATATTCGTGGTTATACTGGGCCTGACTCACCCCCCTGCCTTAGATGACTATTCCCCTGTCAGACCGTTAGATGTGGCACTTGGAGTGGCAGCACTCGCAATGTTCATACTTACATTCACGCCGGTGCCTGTATTCCTCAAGTAATTCACAATCATTTAATACTGAAATTCCAATCTCATCCGATCAGTTTTGGACACCTATTATGACTTTGTCAATTTTATCAAGAAACAGAAGGACAAGATACGTGATGAGCTGATAATGCCTGAAGATTCCAAGGACAGAGCGCTGCTGTATCCGCCATTTGCCCATAACTTTCTCGGCCCCCCCGATGCTGAACCGGTTAAGGGACTAGTGGCTGCTACAGATAGTTCGGAGTTTGTCAGGGAACTGTACAATGGTAAAAAACTCATACTCATAAGGGCATACACCTGGTCCGGGTCGAATATTCACAGTTCATTCCATGCCGAGATTTCAAATGTAAACAGGGAACATCTTCAGGTTGCACTTACCGCGCTTATGGAACACAACGAACACCTGAGTATACTGAAGATGCTGGAATCAGAGAGCCCCGACTATGTCCTTGTGGACGGCTCCATCGCGGGGCGTCTCTATAAGCCGAGAAACCTGGGATATCCTGAATACGACAGGTTTAGGAAGGAGTATTACTCAACACTTGAAATGATGCTGTCAAAAGCTGAATCCAGAAATGTCAGAATAGTTTTCGTGGCAAAGAGTTCTGATAGTACGCTTTTCAGGAGATACCTTGAAAGGACATATTCTCTGCACCTGGACGAGGGAAAGCCATACACCGATCACTATCTTGTAAAGTCTTTAGCTAGGCGATCCGGATTCACCATTCCGCTGTTTACCAAATCCAGGCTTGGAGGTGAAGATGGTGCTGAAATTTCCATAATTACAACGCATGTTCTGCCATCCATAGATGATCTTCCCCTTAAGGTTGAAGTTGCCGGAACAGAAACCGGATCAGGTGAAGAAGGACCAGGACATCTGGACAGGGATGTTCTGAACCTCGTATTCTATGGTTATGGAAACCTAAAGACCCACAACATCTGGATTGTCAATGTGGACAGAATGGTGAAATTCAGGACCGACGAGATTGAGAACCTATACCTGAAGACCTTCGAGAGGGAGATTGGCATCAATTTTTATGAGACGAGGGGGGAAAGGCGTGCCCGTCTCAGGATCTGAAATCGGATTCACAATTAGTGACAGCACCACTGAACTTGTCCGATTCCTTATCAGGGAAAACGCACAGATCAGGAGGTGGGAGTACGTTACAATACCTCAAGGGGATAAGAGCATTCTCGCACGGATAGAGAAGATCATATCGAGAAGCGAGCTCATTGGGGAGGGACTAGACTTCGAAAGCCTTGGCAAGTATGTCGAGAACGCAATAACTTACAACAGCGTTATCTGTTTAGCAAGGGTCGTTGGCGTTTACTCGGAAGGAAGGCTTGAACCGTCAAGAGACATAATACTCCCTGGTTCGCCGGTTGAGAGGGCATCCTCTTCGATTCTTGAGTCCGTATTCTCCTTTCCTGCGGACGAAGCGCTCAATATCGGTTTTCTCTCAGGCCGCGAGGATGTGAGGGTATCAGTAAGCATCAGGGGAATGATGAGGCACCTTGCGATTCTAGCCCAGACTGGTGCGGGGAAAAGCCACACAGCTGCTGTCCTCATGGAGGAACTGCTGAAGAAGGGTGCTTCAATAGTTGTGCTTGATCCTCACGCGGACTACGTGCTGATGAGGCAGTCCAGTGAGGCTTTCCGTTACAGGGATTTCATACAAATTTACAGGACTCAGCTCAGCACCGGCAGGTACGACGCGTTCCAGAAGGGTATAGTAAAGGAGTTCACGCTCAGGTTTTCCGATTTGGATCCGGATGATCTTGCTGAAATCATGGATGTCAGGGAGGGGTGGACCAACCTGAGAAAAGCTATAGCGGAAGCGTACGAATCTATGAACGGAGCTAAGGATTTCGAAGACTTCCACAGGGCAGTCAAGAGCCTCGATTCCGACGAAAACAGGCATCTGCTTGCCAGGATCAGGCTTCTCGGCAAGGTGAAAAACATATTCGGCGACAGAACCACGACTATGGATGAGTACCTTAGACCTGGGCATATGACGGTTCTGGACCTGACCGGAATGGATCAGTTCCTTGCCAACTACTTTTCATACAGGATCCTGAGGGAGATATACCAGAGCAAAATAGAAGGCAGGAACGATCTCCCCGTATTCGTATTTGTAGAGGAGGCACACAATTTTGTGCCTCCAGGAAGCAATACCCTGATTTCCCAGATGATTAAGCGAATAGCCTCGGAGGGGAGGAAGTTCGGCCTGTTCCTTGTCGTGATTACGCAACGCCCTGGAAAGATAGATCAGGATGTGCTTAGTCAGTGCAACTCAGAGATAGTCCTGCGGGTAACGAATCCTATTGACCAGCGGGCTATACTTGAGAGCGGCGAGGAGATCAGCCAGTGGGTTATCGATGACCTTCCATCCTTGAGCACGGGTGAGGCAATACTTGTTGGGCCATTTGTGAAGATGGCAGTGAGCATAAAGGTAAGACCCAGGGAGACGAGGGAAGGTGGCGGGGATATTGACATTCTGAACCTTCTGTCAAAGGCAAAGGCCGAAAGAGACTCACTGGATGATCCTAAGGAGCTCAGGGGAAAGATATCGAGGTTCCTGGAGGATTAACATGCGCTTCATGCATTTATCCGACACCCATCTTGGAAGCAGGCAGTACCTGATGCCCGAACGTGAGCAGGACTTCTACGATGCCTTCTCCGAATCGGTCGACATCGCCATAAGGGAACATGTAGATTTCGTAGTCCACTCCGGTGACCTCTTTGACAGGTGGGACCCGAGCAATATGGCAATAGCAAGATTCAGGGATGGCCTCCTTAGACTTTGGCAGACCGGAATCCCTTTTTTCATGGTGCTTGGGGATCATGACAGGCCCAAGAGGCTTGATATGCCTGCCGGCGAGATATTCGATTTCATAGGGCTAAAACTCCTGGGCGTGGACGGTGCGGAACCCACCATATTCTCAAAGGACGGAGAAGAGGTCCTTATCGTCGGCCTATCCAATATGAAGGGGCTGGATGCCGGAAAAGTAAAAGAGGAATACTCCAAGGCTGATTCTTTAGCATCAAGCAGTACAAACTCAATACTGATCTCCCATCAGGCTATAGAGGGCTATCTTTATGATGATGCCATCGAGGTCCGCAGAACTGATCTCCCTGGAAATTTCTCCTATCTTGCGTTCGGACACATACACAACTACTCCATAGAGCCTGAAAAGAGACCTGTCCTTTCGTATGCTGGCAGTACCGAGCTGAAATCAGAGAACGAGATACAGGGCTTTCTATCATTCGGAAAGGGGGTCAACATTGTCAGCCTGGCACATGGGGATGTGGAAGTCAAGCGGGTAGCTCTGAGGTCCGTCCGTTTCCAATACAGCCTGGAAACTACTCAGGACAAACTGAATTCTGAACTTGATAGAGTGTCGGATGTCTATTCAGCCAGGTTTGGCGATAAGAAGCCACTTATACATGTAAACGTGCTTGGGGAGTCGGACAGGGAAATTGTTGATGCCATTTTAAAGAAGCATTCCGAGTTTCTATATACCCCTGTCACCTACTCACCTCCGGATTCGCCTCAGCTGCCCATCATCGGAAGAAGGAACAGGTACCAGTTCATAGAGGAGTACTTTAAGGATGACCCTGAAACCGGCAGACTAGCTGTAGACTATCTCAGATCCTTCGAGAACGGGGATCATGAAAAATGGATAGAAGAGCAGTTCTTCTCCGAGGTGAATGGGAATGAAACTGATTGAGGTTGAACTCAGGAACTTCCTGAGCCATTCGAACACACTTGTGAGATTCACAGATGGCATAAACGTCATAACCGGGCCGAACGGCGCCGGCAAAAGCTCAATAATCGACGGCATAAAATACTCCATTTTCGGGAGGAGGGAACGGGGAAGGGGTTCACTTCAGGAGGAACTCATAAAAAAGGGCAGCAGGGACATGTCAGTGAGGACAACATTCATAATGGGTGGTCATACCTACGAGATTTTCAGATCAGTGAGCCTGGGGAGAGGCGGCGCGAAGCCCACAGTAGCCTATCTTAAGAGGAACGGCCAGACCATAGCCTCAACAGTAAGCGGCGTTGAGCAGCAGCTGGAAATTGAGCTTGGTATAAAAAGTGACGTTGTACTGAATTCACTTTTCGTTGGACAGGGTGAAATGGATTCCCTGATATCCCTCAGCAAAGCGGAAAGGCAGAAACTGTTCGGGCAGATTCTTGCCCTGGATCTTCTTTCTGAGGCTTCAGATGCAATAAGAGACCCAATCAGGAGAATAGATGGAATTTTGGAAGAGTCTTCCGGGCTGAGCGAAGAGCTTGTTCAGCTCAGGGGAAACCTTGTTACAGAGAGCAGCAAAAATTCAACGCTGAAGGGTGAGGTCGAAGAACTGAATTCCAGATTGTCATCCGTTTCATCGCAAGTTGAAGAGATTGAAGAAAGGATCAGGATCCTGAATGCCGGCATTGCCGCTCTCCAGCAGCAGAAAAAGGAGCTTGAGGCAAAGAGATTGAAAAGGGTAGAGGTGAATCAGGAAATACAGAAAATCCAGCATGAAATTCACACCATTTCAGAAAGAATAGAAAGGAACAGTGCGAAAGTGGATCAGAAGCTTCTGTCAATGAGGGATAAGATCATTCTGGCAATCAGGGATCTTGGGGAACTGTCGAGGGCAAGGTCAGACCTGGATTCACTTGAACGTCAGCTAGGCAGATTTGAGGAGTGGAAACAGAAACTGCAAGATCTCCAACCTGTCAGGGACAGGTATTTGCTGCTGACATCTAAGAAGGAGACGCTTTTGAAGGAAGACGATGGAATCAGAGAGGCAGCCGCTAGCCATGCAAACTCGCTGAAAACGATCCGTTCACTTGAGTCAGAGATAAAGGGACTGGAAGATCAATTCCTTAATCTATCTGCAAAGATCATTCGTGATACTGGAATTTCAGGATTTTCTGATCAAGAAGTAAACCAAAGGATCAGCGAGCTAGGTGCTGAACTGCGGAGCCTTGAAGATCAGCTCACTAGGGAGGCGGGATTGATATTAGGTCTTGAATCGAAACTGCTGGAGATCAGAGAACACCGCAGCATAGTATCCGGAAAGAACACCTGCCCTGTTTGCGGGCAGCCACTTACCAGTGATCACATGAACGAACTGATGAAGGGCTGGCTTGAACAGGAATCCAGGATTGGCCTTGAACTGGAGGAAAGAAGAAGGCTCCAAGATGAATTGAGGGAAAGGATCAGGGCTACAAAGTGGGTCCGTGACTATTTCCATTCGAAGAGCTTCAACGAAGCGCGGAATCTGATAACGAGGATTGAGAACCGGAAGAGGGATCTCGATGCGGAAAGAAGGAAAGCAGAGGAGAGCGAAGGCAGCTTCAGAAGGCATGCGGAGATACTCTCAGAGATAGGTGGAATAGAACAGGAGATAATGTCTCTCAGTGAAGGAAACGACGCCTGGGAACAACTTGATTCAAACCTCAAGGGCTTTGATGTTGAAGATGCCAGAAGCAGGAAAGCGGGACTTTCTCAAAGAATCAGAGAAATTTCGGAGCAGATCAGCGAAGTCGAAAGAAGTTCCGGCTTCAGAATTGAACCATCGCTGATGGTGAGGATCCAGGAGAACGATGCCCTGTATTCTGAAATCAGCCGTTTGGTACCGGTCAAATATTGAGAGTCTTGAGAAGGATATACAGTCACTTGAGGAGAGCATAGTTCCCCTTGATGAGCTCCAGAGGAAACTTAATGAAATGGTTCAGGAGCGTAATTCTCTGAGGGAATTTGAGAAAACCATCAGAACAGACTTGCAGACGAAGCAGGCAAACTTTCAGGTTTCTAACCAGAGAATAGAGGATACCCAAAAACAAATCTCAGTTATCGAGGGAAAACTGAGGCGCCGGGAACTCATGAGAGTGAGAAGGGAAACCCTGGAAAAGATTAGAAGGTGCCTTGGAAGGGATGGAATCCAGAGGGCTATACGGCAGGAAGCCGCTGAGTATATCTCAAGAAAGGTGCACGATTATGTATCAGCCTTCTCACTGGGTGTGGCAGATGTAAAGGTTTCCGATGATATGGACATCGAGGTTTCAATGGGAGATCACACCGAAAACATCGCCATGCTGAGCGGAGGCGAACGGACTGCGCTTTCAGTTGCCCTCAGGCTTGCCCTGGCAAGGTATCTTGCTGAGAACGTAAACACAATCCTGATGGATGAGCCTACCAACTTCCTTGATTCAGAGAGGCGTGACAACCTTAGGGACATTTTGAAAACGGCATTCGGAAAAGATAGGATATCACCACAGCTGATAATGGTTACACATCACCATGAGCTGGCTTCGGCTGCCAATGTAGCCTACAGCATAGTCAAACGGGACGGCACATCATACCTGGAAAACTTCTTCTGAATTTGACTGCAAAATTAAATAATAAACCGTCAATAATCAGGTGAGTCAAGTTGTTGGATAACCTGAGAGTCAGCGTTGTTATACCCACCATAAATGAGGAGAGAACCATAGGTCAGGTGATAGACGGAGTAAAGAATATCCCCGGAGTTGAAGTGATAGTGGTGGACACCAACTCAACGGACAGAACAAGGGATATTGCAAAATCAAAGGGGGCAAAGGTGATAGAGGAACCCAGAAGAGGATACGGTGTAGCCTACAAAACAGGCCTCAGCCACGCTCAGGGGGACATCGTGGTCTGCCTTGACGGCGACGGCACCTACCCTACAGAAATCATAAGACCGCTTATCGAGATACTCATCCTGGATCAGGTAGATTTCATATCATGCGACAGGGTGACTCTGCGGACCCCAAAGTCATACACAACGTTGCATTATGTGGGAAACAGTGTTCTCAACAAGGCCATAAGCCTTCTTTTCAAGTACAGCATGAAGGACTCTCAGAGCGGGATGTGGGTGTTCAGATCAGAACTCTACAGAAAGATGAAGAATCTCAGCGACGGAATGTCGTTCTCCCAGGATATGAAGATAGAGGCAATCAGGCTTGGTAAATTCATCGAGATACCAATTCTCTACGGCGTGAGGATCACTAAGCCAAAACTTAAGACCTGGCGCGACGGTTTCACCAACCTGTTCTATGTGTTTGTCAAGAGGGTTTCCTCCAATAACTGATGCCATGGTTGCTTCCCCTGCAGGACAACTACTGGAGATAACCTGCAAAAGTTTATCTTGATAATATGCATAAAATTGCAGTATGCCCATCCTACGAAGGAAGAACGATCGCGATGCCGGTCAGCCAAAGGAACAGGGCCGGAAGTTCATAGACCTCAATGATTTCAAGTTCGCAGCAGAGACTGAGGATGTCGATAAGACCCTGAGGTTCGCTGTCGTGAACGATCTCGAGGACCTCAGGAAGATAAGTGATCACATATATGAAGGGAACATAGTGATAATGGACTGCAGCTCCCTGTCCTCCGACAGGCTTGCCCTTCGCAGAATAACAGACGAAATAAAGAGGATGGTGAAGGACACCAAGGGCGATGCGGCGATGCTGAATGAGTCATACATTGCCGTAACTCCCCCGGGGATCCAGATTGACAGAAAGAAGATCCAGCCCTATTAGTGTGGAATCCCCCTGATTCTGGTTCCCGACTCATTCAGGGCTGTAATTGAACTCTGATACCGCAGGATTGTGAGGGCGCCTCCAAGAACTGCCACTGTTGCGACCACGAAATTTATGTTGTAACCGGCCACCTGAGACACTATGCCAGACACCAGGCCTCCGGCTATTTGTCCTATTCCAAGGAATGAGTTGTAATAGCCAATCGCTTTACCCCTGTTCTCTGGCAGTGCCAGCTTCGAGATGGAGGTTACCCAGCTAACGCTTATGAAACTCCAGAAGAATCCCATGATCCCGTAAAGCGAAATTGCAAACCAGAGGGCGAAGCTGAAGCCCATCAGCAGCAGGGAGAGCACGTCTGCAGCAGCTATGATTGCAACCCTAGAAAAAAGCGCGATTCCCATTGTCTTTGTCAGGCCAAGGCTGTTCACACTCCTGCCTGAGACCCTGAATGCCACTGCTGAGGCAATGTTGTTCAGGAGGTACATCACAAAGATGTCTGTCTCATTCCCGTTCAGCTTATCTATCACGAATACCGGGAAGGGGACGAAGAAAACCTGAAATCCGAACATGAGGAAGGCTGTGAGGATTATGTATTTCATGGTCCTTGGGCTTAATTTTTTCCCCTTTTCCTTTAGGATCCTAGGTGTGTGAATCACCGCATTCGGGAAGAACCTGTTTCTTTCAACCATCCTGAATGAGAAAACCCTGG
>JAHXPV010000019.1:0-35137 GCA_031625175.1 Thermoplasmatales archaeon AK | reverse complement strand
TTCCGGCAGTGAACTTCAGGGCTCATTCGGCAGAATCATCAATGAGGGAAAATGACTCTCCATATTTTTTTCTGAAATTCAAATCAAGCCTCGTTAACCACAAGGGAATTTCATATATACCGAGAAACGTGAAACAGTACGACTACGAGGGAGAGATAGCTATAGTAATCGGAAAGAAGGGGAAATACCTTACAAAGAAAGACGCCGGCGAAGTGGTCTTTGGATACAGCATAGTCAATGACCTCAGCGTGCGCGACTACCAGATGACTGAGTTTCCAAGATATGGAAAGAACTGGGTTCTTGGAAAGGCTGGAGATTTTGCACTCCCATATGGCCCATGGATCCTTCCGGCAACGGAAGTTGAAAGCTTTGAATTCACCATCAGGACATATGTCAATGGAGAAAAGCGGCAGGACGGCTCAACAAAGGACATGATATTCAGCGTTGAGGAACTGATCGCGGAAATGAGCAAGGTTACGACTCTCAGGCCTGGGGATATCATTACGACTGGAACACCTTCGGGCGTGGCTGTACATTCCGGTAAAGGATTCCTCAAGGATGGGGATATGGTTGAGGTTGAAGTTCCAAAAATAGGAAAACTTGAGACCACCATAAAGAAGGAGGACTCAAACAATATCCCGTACTGATGCGCTGTAATCAGGATGAGCATAAACGGGACTTTCAGTTTCTATCTGGAGGCCTCCACGACAAACTGAATAACTGCTGGCCTCCTCTCTTCCCTGATAATCTTAAGGCCTTCCCGGAGAGCATCCCTGACCTCTCCCGGGTCCTCGATCATCATGTAGCTTCCGCCGAATGATTCAATAACCTTCCCAATGGAGTATCTCTTCAGATCTGCCCCGGGATACCTCCCTGACTTTCTTGCCATGCCATCAGGAAATAGATCATTGACCGAAAGGGAGGAGGCGAGCCACCCGCCATTGTCATAAATAGCGCATAATACCGGCTGATCATGCGCAATATATCCGAATGCTGAGGGGACACCAAAAATAAAGGCACCATCCCCGGTTCCTATGACAACATCTTTACCGGTAGCCATACTGTAGCCCACACCCGCTCCGAGAGAGAGGCCGAGATAACCAGCAGAGGGAGTGGCGAAGTATGATCCGAACTCCTCTGGCATGGCATAACGTGGATCTATCTGGTATTCCGTGATCATGGTGACTTTGAGTTTTCCTATTTCATCCGAAAGATATCGTGGGTGAATTCTTGCGGATTTGGAAAGTCTCCTGATCTCCTCAGACTTGTCCTTCAACTGCTTCAGATGCATCTCGGAAATTCTATGCCTCCTGTCCTCCAGCACCTCTCTGTTGATGTTCGGTCTGAGGACGTCGAGAAAATCTGATACTCCGGCTCTGACCGATAGGGTTACTCCGATTCCGTAATAGGGTATATTTGTAAAGAATGGATCTGAGTCAATCCTAATCACCGGTACCGACGGATCAAAATCCTTGGGAATCCAAGGAACCTCATCCTCTATCACCATGATGAGATCTGCACGGGAAAGGTCAAATCTGTCAATGGCCATGTTTCCGCTCGCCGGGTAATTCACGACCTCACCCGCATAATTTATTACAGGCATCGCAAATGTGTCCGCGAAATTGGCTATCGATCTGTACCATTGCGGATGCCTGCCCCCTCTCCAGCTTATGATTACCGGGTTTGCCGATGTCTCCAGAAGGTTTTTTGCCTTCGCAACTAACTCCGGAAAAGGCATATCTGGTTTCAGTCCCATTGAACAGTCACCTCCCTTGGTACAGTGAGATACACCGGGCCCATAGGTTCAATGGTGGAAATATCAATTGCCCTGTTCACAGCAGTTGAAATCTGCTCAACAGTCCTAATCTCGAAGTCCCACTTGCAGAATTGCCTGACCATCTCCCCCTGGTCACGTGCTTCCTGAGACCAGTGAATGCGACGATTTCTGCTGGCCACGCTCCCCTTCTCAGTATAAGGTGTCCTGCCCGCCACAACAAGTAGAGGGGTACGCGAGGAATAGGCGTCCATCATAATTCCAAGAGCATTTGCTGTACCGGGCGTGGTGTGCACAAAAACCACCCCGAGTTTGCCTCCCAGTGAATAGCCGTAGGCAGCTGCTGCAGCTGTTATCTCATGAGGTATCACGACGACCTCAGGGATATTGCCTCCTACTGCTTCTTCCTCAATGAATGCAGCATGATCCGTTCCTGAAACCATGAATATCCTGTCCACCCCTCTATTGTATAGAATTTCCAGAATAAGTCTTGCCCCGTTTTTCATGATGGGTTGGACTATCAACCCGGTAAGATTAATCTTTCCGGAAAAAAAGCATCAGTAGGAATCAGGTTGCCTGGAAGCATAACTTTCAGGTCAGGCGGATATTCTCGGTATGACCTCCCTGGAAAAGAGCTCCATGCTGTTGAAAATATCCTCCCTTTCCAGATCGCCGAAGGAAAACTTGCACATTATCCCATTTGCTCCGGTGTACTGGATAGATTTTGAGATCATCTCAGCCACGGTTTCCGGTGAGCCGACGAAGATCAGGCCCTTTTTGAATGCCGCATCTATATCCCTGAGCGAGTCAAAGTCAGGCACATTAAATCCGGTGTTTATGCGGGACTTGTATGTGTTGGCTCCCCCTTCCCTTTTGCTTATCTCAAGCAGGTTGTCCACCCAGGATTTCAGCGCTGGCCCGGCAAGTTCCCTAGCCTTCCTGTCACTATCTGCCACAAGCACTACCCTCTGCAATGCCAAGGTAGGAAAGTTTTTCCGGTTTTCTCCACGGTGGTGGGCTAAATAGGTGTTCCGGTACCGTTCAAATGCTCTCTTTAAAACATCATCTGAGTCCAGACCCCAGGCAGTGTTGTAGCCCATGGAAGCCACCCAGTCGATAGTATTCAGGTTTCTTGTAGGAATCCAAATCGGGGGATGGGGCCGCTGTAATGGTAGAATCACGGGATCTACAAGGTCGAATTTATAGACCTCACCGGACCAGGAAAATGGCTGCCCGTTGCTCGCAAAGTACCTGAGCATTATTTCATTGCACTCCTTACTGGCTTTCTTTGCAAACTCCCCATTGATATTGTAGCGCTTCAGCTCGAGATCTGAGATGCCGCTGCCGAACCCGATATCAAGCCTGCCATGGGTCAGGTGATCCAGAACGCATATTTCCTCACTTAGAAGAACCGGGTTCCTTATGGGAGTGACATAAACAAGTGCGCCTATCCTTATCCTTGATGTCACAGCTGAAGCGTAAGAAATAAACACCCCCTGGGAAGCATTTGCTGATAGCTTGGTGAAATGGTGCTCTCCGAAATAAATGCCACTATATCCATGGAGGCTGTCTGCCAGGCGGGCAGTCTGCATCACACTGTCATAGTGATCCTGCAGATCTTTGCCGGACCCCCACTCCATCTCCTCGAAAATGCTAAAGGTAACTGGTTGCATCAGATCAACACCGGTGCTCATTACATTTCGTTATAATCAATTTTTATCTAAAAATATTTCTGCAATAATACTGGAAATTGATTTGCAGCCCTGCCACCCGACCCTGTAAGGATCACCGCGAATCCTTCCGGGAGTGTATTGCGCTCTATCCTCACAGAACGCAGTTTCGAATCATTTGTTCCAGCAGGCTTCCGCTAAAAAGGTTTTTATGAGTGATGCATTTGCTCATCTGGTAATCAACATGGAAGAACTGATCTGCAGCATTGAATTTGAAAAGGACGACGATGCATACGTTGCAAAGCTGAGGACAGAGATGGGCGGTCTGCGGGAATACACCGGAGTTACATTTGAGGAGGTTCTCAACCTTGTAATGATTGAGTTGCAGGAAGAATTCTCATAATCGTACATTTTGTACCAAAAAGAATTATTTCAATGATTCAATCTACAAATGTGATAAAGGCTGCCATAGCCATTGTTCTTGCTGCTGTGATGTTGATCCCAGTGGCAGCTGCTGATGACGGAGGCGGGGCAAGTTACGGGTACTTTCTGAAGAATGTGCCTGAAATCTACCTACAGGGATCAGGGGCAGTCAGCGTCAACCTGACTTTCCCAGGGATGGTGCTTGTTCAGAATAACGTAGTTTACTTTGCTCCATTCAACTCAGTAAAGTGGACGATAACCCATGGCAGCAACGGAAGCTACGCATACTCCGGAAGCCCAGTGTTTACACAGGTCAGGGATGAATATTTAAGGGAGCAGCTTCTCAATTTCCTCGGCATGTCAGAAGTCGAGATTGAGAATCCCCAGAGCGTCCAGGGCGATATCCAGACCAGCGTGACGATCTACTTCAACCTGACAAGCGTACCTGCTATTGTCGGCGTTAACAACACCACACACACTGGGCAGATGGGAGCATTCAAGATCACGTTCGTCTTAGAGAGCTCCTCTATCAATGGAAAGGGTACTATCGGACTGATACAGTTCCTTGCTGCCAGGATTAACAATCTCCATCCGAACTTCAGCGAGTTTAATGAGAGCGAGCGGGAGAAAGAAAGGCATGCTATTCTGCTGGCTGAGAGCAGGCTCACAGCCTCATACTGGTGGTCTGATAACTACACACTGAATGGTGTCAATCAGTCACTAGCTTATGTTGTGAGGGATGTTGGCTATCAGAAGATGATACTATTCAGATACAATTTCACGAACGGAGTGAGCTCAATTGTCCAGGATCCGTACCTTGCGAGCCCTCAGTTTGATTTCCTCCATTCACCGCTGAATCTCAAGGAGGTCAGGACTCTCGAAATCTACTTCATAGATCATGTGAAGATCGCTGTTGCCGGAGGTATTGCCGGCGCAGCTCTGGTTGGGATTGCGTACGGTTCCTACAGGAGTCGCACCAGATTACTCAAGAAGAGATATAAGGTTGTCAGAAAGCGATGACAGGAAACTGGCCTTGTACTGTCTCAGAATCCTTATGGCCTCTTCCCTGTCTCTGAGTGAGTAGGAGTCAGATACTTGGACAATTATTCCATCCTCCTCCATTTCCCGCAGTTTCTCTTTTATGAGTTTTCTGATCTTTTCTCTTCCCCTGATGAGGGAATTTCTGGGAACGCTCCCTCTCTCTATGAGTTGGAAGAGTATCCTTCCAGATATTCTGTTTCTGAGATAGTAGATCAGCTTCCTCTGCGAGTATCCGCTGCCCTCGGAAGTGAAGTACCTTATCTTCCTTCCATCCTTTTTCAGGTATATCTTTTCCAGACGTTCAAGCTGGCCAAGGTGATATTGCAGCTGCCCGACAGCTGAGTCTGTGAGTCTCTGAAGTTCCCTGAAATGAATTCCCGGATTCTCTCTTATAACACGAAGCAGAAATTCCCTGAAGTTCTCCTCGGGCAGCACTTTTTTACCTCACCTGATGGCGGCAAAATAGAATAAAGCCAGTATCAGAAGGTTCGAAAGCAGCAGGATATCCTCAAGGGAAAGCCCCACCTGAAATATGCCAAGGCCGCTGAGTATGGCGTAAAGGGAGTCGAAAAAAATCAGAACAAACACAACAAGGAGCAGCGAGAAGAACCTGGATTTTGCCTTCTGGTACGATCTTGCAGATACAGCAATCATCAGGATCGAAACGACCGCAGAAATACCCGCGAGAAAGTAGCCGGCATTGTCCATTTTCAGGATCAATCCTGCGGCAGTTATAAAATTATTCGCTGCTTTGTTTTTTTGCAACTCGTGGGTAACTCCAGATTAACTCACTGGAACGATACCGCATAACCAAACTCATTGAGTTCTCTCTTGATTACATCCCTGTATTCCTTGTTTCCGATAATCTTGCCAATCTTGAGCACCCTCAGGGTCTTCCTTGCACTGAATGCGGCAGCTATCTCAGAGTTGTCCACCAGAATGAACATGTTACCCTGGCCCGCCTCCTTCTTCACGTAATCCGCAAAGTAAAGGGCCAGCATATCCTTTGGAAGGATAAGGCGCCTCATGCTTCCGTTGATGTATTTTCCCCTGTCAAAATCTGAACTGACGATGACTCTGTCCTTAAGCTCTGTGCTGATCATTGCATGACCGGCTCCAGAACGCAATATCCTTGATATGGCCTCCTGCAGATCCCTGTCTACTGGTATACCGAACATATGCGCAATCCGTGATTCCGACAGGAAACCAAAATTCCTGATCAGGTATTCCACCAGAATCTGAAATGCCTCAGGCCTCCTGAACTTCTCCGGAACAAATATGTATCTCTTCTCATGATCTCTGGCAAGAACGCATGATTCGAACAGTTCTTTCAGGATAGATCGCACGTTTGTAACATCCCTTTTCAGTTCCTGAGTCAGCGTCTGTTCAGTTGCGCCGCCTAGCTCCATCACGGTACGGACGACTATCTGATCCTCCCTGCTGAGTGGTCTGTTCCTTATGACTCTATGGATGGATATTGCATCCATGGTACCAAAGGCGACTGCGCCATAGGCACCGTTGAACTGAAAGAGGAGGTTCGATTCCACGTAGTTCCTTAATCCGGATCCCTTCAGGCCCAGATAAGCCGCCTCCACGTCGTTCCTTATCCCCAGAATAATGTTCTTTAGATCCTCAAAGACGATGTTGTGGCCATGAAAAATGTATCTGTTGACTGCGAACCTGAAAAAATCCATGAGATTTGCTTCGATAACCCGATCATCCCCGGTGGTGACATAGCTTCCCTGCACGTTCAGGCCAGCATTTTCAGCTTCCTTGAGAGTCTCAGGCTGACCGCACTCTATAACCAGGGAGCTGGCATTATGACTGACCCTGAATTCTTCAGCAAGAGCCATCAACATGGAGAATTTGCCAGGCTCGGCAACGGTATCCTCCATCCAAACGATGGAATTAACGACCGACACGTTGGAGGATCCGATCTCCATGCCGTTATCGATGAATATGAAATTGTACACGAGATCCCTGGCATACTTCCTGTCAAGATATATTTCCAGAGGATCATGCACGGGAACCATTATTGGCTTATTATCCTCTGTCGACCCATCAAGATTCCCGTAGTATAGGTCGTCCTTTAGGTAAACCGGTGTTCTTCCTAGCTCCTTGAGGGGCTGATCTGCATAGAACCAGAAAGTGCTCATGAGTTCCTTCTTCGAAACTGGGCCAAAATGATCTATCAGGAGTGAGACGGCCTGCGCAGAGGTCATTTCGCTGTCTTCCCAGCTAACAGCCTCAAACAGATCATCCTCTGTCCTACTGACCAGTATGTGAAACTCCAGGGATCGTATGGCATTCCTTACCACTCTCCTGTCCAGGCCGCTGTATGCTACGATTTCACTCTCGCTGGAAACACCCTTCCTGATCAGATCGAGAACCTGTTCCTCCTCTGCTGAGAGTGCGTCCCTTCTCAGAACCATCAGTGCCTCTGCCAGCCACCTCGATATATATGAGAGGCGGTGTTTGATAAAACGCCCCCTTAATATTTCCCCAGTTGAAAGCAAACGGGCAAGTTCCGGCTCCACACCCCTGAGACCCCTCGCAAGAAGGCTGTCCGGGCTGTACATATAACCATACTTCCCGAAGTACTCCTCAACAGATGACACATGCCCGGAGAATGTTACAATTCTATGGTCAAGACTCAGCTTTTTTGACCCGCCGAGCAGTGCATCAAGATCAGATTTCAGGATATACTGCTTGGCGAATACCGGCGTTATGTAATCGAGCACCACTTGGCCTGATTTGACCAGATCCGACAGGGCATCCTCGAGTTCTGAAGCCTTTACCGGCATCTTCAGTGAGATCTCATCAAGTGTGAGGGGTCCGAAGGATGAAATTGTCCCCAGCGCCACCCTCCTGAGTGCATCCTTAGCATCCACGCCCTCTTCAGGGATGTCATTGGCAACGTACACAGCAACCCCGTCCTTCAACTTGCGCCTTATCAGGTAGGCCCCCTCCAGCGAAGCGATGATGTTGCGAAGCTCGTTTTCATCCAGATTCAGTGCCTTCCTTGCCTCATGAATCGTCAGGCCATTAATGAGCTGAATATAGTTCACATATTGATCCGGCACCGGCGTGGGGCTTTTGAACAGAAGCCTCAGATCGTTGTAATGCTCTCTGGCACACCAGTATGATCCCCTTATGTATACAGAGACGATCAAATCCTCTGCAACCAGGGATTCCGTCAGATCAGACACTCCCACATCGGCATAAGGAAACGGCGAATTGAAACGGTTCCTGACGGCATCAAAAAATGGAAAATGCCTGGCAAATTCCAGGTACGTATCCCTGTTGCTTATCCTCGGAACCTTGAGCTTGAAATAATCTTCAACAGCCTTCTGGTCTTGGATAAGAAACCTGACCTCACCAGCCCCATAGACCTTGTCCAGTATCTTTCCCTGAAGCTCCCGCAGAAGCTTTGACCGATCCTCCATCAGAACCATGTCTGATACACCCGCGAGAATCATGCCGTAGGAGAAGGGACTGGTCTGCTTGGAGTAGTCCCTAATCCTGTATTTGCCTGCAGCAATGACCTCTTTACAGTACTGGACTGCTCTTGGCACGTCCATCATGTCAGTCATTATCTCATGATATGTTTCCTTGATAACAGGAAAATTACCCATCTCCTCAAGAACTCTCAGTAGCTTGTCACTTCTCAGCTGCTGCCTGACAACCGAAATGTCATAGCCCTTGTACTTTCTGAGCACCATTAGAGACCGGGCAGCACAGTGCCTGAATCTCTGTTTGAAAACCTCAGTGTTTATCAGAGATTTCCTGACCTCTTCCTGGAAAGTGTCCGGCCGGAGAAGTCTGATGGCATCTTTGATGGGTATTTTCTTCTGTGAGCTCAGTATGAATCCGTCATCTGTTACAGTAATCCTGGTATTCACATCGTATCTGTTGGCAATCACATGCGCGTAAGCGCGGGAAATGGCATCATTCACGCGTCTTCCAAGGGGAATGTGAAAAATGATGCTGTAAAGGCCATTGGGATCATCATAACCCTCAACCAGGAGAAAGTCCTCGCTGGGAATGCCAAAGGATCGCTGGGTTTCTATATAGGAAAGCAGGCTTGTTGCTCCAAAATCATCCAGCCTGTATGACTCCATGAGCCATTTCTTCACATCCTCGCCCTTCTCGAGTCTGCTGACAGCCTCCTTCCTGAATCTGCCTATGAGAACACCGAGGTCGTAGCTTCTTGGAAGCATTTCGCCAGTCCATGATGGAACAGTGGGGCGCATGCCGGTGGCGTCCTTAACGTAAACGCGGTTGTTGACACTCTTGAGGAACATGTACGTTCTGGCACCCAGCACAAAAATATCACCATGCTTTAGGCGTTCAACGAACTTGTCGCTGAGCTGGCCGAGGTGCTTTCCCCTTTCACTGATTACGTTGTAATCAGCTTCCTCTGGGATTGTTCCGACGTTCATGAAGTAGATCATCCTGGTGCTTCTCTTCTTGCCGAAATTCCCATCTGTCTCGTCGTACCATATCTTTGAGTAGATAGCGTTGCTTTCCATCTTCCCGGACAGATATCTGAGTGTCTCCTGGAAATCCTCCCATGGCAGATCATGGAAGCAGTACGATCTTCTGATCAGATCAAAGGCCTCACGATCATTCCAGACCCTCTCAAGTGCCATTCCAACCAGCACCTGAGAGAGGACGTCCAGGGAATTTCTGGGAATGACGACCTTATCTATCTCACGATCATATGCTGCTTTTGTGAGGACCGCACACTCCATGAGATCGTCAAGCTCAAAGACCAGAAATCTCCCTTTCGAGAGCTCATTTATCCCATGCCCGGAACGCCCTATCCGCTGAAGCCCCTTTGATACCGATTTCGGGCTTCCTATCTGCACAACCAGGTCTATGTACCCTATGTCGATGCCAAGTTCAAGCGAAGTCGAAGTGATCACGCACTTCAGTTCCCCCCGCTTCAGCTTGTTTTCAACCTCTATCCTGGTGTCCTTTCCCATTGAGGAATGGTGGGCTTCTATACCCTCAATTCCCTTAGCCTTGAGCCTCAAAGCCACATGCTCTGTTCCACTCCTCGTGTTTGTGAACACTAGGGTGGTTTTGTGCTGATTGATCAGATCTGCCAGGAGATCATACATCCTGTCGTTCGCAACCTCAAAGCTGGCCTTGGTCAGATCCTTCACGGGAGTTATTGTCCTTAGATCCAGGAACTTCTTTGTGTCAACATCGACTATCTCGAACTGCCTCGGCTTGTCACCATCATATCCGCAGAGATATGTCGCTATGACGTCAAGGGGTGCCTGAGTTGCAGACAGCCCAATCCTGACAAAGTCACTGCTCACGGCTGAGAGACGCTCTAGGTTCACCGAGAGCAGTGATCCCCGTTTTGTTGAAGATATCTCATGGATTTCATCAACGATGACATACCTTAGATCGCGGAACTTTTCCCTAAACTTTGGAGCTGATAAGGCAAGAGAAAATGATTCAGGGGTCGTTATCAGGATGTGCGGGGGTTTTCTCAGCATTTTCTGACGCTCGTTCTGAGGTGTGTCTCCAGATCTTACGGCTGCCCTTATCTCCGGGATGGGTACACCTTCTTTCTCTGCAAGGATCGAAATCTCAGTCAGGGGCTCATTAAGGTTCTTGTTAATATCATTCGCAAGAGCCTTTAGAGGGCTGATATAAAGACAGTAGATCTTGTCCTCCAGCTTCCCGTCTCTGGCAAGACTGAACAGTTCATTGATGACTGCAAGGAATCCGGTGAGGGTTTTACCTGTACCGGTCGGGCTCGATACCAGTACATTTTGCCTGTTATGAATGAGGGGAATAGCCCGCTTCTGTGGTTCCGTAAGATCAGCATATTTGCTGTTAAACCACTTTTGTATAAGGGGATGAAGGAATGGAAGGTAGTCCCCTACATTGAATGCACTGATAAGGCCCTGCTTCATCCTTTATAATCCCTACTCTAAGAATCTGCTCTATATAACTGTTTTGACAGATTTTGGAGCAAAACCGTTATTCTGAAATCTATGAATAAAAGGACAGTTAAACCTTCCAGTTCAGGCAGAAAAGTATAAAGCTGTCAACTGACCGATGACCTGCTATAGCTGTATCTGGCCATTGAACGCATCAACCTGTTCAGAGCTTCTCTCTGCATTTCTGTGCCGGAAAGTGCCTCTCTGAAAAACCCTATGGCAGCATCATAATCGAAAGTGTTAACAGGTTTCGGTATCCCGTCTTTCCCGCCCACAGCGAATGAAAATTTCACGGGGTCTCTGAATGAAGGGGTATCACCATAGACAACCTCGGCAAGGTATGAAAGTGCCCTGAGTGTCGACTTTCCAGCGCCTTTGAAATTCATAAGGCTCTCAAAATCGGCTGGTTCATATTCATATATCTCCCTAAGTTTCTTCCAGTTAATTCGGACATCCATATTGAGCACCTTTCCAAGGGGCCTGCTGCCGTCAAGGGTTGACTGGCCACGCGGCAGCCCTTTAGGATTCGCATACTGAATAAGGGATTCCGGCCTCTCCCTGGTAATCTCAACCATGGATTTCCTGTTTGGTTCACTGACTCTTGTTGAAAGATCCAGCACGCTGTCATGCACAAATTCAGCAGATATACCATTCCTTCCGTCGTCGATGAGATTTCCGCTTGTCCTGTGGTGCCAGTGGTATCTCCTTGCCATTCTCAGCCCCGAGTTCAGTCCCTGCTGTATAATTACCCATTTGCCTGAATCGTGGATCACAAGAAATTGCAAATACAGATCATATCCGTCCTGAAGAAGATTCTCGTCTATTCTGGCGATCCTCTTTGCCTTTTCCCTTATGCCCATGGCTGTCCCTTCCGCAAGAAACCCGTCCGACACAAGTTTATCCAATTCATGCCCGATGAATGACATGGACTGTCCCTTACCTCCAAGAATCCTGACAGAAGAGAGATGAGATGAATAATATTCCTTCAATGCTGAAAGAGTGGTTGTGGTTGTTCCGCTGGAGTTCCAGTCAAAGCCGATCGCTAGTGACATTGAATGAAACCAGAAAGGATCGGAAAGTTTCTGGAGAAGCTCATCAACACCAAATCTTTCTATTATCAGGTCAGAGATATATCCCCCAAGAGTTATCATCCTTTTGTAGAGGTATTCTGGAGGATGGCCATAATGAAGCGGGAGGACAGCAGTGCCTTTTCGTTCCAATGTGTTCAAATCGATATGGGATTAATAAAGTATCTCACTCTGCCACTCATGATTGATCCCCTGCAGGAGAACCAGGGTAACGCCCGTAAAGGTAAGAGTTTTATTGATATTGACTATGCCTCTGCATGGCAGAATTTAACTGTTATGTATGCAAGGGAAAAGTTCTGACAGGGGAAAAATTCACGTTCACAAAGTCAGGTGCAGTACACTTTGACTGCTTCATTTCGCAAAGGCGGAAGGAGCTGCCTCCTGAAAAACATGAAAGCCTCAGGGTTCTATCGATACTACTGGATATGGAGCTTTCTCACCTAATCGGCGTTATGAACGTGCCAAATGTACCCGAAACACTAAAAGAAACGGTACGTGTAAAATATAAAGATATTGAGAAAGTCTGCGGGGAAACTACCAGGCTTATTTCAAACCTCTAAGCCTGCTTCTTCTGTTTTCCCTTTTGCTCACTCTTTTGCGGTGCTTTCTGCTCCTTCTTAATTTCAGTGTACCCGCATCTTCCGCAGGCGTATCTGTCAGCGTGTTCTGCCAAAAAAACACCAGGCCCGCATCTTGGGCAGAACCTCCGCTCCCTGATAAGCTTGTTATTTTCAACCTTGTAAAGCTCCCGTTTTATCACTTGGCCCCCTCTTCCTTTGCCTTGAGTCCATTTCTGAACAGTTCATAGTCAGGTTCATACAGCATTGCGCTCTCCTTGTCCTTGTAGATTTTGGAATAACCTTTCACCTTAGAGGCTCCAGCATGCTGGATGTTTCTGTCCACGATAACCAATTCCGGGTTAGATCCGAGATTCTTGGAAATCAGCTCCTTTATTTTAGTTCTCGAAGGAGTGGCTTCACCCTTGAATATCATTTCGTACTCAATCTCCTTCCTGTGAAGGAGAATATTATCCCTCTGTGCAGTAATTTTAAGTTCCACCATATGTCTCAAGCTCTCCGATTATCTCACTCACCAGTGCCTTAATATTCCTGTCGACTTCAATGCACGCCATCCCAACATCAGGGACGCCGTAAACCACAACTGTATCAAGGTCTGAATAAAAAATTATTGGTATAACTGCAAGGTCCTCTTCCCCCATAACCTCTATTCTTCCGCCCACCTTCATCATGCGCTCTATGGTGCTAAAGAGGTCATGGGTGAGTACCCCGGGCGGGTTTCTCACAGAAACGGAACCGGAAACATGTCTATATGTCGAGGAGGGTTCACGCTTCGTCTTTAGATCAACAACCTCCAGAAACACATTAACGCCATGTTCATGCAGGAACCTCGCTGAATAGTCCCCGACCACTATGATTCTCCTCTTTTCCTTTTTGATCTCATCCAGACTGCACAACCTGTGGGAAAAGGAGGCTATCTTCGATCGGAGTGATTCAGAAATGTGGAACTCACTGCCTGACTTTAATTGCATAGGCTCCGTGTTCTGTAATTCCTGCCTTCTTAGCTATGTTCGAAACAGTGGGTTCGGTTATTATTGTGAATCCAAACCATTCTGTAGTGGTGCGCTCATCACCATGTATGGGGCAGTTCTTCTCTGTGGTAATGAGTTTGCACTTTTTGCATGCCCTGTATACCTGCTTCATGTAATCACATCAGTTCGCTACTTTTCTTTCCAGCCACTGCAATTTGCCGAGGCCAATCTGTTTCATTGTGAAACCGATAGTGCTATCCTCAACAGAAGATGACTTCAGATTGAGATGAACTATCTTTACTCGAACCTTGTCTCCGACCTTGAGATCGCGCTTGGTATCTTTTCCGATGAATCTCTGGTTGCTCAGGTCCACATCGATTCTGTCATCCATAATCTGGCCCTTGTGGAGAAGACCTTCAAATGGGCCAAATCTCACAAATGCACCGAACTCCTTTACTGAAACAACCGTGCCTTCGACTATCTCCTGAAGTTCAGGATAGAAGGTCAAGGCCTTGAACTTTACAGACTGGTAGACACCGCCGTCTCCGTGGACAATTACCCCGTCACCGACCTGTTCTACTTCTGTAATGGACACAACGTAACATTTGCCAAGTATTTTTGAGGGATCCTTCGGGTCCTTGTAATCTATAAGTTTTCCTTCAAGGGATGTCTTGGTAACGCTGATAACAGCCTCATCGTAACCCCCGCCAAGCAATTCCGGGGGGACTCTTACAATGTATTCATCCTCGAGAACAACGAACAGAATTAATCACCCCAGCCTATTCCCGTCATAGACAGTAACATCTAAACATTGACTGATCTTTTTCACAAAATTACTCATGTACCGGTACCAAAACGAAATGCAAGTCCAGTTAATAAATCTATCAGAAAATGTTGAGTTTCTATAATGCTCATATTTCACAAAACCTCTAATTGAACTTTGAGATAAAGTACAGTGCATCTTTCCTATCTGGCTTAGGCCGGTTGGAAGGTGCTGGAAAATGCTTTAATGCAAATGTCTTATATTGATTCGATGGAAGCCCGGCTGAGAGACGAAGATTACGAGCTTTTACGCAGTACTGTAAGGGAATTCGTCCAGAAGGAGGTTGAACCACTGCGCGTGAAGATTGATCGGGACGACTTCTTTCCGCTGGACGTCTTCAGAAAGATGGGCAAAATGGGATTGCTCGGGATTACAGTGCCCGAGGAATACGGGGGTTCAGGCATGGACTACAGGGCACAGGGTATTGTTGAAGAGGAGCTTGGTTATTCCTCTCCCTCTCTGGCTCTGTCATACGGGGCTCACAGCAACCTTTGCCTTGACAATCTCTACAGAAACGGGTCATTGGAAATCAGAGAGAATTTTGTGCCCAAGCTTTGCTCTGGAGAATGGATAGGATCTCTTGGCCTCACGGAACCCTCATCCGGATCCGATGCCCTCAATATGAAGACGACGGCAAAAAGACATGGGAATAAATTTGTCCTGAACGGGAGCAAGACCCTAATCACTAATGCACCATACGCAGACCTAGTTCTCTCCTATGCCCGGACTGAGGAGAGCTACACAGCATTTGCAGTTTTGTCATCAGATAAGGGATTCTCACGTGGACGGAAATTTGACAAGATGGGTATGCGGGGATCGCCAACAGGTGAGTTATTTTTTGATACTGTGGAGCTGGATGAAAACAGAGTGGTCGGGAAACCAGGGGAAGGAAAACGCATCATTCTCGAGGGCCTGAACTCTGAGAGGGTAATCCTATCCTACATTTTCGTAGGATTGGCGCAGAGGTGCTTTAACGAGGCAATGAGATACAGTCATAACAGAAAACAGGGCGGCCACAGAATTAATGAATATCAGCTTATTCAGGAAAAAATTTCGTACATGTTTATAAGGCTCGAATCCAGCCGCCTTCTGACAGAAAAGGCTGTGTCCATGCTCAGCCAGAATATGGGGGATCCGACATATGCTGCAGCGGCCATACTGCACACAACAGAATCCGCTGAATATATCGCGCGGGAGGCCATTCAGATTCATGGCGGCATTGGCTATATAAAGGATTCGGGAATTGAAATGTTTCTAAGGGATGCCATTCTTGGACAGATAGGGGCAGGAACAACTGAGATAAGGAAGCAGGTATTGGCGAAATCTCTTATCAAGAAGTTTTCCGAATCTTGATCGACATATGTTGAGGTTGATCCACCCTACCAATGAAATCCAATCGTTTTCAACTGGGTTAATATAGGATTTTGCAATGGATATGGAAGCTTGAAAGATGATATGCGTTAGATGTGGAAGGAATGAGGCAATTGAAAGAGGTTTATGCGAATCCTGCTTAAAAGATGTAGTCAGGATAAGGAAGCACGGGAACCTTGATGTGATTATCTGCCCAAAGTGTGGGTCCGTCAGGCTGAAGAACAGTTGGATTAAGTCACCAACAGGAAACGAATATAGAAAGGAAATTGAATCCCTCATCGAAATCGACAATAGAGGCTTCAAGCTTACCGTGGTTCCGGGTTCCGTCGAGCTTGATCCGGCTAGCTCCACTGTAACATTCCAGCCGATGATTGAAGGTGAAAAATTTCACTATAAGCCAGAAAGATCAAGCATTGAGGCAAGAATCACAAGGATTAGCTGCCCTTCCTGCAACAAGATTACTGGATCTCACTATGAAGCGATTTTACAGATCAGGTCTACTGCGAGTTCAAACACTCCTTTAATATCTGAAGTTTTTGAGAGGGCCCTCTCAATTATGGACAAAATGAGCGGAAATTCAAAGCTGTCCTACGTTTCAAAGGTTGTCAGGCTCAAGGAAGGCGTGGATATATATCTCGGCCGTAAGTCGGACGCCGAAAAGCTGGCAAAGGAAATCTCAGGAGAGTACTTCTCACAGATAACCGTAGACAAAAAATTGTCTGGTCGGATGGAAGGTTACGACACGTACAGGTACACCTTTTTGTTGCGTCTTCTGGACCTGTCCACTGGATCGATAATAACCAGGGGAGGCGACAGGTACATTGTTGAAAGGGTCTCGTCATCTACGTTGGTTCTGATAAACCCGGAATCCGAAGAGAGAATGAAGGTGCAGAGGAATGAGTTTTACAACTCTGGATTCTCATTTACCAAGGAATCTGCCGAGGTCCGAAGGCTTATTGTTATAAACTCGAGATCAGGGGAAACGGAACTGATGGATCCCTCCAGCTTCCGATCCTACACCGTTAAGCTTTCCACTGATCTGAGGGAAATTAACGCCATGCTTTACAATGACAGGGTGCTCATATTGAAGGATCAGACTGATCCTTGACTGCAGAGATTCGTGCAAATTTTCATTTCTATCGTAAGCCATCATGGTTCCATGAGGATAAGATCAGAGTGGGACACTCTCAGAGAAGTCATGATCCACAGGCCGGGTATAGAGATAGATTACGCTATGCTGGCTCCCAAGCCATTTCTTTTCGAACGCCCCTTCAACACTGAACGGGCTAGGCAGGAACACATAGTGCTGGAAGAAAGGTTGAAGGAAAATGGAGTCAGGGTAAGGCTACTCAGAGAATCGATCATAAAGAGGGCCGATAGGGATAGTAATTTCAGGAAGCTGCTTGAAGAGAAGGTGCTGAACCAGGTAAAATTTTTCGGCGAGCTTACTCATACCAGCAAGGCAATGGAGGAGTTCAGGAGGAACATATCATTATTGGATGCATCCACTCTTGTCAATACTCTAATCCTGGAGCCTTCTATTGACTTAAGGATGGAGGTGGAGAACAAGCTCGAATACCCAAGAATCTACTCAAATGTCCCTCTTGCGAATCTCTATTTCATGAGGGATCAGCAGGCTGTTGGACCAAATGGTATTGTTATAGGAAACATGAAGAGAAGCCAGAGAATAAGAGAAACTGAGATAACCGAATTCGTGATGAGAAATATTGTCGGAGAAACCAATATCACAAAAGTAAGCCCGACCTCGAATCTTGAAGGTGGAGATTTCATGCCTTCAGGCAGCTTCGCTATTATTGGCAAGGGCGCCAGGACAAACGACACAGGGACAAGAGAACTGATGTCATCCGCCGCTATGGATTTTGATGAGTATTGCGTAGTTTCGAATCCGCGGTATCAGTTCCTGGAGGAGAACTTCGACCCGATGATAAACATGCACCTAGACACCTACTTCAACATTGCGGGGAATGGACTTGCTGTGGGATCAGTGGAGCTTATGAAGAACGCCAAGGCTGAAATTTATTCAGACGGTTCGGAAAGACCTCTCACGGTAACAAATCTCTACAGCTACATTACAGAGAAAGGCTTCAGTATTATCGATCTTTCTGTGGCTGAACAGCTCAGTTACGCATCTAATTTTCTCACTATTTCGGACAGAAAGATAATAAGTGTCAACACTCCACGGGTTCTCAGGCTTCTCCTTAATCAGCATGTCTTTCCCAAAAAACTGGAGGATGTGGTTATCAAACAAATGAACACAAAAGGTGAAGGCAGGTTGTTTCCCTCAGAATCTGTGTGCAGTGAGTTTGGCATCGACAACACTGAACTGGATTTGAGGGAACTTACGGGAGGATATGGCGGCGCCCACTGCATGACCGCGGCACTGGTCCGCTCCTGAATTGGCACAATAACGCAGAGGTGCTCTTCCTGTGATGCAGCGAGAACATCGAAACCTTTAATTTAGAAAATTCATTACCTGAGCGTTACGCGTGTTTGCGATAATTAGAGGGATTTGATGGCAAAGGACAAAACTCAGAAGAAGGGCAAGGATAAGTGGAAGGAGAAGCAGTGGTACACACTGATGGCTCCAGATTATCTTGGAGGGAAGGAACTTATCCTGAGCCTGGGGAGTGGCCCTGAAAGTATGATTGGCAGGAAGATAGAGGTTCCGGTTTCTGATTTCACCGGCAATTTCAAAAGAGCCAGTGCAAAAATAATCTTCAGGGTCGCGTCATGTCAGGGAGCCAAATGCGCCACTGAGTTTGTCGGCCACTCAGTCAGTGATGATTACATTAGAAGAATGGTCCGCAGAAGGAAGGAGAGAATTGATATCATAAAGAGTCTCGAAACATCGGATAAGACTCTTGTCGTTGTCAAGGTCGTAATTGTCACGGACGGTAAACTTACGGGTACCAAGAGAGTTGAGATCAGAAACACTGTTGACCAGTTCCTTACTGATAAGCTGTCCGCAATGAACTTCGGCGATTTTGCCAGATACATCATTGGGGACGATATCTACAACGATCTGGTTAACGCCACGAAGGATGTATATCCCCTCAAGAAAATTGAGGTGAGAAAGTCAGAGGTGCTCGGAAAGCATGAAGTTACACTTCAGGCACCAGCACCGGACGAGGCTCATCTGGAGCAGGTGCAGTAATTTTTTTGTGCCGGGGTGGCTTAGCTGGTTGAGCGCCGGACTCATATGAGCGGAAAGTTCTGAGAAATCCGGAGGTCTCGGGTTCGATCCCCGATCCCGGCATACCCTCAAAAGTTCAATGCTATACTGGCTCTGTGATTAATATTCCAGTATTATTATAGTACACATGTCAAGCTCAGCCATCTATGGCCATCCGTCTTAGATCGCCATAGAATTTCAAAACGGCCGGGCTTGAGGTGTGCTTGAGTTGATGCTGGAACAGTTTGTACTGCATGTTGTATAATGTTTCCCTCAGTTTATCACACCACAGTTCGTTGCGTATGGCGTGTTTAATATTGTTGAGATCGCCCTCTTCAGCCACCACCTTGTCGAGGATGCGATCCAGAATAACAGGTATCTGTTTGTCTTTTAACAGACATAATGCCTCGTAGACGTTAAGCCACACGGCATCCTTCTTTCCTTCCTCCATGAGCTTTAGCACGTCGTGGTTCTCGAACAGATACTCTTCAACCTTCCTCAAAACCTTCACTGGAATCTCCTTTATCCCGATCTCCCTTTCTACCCTGTATCTAATCGCTCCTGCGATGAAATAAGACAAACGCTCTTCAAACCCTAATTTTGACAGCGGTAGTTGAACGCTATATTTTAGCAGGCGTGCCAATAATAGCAAGTCATAGTCACTGGGTAGGGCATTGTATTGGTAGCCATTTTCGCCCACAATCTCCTCGAACGCAATCCTCAACTTTGCCGATTTCTCATTGTTGTCGTCTGCAATCTCTGCAAGTGCAGCTTTCAGCTCTGCAGCTTTCCGCTTTTTCAAATCTTGATCCCCACTGCTCTTTGATCGCTTTTCACCTTCTTCTGCGAGAAATGCTAGCCTAACCGTTTCCTCTATGATCCGCATGGCCGCCCTGAAGATGTTAAGCGCAATATTCCCACCGGAGGGGAAGTACAGGTCGCCTGCCTTGACTACCCCTCCTTCTTTCATCAGGTGGTTGAGGTTCCTAAAGAGCGTGGAATCGGGAATTTTTAGTGCTTCTCTCAAATCCTTAAACCGGAGGCCATTCGGGTTTTCGTTGATATGTTCCAGAAGCGCTCGCGCGTATCTCAATTTAACTTTCGCTGTTAAAACTTTGTCGTTGCGTTTACTATCGTTCATGGTGCAGAAAACATTCGCGAATATTTAAATGTTTACTTGCATATACTCAGATATGGAACTTGTGGAGACCAGAAAACTCCTCCCGAGGGGTAATCGGTCCCTTGATGTAGTTTTGCCGGCTTGGTGGATTAAGGCCCATTATTTGAAGAAAGGGTCTCGGGTGCGGGTAATAACAACCCCGGATCGCATAATAATCGAGCCAGAAGGGAAGGAGGTTGTCTGATGTCTTGGGCACGTGTGTTTGAGCTGTGGCAAGAGCTAACACGCGAAAAAGAGGTGCCTGCTGAAGAGGAGAGTAAAGAAATTAAGGCTGAAGAAGAAAAAAGGTGAAAAATGTCGTCGCGTCATGATAAGGATTTCTCCAAAGTCATCAGTTTTCTCCCCTGGCAGTTTTCGGATCCAAATATTCGCGTTATCAAAGTGAGGTCGGGTGGCAAAGAGGCTGCTGAACAGGGCTGGCAGACAACTCAAAACTATAGCGTCAATTCTGATGAAATCAAGAAATGGATTAAAAAGGGGGGAAACTACGGCATCACCAGTCCTCTTGGCTTCTACGTCTCTGTAGATGCCGATACAGTGGAAATACAGGATGCCCTTGATCGTGATCTCCCCAAAACATTCAGATGGAGTACTGGGAAGCCCGGCCATTTTCAGTACGGCTACTTTGTCGAAGACGGGCCGCTCGGGTGCGTACCGCTAAAGGAGGGCGCGTATATCAAGGGGAAAGGCGGCTATGCTGTGGGTCCAGGGTCTATTCATCCCAATGGAGTCGTTTACGGTTCTGTAGAAGTAAGGAACATACCCATCGCAGCTGTCAAAAAAGGCGCTCTTCTTGAAGCTCTTTCAGAGTTTATAGCCGGAAGGGAGACCGGAAACAGGCCAAATCGCGACATCTGGAAGGGTACAGGGCAGATACTGAAAGTTCTAAACAGTTTTAGTATTGATGTATCGCGCTTTGTCAGTGCAGGTTCCTGGCTAAAGGGTCCACACCCTATACACGGTTCTGAAACCGGGACTAACTTTGCTGTGAACCCTGAAAGCGATTGCTGGCATTGCTTTAGACACAACACAGGGGGCGGAGTAATTTCACTGATCGCTGTACTCAACCGCCTAGTCGAGTGTGAGAAGGTGGGTGATTAAAAGTGGCGAAGCTGGCGACGGAGGTGAAAAAGAAAGCCTTGGAAATTGCCGTTCAACTCGGGGTAGAGCTCGGCGGATGCACACGCTCGCACGAGGATATAAAAGAAGTCCCGAAAACCTTTTTTGAGTTGGATAATGAAATATGGGAACAGGTCTCTGTGGGATTTGCCGTGTATGAAAAGAGCCAGGGGACCTTCAGAATAGAAAATCACTATCACACCGGACGTTTCGTGAGGAGTACCGAAGATAAGCGTAAACTTCAAGAGATGATCTATGTACCATACAAGGACAAGCCGTTGAAGTATGGCCAGATCACACTATCTGACAGTCCTGTTGAATGCACTTCCCTCATGGATATAATCAGAGAAATTGAAACCAAGGCCGAGAGATGGCTATATATCGGTGCTGAGGAAGTCCCAATATTTAGGGTACAATTAAGAATTGCAGTCGCCTCATGGTTTCTTTTCGTGTATGATGATATTAACATACCTGAACGTGTTGCCGGCCTGCTTTCGATTGTAGGTACCTCAGGAGGGGTCAAGAAGCGCTGGCTTACGCTGATGCGGCAGATTGCATACCGACCAATATTTCTACTGAACACTACCAAAATCCCCTCGGTGTATCGGATGGCTGAACCCTGGGGCAACCCGACGCTTCTCATCGATGAGGCAGATCAGAAAGAGACGGGCAGTGAGGCGGAACAAGTTCAATTCATAAATAGCCGATACGATGGGACGCCGATCCCAAGATTCAATACTTCAACAGGAAAAACGGATGTCTTTAGGTCATTTGGTTTAACAGGCCTCGCCCTTAGAAGAATGCCTAAAGATGAGGGCATGACCAGTAGAATGACAAAGATTAACGCGACCATATCGCCGGTTGCCATTGATGAGGTTGCGGGCCCTGAAATGGTTGAAGATTTCCGCGAGATCCGCAATAAACTCTTGTACCTAAGGCTTAAGTGGTATGGCAGGTTGAAGTTCGTAGGGCGATCAGGGCTTCCGGCAGAACAATCTTGGAGGGGCAAAGAAACACTCACGTTGTTCAGAGTGCTGGAACAGATAGATCCAGCAATATCACAGGACATTGAGGAAATTTCAAAGGCCCTCACTGAGAGGGAAGTGCAGAATCTCTCACAGACGTGGGATGGCCTTATTGCCAATGAAATTTACGCGTTTATCGTTGGTGATAACACCGCTTACGTAGAAAAAAACAAGGCCTTGTATTTCACCAGCACATGGATTGACCGGGACGGAAAGGAACACACCTCTTATCTCAATCTCAAATACGTAGCTGACAGGCTTGGGGCCAGCGCAAGCGAGATTCAGCGTTCTATTGTCCAATTCAAAATCACGACATATGATAGATTCAGACCGGTGGGTTCAAAAAAGGCCCAGCGCGGTATTTTGATGTTCAGGTACCTTGCAGACACTGACCGCATTTTCCAAAGGTATGTGCCGGGATATCAGCATGAACTACTAAAATACAGTATCAGCGCTAAATTAGATGATTTTCCAGGGGGAGATTCTGTACCACCTGTACCGGTTGTACCACCCCATGATGTATCTGATGTTTTTTCAGATCCTGAACATGATATAGATATACATGTAGCCAGTACAAGCGGTACAGCCGGTACAAATGATATAGAACCGAAAAGCAGCGACGAAATCAGTAACACACTGATTCCGCATGAAGAAAAACACACTCCTTCTGGGACAGTTTCAGAGGGTCAAATATCTATTCCTTTAAATATCCAAAGCCGTGAAAATAAAGAAAATAGTCAATTTTCAAAAATAAACAGAGATCTTGCAAATATCTATGCCCACTTTCAATATCTGCCATGGAAGGATAATCCAAAAAAAGCACTTTTCGAGTTCGTTTATGAGGAAGCTCAGAACACGAAATACCGTTCAATGAATCCTAAGACAATCTACGATATGGTGCGAGTTCTTGCGCCTGACTTATCGCTTAGCAAGGTTCGCCGGATCTGTGAAGAACTCTACAAGAAAGGGGCATTTTTGAAGAACACAGCCGGTGGGTACCACGTCAATAATGAATACCTCAATGGAGGCGATTTTGAATGATTGATTTTAACCGATACCAAAAGCACCTTGACCAGATACTTGATTTCAATTCTCCGGTATGCTTGATCTGCTTGACAAGCATATTTCCCAACGAGGTAGCAATCCAGTTGGTCGAAAGCGTGCTTGGGGAGAACGTTCAAGAAACTGTAGAAGAAGATTCACTGCAGAGATTTGATCAGGATTGCACAATCTGCAAGGTGCCATGGAATGGAGGATACCTGTTCACATCAACTACGAGAATGCCTGTAAGCAGCAGTTCGTAGCTTTATCCCACGTCATTGAGGTGCTCTGCCTTTTGCGCGGCCAGAACCCAATCAAGCGTCCCGTAAAATTGGCGATCGAGTATCGCGCGCTCCCTCTGCTCCTCTCTCAATTCCTGCACAATTTTGTATGTCTCAACGATGCTTTCATATGCCCACTCCACTGCCTCATTCAGGAATTTAATCCAGTCCACGCCGTACCTCTCCACGCTTGTACGGTATCTCAATTCGAGATTCCGCAGTACCTTTGCCTCCTCCATAGAGATCTTCATCTCCTTCAGAAGCTCATCGCTCAGGTATTCTCCCCCTTTCTGGGCAAACCTGCTGACAGTGCGCGCCTCAATGGCCTCTCCCACAGACCTCCTTCCCGATCTTGTGGGTCCCGATGGATCCGTTTCGCCGCTGTTGGTGCTGATACGATTCGCCGGTGTGCCTGGCTCATCATCAGGAGAGCGTTGCATGGGAGCCTCCTCCCTGATCTGCCTCATGATCTCGGCTACACTGCTTCGGCGCATCTTCAGTGATGCCGCTATTGCACGCTGGCTCTGACCTGCATTCATCATGACCCTCACAGCTTCCTTCACTTTTGGATCGTTGGTTTTCCTGCCCATAAATATGTATGCGGCTCTGCTATAAATATACATCTGGCTTTATAAATAGTGCCTTATGAACCTGAACAGGCGGATCCATGGAACCGCCATTCAGTGGAAGCCTCTCTTAGAGAGGGCCGCACAGTGCCGAAGCGCGGGGACCATTCCGGAACCGGCATGTGCCATTGGCAGACCACCGGTTCCCCTCTGCAGGGAAGGGTGAAATACGCCTTGGCAACGAGACCGCTAACGTGCGTCCGATCCTGCGGTTCCCGGACCCGTTACGGGAACCTGTGACGATGGCTACCCATATGGTGTGCCAGTAGAGGGTGAATTGCTGCCCCATATGTACCGCATGAAACTTGCAGAAACTCCAGATTCTTGTAGCTTATATCCTCAAAGGGCGAAGGGATCGTCACCGGTTCCCGGAGGCGTTGCCTGTCACGCAGTGATCACCTCTGCATCTCTCCTTCGTCCCGGATCGCTGCAATGATCTTTTCATAGGCTTCGTTGATCTCCTTCATTCTTGCTTCGCTGATCCCAGTGTTTGTATCAGGATGGTACTGCTTCACCAGCTCCCGGTACGCTGCCCTCACAAGGCCTATGTTTGTTGTGGGCACAAGTCCAAGAATCCTGAAATACCTGTCAATGCCAGAAGGCCTCTGTGATCCCACACTACCAGGTTTCTTATACTCCTCTCCGGTATACACGTAGGTGACAGGGGCGCCATCCCCGGGCATGCCAAAATGCCTTGCTGCAGAGAGAAGCGGCCTCAGGGCAGCAATGATCAAGTCTCTCCGGCTGCTGAAATCGACCACCAGCTCGGATCGGGATATATGGCCATTGCCTGAGATATATACAAGCAGGAGGTCCATCTCCCCCGGCACTGCCCTGCTGAACTTCCATTCAATGTTATGAATGGTGATCTTCTTGTCATAGACTGTGGGGAAGGCACCAACTGCCGCGCCACGTACATTCCATGTGCTGCCAAGCTTCGAGGAAGGGGTGATGAAGTAGCTGTACACGAACTGCTCAACATGGTTCGATCCCGCATCGCCCAATGCATACCTGAACTTGACCTCACCATTGCGGTTGAAGAAATTCAGCCCTGCCTCAGGAAACTCTGACAGCGGTATTGACTCCATGACCATGATCAATTGACGAGGGGTATTTTCTCTTTTGGCTTCCAAAGCAGCACATACACTCCCACCATTGCGAAGATGATGTACGCGAGTGCAAATGGAACTGCCAATGCAAGAATGCTGGACACAGAGGCAACAGCAATGAAGAATATGGCGCCCAGTAAGCCCAAAACAACATAAGGAAATCCAAGGATCCTTCTGGCCAGTTGCCTTCTCTCTGTTGCGCTAAGCACCATGAATATGATTGCATCTACAAGAAACAGGACCAAGTAAAGGATGTTCAGGAACAGGAATCCCATCGGAGACGCTACCATAATCATGAAATAGGTCTGGGTATAAATGCGTTTTCCATACGCTACACATAGCATGAAAACTAACATAAAGAGCATGGGGATGCGCTATAGATGGCCGAAAAAGGATGGCACACAGTCACGCTGCCGGATTCCCTCCTGGAGGAGGTGCAGGGGATACTGGAGAAGGACATCCTTGGATACAGAACGAAATCGGAGTTCATAAAGGAGGCCATCCGCCAGAGGATAATTGACCTAAAGAAGGCTCAGATCCTGAAGGATTGACTTCATCGAAATGAACTGATAGTAAGCAATAGGGCATATTGACGATGGAGATCTCCTCAACGATAGGCTGGATCACAAGGGTTTTAGAATTTCTTAATTTGCGTTGTTGCAAAAATCGATGGCCACGCGAATCTGAGGAACGGAAAAATCTTCTAGCTTTCAAGTAGAAGAATGAATATTCTCACAAAAAGCCTCAAACTTAAATAACTTCTATGATATCACATTAAAAATGCACAATAGATCGGCAAATCTGCAAGCAATAATGGAATGGATTAGCGATTGGATAAGAATTCAGTGTACTTCTCATCTATAAGTTTAAAGAGTTTGTCTAATCCGATTAGCTTAAACCCGTCATCCAGCATTGGCACATATGCTCCCATGTTAGATAGTGCCTTTAGCCGGTTTACAACTCTCTTGGCATCCAGCAACAGGGGTAATGGCCTCATCACAGCTCTAATCTCCTTTGGGGATAGTTCATAATAATTTGCAAGCTCTTGGATCTCATCATCGGGTAGCTTTCCGTGCGAAGTTTTGGCATCGTAGATTATGTTATTGCTTACATCGTATATATCAGGTCTCATTTTGCCGTAAGTCTGTTCTACCGCTATTTCATTACGTGGATCAAGTTTCAAAGATTCAATCAGGAATCGCGCAATGTACGCCTTAAGACGCCTATGTTCCATACCCTCTTCAGGATCAGGCACATCCAGATTCGGAAAGCCTTCATTAAGCCAGTCCATGGCTTCGTGAAGCATTTTTGCGAACGGTTCTATGGACATCCTTAGCGCACGGTAATCGCCGAACCTTTCGGTTCGCCCGCCGGATGATGCGAATGATATGGCATTAACGAGGGCAAGCATTTCTTTGGATGCGGTAAATTTTGCTATGGTAGTTCCACCTGCAATGTCAGGAACGATCTTGTTGTACATATCCGATGGAATGATTACCACTGAATAGTTGTAACCGACAATGCCTTTGATGGACTCTCTGATACTCCTGATTATGTCATCGTCCGAACTGGAGAGGTTGGGCCCGAAAACATAAATTCCTAAGTTAGTGCCAGCATCTACAATCTTCCATTCAGCAGAGGCGTCGCTATTTTCTATGAACGTTGGATTAATGGATAAGCCCCTCATCCTCGCAATTTCAGATGCTATTATTGAAAGGGCCTCTCTCATGGTACCGTCTCCGTCATAGACCATGATATACCCCCTGTCGCTCCGAATGAGCTTCGAAAGTACTTCAAAGAATTCTCTGTTATCTTTGTAGAATGATAAATCCCCAATATCAATGTTCATGCCAGGTGATCCACTGGGTTGCATGGCAGTGGTTTGCTGTTGAGCATGATTTCCAGAGTTTTCGTTCCATACCTGCAAGAGCGTAATAGGTCCGTTATATCTTACAATGTCCGGCTCAGCAATAGGCACGGAGATCGACCAGTCGACACCATAGAATTCCCTTATCCTGTTACTTATGTAAGTGAATATGGGACTTCTAATGAGATGCCTGTGGCTAGTAAGAACAACAATGGTTTTCTCTTCTCCGTACAGCAGTGCTTTCGGGGTCACCTTAACAACTATGGCCTCTTCGTCTCCGTGTAGCGTGAAGTATACAGCCTTTGGATCAGATAGGGCGCACATTATAATGGCAGGTTTGGTTGTAATTTTATATGTTGAAGTGGGTTGATACAAGGATGGGACGATCGCGACCTGATTATGGAGACCAAAGTGTTCTGCCATTTCTGAGAGATTTGAATTTAAAATCTCGTGTATCTTATAATGTTGGTATATTGAAAGGTTCCGATCAATTTTGTCAAGCTCAATAAGAAGGCTTTCCTTGCCCGAACGCAGCCAGGTATCAAGGTCTGGCAATTCTATATTAGCCTTATTGAGAGTCTCTCTGTTGAAAAGGAATAGTGTTGTGTTTAAATCAAGTGTTCCCAAAGAATTCAATATTTCTGCACTTGGAGTCAGATTATGCTCCATCAGCAACGCAATAAGTTTAATCACATCGCTTATACGGTATTCCGAAAGGTCGTTTATAGCCCTTTCCATTGGCTCATCAAATGCAGCACTCTTAAGTTTCATCCATTCCTTATCGTTTATAATAAATTGCTTATCAATGGCTTCACTGAGGAATTGAAATATGGGTATATCCTCCTTGTTGAATTTTCCGGAATATCCAAAGGCATTAAGAACCATCTCTCGTTCTTGTCTTTCAAAGAATAGCGCCGGAGTTAAGGCCCATCTTTGTTTGTTTAGCTCTACCACGACATTAAATAGAGCTTTTCTTATTTCGTCCTCAATTTTTTGGATTCTTTGAATTTTTGAATAATCTTGAATTAATTCGGCTTGAAATTTTTTCCTTAATTTTTCGATGTTATAAACAGATACGGAATCAAGTGATTTGAAAATTACACTGGTATATTGAATCAAGAATCTTGTCTTATTATCCCTAAGCCTCCTACTGAGTGATTCCAATGTCTCCCAAATTCTGAATGAAGATGAAGATATCGCAAAAAGGTCCAGAAAAGGTATGCGCTCATAACTCATCCGTTCCAATGAGAGTGCTTCTTCTTTTCCCTCTGTTCCTGTCATTATGGATAGTGCTGAATTTGTTGTCTCCTGATATTTTGGTAATTGAAGGGATGCAAGGTCAATGTTCCTTTCACGAACCTCCTCATTTTTGTTAACACTTTTTTTGTTAACCTTTCCTTCATCCCTCATATTCCTCTGAGGATTAGCTTTGCCCCTGCTTGATTGTTTCATGAAAAATAAAGGCAGGTGCCATATTTAGAAATTTTGCTCTTAAAAAATTCAGTTTGCGTACCTTATAATTTGAATAGGAAAACGCAATACTCATTTGTTTTTGGGAGTTACTTTTCCTATAGGATGAGCCAGCGTTTACCGACATTTGTGTCCGCTCAAAAATAACCGTTTGCATTTCTCAGTATGGTATTAACAAAACAACGATATCAGGGGAGCTTCGCTAACTGTTGCGAATGTTGCTTAGGTTTTAGAAAATGATTAAGGCTTATCTTAACGTACATATAACTGACAATAACTTGACCTGATGCGACAACAGTATACATTGGTATTATCGTTGTGGAAGGATACTAAATTTATTCACCATCATTTTAAAAAAGATTTCAGGCACTAAAAAGAGAAGGGATAGGTTTCCCTCCTGGTCTCTTTTTCATTCGTCTTTTAGGGGGATTTTAGGCTTAAATACACCCATTCCGGCTATCCTGTGTTTCGGCCTGAGTTCCTCTTCCGCCTCACTCAGCCTCAGGATTGATTCCAGCTTCTCATTGATCTTTTCGTTCAATGTCCTGTCAAGGCTGTTAAGGTTGTCTATCCTGCTTTCAATCTCTTCCATTTTATCCGTAATCACTCTCTGGAATGGAACCATGACCTGGCCAACTTTGTCTACTGCCTCATTCTCGATATCCGCCATTCTTCTGTCCACAATGCCTGAAGCCTTCCTAACTATCTCGGAAACAACCGCATTGCCGATCTGCTGGAGCAGGCCTTTGAACCTGTCGGCTGATTCCCACTCAAGGAATGAATGGTAGAGAACGCTGTATATGGCATCTGGCCGGGAAAAGCCTTTCTTTACAAGCTCCTCTATGGTATCCCTGACGTAAAGTGTGTTCAGAAACTTCACAAGCACTGGAAAATACTGCATGCTCTTCGGGTCAGCATCAGGATCGAAGTCCTCTGGTGCAATACCTATATCCCTTAACCTCTGTGCAAGGTTTACGGCCGTCTCAAGATCATCAGTGTTGTGTTTCTCCAGATATTGACTGATTTTGTCGTATGTATTGCCGTCAATGAATATGCCGTGCCCGGCAAGTATCTTTGAGATTATCTGCCCGTAGAACTCATGGTCAGCCTTCTCCACTATGTCGCTTGCAATTCTATCATATTTTTCCGTGAACTGATCTATGCCGTCATTTGTAACAGCCTTCCCGCTTTCCTGTTCCGGTGCATCTTTTTCCTCCGCATCCTTTAGCCATTCATAGACGTTCTGCCTCGAGACATTAAGCATCTTGGCAATCTCTGTCTTCGGATAGCCCTGCTTTTCTAACTCTATTGCCTTCAAACGGTCTTCCGTGCTTACCATATATTATGAATCCAGGCGGGTTTATATGACTTGACACTGCCGGTTGACATGTCAGGAAAATGTCAAAAAAGTGTAAGGATACGTGTAAGAAAAGTGTCAAGTAAATGTAAAATAAACATAAACGGACAGATAAACGGACATCAGGTTTAACCTCCATTGTGGTTTATCATGACGGCCAAAAGAACCGTATCTGACTTTGCAGTTTTTCCAAAATTATGTTCAGGAATGGATCGGATCATAGATGGCCATTTATTCTGTTTATTTATTGGCGAAGAATGAAAACAAGACGAAAAGAATTGATACCTTACTATGGATGTACCAAGGCACCGGAACTTGATGGGTTCAAATAAAAATGTCATAAATCCTCTGCTATCGGGAGAAAACGAAAGTACACAATGGAGTCACAAATATTATTATCAGACGAATCAATAGTATCTGTGGAGCTAAGAAAGAGGCTGTAAGTATGGAAAAAGATGAAAAATATGTTGAACTATTATGGCATGATAAGTATAAAAAAATTGAATTAGGGCACAAGACTCCGATAGATTACACTAATTTACCGTTTCAGGTTGTTGAAACAGTTAACAAGCCAAGGTCCAAGGGTGGCATAAACACATCTCTGTTTCCCGAAGATGAGTGGCCAGAGAATTACCCAAAGGATTGGAGAAATAAACTTATATGGGGAGATAACAAGCTCGTTATGTCCTCCCTTTTAAAGCAAGGATGGGCAGGAAAGATAAATCTGATTTATATTGATCCTCCATTCTACACAGGAGCAGATTTCTCTTATACGACCAAGATTGATGATACAGAAATTGAAAAAGAGCCTTCAATAATCGAGCAGAGGGCATATAATGACACTTGGAGTGGAGGAATTGCATCTTATTTAAAATATATGTATGAACGGTTAGTATTGATGAAAGAACTTTTAGCAGAAAATGGATCTTTTTATATCCATCTTGATGAACATGTCAGTCATTATGTAAAAATTATATGTGACGAGATTTTCGGTTATGAAAATTTCCAGAGAGAAATAATATGGAGGATTGGCTGGATATCTGGATATAAATCTTCAGCGAAAAACTGGATAAGAAATCACGATGTGATTTTTTTCTACACCAAGAATTCTCAGGATTTTACTTTTAATAAAGAGTACATAAACTACCCAAAGGATTATAGAAGAAGAGATGGATCAATTCCTGAAGGAAAGGGATATCCCATTGAAGATACTTGGAACTGTAGCGAATTAGATACACTCAATTCAATACAAATAATGAGTTTCTCAAGTGAGAAGTTAGGTTTTGCGACTCAAAAGAACGAAGATCTTCTCAAAAGAATAGTAATGGCATCATCAAACGAAGGTGATCTTATTGCAGACTTCTTTTCTGGTTCCGGAACCACATTGGCTGTAGCTGAAAAACTAGGAAGAAGGTGGATAGGTTCGGATCTCTCGAAATATGCCATCCAAGTTACACGAAAGAGGCTATTAGATATCAATAATTCAAAGGATTTGGTAGATGAGAAGAAGGACAAATACGGTAAGCCAGCAAGACCATTTGAACTCTGGAACATAGGAAATTATGAACTTGCATATTGGAAGGAGAATCCTCAAGACTACCTGTCTTTTATGATAAAACTGTATGAGGCAAAACCGCTTAACGGGTTCCGATACATCCATGCCACAAAAGGCCAAAGAGCTGTGCACATAGGTTCAAGTAACTCACCAGTCTCAATGGACGAGATCAGGAACTTTATCTCAGAATGCATAAGTAATAATTTCGACAAAGCCGATGTGTTGGGATGGGAATGGAATTACGAAGTTAATGAACTTGCAAAGAAAATAGCAGAAAGGGAAGGATTGGACCTTAGATTGATACAGATACCGAATGTGAACGAACTAAAATCAGCCTTGGCAGGCACAAATTTTGACCTTAAACTTCTTAAGATACCAGACCAAGTTATTGAAAAAAACCTAATTCCTTCCGTCAAGTTTAATGAACTAGCTTATTTATGTATATCCAAAAGTATATCTGAAAAGGAAATAACTCTAAAAATTGAAGATTTCAATCTGAAGCCCTCACCAGACGTTCTAGATGCCCTTAAGAACTTGAAAGATACGAGGCAACTTATAGATTACTGGGCTATTGACTGGGATTTTAAGGGTGATACATTCCATAATCAATGGCAGAGCTATAGAACAAAGAAAGATCTTAAAGTGGAATATGAAGCGAAACATAAATATGAGGAAAGCGGAGAATACCAGATAATGGTGAAGGTCGTGGATGTCTTTGGCAACGACACGAACAAGATTCTGAGGGTGAAGATATGAATCCCACAGATATATTATTGCCACAAAATAGAGACAAAAGCAAGGCATACCTCGTTAACAAATTAAGATTAGCCGTTAAAGAATGGAGAGATTCAGGATACCCGAACACAACGAAAACGACCAAAAGATTGTTGAATTTTTGGTTCAATGAAGATCATATAGTAAACAATGAGAAATTCGAATTCTGGTATGCTCAGAGGGAATCCATAGAAACTTTAATTTATGTTTACGAGGTTATGAAAAAAAGGAGATTTATAGATCTAGCAAGGGAATTTGGAGAGGGACCCCAGCTTTTTGACCCTAATCTCGATATTTATCCCCTCTACGGATTTAAGATGGCTACTGGTTCAGGAAAGACTTATGTCATGGCTCTTTCAATCGTATGGCAGTACTTCAATAATAAATTCGAAAATCAGGATGATTATACATCTAAGTTTCTGTTGATTGCTGGAGAGAAGAATGTGATCTACGATCGTTTGAAGAGGGACTATCAGGATGGCAAGATATTCCGTGAAATACCGTTAATTCCACCAGAATGGATGAATCTCTTCGATCTCAAAGCAATCCTAAAGGAAGACCCAATTAACAACATCCCTGACTCTGTTCTCTTTCTGACTAATGTACAGCAACTTCAGGATAAGGCTAACAGGAAAAAGGAAGCCGACAAGCTCGTGGACGAGGTTCTCGATCTAAAGGAGGTGAACAGAACAAACATCGCACAGGAGAACAGAATAAGGGAGGTCTTAGAAAAGATACCCAACATAATGATCCTGAAGGATGAGGCACATCACATATACAGTTACGAGAAGAGATGGAAGCAAATATTGATAGATCTCCATAAAGCTCTTGAATCTAGGTATGGCAAAGGCTTTAACATGGAGCTTGATTTTTCGGCTACGCCCAGAAGTGAGAACGGTGTTTTATTCACTTGGCTGATAGTTGATTTTACCCTTAAGGAAGCAATAGAGATGAACATAGTTAAGAGGCCACTGAAGGGCATGGTCCAAAATGCAACTGAAATAACATCCACAAACGTTGTTGAACGCTATAGGGCATGGATCGAGGCAGGCATCAAGAGATGGCAGGAGTATAAAGACGCACTGACAAAGCTGAATAAGAAACCTATATTGTTTTTCCAATGCCCGGACAACAAGCAGGCTGATCAGTTGAAGAAATATCTTGATACACTACCACAGCTCTCAGGCAAGGTTCTATTAATACATACTGACAGCACAGGAGAAGTAGCGAAATCGGACATTGAAGAGGCAAGGAAGTTCGCACAGACCGTTGACAGCGATGAAAACACCTACGAGGCAATAGTAAGCACGATGATGCTTAACGAAGGGTGGGATGTTCGCAATGTGAATGTCATAGTTGGTCTGAGATCGTATACATCTGAAAGAAATGTTCTTCCTGAACAGGTTATTGGAAGGGGGCTCAGGAAGATGTTTCCAGAGGAGAATGCAAGTGTAAATGATTTCGTAAACGTCTTAGAAGTTATAGGCCCACCAGGGCTGATGCAGATAATAGAAGAACTGGAAAAGGACGAAAATATATCGTTTGGAACCACGAACCTTGGGAATCCAATCAATCTAACAACAATATTCGTTGATATGGATAAAAAAGAATTCGATATAGAAATTCCTATTCTGACCCCTGCTATAGTTGTTAGGGAATTCGAGATAAATGAGGGCACAATAGAGAAGATCCCGCCTCTTTCCATAAAACTTGAAAATAAGGTTTTCAAAACAACCTACCGGGCCGTAGATATGATCACAGGAGCGGTGCAGGTTGAGAGAAACTGGGATCTACCCGTACCACAGGATGTAAAGAGCGTAATCGCATATTACACCGGGCGGATACTCAATGAACTTAATCTCTCCAACATGTTCGCTGATCTATATCCAATTGTAAAGGATTACGTTCAAAGAAAACTGTTTGATCATGAAGTTACTTTAGAAGACCCAAGGGTTCTGTTCCAAATCAGCGAGCCAGAAATTGAGGATAGAATTATAAAAACTTTTGTAGAGAACCTCAAGGATCTTGCATTTACTGAGAGAGAAGCGAGTAAATTCGACAGAATAATGATCTCAGAAACACAGCCCTTTGTCTGGACAAAGAAAGTTTATCAAGCTAACAAGTGCATATTCAATTACGTTCCTTGCGATAACGACCTTGAGGTTAACTTTTCTCGCTTTTTGGATTCCGCAGATGACGTTAAAGCATTTTCGAAGAATGCTCCCAAGGTTGGATTTCTCATTGAATACAGAGACTCAAATGGAGATCTAAGGCATTACCGTCCAGACTTCATAGTGAATATGGAAGACAAGCACGTACTTGCAGAGACTAAAGGAGAAGAAGACGTGGACGTGGAGTTCAAAGACAAGAGGGCTATAATGTGGTGCGAGGACGCAGAGAGGGTTACAGGAGATAAATGGGTTTACGTTAGAATCAATGAAGAAGAATTTTACAAATATCACTTTGACAGTTTCGAAAAGATGATTCAGTTCTTTACACCCGAAGATTCTAAAAGTACAGAACCCAAGTAGATCATGACGTCTCAGGCTCAAATTCACCCTGACTTCGCTTTGCAAGACTTCCGGCCCGCTCCGGGCACATTATTCTCTCCAGCGGAGTGCAATTTAGGGTAGGGGACTTATGGGGATGCTTGATCGCACAATAGGAGTTTAATCCACTATATCTTTGGATCAAATGATGCTAAAAGCGGTTAAGTATTATTTTAATATCATTCTATTAAACTGTGTTGTATAACACATGCAATAATTCTTCTTGAAAATGAGATGGGTGTTGCTTGTGCAAAACAACAACCCAATGGTTCATGGAAAGAACAGTAAT
>JAHXPV010000018.1:0-35521 GCA_031625175.1 Thermoplasmatales archaeon AK | reverse complement strand
ATATCTCAGGGTTGCTGAGATAAATGATCGCTGGTCACAGAGATCTATGAGGGGATTCTATAAATGCAAGGACGAGATCAGGGAAATGTTCCAGAAGAGATATCCTTTATAAACACACAACATTCGGGACGCTACGTGCAGAGACATTGAGTAAGATATATAGATTAGTAAATCTTAGTATTTTTATGAAATTGTGCGAAAATAAAATCACTTTGTTTGTTACAATAATTGTTGTGGGTGTTTTATTCATCCTGCCGTTCAATCAGGTTTCGGGAAGTGTGACACCTGTGGCCGAGAAATCGGTTCAACCGTCAATTTCATTGCAGTCTCCACTCAATTGGATTTTCAGCAATTCATCAATGCACAATGATATAAAAGCGTTGAACAGCACTGCAAAGGTTCTCGGAAAGAGAATTGTGCCGGCAGTGTTATTCAGGGAAGTGGTGCTAGATGCGTCAACACTTTATCAATACAGTGAATTCCAATATTACTTGAATAAATTGGGCAATGGAAATCTGCAGTGGGGAGTTGCGTATAATTTTACCTCCGACAATTTTACACTTTATGCGGAGTTTATTTCCCAGTCCAACACATCACAAACATATTACACATTTGGTGTTGACTCAAACTCTCTTCGAATTACAGGACCCTCCATGAGTTCCCAGACAGTGAGTCATGCGAGCGCATATTACATCATTCCTAATTGGGCGGGATATGAGCTTTACTTCCCCCCCCAGGAAATATATTACAACTCGGCGATGCTGGGGGTTTCGAATATATTATCACCACCTTCAAATCAAATGTCCGGAGATTTTATGTCCGTTTATGTATGGATAGGCCTTACCGAATACCAGGGCGGGAACTCCCCTTATGGCACACAGACATTGGCTCAGACAGGTTATTCGAGAGCCTATTACAAAGCATGGGACCAATTCTGGACCGGCCCGTACTGGCACAATTATCACATATGGTATGAGACTTTGTCCCCAAACCATCCGAATTCACCAAGTTATAATTACCCGGGTACCCCAGATTTGTCACCAGGATGGCAGATTCAGTTCAGTGTGTTTAATGATGCCCCTGATTTCACATATTCTGCGTACATAACAAACACGTCTCAGAATTTTGTTGTTACATTATCCAATACGTTACAGAGGCTGCAAATCTTTCGAATGGAATTAGTAGCTACATTAGTCAGATTGCTGAATTCTATCCGTCGGTTCAGTTCCAGAATCCTCAGATAGAAGTCCAAGGAATTCTCGGAGAAGTTGGAATAGCGGGACTATATCAAGACGGCTACTATAATGAATACTACCTGGAGCAAACTCCGAATAATGGAGTAAATATCGAAAATAATTTTGGACCGCAGATGTCCTGGCTTAATTCTTATTTTGACTATAGCTATGTGAATTGATAACAGGTGATATGAAAAATGAGGAAAGAATTAAGAGACCTGGTTGCCACAGTTTCTGTTGGAGGGTTCTCTCTCTTTGTATGGTTCTTTTATATGAATTTTTATTATCGGGTTCCTATTTGGGTAGAGGGGACGACGAAAGGGTATTTTACATTCCCTAACAAAGGATTTTTCATTTTGTATGCTCCTTTGATAGTTTTCCTGTTGATAATAACTGTAACAGGTCTCGCTTCGGCGTTAATATACTTACATGGCAGAAAGAAATATCCTCAGGTATGGCGATGAGGCATGCCATGGGGGGCGTGAGATATCCGGGGTAGGAAGAGAAGTGCTAATGAGCGACATAGCTCTGAATAGCTAACTCCATTATTCTAAACTTCTATCCAGTTCTTTCAAAATGGCATTATACCAGTAATCCGCTTGCTTCACCTTGGCAAGATAATGCATGGATCCAACTGATTCCGGAGCTCTGCCTTCAATGAAATCAGCAACAGATTCCGGCACGTTGTTCATTATGAGGAAGTTGTAAAACTACTTGCGGAGGTATTTCGGTGATACTCCATATTTCCGTAGGTCCCTGGAGACGGTATCTTTGTTGATATAGAATCTATGAAGTCTTGTGGCCAGTTCTGATGGCATATACACATACTGAGACCTTTTGTTGCCTCTGCTGTAATTCAAGGGGTATTTGGAGATCTGTTTATCGGTTATGGACCTCGTGGGGTCAAATTCCTTGAGCATTTTTACAAGTTCAGTTATCCTAATACCAGAGAAGGCCAGGATCTCAAAGAGAATGCGATCCTTCTCCTTCTTTATTTTCTGGTATGCATTCCTTACATCCTGGTCCGCTGGAACATATCCGTCAACATTCGTTTTCCTTGAAGGTAAGGCTTTTCTGAAGTATATTGCAGTGTCATCTGTGATGATTTCATTCTCCAGGAGAAAGTTGATGTAGGCCCTGGTTACGGTGAGAATCATGTTTGAAGAACTGGAGGCGATGATTTCCCTCAATTCTGCAACACTTGAAACATCCCTATTTTCAAGAGGTTTCAAGTAGGTCGTGATTTCTGATTTGTAACTTTCACTGAAACCTTTCTGAATCATCCACTTTTTCAATTCAGATTTGTATCTCGATACTCTGGGTAGCGCCTTGGGGCTTCGCAAGCAGGAGGCCTCGGGTTCAAATCCCGACCTGTCCATTTAATTTATTAATCGAATACTTTGTATCTCGGCACTGGAAAATGAAGTTGGTCACTTGTAGATATTCCTTCTTCTATGACCCCAGAACCCTGCTCAAGCGGGCGATTTTACGCTTCCAGTGGCGGGAAAGATCCTTCATTATACGATCACCTCGCCGTACTCATCCTTGTCCATAGTTTTTGACACACAAATACAGGAAAGGCTTACCATAATAGGTTATTTTTCACATGTTACCGTGATCCACATATTTTCAGGGATATTGACATTTATAGCATCTTTCGTTTCTGCAATGTGACCAACATCGAGCTTGTAATGAACGGAAATGTAGAAATCAACGAGACAGAAACCTGGGTAGAATTTCCCATCGCCCCTGCAGAATTTCCTATTATTACTCCTGGGAATTCAAATAACCTATCCTGCAAAGTCCTCTGTTTTAACTCGCGATAAAGGACCTCAGTGTCTCCACCTGGAAGATAAATTGTGTCTACCTCAGAGAATTTTCTTTGGATTTCATTTTCGGGATCGGTTTTGTCCAGAAACAATACCTCTTCAAAGCCGCAATGTGAAAAATAGTCATGGAGAACTTTAGAATATTCAACTTCTTTCTCATGAGAATCCGACGTCCATGGTATAATCAGGATTTTCCCTGAACTTGATAACTTCCTCACGTCCTTGAACATGGTTTCGTTGATCCTCCGTCTGACGTCCTCGCCCCCCTACAAGATCATGATTTGGCTAGCCATATAGCTATTAGGAGGCAAGGTCTCAAAAATCTTTGGTTGTAAGTATTAACTTAGAGCTTTAATCCAATATAAGCTGGACCATTCTGCCCTATCTGAACAGTTTGAGACCATCGTCCGTAAAAACTTCAAAGTGCTCATCTAATGTATAAAGTGAGCAACCGTTGTTTATTGCTATTGACGCGATGATTGCATCCATTCTAGGAACTGACCTTCCTTTTCTTTCGGCACTTAGCTCCAAAACAGCTGATAGTTCACTGTCATCTTTATTATATCCCAGTGTTGGTATCTGCAAGACTAAATGAGAGTCCTTGGAATATTTTTCTATGCCATAAAGCACTTCGTGCATGTTCACCGAACTTGTACAGTATTCTTCTCCGCTTTCAATAACCCTAAGCATTAGTGCATTCCCCTTGTCTGATTTCTTATCCAGAACTTCTATGATTACGTCTGTGTCCAGTAGAATCAATCTCTCTTCTCCCACCTTTTCTTTTCAATCTCCTTAAGGAGTTTCTCCTTATCACCAAATTCAATGCTTCCCCTTAATGACTTAAGGAGATCCTTCTTGCTCTGAGATTTGATAAGCCTGTCCAAGACTTCACTAAAACTTTCGTTCTCTTTCTTGAATCCCTTTAATTCATCATATACAGAATTCTTAATTGTGATGGTTTTGGACATAACATATGTTTATGTTTACACACTATTTATAGCTTCACACTTTGACGGCCAAAATCGTTTTGTTGCTTCTTATCTAAAGTATTCCCTTAAAACTTTAATCAAATCCCGACCGGTCCATTCTGAATCAGACTGGTTTTTATATATTTGTTATATATTCGTATACTCTTAACAGACAAAGAGCCTATCTGTGAATTGAATGATTTTGTGAAACATTTGATTGGATATTTGCGACACTTCAACACCCTCCGTTCTCAGTTAAATTGTGTTGCTAATTCATAGAAAGTGACCCACAATCTGACATTCCCTGTGTCCTGTCGATTCTACTGCCCAGATTATGAGTGGTCTTAGGAGTCTGACAATCTCTTTGCCTCTTTCGGTAAGTGTGTATTCGACTCTTGGAGGTATTCCTTTGATTCTCCTCCTGTCTATGAAGCCTTTGCTCAAAAGCAAATTCAGACTATCAGTAAGTGCCTTAGGTGAAACCCCACCAAGGTTTCTGGAAATTTCCATATATCCAATTCTCCCACTTTCCCCTATAGTTGCAAGGATCAGCATGCTCCACTTCCGGCTTATAACAGAAAACATTTCCAGAAATGGACATTCATTCTCTTTCTTGTTCATAATTACACTTACAATAACTATATTACAATAAACTATATAGTTATTATGTGAGTTTAAGATAACAAATCTGGTGAGAAAATGAATTCGGATAACATTAGGAAATCGGTATACACCGTGAATATGCATTGCGAAGGATGCGCAGATACCATAAAGAAAGGTCTATCAGGCATGGACGGCGTAATACTTGTCAATCCAATACTAGAGAAAAAGAAGGTATCAGTAAAATATGATCGAGGAAAGGTATCATCAGAGGAAATCAAGGAAAGAATCAGAAATCTTGGTTACACTGTTGAATAATATTACTAATTTACGGGGTAGCCTCTATGGCAGAGGAATCGGAAAACAATAAATCCCAGGCTACTGCAACTAGAAGGGTCCAGATACCTATAGGGGGAATGCAGTGCTCTTTCTGTGTAACGACACTCAAAAGCGGACTCTCCGGATTAAGCGGTGTCTCAGGCGTATATATTAACCTCGGTCAGGGGGAAGCTCTTGTGGACTTCGCCCCTGAATATACAAAAGAGAGCGATATAGAAGATACCATCAGGAAACTCGGTTATACTGTTAGAGACAGAAACAAGGTAGAACGGTTCAAACAAGAAGAAGAGGAACTGCAGAAATCCAAGAAGACCTTCTGGAACTCGACATATGCAACGTTTGCAGGTCTTATAATCCTCGCAGTTTTTAAGCTTGATCAGTCTTTTTCAATATATTTCATCATTCCATCTGCCTTCCTTGCCGGATTGAACGTCTTCTACTTGGGTAGAGAAATCCTTGCAATGGCGGTGAACTCCATGAGGAGAAAAATACTTAACCAGCATGTTTTGATGGAACTGGCTGCACTGGGTGCAATTGTCGGTGGTATTCTTGGATTATTCCTCCATTTCCCATCTGTTCCATTCTTCCTCATTGCAGTATTCATAACAACATACCATCTTCTTGGAGCTTACTTGTCCACACTTACCAGGGAAAAATCCACAAAGGCTGTGTTCAAGATGCTTTCGCTTGCCCCGGAAATAGCTACTGTCATACGCAATGAAAGAGAAGCAAGAATCCCTGCATCGGAGGTTGAAGTGGGTGATCTTGTAAAAGTTAAGCCAGGGGAGAGGGTACCTGTGGACTGTGAAGTTATCGAGGGAACTTCCGAGGTCGACGAATCAATGGTCAGCGGAGAAAGCATAGCTGTGTTTAAGAAACATGGGTCAAAGCTGCTGGCCGGATCTACTATCATCAATGGAGCTGTCATTGCCACGACAACTAAGACTGCCGACGATTCATTTATTAGCAGGATAGCTGGATACATACAGGAAGCTAGGGTAATGAAGCCAGGTTTGATTCAGCTTATAGACAGAATTCTGAAATATTTTTCCCCTATGGTAATCGGAGCTGCATTGCTCGGTTTCGCAATTTGGATCGTTATCCCTTTTATCACAGAGGGAATCATTACTCTTAACCTAGCTATATATGCTGCTCTTGCCGCTCTTATAATGGGATATCCATGTGCACTTGGCATGTCAACTCCTCTAGCCATGGAAAGAGGGTAGATTCTTGCTACTGAGAGTGGCTTTATTTTCCGATCCGGAGAGTCATTTATGAACCTTGGAAATGCTGACACTGTGGTCTTTGATAAAACCGGAACGTTAACAGAGGGAAAAATGAAGGTCACAGACTTTAGTTCCTCAATTGAGGAAGATAAGGCCCTTGCTCTCTTGTATACGCTGGAATATAATTCCAACCATTCCTTGGCAGCAGCGATCAGGAACTATGCGGAGGAAAATGGAATCGATGAAGTTCTAGACATCTCTGAATTTAGTGAAACCGCGGGAATAGGAGTCTCCGCAAAGATTGGGGGAAATAAATATTTCGTTGGTGGTGAACTCTCGATATACGGTAAGATCGTGCCGGAGAACATAAAGAGCTTCGTTGATGCGGCAAACAAAACGAGTCTTAAAACAATATTTTTATCAGATGATGGAAAGGTGATCGCTGCAGCCTCACTAAGTGACAAAATCAGAAATGAAGCAAGAGAAGTTGTCAAAGACCTTGAAAAAATGGGCATGGAGATAGTAATGCTGACCGGGGATAGCGGGCGGATCGCTCAAAACGTCGCAAACAGCATAGGCATTGAAAACTTTTACGCAGAACAGACACCGGAAGCTAAAACAGAAGTGATCCGGCAATTGCAGTCAGAGGGGAGAAAGGTTGTATTTATAGGGGACGGCTTAAATGACGCCCCTTCATTGGCACAGGCTAACGTCGGGATTGCTGTTGCCGGTGGAACCGATGTGGCTAAAGAGTCGGCAGACATAGTTATTTTCAGAGAGTCAATCAAACCGGTCATAGATGTGATTAAAATAGGAAGACTGAGTTACAACAAAACTAAACAAAACCTCACCATCGCTTTCGGAACCAATACTGTTGGGCTTTTCCTAGCTGTAGCTGGAGTCATGACACCCCTCTATGCCATGGGGGCTATGGTTTTAAGCGCTTCAATAGTTCTTTTCAACTCCCTTATCAGAAGATGAATGCATATCGGCATCTCCATGCTCCCTTTACTATGGTGGGAACGCTGGAGCCAAGCAATATTGTCAGTGATTGCCTTCGAAGATAAGATTCCACAGTTGAACTATTTTGGCTGACAGTATTCACCTAAAACTTTAATCCAAACCAGACCGGTCCATTCTGTAGATCATATCTCAATAACTTGTACACCCAGCTTCTTGCATTTTTTGGACAGGGTCTTATCAAAAGTCGCTAAGGGTACATTTCTTGAATGTGCGTCAAAGGCAATTATCCAATCGTTGAAATCCCCGAAAGTGAGATCGTTTTCAGCAATGAATGCAGACGCCCCTTGAAGCATGCCCCTCGATAGCCAGGAAACTGTGAAGTAATCGCTGTGCAATAACTCTTCAAGCTTCATCCTGACACTTTCATTATCTAGTCCGTATCTAGGAAGCACGAAGCCAAGTTCAATGATCGAAAGCGAATTTATCAGGGGATCCCCCGACTTATCGATAATCTTACTTGCATTGTCATGATGTGGGGAATTCTCTATAGCGTCATATACCAGTACATTTGTGTCAACCAGTATTGTCATTTACTGCTCTTCTCCCATCCCTTTCTTATCTCGTTGTCCGCATCGAGTGATGCAAGGTCTTCCCGGACCCTGAACACGATTCGCTTTCCACTTTTACTTGCATCTGCTTTTTGATATATTCTTGGTGCTGCCATACTTTTCTATTGATTCTTTGACTATTTCTGCATAGATTTCTTTATCAAGATTAATCGTGGTTTTGACCATGAACATTGATTGTGTTGACATATAAACATTTAACGGTTAACTGGCATAGGAAAACAACTCAACAAAAACACTCCACTAACTGCATACTATTGCCAGTCTTGAAGTTCTCTGTTAAGATATTAGCTTAAAACTTTAAGCAAATATCGACCGGTCCATTCTGAATTTTATTCTATGGTTGTTTAAATTATTGCTTAAACTCTCTCAAATTATAACTGTGGGATGCGATGTTCATTATTACCCTAAATATGAACAAATTCCCACAAAATTAATTAGGTTGAATTCAATGCTTGTAAAAGTGATTGAAGAAGCTAAAATGGATGAAAAGGGACGAATTAACATCGGTAAGGAGACAATAAAAGAATACGGGGACAGATTCTTTATAGTAAAATTGTCAGATGAAATTGTGCTGATTCCTAGGCCGAAAGATCCTGTTAATGAGCTTAGAAACTGGGGCAAGAAACTGGGAATTGGTGAGTTGACGGCAAAAGATATTGAGGTACTGGCTGAGGAAGAAGCAGACAAGGAAATATCAGCAAGGAAAAACAGAAGAGCTAAGGAACGAGGATAAATGCCATACGCGGATACAGATTTCTTTATCGCTATTGCTAATTCAGATGATAGGCTAAACTCGTGGGCAATCAAAGTATTGGAGGAGTATAAAGGTCGAATTTATACCTCTATTCTGACACTGGTGGAACTCGCACTTGTAAGCGTACGGAAAGGTATTCCTGTTGAAGGTATGATTGCTAGTGTATTATCCATTGCTGAGCTGAAAGGCGCCAGCAAGGCAAGTGCATTGGCAGCAGCCCACCTAATAGATCACGAAAAAACTGGAGTGTTTGACTCTTTCCATGCCTCGCTGTGTGGAGGAGAAATAATCAGCTCGGATCACATTTATGAAAAGTTGGGTGTGAAGAGAATAGGTTCCAATTATCTTTAAAATGAACCGGAAAGGAAGGAGGAGCAACGTGAGTGAGAAAATCTAAGAACGTTGGATCAAAGTATTCTCTTAAAACAATAATCAAATCCCGACCGGTCCATTGAATTAGTTATGTTCTTGAAGGAAGTGTTTAACTGACGTACCAGATATTCTCACACTGCAGGATCTCTTCAAGGATGGAGAATGTTCTTTCAATCTCCCACCTGAGGGAATACAGCGAAGCGTATTCCCTCCTGAGATCAATGCCAATCTTTCGGTTCACTGACAACCTTTGGAGAACAATTCCTCTCCTTCTGTTTGTGTCAATCACAGGAAGAGAATGTGTGTTTTCGAATATGTAGTCATATATGTCTGAGGTATCGTAAGCGGAATCCGCAAGAATGTAAGAGAAATTCCTGACAGAATCCACCAAGTCATGTGATACGCGCGAATCATGCATGTTGCCTCTGGATATGTCCATCCCTTTGTTGTTTTGGACCATCCGCCATAGGGATCTCTGTACTTGTTCCAGTGTTTCCTTCTCATTGCAGTGGAATGCTTGCATGTGTGGATCATGAAGGAGTCAATGGCTGCAATTTCCTTCATGTAGCAAAGGAATGTGATCGCCCTGTTCATGGCATGCAGATCAAACTTCCTTGCCCTTCTTGATAAGGTCTGGAATGATGGTATCTCGCTGATGCGAATCATTCTGAGATACTCCTCATGATTGATGAGGAATATCTCTGACTAACGGTAGGAGATATTGAATATCTGTAACAGGATGAGAATCTTAAGTATCTGCCGATCTTAGTACTTTCTCTTTCGATCATCAGGTGAAACTATATCGTCTTTCAGTTCCATAATCAACGAGATATGCTTAGTGAGCATATCCCAAAATTATAAACTGGTAGACATTGTTCGACATATGTTTGACTATTCATGAAACTTAAGACGCCCTATATTTAACAAGATACGCATCCGGTTCCAATCCTATTTTTGAAGCCTTAGGGCCATATGGGAGAAACAAGACAAAATCTTTAAACTGGGGTCGGACTGGGTTATACATTGGCTGCTTCGTTCAGACAGGATTGATGACGATGGGTGAAGGCATATATAAAAGCAGATTTGAAGCAAGTAATGACAGGAATGCTTTAAATAAGGCTCAGGTTCTAATTGGGAATGTTAAATCCAAGGTTTACTGTTTTTCGTTATGTGGTTCAAAGATACCTGATAAATCTCATTTGATCAGATTCACGGATGTCGAGGAAGCGGAGGCAAATGGGTTCAGGCAGTGCGGTCACTGTGCGAAGCACATAGCTACCCTATCCAGAAGTAGGGAAATAGTGGAAAAGGTTACCGACAGCATCAGAGAAAACTACAACACTACAGTTGGATTGGAAACACTGTCATCATTGACACATATCTCCAAAAAGCAGATTCTAAGGGCCTTCAAAGATGTCATTGGAATAACCCCAAAGAAGTATCTGGAAGAATTGAGGATAATAAGGCTGAAAGAGAAACTCATTGCTGGTAAGACCATTGATCAGGCGGTTGAGGAGATTGGACACCACTCACTCAGTTGGTTATATACCGGTTCGACATCTAAGCTCGGCATGAGACCGGCAACCTACAAGAAAGGGGGAAAAGGAGAAAATCTTCACTACTCAATGTGCGAAACCAGGTTTGGAATTCTTGCCGTTGCCTACACAGAGAGGGGAATATGCTCGGTTACACTTTCTGATACAAGAGATGATGCACGTGAATATTTCAGCAAAGAGTTTCCCAAGGCCACACTCGTAGAATCAGAGGATGATAACTCTTACCTTGAGGGCATACTCGCTTACCTTGACGGTGTTCAGGTGAACCTTCCACTTGATCTTAAGGGCACAGAGTTTCAAAAGAAAGTCTGGTCAGCAATAAAGAAAATACCCTATGGGACCACCGCAACTTACAGCGAACTGGCATCAAGCATCGGTAAGCCTAAAGCTTACAGGGCAGTTGCAAATGCCTGTGCCTCGAATCCCGTCCCGCTTATAGTCCCATGCCACAGGGTTATCAAGAAGAGCGGCGACCTGGGCGGTTACGGCCTTGGAATAGAAAAGAAAAAAGAACTCCTGGCTTTCGAGAAATCAAACAAAACGGATAAAGAAGCCCTATGACTCATGTAAAGTCAAAGGGCGGGATCACCCTCAGACATGGAATAGCTATATACGTTGCATCGGTGCTCGGAGGAGGAATACTCGTTCTCCCTGGGTTAGCAGCAGACACAGCAGGACCAGCCTCGATTATTGCCTGGGTTGTTCTTTCGGTAGCCAGCTATCCGCTAGCCTATACGTTCTCAAGGCTTGCATTGAGATCCAAGGGTTCGGGTGGAATATACTCCTTCTCGCTCGAAGCATTTGGCACAACGCTGGGTAACGGAGTCGGATGGCTGTTCCTGGCCTGGGTTGTTCTGGGCGGTCCTGCTGTTGCGGTTGCTGCAGGGTCCTATCTATCATATGCTGTGCCAATCAGCCGAGTCGGCATTTACTTAGTAGCGTTTCTGCTTCTTCTGACAGGCGCTGTAATAAATTACATGGGAATAAGATTCAGCGCAAATTTTCAGCTGATAATAATAGTGATGCTGCTTTCGCTTCTCGGGATTTCGATAATAACTGCCGGAACAAGAATCTCAGATTCTGAATTTGTGCCTTTTTTCACAGAATCAAGCCTGGGTCCACTTGGAACGGCAATTGCCCTTGTTATATGGGCATATTTTGGATACGAGAACGTTCCAAACATGGCGGGAGACTTCTCTAATCTGCAGAAAGACATGAGCAGAAGTGTGACTTATAGTGTTATTATAATTGGTGTCCTGTACACATCACTCTCAATTGTGACAGTTGGCACTGGTGCTTACAAATCCGGAAACGGCCTTGTCCCTTTTGCCGTCATACTTGATGGCGTTTTCGGTGTATATGGGAGATTCGCTGCCGGAATCATAGCTATTGTTGCGATATTCAGCGCCATGAATGCATACACAGCAGGAGTGAGCAGGGTTATTCAGACGGTCTCAAAGAATGGCGGCCTACCAAAGATGTTTTCTGGAGAAAGTGAAATCAATGGAGCACCAGGGAATGCGATCATTCTGGTCCTTGTCTTATCCTCGGTCTTCCTTTCCGCCTACTGGTTTTTCAATGTGTCAGTGGAACTCGCATTCCTCGTTGTGAGCGGAATAGGCGTAGTAACCTACATTATAGGTTCAGCAGCCAGCATCAAACTTCTGGAACTTAAAGGGTGGAGGAAGGCGATACCCTGGGTATCACTGGCTATATCTGCGATCATAGTGATATTCATAGGAAAGCTGATGATTTTCGCAATTCTCGTTATTACTGCCTCTCTCCTGTACACATTTACTATCGGACACATGCGAAAATACAGAAATGACATTCCAATATTCAGGCGATCTGGCTGATGGCAGGTGATTTCATCGGCAGAACAGGAACAGGTGGTGAAATCAATAAGCGATGGTAACAAGAAGCAACGGTGTGACTGGGTTCCGGCGGATATTCAGATATATGCGGATTACCATGACACAGAGTGGGGCGTACCACAGCGGGATGACATTAAGCTCTTTGAATTCCTTGTCTTAGAGGGGTTTCAAGCGGGTTTGAGCTGGTTGACTGTACTGAAAAAGAGGGAAAATTTCAGGGAGACGTTTGGAAACTTTGACCCCCATTATGTTGCCTCCATGACAGACCAGGATGTCGAGAGAATCATGCAGAATGGCGGAATAATCAGAAACAGGTCCAAGATCAGGGCTGCCATTTCAAACGCAAGATGTTTCATCAGAATTCAGAAGGAATATGGTACATTTTCAGAGTTTGTCTGGCAGTTCGCAGGAGGAAAACCTCTCGTGCACTCATTCATGAATTCAAGGGAGATCCCTGCTTTCACAGAGGGATCCGACAGAATGAGTCTTTCGCTAAGGAAAATGGGATTCGGCTTTGTCGGGAGTACAATATGCTACTCATACATGCAAGCTGTGGGAATGGTAAATGATCACACGGTCTTCTGCTATCGGCGGAGTGAGATTATCAGCAGTTATTCATAGACACTTACTGGGGGTGCTGCGACTTCAGTATCGTGCCGGTTCCCGCAAGGCGGCATGTTAGCGGATAAAGATGACGACTCATAAAATTATTAAAAACAGTGATCATTAAAGCGGTAGAGAATCATATGGAAGCCAGGCTCAATTTTGAGATCATTTCCAGCGGCAGCAGAGGCAATTCCGCTTTGATTTGGGATAATCACGACCTGATTATGATTGACTGCGGCATAACAATGAGAAAATTTCTCGAAAGAGCTCCAGTCAGAGTAATGCCTGATCTCAGCAGATCCCTTCTGATAAGCCATGAACACTGGGATCATTCCTCCGGCCTCACGACGTTCACCGGAAAGGGAAGATTCGATATTTACTCAAGGGATGGTACGCTCTCTGCACTTGGAACCGAAGGATACAGGATGGGAGACGAACTGGCAATAGGTAACTTCCTCATAAAGGCAATACCTGTTCCCCATGATGCCAGTGATCCGGTGGGATTTGTAATAAGGTGGAAGCACAGAAAGATAACAGTTGTATCGGATCTCGGAAACGTTCCGGATCAGCTGCTGACAGAGGCAAAGAACTCAGACATACTGGCGTTTGAGTCAAACCATGATGTTGAAATGCTAAAGCTGGGGCCATACCCTGAGCATCTCAAGCGGAGAATCCTTAGCGGAGTCGGGCATCTTTCCAATGATCAGGCTGCTGCTGCCATCAGCAAGGTGGTCGCGCCATTCACAAGGATAGTTCTCACACACCTGAGCCAGGAGAATAATACGCCGGATCTTGCCATGGGAACCGTGACGTCATATCTAAACAACCGTAGTATCGGGTATTCGTCGGTGGAATGTGCCTCCCAGACCCATGGGAGCCAGCGCTATGTCATGGCTTAATTACACTCCTATATATCAGAATCATATGGGAGGAATCGGTTTCGTTGGCACAGCTGGCCAGGCACTGGACCTGCTTGCGGAAGTGGCAAGCAGATTCGTCGTTAACGGAATTTGCCCGATCGACAGCCAGAACAGAGACTTCAGGGGAATCAGATTTTACGATGCGCCGTTTCAGCTCTCCGCCGACTGCGACATCATCTTCATCTCGCTCGAATCTGATGAGAGGGCTGTTGAAGCCATCTTCGGCGAACAGGGTATGATCCACACAATACATTCAGGTTCGGTGATCATAAATACCTACCCTAACTCCGTAAGACTTTCACAGGATTTATTTACAAAACTCTCACAGAGTGGAATCAACTACCTGGACTGTGCCATTTTCGGAAGCTTTAAGGGCAGAGAAACAGGTCCAAATGCAGTTATATCTGGTTTAAGGGAACCTTATTCAGCAGTGGAGTCTCTCTTTAAATCAATATTCAAGAAGGTGACTTTCCTCGGGCTTCCAGGGAGTGCCACCAGGTTATCCCTCTCTGCAAGAATGATTGAGGCGATCAGTACGGTTGCTTTATCCGAAGCCCTGACTGTATGCATGAGATCAGGCATCCCCAAGGAGTCTGCGCTTGAGGTTCTTGTTCATTACATTAATATCGCGGAGTTCACCGAGAGCACAGGTAGAAAGATTTCTGATGAGAAGTTCGCTCCTGAAGTCAGACTGAGGGATTTCCTGACAGACATTTATAAAATTGAGGAATTTGTGAGATTCTCCCAGTCCTCTGCTCCGCTGTTCATGACATCTAAGGCGCTGTATGAATCAGCCAGTGCAATTGGTCTCTCAAACCTTGACTACACAGCCGTCTTCAGGGTATCCAAGAGGATTGGAGGATTCTTATAAATGGAGAACGAGATTCTATATTTTTCAGTAATTGCTGTTTCCGTGGCAAGCCTCTCAATTGGCGCATACACTGACATAAGGAGCAGGGAGGTCTATTCTCTGCTCTTCCTACCGCTCTTTGCTCTGGGAATTGCCTATAACATATTTCTCGGATTCTCAATTCTTTACGTTTTGCTTGAAACGGCCATATTTGCTTCGCTCTTTCTTAGGTCTGATACTATCATCTATATTTCAGCAGGTTACCTTTTCATCATACTTTCGGTGGTTTTCGCCATAAGGGTAAATCCATACCTTGGTCTCCAGGCCTTTGTGTCAGCCCTCATGTATCTTCTGGGCTATCGTGAAAGACTCTTTGGGATTGGCGATCTCAAAGCTGTTGTCGCCACCCTCTTCGCCACTCCGGCAGTGAACGCACTGATTCCCTTCGGCCTGACAATAACATATCTGCCCGTATCTATTCAATACCTGTTTGCTATTAGCATCTCATCCATCTTTTTCATCGGACTTGCCGCTCTTGTGCTCAGAAAGAGATCGGCTGAGTTCGGTCTCAGGGGGGTTTTTGTCGTTGACGTTAACGAAGAGTTTGCAAAAACCATGAAAAACAAATATGCGCAGGTGGAGCGGGCTGGTAGGAAACTGCTCTCCTACAGGATTCCATTCATGATACCGATTCTGGCTGGATACGTTCTTCTAGTCATGGGAATAGTGTAGTTAACAGCACTAATACAGTTCTGGCTGCCTGCCTGATTATTCAATGATTTCAGGAAGGATTTCACACATATGATCGCTGAAAAATCTAGTCTGCAGAGCTCTTTCTGCGGATCAGGAAGTTACCGCGCAGAAAACAATTAATGCCACAGGTCATGTGGTTCTGATGTCCAGAATTCTTATCAGGAACGCCTCTGAAATACTGACCATGGAGGGGGCTGGCTGGGAGCCGCTCAAGGGGGAAAGGCAGAACAGGATTAGGATCAGGACGGGAGCATCTGTGCTCATCGAGGATGGGATCATCCGATCTGTCATGGATGATTCAAAGGCGGATCGCCTCGACATCCAGGATGCCCAGATAGTTGATGCCCATGGCCGAACTGTCATGCCTGGTCTGGTTGATTCTCACACCCATATCGCATACGCCGGATCCAGGGAGGAAGAATTCTACATGAAGATGTCCGGGAAAAGTTATCTCGACATACTCAACGCAGGCCACGGAATATACAGGACAGTGAGGGACACGCGAAACGCAAATGAGAACGACATATTCTCACAGACACTTCAGAGGGTCTACGATTCCGTCGTGAACGGCACAACAGCCATGGAAATCAAGACAGGATATGGGCTGGATATGGAGACAGAGATGAAGATGATGAGGGTCATTGAGAGGATAGAGTCCTTGGGCTTAGTGAAGGTGGTTCCAACATTCCTCCCACTGCATGCGGTTCCCCAGGGGATGACGGAGGGATCATACGTCCACGGCGTTATAGAGACAATGCTGCCGAGATTCAGGGGAAAGTGCAGGTTTGTGGACTCATTCTGTGATAAGGGGGCATTCTCGCCCGAAACCACCGATGAGTTTTTCAGGGCAGCTGAACAGATGGGATTCAAACTGAAGCTTCATGCCGACGAGATTGCGGAAATCGGATGCACTTCTCTTTGTGAAAAACACCGCATCTCAACCGTTGATCACCTGATCAACACCTCAGGTCCGGGAATGGAACGGATAAGGCGTTCTGGGGCCATTGCCTGCATCCTTCCAATTACTGCATTCAACATAGCCGATGGCAGGTATCCTTCCGGATCTGAGCTAATGAATCATGACATTCCAGTAGCAATTGCTTCAGACGTTTCCCCGATATCTTGCAATTCGAACATGTTCTTCGCCATATATCTTGCTGTCAGGTACTGTGGCCTTTCCATAGAAGCGGCGCTCAATGCGGCAACAATCAACGGGGCATTTGCCTGCGGCGAGGGCGAAATCAGAGGTTCAATAGAGGCCGGAAAGAAGGCAGATATACTGATTCTCACCGTTGATTCATACAGGAAGATTCCCTACCAGTACGGCTCAAGGCTTGTTGACACGGTGATACATGATGGTGAGATAGTGGTGCGCGGTGGATCTCCCGCTCTATAGTTTATATCACCGCTCAGGATAATCCATGAAGTGAGAGTCTCAATAGACGAAGCAATAGAAGGTGCCAGGGCAATAGGCGCGAAGAGGATACTGCTTCAGCTGCCTGATGGTCTTAAGCCCGATGTGTTCCATATCTACGATCGGCTGAGGTCAGAATTCAGCGTGATAGTGAGCTCTGAACCATTCTATGGCGCATGTGACATTGGGTCGCCCGAAGTGTACAGCAGGGTTGATGCCGTCATACAGCTCGGCCACAGCGAGATGCCCAATGTGGATTACCCTAAGCCAGTATTCTTTGTGGAGGCCAGGATCAATTCTGAGATTCAAATTCCACCTGACTCACTGCTACAACTGAAGGATGCCGGATACAGAAAGATAGGCCTGCTGTGTTCAATTCAGTACATCGATCTTATGAACAGGCTGGCTCTGATGCTTCCTGAACTTGGCCTAGTGCCCGTGATCGGGAAGCAGGATGCAAGGATGAAATATCCGGGACAGGTTATTGGCTGTAACTTCAGTGCCGCACATTCGGTTGCCGCTGATGTGGACTGCTTCCTTGTAGTGAGCACAGGAAAGTTCCATGGGATTGGGGTGCAGCTGTCCACAGAAAAGCCCGTCTACATTCTAGACATGAACATGAAATCCCTCGTACCAATGCAGGAAGAGACAGATCAGTTTGTAAGAAAGCGCTACGCGAGGATATCCCGGGCCCTGGATGCCAGGAAATTCTGCGTTGTTGTTGACACGAAGATTGGGCAGTTCCGAATCAAGCTGGCCAATGTGATTCTTGATCAGATCAGGAAACTGGGACTCGAAGGGGTCCTGTGCTATACAAATGATGTTAAACCTTCAGATTACGAGAACATGAGGTGTGATGCCGTGATCTTCACCGGATGCCCCAGGGTGTCCATCGACGATGAGCAGAAATTCAGCATGCCCATTCTTACTCCAGTTGAATTCCAGCTTCTGTTCGGGTTCAAGCGAAGCAACAGATACATCATGGACGAGATTGTTGCAGTTGACAGACTGGACTCAGACTGGCTTTCCAATTAGGTATGTTTCACCCGCATCCACAATTTCGCATTCAACGAAGGAATACTTCTGAAACTCACCGGGAATGACAACTGGTCTGTAAGCACTGTCCCTGCCAACCACCGTGCCCTGTTTTCCGTTCTCAGTAATTAGAACAATCTTGACCGTGTTTACCTGGCCTTCAAGTGCCTCCCTTAGTATTTCCTTATGGAGAGCTGACAGCTTCGCTGACCACTCTTTAACATCATTTGAGCTCGGCGGCTTCCTGTTGAAGTCCGGAGTGAAAGGTCTCGGCGAGAATCTAGTGATATTGATGATTTCAGGTCTTGTTCTTTGAATCAGTTCGACAGTTTCGTTGAAGTCATCCTGAGTTTCGCCAGGGTAGCCGCAGATTATATCTGTGGAGACTGTCATATCCCCAAAGGCAGTTCTGAAGGCATGCACAATGTCACTGAAAGCACTTGATTGATAGCCCCTGTTCATGAGTTCCAGGATCCTGTCACTTCCGCTCTGCACTGGAAGGTGGAGGAATTTGAACACCTTATGGGCGGAATATGAAGCAATGAGTTCGTTCAGAATCGCACTTGTGTTTGCAGGCTCCATCATTCCAACCCTGACTCTGAAATCACCATCAATGGATGAAACCCTACGGACAAGGTTGGCAAGGTTCTCCCCAATATCCTTTCCATACGCTGCAGTATCAAGTGAGGTCAGCCTCACCTCTTTTATGCCCCTTGCAAGCTGCATTTTTACCTGCTGCTCGATTTTATCAGGGCTTCTGGAGAGCAATTTTCCCCTGGCCACACGGGAAATGCAGAAATTGCATGATCCTGTACAGCCCTGGTTTATGGGTATCCCGTCAAAGACGCCAGGTTCGCGGATTTCTATTGAATCAAAGGAGCCCCTGTAAAAATTCCTGAATTCCTGTGGCTTGAGTGTCTCTATGTTTTCGGTTTCCAGTGAATTTCCTGAAACCGGGGGAAGGCATCCAATCACTCTGACCTTTCCGGACGATGAAAGCTCCTGGATCCTCCTGATCATCTTGTTCTCTGTATGCTTTACCACAACACATGTCCCAATAATTCTGAGATCAGCCTGCTCCGGCGCCGAAACAACCGTATCCTGGTCTGTAAGCAGGCTGTTTAGGTACAGTCCAGCCTCAGACTTCGAAAGTGTACAGCCGTAGGACTCAAGATAGTATTTCATTTATGGGATCACACGGTCTTAGGTATACCCTGGGCCATTAATCTGTCAAATGTAGCTTCATCGATCCTGCCTGTCTCAAGGGCAAGTGCCTTAATGGGCTTCCCGGTCTCCAGTGATTTCTTTACTATCTGCGCAACTGTGTCATATCCGAGAACAGGATTCAGAAGTGCTGCTGAACCAAAGCTCTTGCTGAGATGCTCTCTGCAGACCTCCGCCTCTGCCCCCAGGCCATCGATAAGCTTGGTTCTCAGCATTTCTATTCCGTTGGCCAGTATGTCCTCCGCCCTTGTGAGTTCATAGTCGATATGGGGCATCATAACGTTCAGCTCAAGCTGTCCTGCCTGGACTGATATGTTAAGCGCCTGCTGTGCCCCTATTACAGAGTGGCAGATCATGTTCATTGCTTCTGCTATTGACGGGTTAATTTTCCCCGGCATTATGGATGAACCCTGCTGTACAGCCGGTATTCTGATCTCATGTATACCTGCACCAGGTCCGGAATAAAGCAGCCTGATGTCATTGGATATCTTGTTCAGATCGAGAGCAGTGTTTGCCGCAGCGTTCATGAGTCTGGAGAAATCTGTCATGAACTGCATTATCCCTGGAAGGTTGCTGCTCTTCCTGAACTTGTTTCCTGTGAGTTTGTTTATTTCGTTCACAACGTTATCTTGGTAATTTGGAGCTGTATTGATGCCTGTTCCCACAGCGGTGCCCCCTATGTTCAGCTCAAGTATCGAGTCCATGGCCCTCTTTATCTCCTCATTGTCCTTGTCCAGTGCGTACGCCCACGCCGAGAGCTCCAGTCCAAGGGTTACGGGGGCTGCATCCTGAAGATGGGTTCTGCCCGGCTTCACAACATCCTTGAACTCCTGTGCCTTCTTCCTGAGCGAAGCGATAAGAGCCTCAAGATTCTTTGAGAGCTTCTTTGCCTTTTCATATGCAACCAGCCTCATAATCGTGGGATAAACGTCGTTAGTGCTCTGGCTCATGTTAACATGATCATTGGGATGAATGAAATCGTAATCACCCTTCTTCTTCCCCCCGAGTTCAAGGGCCAGGTTCGCAATGACCTCATTGGCGTTCATGTTGTATGATGTCCCCGCTCCAGCCTGGAAAACGTCAATTACGAACTGGTCATGAAGCGATCCGGAAAGAATTCTGTCGCATGCCTTAACAATAAGGTCTGACTTGTCCTTTGGAAGTTTGCCGCCAATGTAGTTTGCTATAGCGGCAGATCGCTTCACAGTTACGGCGGCCCTGATGTGGTCAGAATCTGCCGTCTGTCCTGTTATCCGGAAGTTTTCCCTGGCTCTGTAGGTGTTGATGCCGTAGTAGCAGGAGTCGTCTATCGTCACTTCTCCGATTACGTCCCTTTCTTTTCTACTCATATATGGTAATGCCAAGAATGTATATAGGATTTGGAGTTGTTTCATTGTCACAAAGCTTGCACCATTTTTAAGAAACGAGCCTGACAATGTGACTTCCTCTCATGATCATATACAATAGTTTGTCTGCAATTTCAAGAAAACGGGTCACATTTAGCGAAGTGACCGGGAATAATGCTTAATACGGTCATGAAATACACACCCGAATATCATGGCTAACGATGAGGTTATCATAAGAGTAGGAGGAGCGGCAGGTGATGGAGTCCAGTCTGCCGGTCTCATCATAGCGAAAACGTTTTCAAGAAGCGGTCTGCATGTGAACACCTACAACTATTACCAGAGCATAATCCGCGGCGGGCAGAGCTGGTACCAGATACGGGCAGGAAGCAGGAAAATAAAGAGCCAGGGCGACGGGCTGGATATTCTTATAGCGCTGAACAAGGACGCTCTGGAGAGACACACGAACCCACAGATCAATGAAGGTGGAGCGTCTCCGCTTTCGCCGAAAGGTATTGCAATATTTGACAAGAGCATCACAGGATTTCAGCAGTACAAGTTGAATTACGTATCGATGCCCCTGAACGATATAGCCCAGAAGTACAGCAAGAATGCCCTGATGAAGAACACGGTCGCTATTGGGGCTGCGATGGCCTCAGTCGGGATTAATTTCGAAACACTGGCCGGAGTAATCAGAGATCAGTTCGGAAGCAAGGGTACTGTTGCCGATGAGAATGTTAACGCGGCAAGGGAAGGGTATGAATTTTACAAGTCGAACTTCAAGCCTCTTGATATACACCTGAAAACCACCAACAAGAAGTATTACCTTATCAGCGGCGGAGAAACCCTGGGTCTTGGGGCTGTCAATGCCGGCCTGAAGATGTACATCGGCTATCCTATGACTCCCGCATCATCGGCTCTGCACTATCTGGCTTCTCACCAGAAGGACTTCAACATATTCGTCAAGATACCGGAGGATGAGATTTCTGCAATAAACATGGCAATTGGCGCCAATTATGCCGGTGTAAGGGCTATGACAGGATCTTCCGGAGGAGGATTCTCCTTGATGGTGGAAGCCCTTGGCATGGCCGGTATGATGGAGGTTCCGCTTGTTGTCTACGAATCCCAGCGTGCTGGCCCCTCAACTGGTCTCCCCACAAAGACGGAACAGGGCGATCTGAACCTTGTCCTCGGTGCCTCTCAGGGCGACTTCCCAAGGATCGTGCTAGCACCAAGGAATGTTGAGGAGGTTTTCTACATGGCAAGGGAAGCCTTCAATCTTGCCGAAAAGTACCAGACACCAGTGATACTGATGTCAGATCTATATCTCGCGGAACATTACGAGACGGTTGAGTCACTGGACCTGAACTTCAAAATTGACAGGGGTAAGATACTGACCTCTCCGGTGCAGGATTACAAGAGGTACCAGTACACAGAGGACGGCATTTCCTACAGAACATTCCCAGGAACGCCGGGATTGACACACAACGAGGACAGTGACGAGCATAACGAATATGGTGATGTCGTAAGTGACGCGGTTACCGATCCTACTCTCAGGACCGAATCAATGAAGAAGAGGATGAGAAAGCTTGAGGGATACATTAAAAGCATGCCTCCGACACCAACATATATGTATAACGACGCTGAATTCGCGGTCGTACAGTGGGGTGGAACCCAGGGGGTTGTGGAGGAGGCTGTTGACATGCTTAGGGCAAGGGGCATCAAGGTTGGGGTTGTGGAGATAAACAGACCATATCCCCTCAATCCTGATATAGGGAAACTTCTCCAGAACAAGAAGAAGATTGTTGTGGTTGAGAACAACTACAGCGGTCAGATGAACCGCCTGCTCAGATCAGAATTCCTGATCAAAACAGACCTTATAACGAAATTTGACGGGGAAGCCTTCTATCCCGGCGCTTTGGCGGAGGAAATAGAGGCAGTTATTAAGAGGTGAAGAAAATGGTGACAGTAGCTGATTACAGGGGAAAGGTTAAGCCAGACTGGTGTCCGGGCTGTGGAAACTTTGCGCAGCTCTCGGCGATAGGGGCGGCATTGGCGGAGCTCGGCATACCTCCACATGAAGCAGTTGTTGTGTCAGGAATAGGATGCTCGAGCAACCTGCCTGAATTCATCAACGCATACGGGTTCCACGGCATCCATGGCAGACTGCTGCCCGTTGCCTCTGCTATAAAGTGGGCAAACCACAAGCTCACTGTTATAGGGTACGGTGGCGATGGCGACGGGTTCTTTGAGGGAACGCAGCACTTTTACCACACTGCAAAGAGAAACGTGGACATCACTTACATTGTATCAGACAACCAGATCTTCGGCCTCACCACTGGCCAGGCGTCTCCCACATCGGAACTTGGAATGAAGACAAAATCCACCCCTGATGGCAACATTGAGAAGCCATTGAACCCGCTTACAATGGCCCTAACTGCTGGCGCAACATTCGTTGCGAGAGCATTTTCCGGAGATGCCATCCATCTCAAGGAAGTAATAAAGAGGGGCATTCTTCACAAGGGTTTCTCATTCATAGATGTATTCAGCCCCTGCGTGACCTACAACAAGATCAACACCTATGACTTCTTCAGGAAGAGGGTCTACAAACCTGAGACAGATGTGAAGGACTTCAACCGGGCCTATGCCCTGGCACAGGAGTGGGGTGACAGGATTCCCATCGGGGTGTTCTACGAGGTTGATGCGCCGAGATACGAGGACATGGATCGCATACTGAAGTCTGGGTCCTTGGTGGAGATGGAGCCGGTTAAACTCTCAGAAAAGGCACTTGAAGAATTTCTCTAAACCTATCTTTTCCTATTTATTAAGGAAATCTCTGATCCCACACATACAAATTAAGAGGAATATTTATATACATAAATTCAGATAAGGCGACCACTCTATAGGAGGATTAGAATGGATAATTCTGGCAGTAATGAACCGAAATCCACTGGTCCGGCAATGCCTCAGCCTCGCCGTCCCGGTGGAAATGGAAAATGGTATGCTGTTATTGTTGTATTGATAATAATAATAGCAGCGCTGGCAGTGTTATCGTACTATCATCCAACAGGTTCTTCCTCACAGGTAGTTTCTGCAAATAGTACGGCAACACTCGGGCAGCCATATAATCTGACGCTAAAGACAAATGGTGTCTTCAAGACCCTCACAGTGTACTGGGGAGATTCCTCTCAGCAGACTGTGAATTATGGTGGCAGTGACACAGTGACATTGAGCCATGTTTATAATAGCCCGGGAAGTTATTTTATATACTACTCGGTTAACTTTGGTGGCTCGGTATACACAAACTCCCAGCAGTTGATCCCCGTGTATATATCAGCGCCCCTATCTTCACTGCAGCCAGACACATCATACGGACTGCTTAACCTAAAGAGCAACACAACAGCTCCACTCGTCACAAACACATTCATCTTCAAGCCTTCGACGAGTCTGAGCTACATCGTTGGGTATTTCTCAGCTCCTGCTAATTCAAGCTTTGCTGTTATCGGGCAGAATGCCCTCATATATCAGAACGGCAGCCTTGTTAACACTGTGACCCTGCCTTATGTGTTCAATTTCAGCCAGGGGGCTTACGTTCTGCCTCCCAACCAGTCATTCCTGAACTTGACAAACCTCAGCAGCGGTTATTATGAAATAGGTCTTCAGACCACTACGGGCATGCCTGTTACATCGTCTGGAGTGCCAAGTGTTGTTGAAAATACAACAATGGTTGCCTACAAAGCCGGTCAGGTTGTTACCTACGGAAACAGCACATCCTTGGAATATGGAACAAGCTCGATGTTCTCTGGCGTTCCCCAGATTACATACAACAATAACACAACACTTGAAGTCATGAAGAACACGAACATAACCTTTGTAAGCGCTGGGTACGTAACATACTGGAACCAGACCACTGTAAGCATTCCAGTCTTCACTCCGCTGACTGCATACGCTGGTGCCAATTTCACGGCAACGGGATATGCCAACCTCTCCTTTATGAACAATGGTACCCTCCACACAAGTGCTAGCAGTTTCAAGAGCGGGAAGTTCAACAACAAAACAGCAGCATATGAAGTGAAGCCTGGCGAATATCTCAACTTTTCCTCAACGGCAATGTTCCAGATAGTGAACCAGAGCACCGGAAACATGTTTAAAATTGGCAAGAGCAGCAAGGTTGATTATTCTGCCAGCACACAGCTTGACGTGCTCTCTACAAACAACGAGACCATTATGATGGGCACAACACTGGAGTACACAAACCATGTTTCGACTCAGGTGAAGTATGACATGGGCACCAATGCCACAATCATCATTTATGTTTCAGGAACGCAGCAACCCATCATGGTTGGGCAGATCGATCCGTCAGCTGGTGTTTACACAACGACATACTATTACGATGTGTTCATAGCACCTTCCGCCAAGACATACTCATCACCGCTTGCTGGGGCTACCTGGACAAGCGCTGAAGTAGCGCCTGGCGGATACACTACACTTGATCCTCAGATTGCATATTACACTGTTGACAGTGAAATATTGCAGAATACAATGCTTACACTCATAACTTACAATGGATCATCATCCAGCAGCTTTGTTCCTCTCATAGCATCGGCTGTGCCTTCGACGAGCAACGGCGGAATCAACACCAACTACAACAATTACACAGCAAAGACACCTTGGGGCACCACATACACGGTCCACATACAGCCTTATGAAAACTACACCTTCCACATCCGTGCCAATGCTACCTGGCAGGATGGAACTCCAGTAACTGCATACGATGCCTATTACGGACTGGTAAGGCTACTCCTCTTCACAGACGCTTCGCCCGGTACCGGCTCCTGGCTGCTTGCTCAATATTTCCTGCCAAGCCCGTACACTAACACTATCAGCTACTACAACATAACGACAAATCTGACCTATAACAACAAGACGGACAACGTCACCATACACTTCCAGCACCCCATGCCACCAAGCCTTGTGTTCCAGATAATTTCCGACACAGAGGACGCCCCAATTGATGCCAGCTGGCTCATTGCTCACGGCGATGGAATTACCTTCACACCCGCTGGCTTCACAGCTTATGAGGCCACTGGCGATCTTTCTGACTACAATAGCTATGTTCAGAACCACATAATGGCAGACGGTCCGTATGAGGTCGTTTACAACGTTCCTGCATCTGAAATAGTCCTGGCAGCAAACCCCAATTACAACCCACCTGGACCATGGTACCCGAAGCCCACAATAACGACTGTTCAGATACAGTACCTGTCTGAGCCATCCACAGCTTATCTTGAGTTCCAGTCAGGCACTGCACAGACTGCTGAAGGATTGCCAACGAACCCATACTGGGGAGAATTCCTTGCTGCCCAGGCAAAGGGAACAGTGAAAATATACCCATTCACTACCATAAGCATAAACTTCTATGACTTCAACATGAGGACAAACATAACAATGCTGCAGAGCATCGTGCACAATGCGAACCTGCCATCCGAGCTGTTCGTGAACCCCAATGCAAGGATTGCATTTGCATATGCATACAACTACAGTGAATATCTCAACCAGCAGGTCGGTAATAAGCTCTATCCTAACTCAACATTCGGTCTGCCTTACGCAGGCATGCTGCCGCCCGGAATGCTTTACTCACAGAACATAACACAGCTTGAACAGAATAAGTCGCTTGTTGTAAACCAAAATGGTACAGCATATGCACACTACACAATGGCAGAGCATTACTGGCAGATGTTCATGAACGGCACTGGTTATGTTGATGGCAAACTAGTGGCTAAGGACAACGGTACAGATATGGGTATACAGTGGTCTCCAACTAACCATGAGTATCTCTATAATGGAAAGCCACTCGTCATTCCAATATTCGTGCCACTTGGTGATACCACTGATATCAACGGTGCAACGACTTGGGCTTCTTTGCTTTCACAGGTCATACCGGGTGCAACATTCCCAATCGAAGCCGTGCCCTACACTGATCTGTTCGCGGTGTATGCTGTGCAGCCCAACGCTCCGATGCCAGTGAGCTGGGGAGGCTGGGCTCCTGACTACGTGTACCCGACAGACTACTTGGTGGCTATGGCTTTACCTGTGAATACATCGACATACATGTCGGCTGACTACTTCAACACCTTCTGGATAAGCGGTGGCAACTCAACAATTTCCAACCCGTACTACAACATGACAGAGGTTGCATTAATGAAACAGATGCTGAGTGCATTCCACAATGCGACGGCGAACTCAACAAACCCTGTACTGGCAAAGAAGTGGTTTGATGTTGTGAACGAGTACAACGCTAACCTCTCCAATGATGTGGACCTCTACCAGGCGGTTGGCCACTGGGTATTCCCGTCGAATGTCAACGGTAATGACGTGACCAAGTACCAGGAGAACCTGTTGATTGGTGCTGGTGCTGAGCTTGAGTACAACCTGCTCAGCTACACCTAAACACCAATTTTTTTTAAAATAAGAATATTTAATACTTAATTTTATTATTATTAAGTGTGAAAGTGGTAGTTTTGTTTTTAGTATCGTCTATACTGCTGTTTCCGCTCACCTCTATGGCTGCCACGACAATAAACCAGATAGACTATGCGACCTACAATACTGCTTTCAACATTACATCTCATGTTGACGAACCATATGGAATATATTATGTTCAAAGTTTGAACTCTATTGCTGTCGCAAATGACGGAAACAACACTATATCAGTATACAATTCTTCAACTGGCTCATTTCTTCTTTCGGTCAGGACTGGCATTATGCCTGTAAGCGTGGCTTACGACACCAGATCAAATGAATTAATCGCCGCTGATTCCGGTTCTAATCAAATATCCATAGTAAATATGAATGCCAGGTCTGAGCTAAACGTGAACGTCGGCCCCAACCCTCTTTCAGTCTTGTATGATCAATTGAACAATATGATATATGTTGCCAATAGCGGATCTCACTATCAGATGGTAACGGTAGTAAATGCAACCACTGACAGGACCGTTGGAAACATATCTGTCGGTTTCGAGCCAGACGGGATAGCAGTTGATCCAGTTACTGGAAATCTATATGTAAGCAGTGCTATAAATGGTACAGTGTCTGTTGTAAGTCCCAGCAACAACAGCGTGATCGACACAATCAACGTTGGTGACATTCCTGAAGGCATAGTCTACGATGAGGGGATAAATTCCATTGCTGTATCTGTTTACGGTTCTTCTGATGTTGTCATTATCAATCCCATCTCTGAAAATGTTACATCCTCAACGTTTGTACCATTTGGTCCTGCGCAGATAGCGGACTTAGGTAATGGTTATCTCGGTGTGTCTGACTTTGTATCCAGCAATGTAACTATACTAAACAGCGCAACCGGGGCGATCGTTAGCACAGTTAAAGTCCCCTCAGGACCTTCCGGAATAGCATTCGATCCAAAATCCGGGCAAATATTTGTCGCTGACTTTGCTGCAAACGCAATAACAATATTGCAACCGCACTTTATATCTAAAAGTGCATTCAGCAGTGACTACTACTTTGTCATAGGGGGAGTGCTAGTCAGTATTATTACGGGAGTAGCTATCTACAATAGAATTTTATCCAGAAATGGCCCTCGTAATATATGGCTACAATTTCGAGAAACCCCGTCAGGATGATCGCGTAAGGCAGATACAAATTCAAATTTCCAAAATACTGGAATCCATAAAGCGTCCTGAAGTATGAGAAATTAAAAACGGGCAAGAATGGCAGTATCACTATGACATCCAGAAAAACACAGCCAAATAGGTACATCCCTCTCAAAAAATCCTCGAAAATGTAAAAAAGGAGTTGCCCCCGAGTAAGGTCTTTCGATGTGAATCTTTCCTTCTCTTCGTCATCTTGGGTTCGATCAGTTATTGGGATCCGGGGCATAAACGGGATTCTCCATAGACCTTACGAGGAGTGTCAGGATTCCTGATCAGCAGGCGTATTGTGTCAGGATTCTCGTTTGAGACCTTCTGAACCGCTGTAAATCGAACACCCCCTTTTTTCATAGACTCCTTGTGTATCAAATTCTTTATCAATTCTGCTGATTTATCTAGGCTGAACTTAGGTTTGGCCAGCACAATATCAACTATGTTGGCCTGTTCGTCCATAGCAACTTCCTTCACCTCACCAACGTCAGCTGCCTCGGGGTTATTGTAAGGCTCCAGCATAGCAGCAACCGGTTTAACAAGATCTCTCGGGGACCAACCGCAGTTTACCATTGCAACGGGGCATCTTGGATGGAAGTAGCAACCCTTAGGCGGATCCGCAGGACTTGGAATCTCGCCTTCCAGGATTATCCTCGACTGTCTCCTTGCAGGATCAAAGGAAGGTATTGCAGAAAGCAGAGCCTTAGTGTAAGGGTGCAACATATTAGTGAACAACTTGTCAGTATTGGCCAGCTCAACAAGCTTTCCCAAATACATTACTGCTACCCTGTCAGACATAAGACGTATAACATTTAGGTGGTGCGAGATAAACATGTATGAGAGCCCCCTCTGCTGTTGAAGATCCCGCAGCAGGTTAAGTATCTGGGCCTGGACTGAAACATCCAATGCGGAAGTAGGTTCATCCAGAATTAACAGCTTAGGTTCAATGCTTATTGCCCTAGCTATGCCTATTCTCTGCCTCTGGCCCCCACTGAATTCATGGGGAAATCTGTAAAGGTGATCTTCACTTAGTCCGATCTCATCGATAAGTTTCTTGGACTTTTCGAAAATTTGGTCTTCTGTCAAGTCAGTGAGCAATCTCATTGGTTCAGCAATTATGTCCTTTATCAGCTTCCTTGGGTCAAGGGAACTGAATGGGTCCTGAAATATTGGTTGCATATTTTTTCTAAATTCCTTAAGAGTCTTTCCCCTAGCCCTGGTAAGAGAATATTTGGCCCTCAGGTGTTCAAGCTCGTTTTCAAGCTCATTTAATTCCCGCTTACCAGAAGCGTCCTTCGACAATAGGAGACCATGGTATCTTTCTTCCTTCTCGATTATCTCCCTCATAAGGGGTTGTGGCAAATTGAAATAGACATTGCCATCCGTGGCATCGGTCAGCCTAAGAATAGTTCGCCCTAAAGTTGTCTTGCCGCATCCAGTTTCTCCAACAACGCCTAATGTTTCCCCCTCATGCAGTATGAAAGTTACATCATCAACAGCCTTTATCTTGCCTTTACTGGAAAGAAAACTGGAGCTCACGTCAAAATACTTTTTCAGATGCGATACATATAACAGTATGTTTCTGGTATCGTTCTCATAATCAAGGAACATCTAAGCCACCTCAGAAGAATAGAGAAAACAGGCCACTTTGTGCCCTTTTGATATTTCCACAAGCCTTGGCTTCTGCTCAGAGCAAATGTCCATCTTAAACTTGCATCTTGGATGGAATCTGCATCCCGAAGGAGGTTTAATCAGGTTCGGTACAGAACCCTGTATTGATTCAAGTTTCATGTCTCTAGTTCCCGCCTCAACCTTTGGAATCGCAGCTAGCAATCCGGATGTATATGGATGGAGTGGCTTTGAGAATATTTCATTTACAGGCCCCTCCTCTACTAGGTTTCCTGCATACATTACCCCAACTCTTGTACACATTTCGGCTATTACTGCCAGATCGTGAGTAATGAAGAGAACAGACATTCCAATGACCTTATTCAGATCCCTTATGAGGTCAAGTATTTGGGCCTGGGTCGTAACATCAAGAGCAGTAGTTGGCTCATCTGCAATAAGCATTTTTGGATTTGAAGCCAAAGCCATTGCTATCATGGAGCGTTGCTGCATTCCTCCGCTAAGCTCATGCGGATAAGAATCAACAATCCTAGCTGGCTCTGCAATATTGACCAGATTGAGAAGTTCGATTGCCCTCTTGCGAGCTTCGGCCTTGAATATGCCGTCATATCTCCTCTTCAAAAAGCGCATTTTCAACCTAAGAAAAGAATAGGAGCCTCTAATGGCCCGTTCATATTCCTTAATTTGGGACTCCAATTTTGTAGTATCCTCACCTCTCTCCTCTGCCTCAGAAAGCTTGAGATAGAGATCCAAGAGGGCGTCGCTATCCTTATAGTAATCTCTCATTAAACTGACTAACCCTAGGTTTGTCTGGTGTTTTTGTGAATTTACCAGCGCCAACAGCTCTGATTTCTTGAATTCAAAAGAGGCATCTGTGCGTAGAAGATCCAATATTGGCTCCTCAAGCTCAGGTACAGCGTTATTCCTGGTCCAAGTGTTTATGAATTTCCTGGGATCTCCTTTGTACTGCTCCAGGGCACTAAGGAAATCGACCACATCTTTTTCACCAAGGTTTTCGCGTCTAATTATAGACTCGGCGATCTCGACCCTGTTGTGCAGCATTATGTTCTCTGTAATCTGCTCCCCTATCCTGAGAACAGGGTTTAGAGCTAGGGCCGGCTCCTGAAAAATCATGGCTATTTTCTTGCCCCTGATTTTTGACATGATGTAATTATGTCGTTTCTGGAGGCGTTTGTTTCTCTTTATTATCACGTTAGTTTCGCTTTTTATAGTGATTCTAGCCAATTTTGGCAGGTCGTTTAGGATGTTGAAACCATCTATGTAAACCTTGCCACCCATTATACGCCCAGGAGGATCTGGAATAAGATCCATTATAGAGGTTGCAGTCACGCTTTTCCCGCACCCGCTTTCTCCAACAAGACCGTAAACCTCTCCCCTCCTCACGGAAAAGGAGACCTTTTCAAGGGCTTTTACTATCCCTTTCGAGGTAAAGAACCTTGTGACAAGGTCCTCAACGATGAGATATGGCTCTTCCTGCACTGTCTTTTGTTTAACTTCCTGAAGTTCCTCCAAGATATCTTACCTCCTAAGCCTCGGGTCCAAGACATCTCTGAGTCCGTCGCCCATCATGTTTACAGAAACAGTGAATATGAGGAGGAATATTCCCGGCAATACAATGGGCCACCAAACTCCTACGCTCAGGTAAGTCTGTCCAAGCGATATTATATTTCCCAGCTCATCAATGTATGGGCTCACAGAAACGCCTAGATAATCAAGAGCCGCAAAGATCTGAACGATACTTCCAATGTCAAGGGATAGCTGGATGAACACGGGTGAAAGAACGTTTGGCAATATATGCGAAAATACAGTTCTGATTCTTGAAGAACCCGCGGCATAGGCAGCTTCGACAAACTTCGTCGACTTGACGTACAGGGATTGTCCCCTTGCCAACCTTGCATAGATGGGCCACCACACAATTATGAGGGCATAAACCACATAGATCAGATATCTTCCAAGTATGAATATAAAAGCCAGTGCAATAATGAGGTAGGGAAGACTGAAGAATACGTCGGTCACTCTCATCAGTACTTCATCGAGGTATTTGCCGTAGGTAGCGCTAAATGTTCCCAGTATGACGCCTATTGCAGCCCCTGCCAGCACTATTATCAGGGAGTAGCCCATGTCAAACTTGAGGGCTCCAAGCACTGAGGGAAAGAGTGCAAATTTATAAGAACCGAGCTGTGTGGTTCCCATGTAATACCACCATCCCTTATCAAAGGTTGGTGGCAAAGGAAGAACGGAACTGTAACTAACCTGAAATGACAATAATGACGAATACGACGAGACGCCAAGGTAAGAAGGATAAACCTCATCCAGCAGAGCTAGCAGAAAATAAATGACCGTTATTACAAATCCAGCGAATGCAAACTTATTCTTGAAAAATAGCTTCGCTGTATTTTTAAAATCTTCTACCTTTGGCCTACGTTTAACCTCCCTCTGAAACTGTTTTGTTACCTGAATTTCTGCCAATATTTCCACCTCAGTATCTTATCCTAGGGTCATACAGTGCATAAAGTATGTCCACGACAAGGTTGGTGACCATCAGTATCAATCCGAATACGAGAGTCGTACCTGCAACCCCGTATATTGAAGAGTCAAGCACAGAGTTGAGAGCCAACAATCCCAACCCCTTGTAGTTGAAGACATCCTCTATTAGCACTACACCGCCGAGCAGCGAAGCAAAAAGGAGCCCAACAACGGTCAGGGTTGGAATAAGGCCATTTTTACGTATATGTCGTTTAATGATAACCTTCTCTGGGACACCCTTTGATCTGGCTGTTTTAACGTACTCCTGATTTGAAGAATCCACCATCCCTGCCCTTATAAACCTCAGAAGCCCTGCCAGTATACCGTAAGTAAGTGTAAGAACTGGCAGCACAAGGTGCATCAATGCACTGAATGCAAGCGGGAAATCTCCATGTATAAGGGCATCAAATAGCATAATGTGAGTGGGATAGCTGATGCCCAGGCTAGTATTAATCCATGCAGGCGGATTGAGGAAATTTATCAAGTTCACACTGTAGGGAAATGAAATAGGGAATACTCCCACTGGATTACCGGATATGACACCTCTGCCGAGACCAATCTGGAGGAGCAGACCGAGCCAGAAGGCAGGCATGGCATATCCAGTAAGTGAAAATATCCTTCCTGCCTGATCGGAAACACTATTCGGCCTTGAACCAATATAGGTACCAAGGGGCAGCGCAATCAGAACAGAAAGTATGGTTGCGAAAATTGCAAGCTGTATGGTGTTCGGAAAGAAATATGCAATACCTTGCAAAACGGGACCAGTATAATAGTTCTGGAGATTCATGGTCCCCCAGTCTCCTCTAAATAGGGCACCGATGTAATAGAAATACTGGACAGGGACAGGGTAATCCAACCCAAGCTGCGCTTTAGCCATCTGTATCTGCACTGAAACTGGAATTGCGAGTTTTCTGTTTATGTACGCGGCCACAAGCTGCGCAGTTGGAAAAGATCTCATTATAAGGAAAACCAGCAACACCAGACCTAGAAAGGTGGGTATGATTAACAGCAAGCGCCTGATGACGAAGTACTTAAACTCCATAATGCACTACCTAAAGCTAACTTTCCTATTTAAGTATTTTTTCGAAATCTAGATTAAATATATCTTAAGGAATATTATATTCCGACATTATGAAAAAAAATTAGCTGGGATTGGCAATGGGAGTTGTTATAGAGTTTTTCTTCTTTACATGAATGAACCACCATATCTTGGAAACGAGCCGGGCATCCTCAAATGGTGTCTCTATTGACGGTTCCCTGAAGCACTGGGTGAAACAGTCATTGCAGTTGTTCTCAAACCTGGCCGGCCCTGCACTGGGAAACCGGTCTTCCATCCAGGTAGTCCACCGCCTGCTTGTAGTAGGTTCTTGTGTTTCCGAAGACATGCTTATCGTAATTTTCATAGGCGTAAGAGAATGCTTTCCTTATCATGTCGTTGCTGACTGCGAAATCCTGGAAATAATAGGAACCCTGATCTGGGAAGCACATGCTGAGTGGGACGCCTAGCTCATTATTGGCGTATTCAGCCATTTCTCCTATCTTGAAGTAGTTGAAGTTCGTGACCAGAGCATTTGCTGTAAGTATCTTGACATGATTCTTCGCGTCCTTTATCGTTTTGACAACAGTGTCGAATATCTTCAATCCTCTATACTCATTATGCTCCTCTGGAATGTTGCTGTCCAGAGAGATCGTTATGCCATCAAGGTATGGGTAAAGCTTCTTCAGGACATATGGATTGGTCCCGTTGGTTGCGATGTGGGTGATGAACTTCTTCTCCTTGAGCTTTCTGATAATTGTTTCCACGGACTTGTTAAGTGTCGGCTCTCCACCTGTTACTGACACAATCTTGATCTTGTTATTCTTCATGTCGTCAATGTGCTTATCTATCTGATCCTCCGGAAAGAATAAATTGCAGAAATAGTCGATATTCCAGATCATGGTTTTCATTTGATGTCCAGATGTTAAGTGTGTGAAGCTTATTATTTTTTGCCCGCAGGCATGTTGGTCGGCTAAAGCTATTGCTAGGAGACCCAGTATGTCATGAGAACGTCGTCAACGTATTCACCGTCGATTATGAACTGCCTTTTCCTGATACCTTCAGTCTCGAATCCCAGTTTTTTGTAAAGTGAAATCGCGTTGACATTTGTTGAAAAGACCTCGAGGTTAAGCTTTGTGATGCCAACCTGGTTGCACCACTGTATGCCATCCTTAATCATTCTTGTTCCGAGCCCCTTACCCCTGTGCTGTGACTTAATTGCTATTCCAAGGTTGCCGGTATGCCGGTTCTTCTTGTACATCCCACGCTGAATGGTCATTACGCCGACGATTTCTCCCCCGAGTTCAGACACAACCGTAAGGTCGTCCGGGCTCCTTATCCTTTCCTGCTCCCCACGCTCTGTGAGAAGGTAGTACTCAGATACAAGATAAATCCGTTCGTCCATGACGCTCTGCATGCAGAATATAATACCCTTCGCGTCCCTGGGCTCAGCCTTTCTTATGACGTATTCCCCATGATAGGGTTCATCCTTTGTTCTCCAGAGCATCTGATCTTCCTTTATCTCTTTGTCAGGGTCGCCTTCAATTCCTGATACATCTTGCCCAGTTCATCTGCTATTTGCTTTGCCTCCTCCGCAAGGTGATCTTTTTCCTGAAGGAACTGAGGGGTGAGAATCGCGCCTTCCCTGGATGGTTCTATCAAACCTTCCTTTTCCAGGACTCGCAAGGAATACCTGATCTTGTGTTCAGGCATCCCTGTTTCATGGGAAATCTTAATGATCCCAACGGGCTGCTCCTTGAGCAGTGTCTGAATAATAGCAAAGTGCCTCTTTACCGTCTCAATTTCTGATCGTATTTCTCTAAACAGTGACACAGAGTGTTCCATGTCAAGGTATGTCATAAATGTTTATAATTAATTATGCTGAATCAAAGTTACATGCTTGGAGGCGAAAAGTGAACAATTCTAAGGTGATTCAAAATTTATGGGTATATTATGTTGCCGTCTTCGTACAGCTCCACATCGTTTGATCCTGTTCCAAGCAGGCTCCTTATTTTCTGATCCCTTTCAGAAATGTAAGCAGAGAACTTTTCCTTGTTTTGGTAATGTTCCATTATTCTCTGGGCATTCCTGAGGAGAGCAACCTGCAGCTTTACCTGAAACCTCAAATCGTAATCAAGGGAGGCAAGATCTATTTTCGTTGGCA
>JAHXPV010000017.1:0-38408 GCA_031625175.1 Thermoplasmatales archaeon AK | reverse complement strand
CAGAGATCTATGAGGGGATTCTATAAATGCAAGGACGAGATCAGGGAAATGTTCCAGAAGAGGTATCCTTTATAAATACACAACATTCGGGACGCTACGCAAGACCAAAGTTGTACATTACGACAGAAGCTATTGATGCGGGGAAGAAAGGGTTGTATTTTCGTGTTTATAACTTAGGCAAGTCTGCTGCCCACTCCACTCTCGCAACAATAAAAATCTTAGATTACGATCTAGAAACCATACAGGATGCCAAGAGATTCATAGAAAGTGGTGGGAAAATCTTGATGGGAGAATGGCATTTGCCCTGGAAGATATGCTCTCTTGAGACAACTCCGCCTGAACAGAAGGAGGGGTGTTTAGATTATGGAGCTAAGACGATTTTCCCAAACCAAACAGCTGATTTGGCAGGGTTTGAGATGGCCCCCACAGCGCATGAGCAGGAGGTGCTTGGCTTATACGCTTTACCATACAAACCAAATTCACCATTTTGGCCACAACTCTATTGGAAGCTTAACGAGAACGATAACCTCGCCGCTCCGCTTAAGCCAAACCATGAATATACCGTTCAGATCTCTTTGTTCTGTGAAGAACTTACCAGAACAACTAGGAAAACGACCGTCATCTCCTGGAACGGAAAAAGGCTTAATCCAATCCCAATTTTATTGGAATGGGAATTTAGAATTAATTCCGCTCTGCATAATCGAATTATTGATAAGACAGGAAAATCTGAAGAATCCCTATTAAAAAGCTATAAACGTGAAATGCTTCGTGCAAATAGACCCAACAGATTGAGAAAAAAATAGTGTATTGAAAATGCATGTAATTGACGAAGTCTTCACTATTTAGGTGCGAAAAGGTAAATTTACAGCTTTTTATGCGCTGGGTAAATAAATGATACTGCAGAATCATTCAGATATTCGTCGTATTCCCCCTCAGAAGCGTTACGTTTAATTGGGATTGACAGATTCAAATAAAGATGGTTTCTCAGCTCGATTAATTTCAATATCATTTTTGTTAGCGATAAGGTAAAATAGTAAAGAAATTGACCCCTTCGAAGATCTGCTTTTTTAAATACGCCAAGGTCTGTATGGTCTGGTTCTATTTCCAGGAATTCCTTCATGAGCTTTTCCAAATCATCAATTGTGAGCCACTCAGGAACCGGTTGGAGCAGCATAAAATTAAAATTTTTCCGATTAATTAAGAAAATGTCGAATTTCCTTAATTTCATGCGTGCTTCTTCGTTTTCATAGCCCTGTGGCGTAAGATAATCCAGCATATAGGCAAACAATGCTTTAGCTGAAAACACATATAATTGCTTGTCGTAAAAGACCTCATGGTCAAGACCAATGTATTTTAAAGCAGATAGGTACTCGACATTGGCCCTCTTTTCGTCTATATTAAGTCCATGATTAAGTATCCTCTTCAGCATCAGAAGACTCATGTCCTCTTCAAATGTAAGCTCCTTGTGCGGAATGTATTGTTCCGCTTCAAGTATCTTGACATAAAAACGTGTTATGCTTTCCCATATCTCCTGATACAAAAATTCAAGTCTCATCGACCGTATTACCTTCACTATCTCTAAGTCGATAGCATTGGGTTCTCGGTAAAATTTTAGGTAATCCATTGATAGTTCTGCCAGTTTAGCCTCGTCTATTTTATTCTTTCCCCGGAAATTTATCCTATATAATAAGCTAGAAAGGAGTTCATTTATGTCAAGAAATATTCTGATTCTAAAGTTGAAATTGTATTTCAAATCACTCTTAATGGCTGAGACTCTGTTGAGAACTGAGGGCGACATCAGCCTTGAACTCATTGCACTTCTGTAAAAATACTCGTAGCGTGTCTTCCCTCCTTTCTTGGCAGTTCCTTCGATCTTAAGGGCATGCAATTGCGGGCTTCTCTCCACCTCAACGATCAGGACATGCTTGCCGTCAGGGACCTCTACTGTTTCAATTACAAAAAGACCAGAAATGGATGGTTCTATTCTACTCAATAAGTAGTTTTCCAGTGTCTCAGGGTCTAATTCACAACCTACTATTTCCCTATTTGTATCAGTAACCCCTATAATCAGGATACCACCCTCACTATTAGAAAATGCGACTACTACTCTCAATAAATTCTTGTCAATATCCTCAGAAACACTCCTCTTGAACTCCACTCTAGAATCCTCACGGAAGCGATTTAGAAATTCCTTCAGGTCTTCATAAGTGGGTCGCGCTGTATGGAATATTTGCTCGATGAACATAAATTGTCTCCCAGAACAAACCCGTGATATTTTTAATACTTTTCTTAGATATGATTGCTCCAGAATGCAAATATCACAGCAAGAGTTTTTATACGTACCTTGATTGCTATACTAATGGAGTGTCCATACTGTGGTAATGAATCAAACCACAAGCTTGTCCATGAATGGAAGTTTGCGCAGTTCAATGTAAAACGGTATGAATGCAGAGACTGTGGGGGGAAGTTCAATACTTATGAACAGAATGGGAATATACGATTTACCATACCTCGCAGCAGCTAGGGATGTGGCTGCATGGTCCAAACTGCCTTCAAAATTAAGAACGAAGATATCAGTGATGATATTATTAACAGATTGCATGATCTTCTAAAGAAGCAATTTAAGGAAATCATTGATGAAGTTGTCGATAGGATAAGATTGCAGGAAATCGTTAGGGAGCACCCGGAGAAGCCGTTAAAGAGAGAGGATCTAAAACACAATACAAAACCGGAAGATACAACAGAAGATTACATAATTACGCCTGTTTTGGAGTACCTTGGATACCAGAAAGGCAAGTCCTATTTTAAACGCACCGGTCCTGAATCTGATAAACGCACCCAGGAGTGCGACTTCACGTTATTGGTAGGCAATGAAAAAATTCTTGTTGAGTCTGAACCACTTGGAAAGGACCTCTATAAGACTGGAGTAGGAGTTAGGCAGCTGGCAAATTACCTCGACATCAGGTCCTTCAAGGCAGAGGTCGGAATCGCCACAAATGGGCTTCAGTGGATCCTGGTAAAGTACAATCCTGAAAAGTTTGGTATTGATATAATCAATGAAGTTGACCTGAGCGCTATTTTCTACGAGGTACTCCAAATAAAACCGCTTGACGACGTCTCAAGTATCCTTGAGGAATTTTACAGAACGTTTTCAAGGCAGTTTATCCTCCAGGCTGCAAAGGAGCTTGAAATAAACCTCAATATTGCAAAGGAAAATGTAAGCAAAAAATTCTATCAGGATTATGTAAAGTACGTGTTTGGTGTTGACCCGACAGGAAAACCCTCATATTGCCTCCTGGATGGCCTGATTCCCAATGGACTGAGCGATGAGGTGAAGCGGGAATTTGCCGTGACTCTCATGAACAGGCTAATGTTCATAAAGTTCCTTGAAGACAGGGCCCTTCCCAGAAGTACCCTTCTAAAAGATCTTCTCGACAGTTATAATAGACTCAAGGGGCAGGGATCTCCCCTGAACTTCTATGATACTTACCTGAAGACCCTGTTCTATGAAGTTTTCAACACCAGCCGAAACAAAAGGAAGCCTGCTGTTAGCAGTTCACAATTTTTTGCCGACCTGCCGTACCTCAATGGCGGTCTCTTCCGGGAAAATATTCCAGGAGAGTCCAGCATCTCGGTTGCAGACGACATAATGGTCAGAATTTTAGAGGAACTGATGCTTGGCTACAATTTCAGCATTGTTTCACAGAATGTATCGGAATATTCTGCAGGTAAAGGAGATGTGCTTGACCCGGATATACTTGGATATGTGTTTGAGAAGACGATTAACTTCCTGACTGCTTCAGGAAACAACCGTCAGAAGATGGAGGGTGCCTATTACACTCCTGAGAAAATCACCCAGCACATGTCTGAGAAAGCCATATTCCACAAGCTGCTGGAAAAGATCAGGGAGGGTTTGCGGGACTCTGGTTGGACTGAATCTGACATTTCCAGGTTGAGGAATATGGGAGATTTTGCGGAGATGGGAGGAATGAGTGAGGCTACCGCTAGGAAAGTTCTGGAAAGAATCGATGAGCTGAAGGTTGTTGACCCGGCCTGTGGAAGCGGTCACTTTCTAACGGCGGCCCTGAAACTCATTGTTTACACCAGGAAAATTGTTCATGCGAAAGCCGGTATGTCCGTGGATCCATATGAACTCAAGAGAAGGACAATAACTCTAAACCTTTATGGCGTCGATCTGGAGCGACCGGCTGTTGAGATAGCCAAACTTAGATTGTGGCTCTCGCTCATAGAGGAACTGGACTCCGAGAACATAAATTCAGTAAAGACCCTTCCAAATATAGAATACAACATCGTAACGGGTGACAGTCTTATTGGGTTATGCAGTGAGGAACTTACGCAGGTCTCATTCAGCGAGATTAAAAGCGAGAGACTGGCTGGTGTCTTTGATGGTCTTGAGATCTATCTGGCAGAGGATCATACGGGCCTGTCCCGGTTGGAAAGGGCCAAGGATCAGCTGTTCAAGGAATTTCCAACCCTGGATGAAGTCAAGGACGCCTATCACAACCTGAAGCAGATGTACACTGTGGAACAGGGGGAGAGAGCAGTCATGTTAAAACGGGTGCTTGAAACTATCAGGGAGAAAATTTACGAACACGTTAACCCCATCTTCAGTAAATACATCGACAGCAATTATCCGGGGGTCTTCCGAAGTGCCAGAACCAGGAATGCAGACATAGTAAGGAACAGCTTTCACTGGACAATTGATTTCGTGGAAGCTTTTGATAGCGGTGGATTCGACGTGGTTATAGGGAACCCTCCCTACGGCTTTAAATTTCAGAAGACGGAGAGAGACTATCTCAGGGCGAAATTCAAGAGCAGCTCTGAAAATGGAAATTCGGCGATGATGTTTATTGAGAGAGGACTTGAGCTCCTCAAGGACGACGGGTACCTATGCTTCATTGTTCCGAAATCCCTTTCCTACGCACAAGTATGGAAATCCGGAAGAGAGTTGCTGGCCAGGGACCTCAACTGGGCTATCGATGTAAGCAAAGCCTTCAAGGACGTGAAACTTGAACAGATGATAATCGGTGTAATCAAGGGCAGCAGCACCGACACGTATGTGGTTGAGAGGATAGATTCTCAATCGGTACTGACACTGGAGAAGGACGTATTTTCCAAAACAGACACCATTTTGTTTAGCGGCTCAAGGGATGAGATAGGCATTCTGCGGAAAATGAGTCAGTCGGGTAAGTTCTTCCGTGACATATCCAGAACCAGAAGAGGTCTTCCTCTGCAATCTCAATTAACTCAGGTAAAGGATGGTTTTCCGATAATTAGGGGAAAGAACATTTCCAGCTACAGGATCAGAGGGCCAGATGAATATCTTCCGGAGAACATCGTGGCTGGTTTTGAGGGGTCCGTAATAGAATTTCTCAGGTCGTCCAGAGTGGTCTCCCAGAGGATAGTGGCCCACGTCCAGAACCCTGTTCCTCATCTTGTAATTATGAGTGCGGTGAAACCTGAAGGATTGCTTAGTGTGGATACCGTCGAGAACACGGTTGTGACAGATAGGAGATATTCACCATACTTTTTGGTGGCCCTGTTGAATTCAAAGGTTGTCGCCTGGTACTGCTACAGATTCATCTTTTCAAATGCCATAAGGTCGATGGACCTTGACGACTACTACATAGGGAAGATCCCATTGCCTTCCATCAATAAGATGGTCGTGGAAATAAATCAGTTCATTGAAAGGAACCAGGATATTTTTGACTCATATAGCCAGGATGAAATAACTGATAGAAAACTTGGGGAAAAGACGGCTGAACTAGAAACTCTCATTTGCAAAGCCTATGGACTCTCGGACAAGGAAATCGAAATTGTTAAAAACGAGACTTGAGGCCAAGGAGTGATAAACAGCTCTTCTCGCAAACTGTAATCATTTGGTTTAATCCAACAATACCACAAATAATGTCAAAACCTGGATCCGTTGCTGTTGCAAAACTCGGGATACCAGGCTCAGGCACCAAGATGGTCGCTCTTAGCTAGGTGGTGAAGATGCCCAATATCCATGGGGGGAACCACCTTGGGTTCCACTCTGATAGATGGAGAGCAGTACTGAAAAATATTGAGTACTACATTTCCCGGATCCGGACTGGAATCACTAAATTTTCCTGAAAATAATCCTTCCGTCTTCCTCATAGAATGCTACCATACTGCCCGGACTGATACCCATGGCTTCCACAACTTTCCTGGGTATGGTTATGGTGTAAGATGCACCATTCCGGGATACGTGGGCTACATCAATGAGCTCTCTCCCCATAGCTGTTAATCATCATGACATATTTTAATGATATTCACTTATTGCAAGAATAACAATAATGGCACTAATGTCACAATTTATGACCGAAAGGGAATTGCATGCACTATCAAAACTTACCCGATTCAAGCCAACAAAGGAGTAAGCGTTGTTATTTATTAGGTCTATAGATAACGTTTATACCACATAGAAACACGGCAATGGAACCTGAAGTTACCTTGTTGGTAATCAGGATGACTTAAACTGTGCATATCTGACTGAACGGGTTAAATTAGCTGCAAAATTTAATTATTGCATTATTTATTTGTCGCAGAATGAAGACTAAACCATCACCGGCAGGGGTCTTACACCATGCATCCAAAAGCTGGTTCAGATATCTCTCATCTAATGGCCTGAATGACGAGATTAATTTCTGGACTAAGGTAAAAAAGAATCTAACAGTCAAGGAAGGGCAATTATTTTTTTTCAAGGAACATAATAGGATTTTTGGCGCAGGGGAAGTTAAGCGAACAGAGATATTAACAATAGGGGAGGCATGGCACAAATACGGTATTCGAAACGGTTGCGACACTTTAGACGAATTTATAAGTAACGTCAGGAAAAGCGGGATTCCGTTGAATGATATAACTCAAGAAACTGCAATGATGTGCATAATCCTCGGAAACGTTCAAGACTTGCCAGAGATACCTTTGAAAGATATTGGTCTAGGGCACGTGCAGAATTTGGTATATTTGGATAAAAGAAAGATCCATAACATTGCTGAGAAAGTCTTAGGTATCCCCGATTCAAATCAGAATTCTGGAACCAATTTGCCATTGATTACACAATCTCTTGCCAAATCAAGACTTTTTCAGGAAGGCTTCAGGAACAAAATTCTTGACGCTTTTGGCCGTAAATGCGTTCTTTGCGATTGTGATACTGAGGAGGTACTTCAAGCCTCGCATATTGTAGATGTTGCAGATGACTTGAGCATTGCCGCAGACCCTGACAACGGGCTATGTATGTGTGCCAACCACCATGCAATGTTCGACGGAAACTTAATATCAATTATGCCAAAAGGGGATAAAGGCATTGTTAGGGTTAGACTGAATGACAATACTGCCTCCGTATTTTTGAAGAAAGAATATAAAGAAATGAATGGAAAGGTTATTGAACTTGGTTCCCCAAAGAAAGCGAAGTTTTTAACCCTGAGAAACGAAATCTTAGATAGTAAGCGTTTACACCGGAAGATTATGGATTCCAGCTGACACAAATTTGCAGGTGCTACCTACAAACAAACTATAAGGGACCGTATATTATATGCTTAATGACTGAAACTGTTGAAGCTCCCTTAGCTGCAGTATTTGATGAAAGGATAGCCAAGGTATTTGAAGTATTTGACAAGTCTATAGAGGACGGGGAGAAGGTAACTCTTGCTTTTTCTGGGGGCAAGGACTCAACTACTCTGGCACTGCTGTTTTATGAGTGGATAAAGCTTAAACAAGATATTTCTCTGGAAATTACGCTCTTGCATAACGACACATCCAGTGAGATCGACTTGATGGAGCAGTGGGCCAGAAACTTCATGGACGACTACAAACGGAGGATTGAGGAAAGTACTGCAAACAGAGTGAAAGTCAGTCTTGATATAAAGACGCCCAAAGCAATTGACACATTTTACTGGCGAATGCTAATCAGAGGTTATCCGGCCCCCTCATTCAACTTCAGGTGGTGCGTCCACCTTCTCAAGGAAAAACCTGCTAAGCTGGACTCAGTGGAAGGTAAACTATTCACCGGCCTCAGGGAGGCTGAATCATCGGAACGCAAGAATCTGATGAGAAAAAAATACGGTAATTCGTGCAGTGCAAGCCCTGGCGGCTGCATGGCTTACTATTACTCATCTGAAGGAAAAGGGAATAAAATTGCTCCCTTCAGGGACTGGGAGGATGCTGATGTCTGGAATTTTCTCCTGAGATACCGGAAGAGAGGGGATTTCAATATCTCTCCCCTGTTCACATTATATCCAAACCCTAAGGTTCGTTATGGATGCTGGCACTGTACACTGGCTAGCGTTCAATGGGGTCTTCACACGCTGGGGAGCGGCCTCGAGTATTTTGAGGCAGTCAGGATTTTGTACAGGAAATTTTCAGACTTGCCCTATTTACGGATAAAGAAAACCACAGGCTACAGCAAACTGGGGCCGCTGAATGCGACCGGCCGTTCAATAATGCTCAATTTAATATCCGCCGCAGAAGAACTGTCCAATAATCGCCTTTACGGTCTGGATTATAATAAATTAGACGGAGTATCACTAAGGGAAATCTTATTTGATATGGATGCAGCTGAAGCGACAAAATTCATTAGAAAATTTGACACGAATATCCCTGAATATAGGTATGTTAAAATCAGCAGGGTCAGAGACATTTCAAAAAACAAAAGGACAGTTTTGCGTGCGATAAGGGACGCCTATGACCTCTGCCTCAATGATAAAGCCTACAAATTCCTGAAAATGAGAGATGAGGATCCCTTAATCAAACTCCTGGATCGACTTAGGGACCGCCTCGCATGATCTGGTCTAACGCAGACTTAAGGGGCCTGGACATAAGCTCCCCGGTCGGGAGATACATGGAGTTCGCTTCGATGGCTCTATCCAGCTCCGCAAGAAATCTTATCTTTTGTTTGCTTTTCAGGAAACCTTCGCAGAAAGAGCGGTTCTGCTTTGTTATATACAAATACAGAAATCTGGAAATAGCGTTTAATTTTACCGCCCTGAGGCGAATTCCGCCTTCAAACTTTTCCATTTCCGCGACCCCGGTAGGCTCAGTTAATTCAGTACCGCGCTCGAAAATATTGTATCCAAGCAGAGTTTCCAGCTGGCTCTCCACAGGCTGTCTAAGCACTCTTTCAACTAGGAAACCGGCTCGATTTTCCTCTGCTGATCCATAATATGCTGCGACTAAATACGGGTTAACAGTCAGTAATTCAAGAACAATGCTGTAATCAGGTTCGGTTATATCGCCAAAGCTCCTGGCAGCCACTAGAGCAACCTTCGCAAAGTAGAGCTCATCTTTGATCATATCCTTGTACCCGAAGAAATCCTCCCCCTCAAACGCAAGGACTATTGGAATTTCCTGCAATTCGCCATTCGAGTTCAGCCTGAAGGCAGTACAGTTGACGGAATAGAACTTGGGAGGAGATTTGCCAAAATTCCTTGGGTAAAAGGACACGTAGTTGTCTAAACTGCTGTGTCTGAATCTGACCAGCAGCAGGTTCATGCTCAGCCCATACCGCTCTGGTGTTGACGACCGTGTAGAGAATATCAGGAGATTATTGCCTGTGGTTTTTAAGTTGAATACAATTTTGCCAGCCCCGGTTTGAATGTCGAATGAAGGGCGTTCCAGTGACATCCACAAGTCTCTTGCAAATGTATAGACTTTTAAGAATTCATCCGGCAGAATGACCTCTTCAGGGTCACCCCCGCAAATATATGCCTTATAACCGCTTTTGTTAAGCCTTGCAATAGTCAGCACCTGAGTGGCCTCTGCCACCACTTCAACTCTCCTGAATTTATCAGAGGATGCAATCCTCAATATTCCAAATTCCTCCTCATTGGGGATTAATACCAGCATGTACCGGTAAGGAACACGTAAAACCAGAGATCCATAAACTTCAGAATCCCGGAATACATTGGAATAAAAGTAATTAAAAAAAGGAAGTTTTATCAGCTCAACGAGCTCACTTCTTTCCATTTGCTGCTCCATTTCAAGAATTCTGCGGCATCAGTCTTCACCGAAACTTATAAACCCGGCTTCGCCAGAGTTTCCTGTTCGAACATACTTGCTTGCGCGTTTCTCAAATCCTGATTGCAGTAACAGCTGGTCTGAAGTGACTGATAGAGGCGAGAATTTTGACGACTTGAGTGCCTGGTCCTGCTTTGTTGCCTGAGATGCCAAAACTGACAGACTTCCAATAATGGTTAGAAAACGCCTGTGCCTGGACAATTGAACATTCAGAAGCTCCGGTTCATTGAAGTAAACAGTTGAAGGATCATTTTGATGCGACATTGGCCCTGAGTGTTCTTTTCCCAGCACTGCGACGATGTTGTCGTCTTCAGATCCCAGTGCTGACTGAGTGGTAGAAAACGATATGCGGTCAGAGAGCCCAAATCGCGTTAAAAGATTCCCATAATTCTGCCTCATCTGAAGATCCATCTGAGTTTGCTGGTCAACATAGGTGGTTATCACAGTGGTGTGCTTTCCTGTAACCGCAGCAAGTACAATTGCAGCTTCAATACCAACATCTGCTCTTGTTCTATCATACGTTAACCCGTATTTATTTGAATAGTCGGAATATGAGCTCTTCCCCTGCACCCTTGCATAAAGAATGCATCTGCCCGTCGTTATAAGGTCTTCTATCTCCCGGGCTATTTTCTTAAACCTGTCTGTTCCCTGGTTTATGAAGTATCTCCCCGCATTGCTGTCGTAGTAACCGGCTAAGCGTTTACTGGCAGGTTCAAAAGCCTTTAAATCTCCATCATAAAATCCCTGGCTAATCGCTATTTCCGACGGAGAAGGTATTCTCAAACTGGTTTCCATAAACTCAAATGATTTGCCCCTGATGTCAGATTCTTTTGCCTCGTTAAGCAAAGCTTTGGCATCTATTTCTCTGCTCGAATGGCCTAGCATGGGAGCCAGTAAATATGACATCATTAGCATTCTCTTCGCAGAACCACCATAAGGCCCTAAACTGATTGCTTGCATCGGATCCCCGACTATACTGACAGACCCCTGCAGACTGCCCTTAACAAGCTGGTCCGCCAGACCTATGAATGGGACGTGCAAAGGCGACTTGCTTGCCTCGTCTATCATTACATTGTAGTTTAGTTCTTTGTCGCCCTGGTAAAGCCTTTGATAATTTGTCATCAGGACAATTTTGGTATTCATGTCAGGAATATCTCTAATAGACTTGATATCTCGGTCTTGGGTGAATCTGGAACCGTATACCCTCACCTCCTTAGGTATTCTTTCAAGGGCTCCCCTTCTCGCGTAATCTGCTACAACCTTTTTGAACATGTCGTTGACCAGTTCATTAGTTGGGGCGACGTAGACCATTATCCTTCCCTGGCCCAGCTTGTCGAAATATCTTGAGAAAGCGCTTGCGTAGATCGTAGTCTTGCCTGCTCCAGGCGGACCCTGCACTATTCCGATTTTCTCATTATCAATATTTCTTGAAATGACGTTAACAGCCCTTTTCCACGAGTCAAGCTCAAGCTTCCTGGAGTCAGCATCTGTTTGATTCTTGGCTTCTTTAATAATACTGGATAAATCGATTGTCATGATTTCTCTGAACTCCTTTTGACTAACTGCGCTAAAGTGTCAACAAGACCGTAGGACTCAGTATCTTCGATCTCTTCTTCCCTAATTTGCTCCTCTTGAGCATTTAATAGTTCCTCCTCTATTTTCCGCTCATTTTCCGTCATGTTTACGTCTGGACTGGGCTTTGATTCTTTGCCAAGGCTTTCCTTTAGGGCATATTGAAGGGCATGGATGCTATTAAGTTCCATTTGGGTGAGATCAGCGTTTACCTCAAACATTAGGAATTTTGAAGTCTTAATGTGCATATTCAAATATTTCATAAAGATAGACATCTGAAAATCAAGCACCGTTGACGGGACCTCAATGACGTATTCAATTTGTTCCCCGACGGATTTTACCTCTGAGATTTTAGCAAAAACAGATATCGAAAGCAGTGGATTCCAGGAATCCATCATAGTTAACAGTACAGTTTTACCATCTGGCACAACAAAGCTGATCTTCTCATCTTTCTCAAAGTCCCGAAGCTTCCTGCTCCCTCTCAGTTGCAGGCTATAGGGAACATCTACGGTTTCCAGTTCGTCCAGTGTTTCAACTCTGAACCTGTTTTTCTCCGGTATGATTATTTGTGGAATTCCGTTTTTCTTGATGGGAAAATCTCCAGGGGAATAGATAAATCCTCCACCTTGAGAGAGATGTGTAAAGGCATCCTTTTCAAGCGGATTCCCCTTATATATCTTGAAGATGTCATGTAGTGCCCTGTATATTAGCAGGGAGTTCTCTTTGTTCTCAAAGACTTTAAACCTTAGCAGCCACATGTCACTGTCAATGCTGTCATGCTCATATTGGGAGCCGCCAAAGTAAAATTTGCATGGCTCCATTAAATTGCAAAATGGCTTGCCGTCTCTAGACCTGCATGGCCATTTCTCCTGCTTTGATGGTTTTCCTTTCCATAGCTGGTTTGGAGTCAGTCTGAGTAAATTGACTCTATACTCCTTATCCCCCCCCTTCTTATTTATGTCGAAATAACTGGTATTTGCTAGCAGAGAGGTCAGATGTTCCGCCTCGAGAGCGACGTCATCTAGCAAATATGAGAATTCCATATGGGATTCTTTTGAAAAGTCACCCCCCAGAAATGGGTGCGGACCTAATTGAGATTTTATGCTGGCCTTTATTACAACTGGTATCACGTCAACTGAGTGAGAATCAGGGGATAAAGTTCCCAGAACCGCAGTCCTGGGATCAGAGTATCCCAGTCGGGATGCTTCTAGAAGTGAATATGCTACTGCTTGCGCTTCTTCGTATCGCATCTCACTGCTTCCATAGGTTTTCCATTCAACAACTATTGCTTTTTTCTTTGTCATGGATTCAAGGATTAAATCCGGTATCCCCCTCATATGAAGATCATAATCCAGAAATTGCTGCTCCACAATTGGAGAAAGTTCAAGTTTGTTGATTCCAAGCAGTTCACAGATCCTGTCAAGGTTTGATACAAGACTCTTCAGCAGTAAATATGCCGAATCCAAAATATTTTCCCTGTCAGTCTTAAAAATACGATCTCTGCTGAGTATCTCTCTGTTCTCGCTAGCTGCCTTTTCAATTGCATCTTTTATCTCATTATCGTTGGGTGCCCCCGGGAAAAGTTTCAAGGCTGAGTAGGCCAGAATCTTATGAATGGCCTTTCCCTTTCCGCTATAGTGGTCTACTGAATAATCAAAGAATCTTCTTATCCCAATACTCTCAGATAATCTAGCATAGTAAGTGCAATATCCAGCTCCCCGTGCAATGTTTGTTACAGTGGGGATATGTCCAGTGCGTTGCAGAACCTCTTTGGCCAATGTAACACAACCGAAGTAGCCGCCACCCATTTGTGATTTAATAAATTCCTCCAAACTTCCATAACTTTCTTCTCTTCCCTGCATCTTATCAATCTCCTGAAAACTTCGCTTTCCTGGGCTCGTTTCCCTCTAACACCGGCTCAAGCACATAAGGTGCTTCAATAACCGGTTCGCTTGAACTCTTCTCCTCGAATTGCGATGTATTCTTCATATCCCGCTCGTCTTCAAACTCTATCTCTTTCTTTCCCATATCTCACCCCTTTACCTTTTCGTCCCGCACTTTATTTTCATAATCCCACTGCATACAAGCATTTGTAGGGTGCCTTCAGCTCAACAACAGCCTCCATTTCCACGACTGCCCCCCTTCTTCCCGATGTCACTATAAACCAGGTAAGGGTTTCCCCCCCCCCCCCAAGATTGTTCCTGTTATATTGTGATCCTTTTCATCCAAATTCCTGAACCTCCGTAATTCTAAGACCTCGAAGAGAGGAAAGCTTTATAATTTTCAATAAGACTTTTGAATTGTTCTTCGGTGATATTTTCAAACGGGCGTTTGCCAATTTTTCTCGGATCATCTATTCCAGCCTTCTCTATTACCTCCGGAGGAATTGGAACATCCAACACCTCTGGAAAAGGCTTCATAACATTTCTTACTTTATGGGAAACTTCCCAGTCGTAGAAAGCCTCAGTTGGGATGACATCGGCAATCACGGTTATTCCTTTATCGACCGTGTCGAAAAGGAGAAGTTTTGTGCCCTTTCCGAGGTAATCCTTCGGCGTTCCCCATTCCCATTTCTTGTTGCTGGGGTCTGTTGAATGCTCGTCGAGCCACTTTCCCGACTTCATAAGCTCCCTATAATTATGGTAATATACCATTGTTCTACTTTCCTCGTCCGATGAGTCATCAAACCTGATCTTCGTTATTACGCCAAACTTTTCCTTCCTTCTTTTTTTATAATCTAACTTTTCGTATCCGCTCAAACAAATTTCACCTCTTTCATTTGCCTCCCCTGACCCTGGCAAACATGTCCTGGACATCTGCCAGCGTGAGGGCATAGCCGATGTGGTAGCAATCAAAGCTCTCGTCGAGCTCGCACCAGAGCCTCAGGTGGCCATGCCCGTTCTCCCTGATGTAGATGTTGAATATGCGATCCTTGCCATTTTCCCCATTAGTTTCCTTGATCGTGATGTGGTCCTCAAAGACATTTACATGGATCAGGGCGTGGAGGTTCTTCCACTTCTCCCTCCACCCCTCCGGGATGTTGGATATCTCTATCCTGCCCTCGTTCTCGTAGATCTTTACGCCGCTTGCAGCCTCCTCCGCCTTCTTCAGCTGCTCGGCGACTGCACGTCCCTTGTCAGTAAGAGAGACAATGAGTTTCCTTCTATCTTCGAAGGTTTCTATTTTTCTTACTAGGTCTAGATCCTGAAGCTCTCTCACCAAATTCCTGAGCGTATCATATCCTGATACCACAGTCTTTAGCTCCGTCATCATCTTTTCCTTTCCGAGAAGCTCCATCAGCAGCAACGCTGCGTTTTTCTTCTTTAGAATTATTCGAATAAGATCCTCTGTTGCGATTTCTGAACTAATAACCGATAAATAACTCAAAGAATAAAATATGAAAGGTAATTCTCATGTTCCGAATTAGGAATAAAGAAACAATTAAATACGTTCATAGGTTATTCATTCCGAAGTAAGAATGAGTGAAGCAAAAATATTCACAGCTGAAATCCAGAAGATGGGGCGGATAACGATCCCCTACGAGGCTCGAAGCTTCCTTGACATCAAGGAGGGAGACCTTCTTGTGCTTGAAATAAAGGAAATAAAAAGAACTGGAAAGCAGGAGGCACCGGCATGAACGGCACAAGGGTACATGGCTCTTCTCAGGGAGGGATGTGAAATGTCTTGCCGCAGCTCAAGGGTCTACAGGTACAGGCTTCATTTACTGTTTTCCAGGACTGAGGACATAGATCTCTTGCAATGCAGGATCTGTTCCCTCACGGTCACGCGCAGGACAGCCAGGGTGCATGCAATCAGAAGGCATCCCGGAGCCCTTGTGAACCTGGCAAAGGACGGGAAACTAGCCGTGGTCCCGAGGCCGTCTAATGCAAAACATGGCCACAAGCAGCTTGTGGGAATCGCTCCCTCGGGGGGTATTTATGGGAAGGAGGCGGCGCAATGAACACCGAGGTCTCGCTTTTGCACAAGTGCCCCTATTGCAGCAGGGCGTTCACGACCCATTTTGCACGCGATGCACACAAAGGGAAATGCCCCCAGAATCCGGGGAAGCATATCACCAGCCCTTTCCCCCATTATGGCCGCATCTTTGAGATCCAGGAGAAAATCCGGCAGAAGAGGGAAGAGATCAGGAAGGGGCAGGCAGAACTCAAGGAGCTCCTTGCTGAATACGAAGCCGAATACAGGCAGGCGGTCGGTGAACTCAGCCGCATGAAGCAGATTCTTGAAGGAGAAATGGAGGCGGCGCAATGAGGTGCATCAGGTGCGGGAGGGAGCTCACCGACCCTGATTCTGTAAGGAGGGGCATCGGCCCGGTTTGCCTTTCCCATAAGGATGGCAGGGAAAGGAGGCAGGAGCTGCTCCCGGAGGAGATAATCCTGACACCTGGAATGGGAGGGGAGATAGCCAGCCTGATTGCTCCGAGACCGTGGGCACATGGTACGGTTACCCGCATTCCGGCGGCTTAACCGATTCCAGCGGGAGGAGATGGTGGGCATACCAGAAGTGCACCCGGTCAAACTACGAGACAGCATGGTGGAAGGTTGTAAACAGGATCCATAATCTTAGCGTTATGGAGGTCACACAATGATCGTGAACGGTGTGCATTACAACAAGATGGACTTCTTTCTTATAGCAGATGACGGAAAGATCTTCTGCAGACTATGCAGCAAGGAGGTGAGGACGCCAAAAGGCAGGCGCACGCACCTTACTGCATGCCACCCGGAATATTTCGGGATTTCTAAAGAAAGGATGAAGTGGATCAGCATAAGTGTTTTCAACAGGAAGCAGAGAGAAGAGCGCGCCAGGGCGATGGCGGAATGGTACAACTCATCTGGATGGAACAGGACGGAGGTGAGGAGATGAATTTTTTGAAAGCACAGCAAAAGGGAACACTTACCCAGAATCCTGGGACTGACTTTTCCGTAGAGTCTATTCAAGACAGTGAAGAAATCAGGGGTGTCTTTGAGAGATTGCTCGAGGAAGGCATCAGCGAGGGAGATCTGTATGCCAGGATCAGCGAATATCTGGATGAAAGAATGAGATCGGCAGCAGAGGGAGAGTTAAGGAGGATTGCGGATGGCCTTTGACGCAAGCGGCAACCTGATCCTTCCGCAGGGAACGATCCTGGAGTTCGAAAGGGAGAAGGAGAGAATCGCTGGGAACAGGCCCACCGGCGTGCATGTGACATGCCCAAGGTGCGGGTACACATGGGAGAGGTGGACCAGACGATCGTCGAGATCGTACTGCCGGAGGTGCGGCATGGCAATCAGGCTGGAGGCGCTGCCATGATAACAACAGATGCAAGGATATCGGGAATTGATACGGAAAGGCAACGGTACTACGATTACCCGAACGCCATATACAGGGAGATCAGCGAGTACCTGAAGGTGCAGGATGGTGTGATCAATTCCGAGAAGCTCCAGCTGATGTTCGACAAGACCGCATCCCCGTTCGTCTACTGGCTTGAATCAAAGAGCAGGGAGGAAGCGAAGAAAGAGATGGGCGACGAGAAGAGGATGACGCTTCTCAAGGCGCTTGAGGCCAAGTACAAGCTCAGGGCATCGGAGGACAGAAACAGATTCTTCATATCAACAAGGCTGGAAAATGAGGATTTCAGGCGCCTCTCCGATAACATGAAGCTTGTGGGCTACCGTTATGATGCAAAGGAAAGGGCGTTTGTGAGGGACACGAAATGACTGATTTTGAAGAGTTTGGAAACTGGAGGAATTCTGAATGACCGTTTACGGCTATGAATGAGGAGGCGTCGGAATGAGGTGCGGCGAAAGCGGGAAAGAGTTGGAAAACCCTGAGTCTGTGAAGAGAAGCATAGGGCCCCTTTGCCTGGCACATATCCTTGAGGAAGGCAGGCAGCAGCTCCTGGCCGATGACATCCTGGAATCGGATATGGAGGCGGCACACTGATGGAGATAGACCTGAATGGTTTCGAGGACTGGCTCTACGGTAAGATGGCCAGGAGCACAGTGGAGGAGACCATGAGGAAGATCAGGTTCCTGGCCAGGAAGGCCGACATCAGTTCCCGGGAGAGGATCCTGGAGATGCTCAGGTCCCAGAGGAAAGCGGGAGCTGAGGCAAAAAGGATCAACGAGTATGTAAAGGTGCTGAACAGGTGGCTGGAGTTCAGGAAGGAGGACAAGATCGAGTACCTGAAGGTACGCAGGTCTTTCACAGTCAAGTACTACGACGAGGACTCGATACGCACCATCCTCTCCAGGATAGGGAGCTCCACGCCAGAGGATTTCAGGAACAGGACAATGGTCCTCCTTGCTCTGAACACGGGCCTGCGCAGGTCCGAGATTGCAGACCTCCTAGTCGAGGATGTGCATGAGAACTTCGTGCTGGTGCGCAGGGGAAAGGGAGAGAAGGCAAGGACAGTATATATCGATCCGGAGACCAAGAGGGCCATCGCTGAGTACCTGACCAGGAGGAACAACCCTAGTTCTCCGTTCCTTTTCACGACAAAAGGGTCCAAGGTCACGCCGGAATACATGGGAAAGATTGCGGAGCAGATCACCGAGAAGACCGGTATCCGGTTTTCATGGCACAAGTGCAGGCACACCTATGCCAAGATGCTCCTCAGATCCGGTGTCGATCTCGAAACCATACGCATAATGCTGGGCCACGAGAACCTGGGCACAACGCAGATCTATGCGACGATCGGCGCGGATGAGGCATTAGAGCGGCTCTCCAAAAGCAACGTCAGATTTTGAACCCCTGGCCTCTTCCATGCCAAGGAAGCGATCTACCTCTGATCTACCAGCCCTAAGGTTAATCCGAATAATAGGAAGTTGTATAAAGCTTGTCCTTTCGGTCAATGCTCCGTTTTTTCAAGGAAGACCTTCTCAAGCTGAGCTATATCATCTGCTTCCATCTTCCAGCCCATAGATCCTGAGTTTTCCCGCACATGGTCCGGATTGGACGCCCTTGGTATTGGATAAACATTCTCAAATTTTGATATGAACCAGTTAAGGACAATCTGGCTCAATGTCTTATTGCCATATTTCTCAGAGATCTTCCTGACAGCTGCATTAGATGCATAATCTGAGGAAAGCAGCTTTCCGTGACCAAGGGGATAATAAGCAAGGATCGAAATATTGTTTTCAATGCAATACTTGAGAAGCCCTGAATATTCTACATCTCTCCTGATGAGGCTGAAATGCATCTGGGTTGAAACCAATGGGTGCTCCTTTAGTGATTCTACAGCCATCTTTGTTTGCTCTAGGCTGAAATTGCTGATTCCGATATACCTTATTTTTCCACTGTCAATGAGCTTTTCCATTGTGCGTAGCGCGCTGACAGTTCTCTTTGAGCCCAATGGGAAATGAAGCTGATACAGGTCTATGTATTTCACTCCAAGCTCTCTCAAGCTCCTGTCACAGCTTCTCTCCAACCTTGAAGGGCTGAAATTAGTAGGAAACACTTTTGTAGCCAGGAAAAGACTCTCCCGGTCAAATCCCTTGATTGCCTCGCCAACAAGACTCTCTGATCCGTATATTTCAGCTGTATCGATTAAGTTGATGCCGCTTTCTATCGCAGCCCTTATAGCTTCTACCCTTCTCTTTCCCGCTGTTCTGGGAGGGCCAAATATCTTGGATCTGATTATCCAGCCGGTGTCGTAGAACGTGCCGACGCCGATTTCAGATACCTTTGCACCAGTTTTACCGAAGGTTTTCAGTTGGGAAGGCATACATCGATAGATACAAATCATAAGAAAATACTATCTGAAATTTTTCGTCCATTTCCACCGAGTTAAGTAAGATTAATAAGAACAATAGAATAAAAGCAGGACGCCATGCTGGGTAGTGGAGATGCTAAGCAGGAGATTGCCCCAACCGTTGTGGAAGCCTATTCTCCTGCGGAAATGGTGCAGGTGAGGATAGTATCCGCAGGCCCGAAGTCTGAGCTTACGTATGAAGTGATAGAACCTGCTCTAGATCCGGACGAGGAACGGTTGCTTTATAACCTTAAGACAACGGTGGAAGGCATACTTCCGGCATTGCTCGCCAGGGCCTCCAGGCTACCGTCAAGCCTTAGCGAATCAATCCTCAGATTCACCGAAAGCAGAAAAATTATTATTCCGGAGAATTCTCTGAACAAAATTCTCTATTACATAAAAAGGGATTATCTCGGGTATGGAATAATTGACCCGTTGGTTCTAGACAACAGCATTGAGGACATATCCTGTGACGGTCCCGGGATCCCAATCTATGTTTATCACTCAAAGTATGAAACACTGAAGACCAACAGATCCTTTAAGGACCATCAATCGCTGGATTCTTTCGTGATCAAGCTATCTCAGCTATGCGGCAAACAGGTGTCTGTAAGCAATCCAATACTGGATGGCATAACGCCCCAGTCACACAGAGTCCAAGGGGTATATGGCAGGGAAATCTCCTCAAGAGGATCTGCATTTACTATCCGTCTGTTCAGACAGCGGCCCTTTGGACCTATAGATCTTCTTGACTTCGGGACCTGCGACAGCAGGATGCTCGCATATCTCTGGATTATGGTGGAGACGCTAAGTTCCTGTATGGTGGCGGGTCCTCCGGGTTCAGGGAAGACGTCCACCCTCAATGCAATACTATCCTACGCCCCACCGAATACAAAGATAGTAAGTCTTGAGGAAACCAGGGAGCTGAACCTTGAACACCCAACCTGGGTGCCAACAACAACAAGAACTGCCGAAGCGTCCGGAAGCGGAATCCAGGAGTTCTCGCTGTTCGACTTGGTTAAGAGCGCGATGAGGCAGCGGCCGACCTATATCGTGGTGGGGGAAATAAGGGGAGAAGAAGCCTATGCTCTCTTTCAGGCAATGTCCACAGGCCACACCACGCTTTCCACTGTCCATGCTGATTCTATGGATTCCCTTGTAAACAGACTCATCTCAGAGCCCATGAATATCCCCAAGATGCTGATACCCTCCCTGAATATTGTGATATTCGTGAATTTCATCCGGAAAGGTGATGCCCTTCTGAGGAGGGTCACAGAGATAGATGAGTTAATGACCTTTGAGACAAGGAACGATCAGATACTCTACAATACAGTTTTCAGTTATGACCCTAATAGCGACTCTTTCAGAATGTCACATGACAGCCAGCTGATGGAAAAATTTGCCAGATTCAGGGGAGTTGCCCAGTCAGAAGCATGGTTGGAGCTTGAAAAACGTGCCTCCATTCTGGAGCGCCTAAAAGGAAGGCGCCTAAAATACGGTGATTTCTGGTCAGAAATCAGAAACGCACTCAATCTGGAATCGGGAAGAGAGAATGTTTAAGATTGAAATATTTGGAAACAGAAAGGATGTGGATGTAATCAGAATCCCCTGGTGGAGAAGCGTGTCTCATTCGCTCTTCTCCGTTTTCTACCAGGATCATTTCAAGAACCAGAAGATGGATGTGCTTCTCAGGAAAGCTTCAATACCGTACACAAGGGCTGAATATTACAGCCAGGTCACACTCCTTATGATAGTGGTGTCCGCTGCCCTCATCACGGCCGACGCCTTCACCATCGTTTTGTACAGGAGCTTCTCGTTTCTTGTTTCCGGTATTTTATTCCTTGTTGCGGTAGTTGTCTTTGCTCTGTTCCTTGAGCAGCCTGAGATATTGGCAAGGAGAAGGAAAAGAAACATTGATTCGATGCTTACAGTGGCAATAGGTTTCTTTGCGACGCTAGCATCCTCGGAGATTCCCATAGACAGGATTATGTTTGAACTCGGTAAAAACCGCCTATATGGGGAAATCTCCACGGAAGCGAGGGTGATCTGGTATAGGGCCAAGCTTTTTGGCCAAGACATTCTGACATCAATACGAGAATCCATAAGGTATTCCCCATCGGAAAAATTTGCAGACCTGCTCCAAGGAATAGTCACCAGCGTGAACTCCGGCGGAAATATCAAGGAATACTTCAGGCAGAAGGCCAGATCAATCCAGGAGGAGACCAGGACAGCCATAAGACACAATTCCGATTCCCTGGGCATACTTGCTGAGTCATTTGTTACTGTTGGAGTTGCATTTCCACTGATTCTCCTCATGATAGTCGGTGTAGTCTCATACCTTTCCCCCTCTTCGCCGGTGCTACTCATCCTTTTTATATTTATCATAGCAATCCTGATGATCCCTGCCATCATAATCGCGTTTGGTCTCCTCTTCTACAGTTCGGCCGGTGAGATAGAGTTATGAATCCTTTATACCGCCTATCCATTACAGTTTTCGCAATCGCATTCCTGCTGATATTTGCAATCGGCTTCGTTGGCGGCAGGTATTTCCCTGACCTGGCAAATCCAATATTTCTCTATCCTTTTGTGCTTGGAGTGCTTCTGATACCAATAGGCTTCCAGAAAAGGGTGACGCTTAAGAACCTCGAGGAGGCTGACAGGAAGATTCCTGAGCTTCTAAGGGATATATCTGATTACGCCATGTTCGGCGTTCCTCTGTCCGATGCTTTTCTGAGAGTTGGAAAGAACAGTTACGGGCCTCTTGACGCTGAGATAAAAGCAGTCAGATCGAAGGTACTCATGGGTGCACCAATTGAGGAAGCATTGGATGGCTTTGGCTCTGCCCTGAATTCCGAGAACGTAAAGAGAGCTGGGTTCATACTTAAGAAGGCTGCCGAAACTGGAAGCAACACCTCGGATGTGATTTCGATGCTCTCCGAATTCATAAACCAGATTGAGATACTCAGGGAGCAGAGAAAGGTGGAGATGGCCAATTATGATCTAATACTGATGATTTCCTTCGCAGTGTTTCTGATAGTGGTAGCCATAATCGACCTCAGGTTCTTCAGTGTTTTAAGGCCTTCCTCGTCCTCGCTGCTGTCGTTTCAAGGTGCCTCCACCTTCCTAATTGAAACTGCATTTGCGCTGGCAATATATGGGGAGGCCATAGGAATCGGTGCAATCATCGGCATCATCAGGGACAGAAGCGTTCTGAGCGGCTTCCTGGAGATTGGAGGGATGCTGATGGTCAGCTCAATGATACTGTTAATAATCGGGGGGCTCTGACAGTGGTTGAATTGCTGGAATCCTACAATATTGAGGTCTACGGATTTCAGATATCTGTCAAAATTATCCAGGATGGACCGTTCATTAGATATGAGGTAGAGGAGCCGCCCCTTCTGGAATCGGAAGCTCAAATGCTGGCTCAGATCAGGGAAGAAGTCCTGAAGCGAATATCTGATGGTTCTGTAGAGACCCTTGTCTCTGAAGAGGGCATCAGGGTTCTGAACGAGACCATTGGAAAGCGAGGCCTGAATGAACAGGTAAAATATTACATTATGAGGGATCTCCTGTACTATGGCCCCATAACTCCCTTTTTCTGGGATCAGAGGGTTGAGGACATCACGTGCACATCCTTTCAGGCACCTGTAACTGTTTTCCTAAAGGAGTATGGATATCTGCAGACAAATGTAAGCTTCAGAACTGAAGAAGAAATGATAAGCTTTTCACGCAGGTTAGCTCAGTTCGCGGGGAAACAGCTTTCCCTTGCAAACCCTATAATAGACGGAAACCTCCCTGATGGTTCGCGTATACAGATTTCGCTGGGGGGTCTAATTGCAACAAAAGGAACAACCTTCACGATAAGGAGGTTCAGGGAACGCCCGATATCATTCATAGATTTATGCCAGCTTGGCACAGTTACCCCTGAGGTTTTGGCATTCATCTGGACTTGCATTGAATATGGCTCAAACATCATTGTTGTGGGGGGAACCGCTGCAGGTAAAACGACGTTCCTGAATGCAATTCTCCAGTTTGTTCCCCAGAATAAGAAGATAGTGACCATTGAGGACACAAGGGAGATCAACATCATGCATGACAACTGGCTTCCTATGGTCACGAGAACTGCACCTGTCCAGAATCAGGATCAGGACAGTTCCATTGACATGTTCATGCTGCTTGAATCCGCGCTCAGGCACAGGCCAAATTATATCATCGTCGGCGAGGTGAGAGGAAGGGAGGCTTTTACCATATTCCAGGCACTTTCGGCGGGGCGCTATGGCCTCGCAACATTTCATGCGGACGACTTCGAAAGCTTCCTTAACAGGATGGAGAGCAATCCAATCAACCTTCCGAGAACTCTAATAACCACTCTTGATCTGGTGATCGTACTATCCACCAGGTTTGGAAAGTATGGACTTGAGAGGAAGCTCAACACCGTCGTTGAGGTGGTTGGTCTTGATCCCGACACCGGTGAGGTCATCACCAACGACCTCTACCGGCGGGAAAGTGACAGTTATGCATATGCTGGCTTCAGCTATGTGCTTGAAAAGATCGGAAACCGGGAGGGTCTAACTCTGGAGGCCATCAAAGATCAAATGACGAAACGTGAGCGATTCATCGACCTCATGATGAAAAAAGGGATCAGTCAGTACGAGAGAATCTCCCCTGAGGTGGACCGTTTCCAGCACGATCAGGACGCCTCGCTTTCATCACTTGAGAATCAGTGAGCGACATTTTCCCTGTTTAGGAATTTCCTGGCTATTATCGGAACATAAATAGTCTGAAGGACGATCGAAAATAGGACGATGAATGATACAAGCACAGCCATTATTCCACCATACTGTATAAGCTGGGCGTTCTGGGATTCAATGCCAACAGTGTATGGAACTGTCGCCATTACCACCGATACCACGCCTCTCGGACCCACAAGAGACAGAAATGACAGTTCGTCCGAGTTCAGCCTTTCCTTCTTCTTTACCGATACAAGGCCGAGGGATACGAAGACAGAGAGTGGCCTTGCAAGGAATATAACGAGGATTGTGAATGCGAGGCCAAGAAGAGCAAACTCGGTGAGATCACCTCTTGTCAGCATGCTTCCGAGGGTGAGAAAGATGATGGCCTGAGAAAGGAATGACAGATTTTCCTGGAAATTCTCCTCCCGGTTCCAGAATATGCTCTTGTCTGAGAAGTTTCCCACCACTGCCCCGGTGGCGATGATTGCAGGAAATGGGGTTATTCCGACAGCTTCGAATATAGTGAACTCCAGAATTACTATTCCAAGAAGAAGACCAACAATGAGGTTTTCAAAATTCAGGAACTTGTTCATAAGAATGACAGAGAAGCCTATCACTATTCCAATGATTGCAGGCACGGTTATCTGTATGATGAAATACAGCACAGCTCCAACGTATATTCCTGTAAAATTTATGAAGCCGGAGAAGGCAGACACATAGGATGAGTCTGGCGCTATCAGAAGAATTGATATGGAAACTAGAACAATGGATATCGGATCGTTGAAAAGGCTCTCTCCGATGAGAACACCGGAGATATTCTCCTTAACCTTGATCCTCCTGAACAGAGGTATCAGGGTAGCAGGATCCGTCGGGGCGATTATTGATCCGAAGAGAAAGCCTATTCCGAATGGGGCCCTGAATATCCATGAGAAAAGGGTTCCGGCAATCAGAGCGGTAGCTATGACGCCAACCACGTCCAGTGAGGCAATTTTCCAGAATTCGTGCCTCAGAACCCTAAGATTCATATGGTGACTTTCATAATACAGGATTATCATTATTCCCAGAAGCCCTATCCCAACATAACCGAATGTCGTGAGAAAGCTTTGGGCAAAAGTACTCTTTATAATTCCCGCCACAGGGCCGAATATTATCCCGAGGATGATCAGAATTGGAATGTCTGCGACAGCCGCTTTTCTGGATATAGGGATAGCAAAAGCGGCAAGGATGAGAATAAAACTGATCTGGTAGTATTCGGAGGCAAAGTTCGGCACCATTGCTACGACTCATCCAGAATTGAGACCGGCATCCGCCTCTTGTGTTCAGTGTTGTGGTACATCTCCAGAACCCTTATCGCTTCCCTGTCCGTATCGGGATTACCCTGCTCAAGGTCTCTGAGAATTCTGTCCAGCTTGTCGTATGGCATCCCAAGTTCCTCCTCGTCAGTCTGGGACTGCCAGAGACCTGCGCTGGGACTCTTCTCAAGTATGCTCTTGGGAACTCCGAGATATGTGGAAAGCTTTCTCACCTCCCACTTGTAAAGGTGCATTATCGGCTCTATATCGCATGCTCCATCTCCGTATTTGGTAAAATAACCTGTAAGGTACTCTGACTTGTTTGTTGTTCCCACCACCAGTCCACCGGTTAGATTTGCCTGATAATAGAGGACGATCATCCTGACTCTGCTCTTTATGTTGCCAATAAGCTTCTTATCGGTGGCATTCAGCGCCTCAACAAACTGCTTTACCATCCTCTCTATGGAGAGGATTCTGATAAGAACCCCTGTTGATTTCTCCAGCTCCTCGACATCACGGTAGTCTTTACCTGGGGTGGACCCATCGGGAAGGAAAAATGCATGTATCTTTTCCTTGGGAAGGAAATTGGAAAGAATAGTCAAGGTAAGTGCACTGTCAATTCCCCCGCTGACCCCGATTACAGCCGGCTTGTTCCCCAGATTCCTCTTAAGAAAATTCGCAATCCTGTCAAGTTCTAGGGCTGAATCGAAGGTCTCCACGCCATCTTTATCTGTGGTTTATAAATAAATATTATTGGTGAGGCACTTGCAAAGGCTATTTCACATATCTCTCAATGAGAACCTTTAAATTATGGAATATGTAGAGTGAGGTCAGTCTCCCGACGCCACCTGGCACAGGAGTTATTCCCTTGACGAAGCCGACAAGATTTTCATAATCAGCGTCACCCAGGATCTTGCCATCCACATAGTTTATACCTGCATCTATAACAAAACTGTCTCCGGTGACGAAGTCCCGGGTAAGAAACCCCGGATGGCCTACTGCTACTACGACAGCTGCAGCGCCCCTGCAAATTTGCCTTATGTTTGCTGTTTTGCTGTGACAGACGAAAACGGTGTAGTCCTTTGTAATAAGATCGAGGGCCAGTGGCTTGCCTATAACCACCGATCTGTTTATCACTGCAACAGCAGACCCTCTGGGGAGATGAAACAGATCCATTATGGATGATATTGATCGAACAGTTGCAGGCTCAAGTGTCGTGTCTCCCTTCAACAGAGCGCCAAGATTTCGACTCGTAGCGCAGTCGATATCCTTAGAGGGATCAATGGCTTCCTGCAGAACCTTCAGATCGAATGATTTTGGTACAGGAGCCTCTATCATTATTCCATGTATATTGGCTGCGGCCGATGCCTCTGATATCTTCTCCGCCACCTCATCTTCGGTCATGTCGGGGTTCAGTTCCATCGGTTTCACTTTGACACCAAGCGCTTGCCCCATTTTGATCTTCGCCTTCAGGTATGAACGGGCAGAGGGGTCATCGCCTATGATGAATGAGGCTACAAGAGGTTCACCGTGTTCCATGTAAAATCTTTTAAAGAAGCCCGTGAGGCTGCTTTTCAGTGAGTCCCGCAGAGAATCGATCTCTTCCTGGATAGTCAATGGGATCAGCTCCAGGCGATGACCGTTTTGATCTCATCACTGGGTTTGACGGTGAATATGGAAGTTTCTGCCGGGTCAATCCTTGCGGTTATCATCTTCTCCAGAACACCGGGGTATCTGGATTTCCACCTTGAGAGATCTTGAATGGCCCTCTGAAAGTGGATCCTGCTGCCATCCACAGATCCGGAGATTGTTATGTTTCTCTCTATTATGTAATCGATGTCCGCACCGTTTAGATCCGAAGCAGGAGCCTTGCCATTTGTCCCGAACAGAATCATGTGTCCGTTGTTGTTCATGACTCTGAGGAACCTGAAGATGGTTGAAGGATCGCCGCTGGTATCTATTACGAGATCATAACCGCCCTGATCCTTTCCATTGGATGTGTAATTTAGAAAATCAATACCGATTCTGTTGAGAAGTTCGTCCTTCAGAGAGTCCAGATCATGCCTGTTGGTCAGTACAGTGTCGAAGCCGTAATCTTTGCTCTTGAGGCCGTATAGGAATGCTTCGCTTCCTGTGCCTATTATAAGGGCTTTCTTGCCCTCATAGGTACCGCTTTCGTTCTGGAAGATGGATCTCCTTGAAACAATATCAAAGACTTCGAAGGCCTTTTCAACATTCTTAAGTGGCTCTGTAAGCACGCCAACCTCAGACAGGGAGGAATCTTTCACAGGAACAAGAAATTCATCCGAGTCTCCAAATTCCTCCCTCATAAAGCCATCCAATCCTGTGATTCCTGCCTCATGCTTGTCTCCGTCCGAGCAGTTGTCCGATCTTCCTATCCTGCAGTTAACGCATTTCCCAGGTCTTCTAACCTGAGGTACAACAATATCGCCTACCTTTAGCCTCGATTCAGTGTCTCTAACATCAACAACCCTAGCAATGCATTCATGTCCTAGAACAAGCCTGGATGAACCATGCGGCGGATAAGCGAACTGAAGTGCACCGTTCACTATGCCCCTGTCAGTTCCGCATATTCCTGTGAAAAGAGGTTTCAGGATGACTTGAAAGCTCTTCTCGTCGAACTGAGTCTGCTCCACCCGGACTCCACCATTTGGGGCCGGTGTCGTAATCGACTTTACCGAAACCATGTTGGCATATTTGTTGATACTATTTAAAAGAAAAGAATAATAAAAGGGGTTCTCAACGGCTAATGTTTCAGAGCTGATGTCCCATCCGTATTTTCTTTGTTGCAAGATAGAATTCGTCGAATTCGGTAGGTTCGCTCTTAAGCGGTATCCTTTCTGTGACCTCGATGTTGCTGTTTTCAAGAAAATCAATTTTTGCCGGGTTGTTGGTCATGAGCTTTATAGAATTTATCCCAAAGTATTTCAGAACCTCAACAGCAAAGCTATAATCTCTTCTGTCAACAGGCAGACCGAGCATGAGATTAGCCTCTACTGTATCGTAGCCCTGATCCTGGAGGCTGTATGCCTTTATTTTGTTGAGAAGACCAATACCCCTACCTTCCTGGCGCAGGTATATGAGCATGCCGTACTCCTGCTTGCCGAGGTACACAAGGGATTTTATCAGCTGATCCCTGCAGTCACACCTCCTGGAGCCAAGGACATCTCCAGTCAGGCACTCAGAGTGGATCCGAACTGGTATGTTCTGTCTACCTTCTATGTCTCCTCTGACCAGAACAGCGTGATCCTTCCTGTCATCGTACTTGAAAGTGTATATGGTGAACACTCCTGCCATGGTGGGCAGCCTCGCTTTACTGTAGAACTCAAGCATCCTAATCACTCTTCGAATCCAATGACATATAAAAATCTGGATAAAAACATTTTTAACGTGCCGCATGAAGGGGCTTCATCAAATATTCAAAGTGCGATATACGTGATGCTTTTTACGATAGGTTGCATGTGAACAATTCCTGAAAAGATTTTCAGGCTTTCTTGACAGCCAGTGCATAAATACTGTTCAATCTGAACAGGTGTGCATCGTTTCCCCCCTTTGACAAGGACTCAAGCCTGGATTTCAAACCGTAATAGTCACCTGCCTCAAACCTTGGAAAAATCCGGCCCACATGAGAACCCCGTATAAGGGTTTCCGGGTCCTCACCGGTTGAGAGCACTTCAAATTTCTCCCCGGGGAAACCATCATTATAGTGATCGGATGTCAGGAGAATCCTGCGCTGATCTCTACCGGCGAATACTGTTTGTTCATCTATAAGGTTCTTCCACAGACAGGCATAGACCAATGATGGATCAACGACATAGAGGTACTTCAAAAGACCGTTGCCACCATAGGTTTCAGCGCAATCCGGAGTCCCACTGAATGACATACCAGATGGAAGAATCACAGCCGAAACCTCTGATCTCTTGAACTTGCCTGTATAAAGAGTCAGCCTGTTTAGGTGACCATCCACGGAGACGTACTCCTTCTCTCCGTTTATTGTTATATTCTTCCATCTCATCTGAGGAGGCAGATCAAACACAAAGTTTTCCGTGATCTCCTTAAAAAGTGATATAAGGGCAAGAGGGGAAGGGAGGAGATGGTTCAAATCCCTCTCCTCCTGGGAGGGAGGGCGTTCCGGATCACTGAAGATAACGCTTATCGATCGAACAGAGGATGGATCTAAAGCTGTAACATCGCTGTTGATCAGTCGCAGTTTCGCACCCAGAACCTCGGAATTTAGTCTTGCCATAAGGAACCTTAGCGGATTCTTTTCAACTGCAATTACGTCAGAGCCTTCCAGGGCAAAGAATATTGCCTGAAGTCCAGCGCCGGCTCCGGCGTCAAGAATGGTCTCCCCGGCGAGTTTTCTCCCGCGGTACCTCGCCACGATTTCCGGAGTCGAATAGCTGGAGGTGTAGGAATCCAGCCAAAGTCTCCTCCATGCCACGAACTTCCCGCTCACGTTGAGTCTTGACCTGGCCAGATCGTAGCAGAATTCTGTTATATTTTTCCCGTCATTTGATGCTTCTAATACAGATTTGAGGTTCAAACCACGCTGAATCATCGGAATAATGCTGTCAGTCAGTTCGTCCAGTCTGTTCCTGAAGTCTCTATCCTTTTCCGCTTTTTTGAGAATATCCTGAGCTTTTGGCGCCGGCACTGGTACGGAATGAGCAGAAATAATTAAAGATTGAGTTGCTTCCTGAGGGAGGAATCAGCGACCCTGAATAACATTAATAAATGAATATTACTAAACCATATTATGCAGCTCATACGCGTTGGAAAGGTTAAGGAAGTATATGACGAGGGAGATACTCTTCTATTCAAATTCACCGATAAGATCTCGGTATTCGACAAAATTATTCCGAGCCTGATCCCAAACAAGGGAGAGTCCCTCTGTCGGACCTCGGCCTACTGGTTCAAAGTTGCCAAGGAGTCAGCAGGAATTGAGACCCACTTCATAGAACTGGTGTCAAACACCGAGATGAGGGTGGTAAAATATTACGTACCCGAGAAAAAAGGCAACCCATACGAGGTGGAGTATGTTATCCCACTTGAATTCATAACTAGATACTATGTGGCGGGAAGCCTTTATGACCGGCTAAAGGCACAAAAAATTTCACCTAAGGATATAGGAATGCAACATATGCCAGAATATGGGGAAGAGTTGGACGATCCATTCTTCGAAGTTACCACGAAATTCGAGAAGTACGATCGGGTTCTCGCCATGGGAGAGATCATAGAGATTGGAGGACTCTCCAGAACGGAGCTTACAGAGATAAAGGAGGCCATATTTAAGATCGACAGGAGAATAAATAAGCAGGTCAATTCAAGAGGGCTGATCCATGTGGACGGAAAGAAGGAATTCGCATTTGGTCCTGGCAGAGAACCGGTTGTTATTGACACCTTCGGAACCGCAGACGAAGACAGGTTCTGGGACAAGGAACTATACAGCAAGGGACAGATAGTTGAGCTCAGCAAGGAGAGCGTAAGGCAGTACTACAGGAAAATTGGCTACCACAAGCTACTGTACGATGCCCGTGAAAATGGGAAGCCTGAGCCCGATATCCCTCCGTTACCTGAGACCGAGATCAGGAAGACATCCCAGCTCTACAGGGAAATGTTCGAACGGATAACTGGACAGAAATGGTAAATCATTTGGACAGCTCAATCTGGTTCTCGATGTAATGCCAAAGGTGATGTTCAAGCTCGTAAGCCCAAAGGGCTTCTGGTGTCTCCAAGAATTTCCTGTATGGAACCCTGAAGAATTCCTCCACTTCATCGGGTTCTTTATCGATCCACGGTGAAACTCCAATCTTTATCCTGAAATGCGCGGGATGGCCGTCAATCGCCATTGTGAACGCATGATTGCTTCCCAGGAGGGCTCTAAATATACCGCCTTTCCTGGCCTGCACAATATAGCCGGCGGGGTGGTGAATCGACTGGGTCTTGAATCCCTCCTCCTTGAAAAAGTTCACTATCAGCTCTGTAAGGTCCTCAAATTTCACTCTTTTCCCTATGTACTCTCTGGACGCAAACAACATTGTCAGGCGATAACCTCATGATTTAAGTCGTTTTGGTAATAGTCAGTGGTTATGACGGCAAACGATCACAGAATCTATCTCTCAATTCTCAATGATATGGTATCAAGATTCGGATGGGACAGAGTCTTATCTCTTGATCTTGAAACTCTCATAAGAAATCAGGAAGACTTTCTGACAGGGGAGCAAATAATAGCCTGCTCAGTTGCGTATTACTCCAGCGCAGAAAGCACCATCAGGACGGAGATATTTATCTCATCCGGGGAGGGGTCTCAGTTTGAAGACGAGGTGCTTCTTCAGCTTGACGCCTTTGTTGGCGGATTCAAACCACTTGTGATAATCGGTTACAACCACACAGGTTATGACATTCCGCTCTTGAGGTTAAAGATGGTAAGGAGGAGTTACAGCAGGCAACTGTGGAACCTGAAGTATTATCTTTCAACCGCCTACTGTCCGGATATGATGTATATCATTGCAGGTGATCTGTATGAGAGGACGGGGGATTACAAAACCCGGAAACTTTCTGAAGTTGTGATTCACCAGGAATACAGCAATTTGCCACTTATGAGAACGAAATCCCTTGCAGCTGTGACCGGCATGCCTGTGAACAGGGCGATAGAGGATATGTGGAAGAAGAACACCAAGGATTTCCGCGACTACTGCAAGGGTGATGTCCACGACATTCTTGTAATTCTAATGAGCCTTTTGGGCGGAATCTAGAAATTGCCGAAACGGGCTATTACATCGGACAGGTTGTCCATATAGTCCTTGAATATTCTCAGTACATCCCTTGATGTGATCACGCCGATGAGTTTTCCGTTTTCAATGACAGGGACCCTTCTTACACCATTTTTGCTCATCATGACGGTAACCTGGTCAGTGGGTGTTTTGGGACTCACGGCCATGAGAGGCGTGTTCATGATGTCCTTCAGGAGAACCTTCTTGGGGTCAGCGCCGTTGGCAACAATCTTATTGACAAAATCCCATTCCGTGACGATTCCGTAGGGTTTACCCTCCCTCTCCACGATTACAAAACCGACATGATCTCTGCTCATAACCTTGGCTGCCTCGAAAGCGTTGGTTTCCTCTCGCATCATAAAAGTGTAGTCCCGCATGATGTCCTTGGCGTAAAGCACCATAATGGATAATCGATAGGATGTATATATACAGTCACAGATTTATTCATAGACAGCAGATATATTCTCCCTATCTTTCGTACCCCAGTCATTGCGGATTCATATCGACGCTGATCTCCGAGGGATTGCTAATTCATCGGCTGACTGGAAAACATTTAATACGATATTCCAATCCAAGATCACTTCTTTTGGGATGTGAAAATTTATGGATCAGGTACTGCAAACTGGAACCACTACCGTAGGCATCATAGTCAAGGATGCAGTTATAATGGCTACGGAGCGGAGAGTCACGATGGATCATTTCATTGCGCACAAGGATGGCAAGAAGCTCCACCAGATAGATACCCATGCGGCTATGACCATAGCCGGTCTGGTCGGAGATGCTCAGGTCCTTGTTAGGTACATGTCTGCGGAGCTGGAACTTTACAGACTTCAGAGAAGGGTTAACATGCCCATTGAAGCCGCCGCAACGCTCCTTTCTAACATTTTGAATCAGAGCAAGTTCTACCCATACATGGTGCAGCTGCTTGTTGGCGGCTATGACAAGGCCCCACACATCTTTTCAGTAGATGCCGCAGGGGGGGCAGTTGAGGATATCTATGCATCGACCGGGTCCGGATCACCATTCGTTTACGGCGTGCTTGAGAGCCAGTACAGAAGGGATATGGATGTGGATGATGGCATTGACCTTGTAATCAGGGGAATTAGTGCCGCAAAATCCAGAGACTCGGCCTCCGGCGGAATGATCGATGTCGCAGTAATCGATAAGAAAACCGGGTTTGCCCAGGTTCCCGAGAGCGAAGTTCTTGACCGGTTGAAAAAGCTCAAGCTTCAGCTCTAATTTTATTTTAATTCAACTTCAAATTTCAATCTCAGGAGACTTTTCCGATGTCTTTTAAGGACTATCTATCCGAGGCAAGAGCAATATTCGACAGGCTGTATCCAGATAACCAAATCACTGAAGTGGATTATGAGGGTCCCAATATCGTGGTTTACACCAAAAACCTGGAACTCTTCTCAAGGAGGGATGACCTTGCGAAGCAGATCGCCCAGGAGATGAGACGACGAATCTCCATCCGGCCGGATCCCTCCATAATGATATCAGAGGACGAGGCAATCAAGATCATTCAGGAGATAATTCCTGAAAATGCTGGATTCAAAGATGTCTACTTCGAGGCTGACACAGGCGAGGCGGTTATCGAGCTTGACGAACCCTCCATCGTAACTGCAAGGGATCAGGAGTATATCGCCCAGATAAAGGAAAAAACCAAGTGGCTTCCAAGGTTCGTAAGAGCTCCCCCCATGCACTCCAGAACTGTGAAGGAGATGCGGGAGTTCCTCAGGGAGGTTAAGCAGGAAAGGAAAGAGTTTCTGCACAAGCTGGGAGAAAAACTCAACATTCCTCCAATGCCCGGCGAGAACTGGATTCGTATAACTGCGCTTGGTGGACACCGTGAGGTTGGCAGAAGCGCCACTCTGATCTCAACAAACAATTCCAGGATCCTTGTTGACTGCGGAATGATGAACACAAACGATTCCGATGATCAGCCATGGGCAAGTGCACCATACCTGTATGCGCCGGAGATACAGCCATTCAGTTCCCTGGATGCTGTGATTCTTACACATGCACACCTGGACCATTCCGGTCTGCTTCCCATCCTCTACAAGTATGGCTACGAGGGTCCCGTTTACATGACTCCTCCCACAAGGGATCTTGCAGCGCTTCTGCAGAATGATTACATCAAGGTTGCCCATGCTGAGGGACACAAGGCTCCATATGAATCGAAGCACATTCGCGAAGCCCTCAAGAGAACCATTGTGCTGAGATACAACGAAACGACCGACATTACGAGGGATGTGCGCCTCACGTTTTACAACGCAGGCCATATTCTGGGTTCAGCTTCTGTTCACCTCCACATAGGTGAAGGGCTTTACAACATCGTTTTGAGCGGAGATGTCAAGTTCGAGAAGACCTGGCTTTTCAATCCTGCAAACAACAAATTTCCGAGAGTGGAGGCATTCATGACTGAGTCCACCTATGCCGGGAGGGAGGACTACCATCACCCAAGGGCAGAAGCCTCAAACACTCTCGTTGAAATAATCAACCGGACTTTTGAAAGAGGCGGATCTGTCCTTATCCCTGTATTTGCGGTGGGAAGAAGCCAGGAAGTTATGCTGGTTCTGGAGGAGGCCATAAGAACGGGGAAATTGAAGGATGTCCCCGTGTATCTCGATGGGATGATAATGGAGGCAACGGCCATTCATGCTGCCTACCCGGAATACCTTAACAGAAATCTGCGGGAATCCATAATGGTGAATAGGGAGAACCCGTTTCTCAGCACAGTATTCAAAAAAGTGGAAACTCGGCAGCAGAGGGAGCAGATATGTGACTCTGTCGAAAATGCCGTTGTTCTCGCGACATCCGGAATGATGAACGGAGGACCCGTCATGGAATATTTCAAGACTTGGTGCGAGTCTCCGAAGCATTCGCTCGTCTTCGTCGGGTACCAGGCTGAGGGCACACTTGGGCGGAGGATTCAGAGGGGTGCCCCTGACGTCACGCTGTCAGAGAATGGCAGGCAGACAAAATTCAATATAAAGATGGCAGTGGAAACCGCAGAGGGCTTTTCAGGCCATTCTGACAAGAGACAGCTGCTTGCCTACATTGCCACAATGCAGCCCAAACCACACAAGATACTCGTTAATCACGGGGATGGGGATAAAACCGTGGAATTTGCGAGATTAATTAAGACAAAATTTGGAATAGATGCAATAGCCTTGAAAAACCTGGAGACCGTCCGTCTGCTCTGATCTCTGGAGATCAGAGAGGGAAGTCCCCATTCGGCGAGACCTTCTTCCAGTCGCTCAGGAACCTAGACAGTCCCTCGTCAGTCTTGGGATGGTCCGGTAGCTTTTTCAGCACGTCAAAGGGCAGGGTTACAACATCTGCACCGATCAGTGCCGCCCTTAGAACGTGAACCGGGTTCCTGACAGATGCCACCAGGATGTTTGTTTTAATGTTGTAGTTAACGAAAATGGTTTTTATCTGGTTCACAAGTTCCATGCCGTCCTGCGTTATGTCATCAAGCCTTCCGACGAAGGGTGAAACGTATTCTGCGCCGGCCTTGGCAGCAAAGAGAGCCTGAACTGGGGTAAATATAAGTGTGCAGTTAACCGGTATGTTCTTCCCTTTCAGCGTCTTTATGGCCTTAAGGCCGTCCCTTGTCATCGGAATCTTCACAACTGCATTCTGACCCAGCTGAGCTATTTTCTGTCCCTGTTTGACCATTCCTTCATAATCGGTTGCCACGACTTCTATGCTCACCGGGCCCGGAGTGATCTTTAGGATCTCCTTTACGATATCTGCAAATCCTTTGCCCTTCCCGGTTTCCTTTGATGCTAGAGTGGGGTTGGTGGTGACTCCGTCCACCAGACCCATTTCAACACCCTCACGAATCTCATCTACACTGGCGGTATCAAGGAAAATTTTCATATCTTGGTTCCTCCCTAAAGCAACTTTCTGTGATTTTCACAATATCCTGAACTCCCATATGAAAATATTCAAAAAGTTCCCATGATTTTCCTGATTTCCCAAAATGATCCCTCATTCCCAGCCTCCATACAGGAACGGGATACTCTTCTGAGACAACCTCAGCAACACGGCTTCCAAGCCCGTTGTATATTGAATGCTCCTCGACCGTAACGATCTTGCCTGTCATCTTGGCAGCCTTAACAATTGCCTCCCTGTCGATAGGCTTTATGGAGGACATGTTTATGACCTGTGCATCTATGCCCTTGGATTTAAGGATCTCAGCAGCATCAAGTGCGAATGCCACCATTACTCCCATTCCGATTATAGTTATGTCGGAACCGTCCTTCATGACCGTTGATCTTCCAAGCCTGAACTGGTAGGATCCGTCGTTGAGCACGGGGAACTTCTCCCTGCTAAGCCTCACATATGTTGGTCCGTTCTGCCTCTCTGCAAGAAGATCTATCACGCTTCTTGTCTCCACCGAATCCACTGGTACAATGACCTTCATGTTTGGAAGTCCAGACATGATTCCGACATCCTCTACGATCTGATGTGTGGCACCATCCTCTCCCACACTGATTCCAGCATGCGTCACAACAAAATTGACCGGCAGATTGTTGTAGCATATTGACTGCCGAAGCTGTTCGTATGTCCGTGTGAGAAATACTGCAAATGTGGATGCAAAGACTCTTTTGCCACATAATGCAAGACCGGCGGCAGTCGCTACCATGGACTGTTCGGAGATTCCCATGTTGAAAAATCTGTCTGGAAATTTTGAACCGAACACTGCTGTCTTAGTTGATGTTGAGAGATCGGCGTCAAGCACGACGATGTCCTTATATTTCTCCCCAAGCCTTGCCAGTTCTTCGCCGTAGGTTTCTCTGAGGCTTTCTGACACCCTCATGTTCAATCCTCCGTCAGTTCCCTAAGGGCCTGCTGGTATTCCGCGTCGTTAGCCGGCGGGCTGCCATGATACTTTGGGTTATTCTCCATGTAGCTTACTCCTTTCCCCTTTATGGTCCTTGCCAGGATAAAATGGGGTTTCCCCTGCCCCTTCTTAGCTCTTTCAATTGCACCGATTATCTCCTCATAATTGTGTCCGTCAATTTCCTGTGTGTCCCATCCGAAACTCCTGACCATCGCGCAAATGTCTCCGAGGGGCATTATGTCTTTTGTATAACCGTCAAGCTGGACATTGTTCCTGTCAAGAATAGCTATGAGGTTGTCAAGCCGATATTTGTTGGCGGCCATGAATGATTCCCAGTTGCTCCCCTCCTCAATTTCACCGTCGCCAAGAATAACAAACACTTTGTATGGACGCTTGTCAAGCTTGCCGGCCAGTGCCATTCCAACACCTATTCCCAGTCCCTGGCCAAGGGACCCCGTGGATGCCTCCACGCCTGGGACCCCCCTGTGCACGTGACCTTCGAGCTTTGAAGTAATTTTTCTGAACCCGTTTAGAAGGTTCTCCGGGAAAAATCCCCTTATTGCCAACGTGGCGTAGAGACCGGGTGAAGCATGACCCTTGCTCATGATTAGCCTGTCCCGATCAGGATCATCGGGCCTTGCAGGATCTATGTTCATCTCCTTGAAATAGAGAACTGCAAGGATGTCGGCTACACTGAGGGAGCCACCGGGGTGGCCACTCTTAGCCGAGTAAACCATCTCAATGACCCTTCTCCTTATCGTTCGCGAAATTTGCTTGAGATCAGAAATACTGTATTCCTCCACGAGAATAACCCCCATAAAAGATGCTTTCGAGTGATGGATTGCTATAATTCAGAAAGGACTTCAACTATAGCGTATTTTCATCGGGAATAAATAAATTTTTTTACTGCCGAGCGACAAACCGGTCTTATCGAAATGAAGTTTGACCTTCAGTCTGGTCCGGAAAGAATTCTGCCGCTATGGATTATCCAATCCTTACAGGTTGAGACTGATTGCCTTGTCAGGATTTTTAGGCCCCTCATCTTCAAATGTTCGGTAAAGATTGAATTTTCCTCGGCGTAAGAACGATGGATTATTGATTCTCTGATACTTAAATATAGAAAGAGATTTTATAAGCTATGACCGATGGTAAAAAAGCTTTAAACAAGCTTTTGAAATCAAAATATTGGTTCCTGGAACACAAAAAATTGATGCCTGCTTTTGTTGCCCTGATTATCATCAGTTCTACAGGGATCATATTTCTTACCCACAGTGAGTTTTCGCGGACTAGTGTTTCGTCCCATGAGGCGGCATTCGATCTTGAAACGACAGTGACCGGCATGCTGAGCAATGC
>JAHXPV010000016.1:0-40842 GCA_031625175.1 Thermoplasmatales archaeon AK | reverse complement strand
CCCAGTCTGTTGCAGAACTCAATGTAGGTTTGGCAATAATCATGGCTAGAAATTTGCTGAATCTGAGCAATGGTGTGAGGGATGGTGAATGGAAAAAGTTAATTGGCTCTGAGCTGTTCAATAAAACAGCCGGGATAATAGGATATGGCAGAATTGGCCATTACACCGCAAGGATTCTCCATTCCATGGGTCTCCGTATACTGGCATATGACGTAGTAAAGGACACACGTAGGATCGCAGAGGTGGACGGAACATACGTGTCCCTGGATATGCTTCTTAAGGATTCAGACATCATTTTCCTTCTGGCTTCTTTCTCTCAGGATTCAAATGCTATGCTCGGCTCCCACCACCTGAACCAGATGAAGGAAAGCGCATTCATTGTGAATACAAGCAGGGCAGAATTCATTAATGGACCTGAACTTCTCAATGCCTTGGAAACTCATAGAATCTCCGGCTATGCCGCAGATGTCACGTGGAACGAGCCCCCCTCAGAGGATTGGGAGAAAAGGATAATCTCCATGAAAAACGTGATAATCACTCCACACATAGGGGCCCAGACCATAGAGGCTCAGAGGCGGGTGGCAGAGTTCACACTGAGAAATCTTCTTGAAAAAATGGAGGCGATGGGGCTTTGATGCTGATTCCCGGGCCGGTTGAAGTGCCCGCCAGTGTGCTCAGGGCATCGGCATATGTTGTGAACCACAGATCAGACGAATTCAGAAACATCGTAAGAAAGTGCGAAGTCATGCTGAACCGTTTTGCGGATGCCTCCTTCTCGGTTATCACGACAGGATCAGGTACCACTGCTGTTGAATCAATGATATCCTCACTTACAAAACGGAATGAAACTGTCGTTGCATTCACATTTGGTGAATTTGGCAACAGGCTAATCAAAAGCCTTCACAGAAGAGGTCTCAAGGTGCATGAAATAAGTCGTGGCCCTGACGGAATCATTAGCGCAGAGGATGCAGAATCAGTTGCAACTAAATACAAAGACGCTGAGGCTGTCTTTCTGGTACACAACGAAACGGGCAATGGCACTTCAATCAGAAACCTCAAGGAGATTGCACATATCATTAAAGGGCAGGGCCTCAGGGTGTTTGTCGATTCAGTTTCAGGCTTTGGTGCGATGCCTATGATGCTGAACGAGTGGGGAATAGACGCAATGGCGACATGCAGCCAGAAGGGAATTGCCTCTGTCCCCGGGCTTGGGATAGTATCGCTGGGTGAAGAAGTCGGCGCTACTCTGAAGCCATCAGAGGACATCCCACAGTACCTTGATCTCGGAATTTCTTTGGATTTCTTCAGGAAGGGGGAAACCCCCTTCACCCCTTCCACTGGAAGCTTCAGTGCTCTGCTGAAGGCTTTAGAAATACTGAATCTGGAAGGGATTGAAAACCGGTGGAAGAGACATAGGGCTAACGCGGAATTACTGAGGGCCGGGCTTTTCAATTCCGGCTCCGCTGTTATTGGCAATCCTTCAAATTTCTCCGATTCAGTGATAGCATTCAGGCCTTTGCTTCCTGTGAACGATACGATAACTGCCTTAGCAAAATCAGGTTTCGTCGTCTCCAAAGGTATGGGAGACCTTTCAGACAAAATTGTGAGAGTAGGTAACCTGGGAATCGTTTCTGGATCTGACATCATCAAGTTTCTGGATGCATATTATGATGTATCCGGCATTGGTGGTTTAAAGAAGAGGCCACAACTTGATCCTGTTTCAGAGATTTCTCAAGATCTGCTTCAATGACTTCCGTATGCTGTAAAGCGTGAGACCTGTAGCTGAACCAGAACCGAAAATACTTTTCGCCAAATGGATGGTGTGATCTTGTCCCTAATTGCAGATTTGAATTGTTAAAAAATTTACTCAGGGTTTCCCTCTCAATAGGACAGTTGGTGGGATGCAAGTGTTTATTTCTTCGGAATCAAGTATTGGTGTTTATTTAAAAATACCAGCATATTGATCATTACCTGTGGCTTCTGTATAATTTATTAGCACAGACGGAAGCTGTAGCCAATCAGCGCCTCCATTGGGTTTCGGCTGAGATTTATTCCTATGGTACAGTAAAAGCATCATTATAATTAGATACGAAGTCTTGTTGTTCATGTGACGAATTTTGGTTTGCAGTTCCAACTCAGCAGGTATTCCGGATCCGACACTGACAGAGACCTTCCCATTAGTATTCAGGACTGGAAAAATCTTGCCATGGAAAAGCTTGACGAAAATGCATGGTGGTACATTGAAGGTGGCGCAGGTTCTAATGACACATGCAGACTGAACGAGGAAAGGTTTCAGCATTACCGTATTAGACCCCGCTACATGAGAAATGTTGAAAACTCATCAATAGAGACAACAATCCTGGGACGGAAGAGAAGCAGCCCTTTCATAATTGCCCCTCTGGGCGCAATGTCTATCATCAGCAACAATGCAGATCTTATGGGAGCCGAGGCAGCTGAGCATCTTGACATAATATTCTGCCAGTCCACTGTATCGTCTAACAGCATTGAGGAAGTGGCCAGGCATGCCCCCAAGGCTGAAAAATGGTTTCAGCTCTACCCAGGAAAAGACAAAATGATCATGAAAAGCTTCATTCAGAGAGCTGAGAAATCCGGCTTCAAGGCTATTGTTGTCACAGTTGATACAACTATGCTTGGCTGGAGGGAGAGTGATCTCAAAAACTCCTATCTCCCTTTTCTTCAGGGCCACGGCATAGCCAACTATCTCACGGATCCGTACTTCAGGAAGAGGCTGCGGGACGATCCGCAGAACGATCTTTCTGAAGCCATTATGGAGTGGCTGAAAATCTATGTTAATCCGGCGTTTGACTGGCAGTATTTCGATGAGATCCGATCATGGACAAACCTGCCTGTACTGATAAAGGGAATATCAAGTCCGGCGGATGTGAGGGAAGCATTCGAGCATAAGGTAGACGGTGTGGTTATCTCCAACCACGGTGGAAGACAGGTTGATGGTGCGATCGCGACAATCGATGCCCTGTATGAGATTACACAGAGCGGGAGCTACGAAGGCGATCTGCTTTTGGATTCCGGCATCAGGCATGCTGCGGACGTAATGCGGGCCTTCTGCATTGGCACATCCGGAGTCCTGATAGGACGGCCTTACGCCTACGCAATGGCTGCTGCCGGATCCAGGGGCGTTCAAAGATTGTTCGAAGAGCTTAAGGGAGAGCTTTCTCTTCAGCTTGCCCTGGCAGGTTTCAACAGCCTTGGGGAGCTATCTCCTACCGATCTCATGAAGTTGTAGTATGTTGTAAAGAAAATGCAAACTAATCACAGGGCCATTGGGAGCGCGTGCAGATCAATACAACCGTTAGGATCTAGCGGAAACTGATTTTCATCAGACTCCAGCTAAATGCATGTCAGAACATCCTTGGTAATATCAAAACAGCGGCTCACCTGACTCATACCGTATGAATAAAAAATACCCATTCCAATTCGAATGGAAGCCAAACAACAATACATACCGTTTTATTTCTTCTAATGGAAGATGTTCAAAAAGTACGAAGCCACACTCATGAAACTGCTGGAGCCTCACAAAATAGCAAAAGTGGAGGAAATAAGCATAGGGTGGAACAGCCTGGTTTTTATGGTGGACGACAGGTATATTGTAAAGATCCCTAGAAGCGCAGAATCTTCAGGTCAGCTTGAGAAGGAGATCGAAGTCCTGAAAATAATTGAACGCAGCATCAGTGTGGAAGTGCCAAAATATTTTGCCGTTGCCAGAGACAGGTTGATCACAGGTGCTGCCTACAAGGCTATAAACGGATGCCTGTTGACTAGGCAAAAATTTGAAAGGCCTGTCTGTACCATCGATCCGGTGACGCAACTCACTGAAACCGAGCAGAACTCTATCTCAGCGCAGTTGGGCGAACTGCTGGGCAAAATCCACTCCCTCAATGATTCCGCTCTGAAAAGCAGGCTGTCAAAATTCGGAGATGATGACTGGCGGAACTATATTATCAGGTTGATTCAGAGTCTCCTGGAACCATTAAGCAAGGTTTTCACTGCCTCTGAAGTTGAGAAGGCGGTATCGTTTTTGCTTCGCCTGAGGGATGAGATGCTGACCTTTCATATTGAGGGTCGTTTCATACATGGTGATTTTGGAGGCTGGAATATTATTATAGACCCAGAAAAGAGAATGATAAGAGGTGTAATAGACTGGTCCAACAGCAGGATAGGAGACCCCGCATGGGATTTTACAGAACTTGTTTACGACTTTGGATGGGAAATGGCTGAGAAATCAATTGCAAACTATCCGTTTGACATGGGGAAGGACTTCAGGAGACGGGTTGATACGTACCTGCTCCTCTCTGGTTTCCTTGATATCGAATACGGATACAGAACCGGAAATCAAAAAATGATCGAAAAAGGCAAAGGAGAGGTTCTTGGACATAGTGAGGTTTTTTATTAGTCTAGAGAGGCATCGGCCGGTTTCAACTATCATGGATAAGTGAACCCAAAGTTGGGTAAACTGTTCCATAACACGGATCGATTGTTTCCTGACTTATCATGGCTGAGCAAATACTGAATCAGATTGACTGGAAAGCAGAGATGCCGATCATAATGTAACAGTCGCTATATGCAGCCGAATTCAGCGTGAAAGAAATGCTTATGTTATACAGCCTTTGAAAGGTTACGTGCACTGGTAAAAAACCTATATGATCAAAGGATAGACCATCCATGGCAGAATCTCCTCTGCAGGGGCTGAAAGTTCTTGACTTTACTCAGGCAATGGCGGGCCCCTTCGCAACAATGCTGTTGGGCGATCTGGGATGTGATGTGATAAAGGTGGAACCTCTTACTGGTGACCAGACGAGGAAATGGGCTCCGCCTTACCAGAATGGAATGTCTTCATATTTCCTCAGTGCCAATAGGAACAAAAGAAGCATTGCGGTTGATCTGAAGAAACCTGCCGGAATCGAAGTAATGAAGAGGCTCCTGAGAGAATCTGACATCGTTGTTGAGAACTTTAGACCTGGAACCATGAATAAACTCGAGCTCTCCTATGGGAATGCAAAGTCAGTCAATAAGGAAGTGATTTACTGCAGCCTCTCGGGATACGGCCAAACAGGGCCATTCAAAGATTATCCAGCATATGACCTCACTCTTCTTTCCTACACCGGCCTGATGAGTATTACAGGAGAGAAGGGCAGGCCTCCCGTGAAATTCGGTGTTCCTATAGCTGACATCGTGTCTGGCCTCTTCGCAGCCATATCGATCGTAAGCGCTGCCTACGCCAGAGCAGGAAGCGGCAGAGGACAGTACATAGACATGTCCATGTTCGACGGGAACCTTCTGACCCTGACCCACCAGGCTTTCGGATACTTTGCAACTGGAAAGAATCCAGGGCGGCTAGGATCCGCCCATTCCTCAATCGCTCCGTACCAGGCTTTTGCAACTTCAGATGGATATGTTTCGATTTCGGTTGGGACCGAAAAATTATGGGGTGAATTCATCAGCAGGCTAGGGCTTTCTCATCTGAAAGAGGATCCGAGATTCACGTCAAATGTTGAGAGGGTAAGGAATCGAGAGGCCTTGGCGGCAATAATCACCGAAGCAACAATGGGGTATAAGACGTCGGAACTTGTCGCCAAACTAATGGAAGCAGGGATACCTTGCGCGCCCATAAATACGGTTGGTGATGCTGTTAACAGTGATCAGGCAATGGAGAGGGGTATGAACATAAAGATCAACACGCCATATGGCGAGATAATGTCATTGGGTACTCCGTTCAAACTCTCGGAGAATCCCGGGAAAATAAGAAGGCACCCGCCTATGCTTGGGGAGCACACAATAGAAATTCTCGAGGAGTTGGGCTTTAACCACACCGATTCAGAGAGGCTATCCAAAGAGGGTGTAATTAATTCGGGGGTGGTGAGGGATCAGGATATTCCCTGAAGCGAACAGATCAGGCCATCGTCGGTATCACTGAGCTTAACCGGGTCGCCTCTGGCCACCTTATCGGTTGACCTGCAGAAGAATTTCACCCCCTCTGCTTCAGCAAGTACCAGGCTGTACTGATCCGGATAAGGCTCCGGAGTGGCCACCAAATGCACGACGCTGATGACCCTGCCTGTCTCAATTTGCCTCTTCTGAATTCTTTCAGAATGACACCTCGGGCAGAAGGCTCTGTCCACAAGAAATTTTTCCCCGCAATCCTCACACGAATGATAATTCATCATACCACCTCAAATACTGAAGCAGTGGCGCTATTCCCAAATCCTGACATATTTAGGGCAAAACCTATGGAAGCGCCCTTTACCTGCCTTTTCTCTGCTCTTCCTGTAAGCTGAAGGTAAATCTCCCCGGCCTGTGCAATCCCTGTAGCACCGATGGGATGTCCCTTGGAATTCAGACCGCCGCTGGTGTTGATGGGCAATTTGCCTCCAATGTCGGTTTCTCCATCAATGATCGCCTTCCAACCTTCACCCTTCTTGAAGAATCCTGCATCCTCTGACTCAACTATTTCAAGTATGGTCGCCATGTCATGCAGTTCAGCGACATCAACATCACTGGGGGACACTCCTGCCCTTCTGAATGCCTCCCTTGAAGCCTGCTTCACGCATTCTATTTCTGTCAAATCCTTCCTGAATGAGATGCTGGATGATGAGGAAGCCATTGCGCTGGATTTGATCCTGATCCTGTCCTCAGAAATAGATGGGGCAGTCTCATCGGATGAAAGAATCATGGCTACGGCGCCATCACTCACTGGGCAGTACTCGAAGATCCTGAGCGGATCGGCAATCACCTTTGAGGCCATCACCTCCTCAAGAGTTGTAGGCTTCTGGAAGTGAGCATATGGATTGAGGGAACCGTTCGCATGGTTCTTTACTGCCACAAGAGCAAGAGATTCACGCTTCGCCTTAAACTTCTCTAGGTACTGCTGAGCCATAAACGCCGCAAGTGATGGCAGAGACAAGCCGGCTTTCCGTTCCTCATTATTGAGGAGTGATGCAATGATCCTCGTTGATCTTTTTGTGTTGCCGGAAGTCATTTTCTCAGTCCCTATCACCAGGACATTTCTTGCTATTCCTGATTCAACAAGCGCCAGAGCAGTCAGTATTGCGGAGCCACCGCTTCCGCTTGTGTTGTCCACTCGCAAAGAGGGCACATTGTCAAGAGACAGTCTGGTGGTAATGAGGTTGTTAAGGCCGGAAACATCTGCATATTCTCCGGAGTAGGAGTTTGACACCACTACAAAATCAATCGCGTCACGATGCTTTCTCACGATTGGAATAGCCGGTAGGGCGGAAAGTTCAACTATGTCCTCATTGCGCTTCCCGAAGCGTGTGAATTCAGCAGCAACTATCTGCGCCATATGATGTTGTGAGGTGAAGTAGACTAATTTAATTTTGCCTCAGGTCGATCTTATCTGGGTGCTGACCCCTCCGTCAACTTCCAGATCCTGTCCCGTGATTATGGGGTTCGATATGAGTGAGTCCACAGCCAGAGCAATATTTATGGAGGCATATCTTGTCCCTTTCAGCAGTTTGTTATCCACAGAGGGCGAACCGCAGTCATCCTTGCTGATGAATCCTGGAGCGATGGAATTAACCCTTATATTGTGCGGTGCCAGCTCAGAGGCAAGCCTCTTTACCATATAAGCCACGGCCCCCTTCGCTGCCGCATATGCAGCGTTACCATTGTAGTAGACGTTCTTTGCAGCGGTGATGGCTATGATCGATCCCCCTCTGCCAATCATCAGCGGAACAACAGCATGCACTGTGTTAAATAGTGTTACCGCATTGTTCTGCAGCGCCTTTGTAAAGAATTCCGGGGTAATTCTGTCTATGGTTTCAGAGCTGTAATAACCTCCGGCACAATGTACGAGGGCATCCACCCCTTTCATCTCTGTTGCTATTTGCTTTATTGCTCCAGCTGTTTCATTAAAATTGGAAAGGTCGCACCTTGTGTAGTAGGCACCAACTTCCTTTGATATTTTCTCGCCAAAATCTGTTCGCGAGATTACGGACACAGAATGCCGCTTTTCAGTAAGGAGCCTTACGATGCTGCATCCCATGCCGGGACCAACCCCTGCGACTATGACATTACTCACAATTCGAGAATACCTCAACTCAAATAATGATTTTTGATAGTTACATCATGAGGGCGTCTGATTTCATCTTCCATGAAAAACAGGGGTGGTTTGAGCTTTCAGAATGTAAATTTAATAAATGGGGATGTGCAGTATCTATTTTCCCCCGATCCCCTCTGCAGCAGGAAGTACATCTACGGTTCTGTCCAGTACGGCATTTCTGTTTTCCTTAACAAATATAAGCAGTACTAGACCAATGGCGAAGGCAACGGCCCCGTATGCAAGCGAATGACCAAGGCCTATCCTAGCGTTAAGGAATGCAAATACGAATACAAGCCCTGCTCCTGCATACCTTCCCAGGGTGGTGATCATACCAAAACCACCGGCTCTTGCTTCTGTAGGATACTCTTCAGGGACCCATAGCGTGAACACAGAGAAGTCTGCGCCACCTATTCCTAACAAGAATACCGCTGCAAGAAAACCGTAAAGGTTGTTGGTTGGATAAATGATTCCGAAGGCAACCACAAGTCCCACAATCATGAATGACATGAATACTGCCAGTGTTGCCTTCCTGCCGATTCTTCTGACCATGAACGGCATTAGAAGGCAAAACGTCAAGGTGAAACCTGAAATAATTATTCCTCCGGCCGCCTGGTAAAGCTGAACAGTCAGCGTCGATGCGGTCTTGAGCGACGCAGTCGCATGCACCAGATTACTGATCGCGGTGGGTGCAAATAATGTCCCTCCATACAGACCTGTCACCACGGGGACCATCACTAAGATGAGAAGTATTGTCTTTGTACGTAGCTGCTTGGAAAATATGGTTCTAAGTGAAAGTGTGATATTCATTTTCTGCCCAAACCTGGCCTTCTTTTCAAGCCAAACCTTAGGCTCTGTTGCACTTATCCTGATGTAGGCCAGTATCACTGCCGGTATGATCCCAATGAAAAATACAACTCTCCAGTTGTAGGTCGCAGGAAGAAGATAAAGTATAAATGGAGTAGTTGCCGCTGCCACCATGAATCCGGCATACCACGCACTGTGAAACCTGCCGGCCCAGATCTGCCTATCCTTCTCAGGGAAGACCTCAGCCACACCTGTGCCACCAATGAACCATTCGGCTCCTAATCCGAAGCCGGCAACAAATCTGGCAACTCCGAACTCATAGATGTTGAAAGAAAGACCTGACCCGAAGGTACCAACAGCATAAAGGAGAATCGCTATTCCAAGAGCCTTCATTCTTCCGTATTTGTCGGAGATGGGTCCGAAGATGAAGGCGGTTCCCCAACCTACAAGAAATATAGCGAAGTAGGCAAGCCCGTACGTTGTCTTTTCAGTCAAAGAAGCCCCAGGCAGAAAGACTGCCAGAGAAGCAAGCAAAACGAAAGCATAGATCGTGGTGTCATAACCATCCAGAAGCCAGCCAAAATAGCTGGCCCAAAAAACATGTCTTGCCGACTTGGGGTCATTCACCAATTCATTCTGTGTGTTAGACACAAAAATACATTGAGTTAGTAATATTAGAATTTTTCTATCCGACTATACTGAGGGATTCAAATTAAGCTTATAATTTGCAACCTGACAGAAAATTCTTCTCTGATTGGTACCAGTCTAGGAAATATAATGGTTCTTCTTACAATTTCGGAGACAGGGTGACCCATGTTCCAGCAAGAAGCAATTCTTATCATTGCCCCGCTTTGCATTCCTATAGCTTTTTCTGGAAAATTCCTGATCAGATGTAAGCGGTAACTGGCAAATTGATTTTGCACTTTCTGGACTGCCACTTCTGAGCGTATTTCCCATGATAATGGAACCACAGATGGGATTCAGCACTAGCCTATGATCTGATGAAACTTGAGGCGCCATATTTGCAGGACTTTAATTCCAGATTTCCCTGTTAAGTTGGCATTGCTTGTTCCTGGGCAATGTCATACTCTTAATAAACGCAATAGCAACTGAAAACTTTTACCTGTGAAAATAAGCTAAGAAGGCTAGCCAAATGATTTCAATGAAGACTTTTATGGAGCGCTTGTTTCCAAAAATTAACTTAAATGCGGTTTTTGATAGGATTCTGGTACACTGTAAACAATAAATTAAACGTAAGCGTTAAATTTTAGACTTTCATGTACATTCATGCTTGCAAATGAGGCGGAAACAGTAGCGTCCAAGGTTAGGGCATATCTAGAACACTATCCGGATCTCTGGAAATCGCTGGATCTGGGCATAGTAAATCTGTCTGCACTTGCAAGAATAATATCCCGGGAGGAAGGGATTGACAATATTGGGGCAATTATTGCGGCTCTAAAGAGAATACCAAAATCTGGCTACTCAAATCTAATTCACCGAAACGAGATCAAGAATTCGACCATTGAAACGAGATCAAATATAACCGTTTTGATCCTGAGGCCATCAACTGAGAACATAAGATTGCTGATAAACGTTACAAGGAATATAGTGGAGGGCTACACAGATTACAGGATCATACAGGCCGCCCAGGGCTGCGGGCTAGTAATAAATGACACAATGTATGAAAGGATAAAAAAGCAGATTCCAAAGAACGAGATCATAGATGCAGAACATGGGCTGGGTGAGATAATTCTGATTAGCACTCCGGAAATCAAAAACCTGAGAGGGTATGTGGCTTATGCTGCTTCCCTGCTTGCTAACAGCGGAATCAACATAGTCCAGATAATTTCATTCTACAGTGACATAACATTCATACTCAATTCTGAGGATGTACTGAAGGCAATGAAATTGTTCCTCAATGAAAAGCAGAGGGGCGGGGATAAGGAGTCAGTGTTAAACTGAATTGGTGGAATCAGATCATCAACGCGCGCAATCCCCTAATACGGCAACAGTCTGAATCAAATATCTAATGTTTGTTTTCTGATTTGCTTAGCAATAAAAGGGATAAGCTGGAATTAAATCCCAACATATGGTGGTAGAACATTTAACGTTAAATCTCCCGGAGCTGAGGAAAATCGCCAGGGCAGCCTCCCGTGATGGTATGAATCCTCCGGTCTATTTATCAATTATTTACCCGATCTCAATCTACATAGGCAGCAGGCTATCGCTTGTTAGTGCGAGCCTTCAATACCTTGCAGCAATCACTCTGATCCCCATCATATTTGCTGCCTCCACGAACCTGATCGATGATTACTATGACTGGAAAAATGAAATTGACACGCCTTTTTCAGGATCAGGAACCTATAGAAAACATCCAGTCTTCGCTCTTGGTCTAAATCCACAACTTCTTCTTTACTGGGGACTCCTGCTGATTGCTATTGCAACAGCGCTAGTGGTTGCTTTTTCACAGGTATTTGATGCACCCTATCTGCTTTTACTTGCCCCTGCTGGAGCGTTTATTAGTTACGGCTACACCGGACCTCCTATAGGTCTAAAATACAGGGGGCTGTCTGAACTAACTATCGCCTCCTCCTATCTCGTCATATATTATGTATGCTTATTCGCGATCGGGCACGTATTAATAGAAACTTCCCTTCTGTTACCCCTGCCTATTGGTCTTATTTTTCCACTGATCATTTTATCGGGGCATCTCCGCGATATTGAGGAAGACAGGGCCGCAAAAATAAAGACGCTTGAAGTTGAACTTGGAAAGAGGGGAACATTGATTTTTTCCTATATTCTATTAGCTTGCTTTCTTGTCCTGTCTTCCTATATAATGTTCGAGGTGCGCAGCATCGCTGCAGTGGGACTGGCGATTGCAGCAGAAATCGCGCTGGTTGTATGGTTGGCCGGAACCTTGTGGCATACAAAGTCAAGCAAAATTGAAACTTCTATAGGAAATCTTGTTTTCGCGCTGATACTTATTTATTTTTCATGGTTTTTGATCTTCTTCCTGAACTGAATAAGCGGAGCAGGAATCGGCTTAACATTCAGACAAAAATACTATTCTAATCCAGAGTCATGGTTGCCAGCTCTCTGTCAAACAGTACTTTTGATAATACAGTAGTCCTGATACTTTCAACCCCGCTGATTCCGGATATCTCCCGAATCATTTCCCTGTATTCCTCAAGATTCCTGCTCACAGTCAGGAGCAATATTTCTCCTGCGCCAAGTGTTTCATATGCAGAAACAACCCCTTTAATCTTGGCCAGCCTCGCCTTCAGCTCATCAGCATCCCTGTATGGTTTCGACGTTACCACACTTGTTACTGTGCGGAAATTATAGCCTAGAAGGTCATGATTGACAATTGCCACTGTTTTGTGTATATACCCCTGCTTCCGTAATTCCTTAATTCTTTTAGAAGCTGCCGATGCTGAACCTATTCCGACAGCCTTGCAGATTTCAGCAAGGGAAAGATCGGCATTATTTTGCAGAACAGTAAGAATCTTCAAATCGAACTCATCAAGCACATCATTGCTGAGGACGCATTATTAATGAATCTTTCTGGAACATTGATACAGAAGAAATATATACACTCTTACTGAAAACATCGAAATCATAATGTCTATTAATTATGAACAATAAAAAACGTTATTTAAATAATGCATGATGCTGCTATATTAACAGATTTCTCAATTCCAGCTAGGATTTCCGTCTGATCACTGATCCATCAGTCTGCCGACGTGTTGTAGTTAAATAAACGAAACATTGGTGAGAACAACAGCGTGATTCTCCAAGGATAGCATACTACATTAGAAGGACGAAAAATTCTAATCTTCTTCCAAATCTTCGAATGCTTCAGCATCGTCGAAGCCAAAGCGCTCAAAAAGATTGGATGCCTTGCTGCATATTGCCATTGCGTGGAATGTTGCTGTGATCATCCCCACAAGGCTGTTGTTGTTGTCCAGAATGAAGCTACCTTCATCACCGGATGTTGCAAATTCAGTGTCCTCTGAGGAAATGAGGAAATGATCTGTAATTGAATAGATTTTACCATAGTCAAATATTTTGAATGAGACATCAGTGGCAATTATTTTTCCCTCCGTGTAATCTGTTGTCCGCCCGCTTTTCCTTACGTCCATACCTATTTGTGGGGAGTCTATCCTGGTTGGTTTGCCTATATTTTTTATCCTGCTGCTACCCTTCACGGTTGGTTGAAGCTTGGCTATGGCTGCGTCGATTAAGTTTTTATTAAGTGGAACGGGTCTCGCAACAGAAGAAAGTTTCGCGACTATGCGGGCATTCATGTCAAAGTCGACAAGAGAAGGCTGGACTATCTCGTCGTTGATCCTGGAACCTGGCGGCCCCAGAACTCTGCTTATTGAAACAATATACTGTTCTTCACCGCTCCTCAGTACCCCCCCAAGAGTTCCCGTTGTGATCCAAGGGAGGTTTCCCACTGATATGCCTCCCTGAACAGGTTCCTTAGGTATGCTTACAGTCTCCGGTGGCTGTGAATATCTTATTGCGTTTGCAGTCGAAGGAAATATGTTGAATCCAAGCTCAGCAGCAGCGAATTCGTCTTTAAGGAAAGGCAGTACAGACACGTCGTCCACAAAAACAAACCAGAAAAACTCAGGATTGTCAAACCCCAACCCAAATCCGGTAAATGAATCGACCTCATTCATTATCTTATAAAGTATCTCCTTTGATCGCTCAATCTGCCCGTTTGCACAGGCCAGGTCGTAGTCATGACCTCCGATTATGTAGAGGTAACCCTCAATCTCCTTTTCACAATTCCAGCAGAAAGTCACTCTGCATGGTTCATGAGGTTCATGTTATGAAATTTTGGCATCTGGTTTTCGCTAGCTGTGTTTCACCATGGTAAGTAGGTGCAGGAATGGATTTATCAATGTTGACGATCTACATTTGATAATTATGAGAAAAATGCGATGTGAAATCTGTTTTGACGAATTTCTCTGTCTAGCACCGTTTCCCTGCTGGTGCTCCACAGTCCATATCAGTGATGAAAAAAGAACAAGTCTGAAATCATTAGCAGAAGATTGTGTTTGCCCCTCATGCCTGAGGGGCTAACTTCCAGGATATTTACGGTGGGCTGAGAAGGTGCTGTGGCACAGCCTCGATGGCGGTGAACGCAGCGAGGAAGGCAGAGACTATGAGTCCAATCCAGAAGATCACCAGAACTACTGTCCATCCCTTGGAGACATTCTGTTTTCCGGGCAGCAGATCATAAATAAGTGTGGTAGGATAGGTGAACATTCCGGTCAAACCGAAAGCAATGTAAAGGCCAAGCATTGCTATGGGGCTTGATGTCATATGATCCATGTATGCGTTCACTCCGTAGTATATTGCAATCAGTCCTGAGAAGAAGGCCAGTATTCCCACGAACTGAAGCTTGTGTTTGAGGCCCAGTGCCACAGCCAGGGCCACAAGTATTATGCCGAATATTGTGAACGGGTCGAAGAAGAGTATGTTGTAGCTTCCCGGGAGTGGCCAGACCAGTTCACCCGCGATCCCCATCAGCAATATCAGTCCGCCTATAACACCAAGCGGGAATACAGCTGGTCTCATTATCTCCTCTACATCGGTGACTTTGTTCCTCCTGTAAGCAATGTAAGCACTGGCAGTGATGTAAATTGATACCACACCAGCCAGAGACAGAAGGAACAGGTCGAGCGCCAAATCATCTACGAAAGCAGCCATTTTACCACCAGAGAAGAATACCCAGTCTGTATTTAAAGGACGATCCTAACAAAATAGAAATTAAAAGAATCCGCCGGCAGGAATTCGCTACGACACCTTTGAATTTTAAACCGCCCTCGGTTAGAGAAAATGATGCTTTTTCTCACCAGTCTGCTTTTCAGAAATCGGTTCGTATAACTCAACCTTTCCGCACTGTGAACAACGGTAAAGTGTGAAAGTTTGTGTAGATTCTGCCAGCTGGTTCCATCCCCCAAGAAACATCCCTCCAACTCCTGAATATCCTCCAACTCTGAATTTCATGTCTCCTACATTCTCAAGTGGGATATTGCAATTCGAACAGTTCCGGTTAACCATATGTAATTCATTACGGTCTCCCTTTATATTAATCTTCCCAGCGATAAATATCCCCACGCCATCGTTTGCCAGTCTCATTGTATGTCAGTCTGTTAGAGTAATAAGGTCGCTCTCAGCCTCATTTTCCCGGCCACGGTCATAGGCATAACCAACATGTGCACGCAGTCTTGCGCTTTATTATTGGCATAGTGATTCAAGAATTGCGTCGTTATAGAATTAATAGCGAAAATGAATAATATCGATTATTGCTATTGTCATAGCATGGAAATAAAGGCAGTAATAGATCTGACCAACGATATCAGGACCCACATGCCAATCTGGCCAACGTCACCGCTTCCGGAAATAAAGCCGGTAGGAATTGTCAGCAGAGACGGATACAACATAGAAACAGTATCTGCTGTGTCGCACACAGGAACGCACATTGATGCGCCTTATCATTTCGATGAGAAAGGGCAGACCGTTGACAAGATAGATTTAAGGACCCTTGTTGGGGAGGGCTATTGCCTAAAGGTGAAGGCAGCTGATGATCATGAGATCAAGGTTACGGAACTGAAGAATAAATGGAAGAGCGAATACGATGGCAAGATACTGTTGCTCAACACAGGATGGAGCAAAAAGAGGGCTTTTACGAAGGAGTTTCTCTACGAGTTCCCAGGCCTAAGCATGGAGGCAGCTGAGTTTGTCCTGGATCACAAGATCAAGCTTATCGGAATTGACACTCTCGGTATGGATCCTTACGTGCACCAGGGCTTTGACGTGCACCATTTCTTACTCAAGAAAGGAGTGACCTTTATTGAGGACCTCTGCAACCTTGATGCCTTGACCGAGGGAAAGAAATACCTGATAAGTGCACTCCCACTGAAGCTCTACGGCGGCAGCGGCGGCATGGCAAGAGTCGTAGCGGTTGATCTTTTTTAAATTTAGTCCTTTATCTTTTCAACCATTTTTAATGCACAGATGCTTCATTTAATGCAGATTGTCTTGAAAATAACCGGCAGCTTATTGAATCCGGCTCTCTGGAGTGCCCACCGGAGCCCATTTCAGTAAACTTTCGGTTGGTGGAGATAAAAATTTCCTCTTTGAAAAAGGATAATGAAACTGACTTAGCCTTGAAATCTGTAAATGCATTTCTTTTATTCTGGTCAGGATTTGGAATGTAATAACCTTGACAATCTTCAGTTTTTCTAAGCGTTCACGCTTATTGGGGAGGGAACAGAAACTGATCAATTTGTGGAATAGGAAAAATTCCAGCTATTGGACGCCAGTGATGACAACTGTTCGGAAAACATACATTTTCAGAATGACAATTTCACTACTTTGACTCATTTAAGCCAATCAGTAAACAACATTTATATACCATGAGATCGTGTCACATGCAGGCTAACATGGAAGTTAACAAGGAAGAATCAAAAGTAGAAGTCGGGCAGGGCTATAAGAAAGATCTCGGTACTTGGAGCGTTGTATTTCTTGCACTTGGGGCAATTCTTGGTCCTGCCATCGCGTATGCACCTGTTTTTACTGTAGCTGATGCAGGTCCAGTAGGTATCTTATCATGGTTCGTTGCCATGGCAATGCTGATACCGGTCGGTCTTGTCTATGCCGAATTGGGAACAACTTGGCCAAAGGCTGGAGGTGTTGCCTACTACCCCTCCAAAAGCAACGGTCCACTCGTTGGTGCAATAAACGGATGGTCTGCATTTGTTGGTTATCTGCTGGTTTCGCCAGTGGTCGTGTTCTCCTTCGTGGAGTATCTGAGCTTTTACTATCCCTCATTATACCCGAGCGGAACGCTTTCAGTCGAGGGAATACTAGTGTCTGAGGCAGTGCTGATAGCCATATTCCTCATCAACCTCCTCAGGATCAGACATATGGGAAGAATAAACAACGTGCTCACTGTTGTAACTGTGGTATTAATTGCAGTTCTAGTTATCGGCCTGGGCGTCTATTTCAACGGTACCAACTTTACATCTCATTCATATGGCGGATTGGCGCCATACGGGGCGGCCGGATTCTTTACGGCAATAACCCTAACTATTTTCGGTTATGGGGGATTCAGGCAACCAATCGATTATGCTGAAGAGGTCAAGAATCCAGGTAAATCTATTCCAAAGGCAGTTGTCCTTTCAATAGTGATCTCAGGTATCATATATGCAGTCCTAGCTGCCATATTCGTAGGCGCAGCCAATTTCGCTTCTTTTGGCGTGTCCCAATGGTCAGGTTTTCTGAGCTTTGGATCACCTTATGCTTCCGAAGCTCAAGTTATTGGACTTGGAACCATAGTGGTCGTGGCTATCGTAGTAGCTCTGCTTGCCACATTTAAGGATGGTATAATTTACTATGGCGGTGCTGCAAGGGTGGGGCAGATACTTGGGCACGAGGATAAATACTTCCCCAGGACAATCGGGCATGTGAGTTCCCGCGGTGTGCCGGTTTACTCAGTTTTCCTTGTGGTTGTGGTCTCACTCGTGCTGGTTGCACTAGGCAAATCCCTTGCTACGGTGATTGGTCTTATGGTTGACGCATTCTTATTATCCTATGCACCAGGTGTGCTCAGCCTTTCCGTTTTCAGAAAGACCATGCCGGACGTAAAGAGACCTTACAGGCTGCCATTTGCCTCGGTCCTGGCACCATTTGCTTTTATTGTGACGAACCTGATGGTTTTCTGGTCAGGATTTGCAGCCATTGAGATAGTGGTGCCACTTGATCTTGCCGGCGTTGTGCTGTTGACTGTTTACAGAAGACATAACAGGCCCAGTCTGAGGTCTGTGCTTTACGGAATATGGATGCCGGCGTTTATGCTTTTCATTCTCGGGTTCTCATACATTGGAAGCTCTTTCTTTGGAGGTATAAACATCATACCATTCCCCTGGGACAGTGTGATATTTATTCTGATAACGATACTGTTCTATTATATCGGCCTAGTCTCCGGTGTCAGGGGAAGCAAGTATTTTTCGGGAGCAGAACCCAAGGCATCCTAATTTCTTAATTTTTTTATTTTCAAAATTCCAATTTTCATACTTGGCGTGAATATCCTCTGAATTTCATCAAAAATCCTGATTATCAGAAGCAATTCAAATAAAAAATATTTAATATGATATGCCACTAAACTTACTGATTGGATGGTCATGGACAGGAGTAAAGCAGGAGCGGTGGCAAGCGCCTTGAAAGTTTCTGAAAGGGGAAGGCAGATAGATGACGAGGTCTTTAAGCTGGCACTAGGTTTGCCACCGGACTCGATCAAACTCACTGCCGGAGAACCCGATTTTTCCACTTCCGACTTCGTGAATCAGGCTGCCATTCAGGCTATGGCAAAAGGTCTGACACACTACACCAGCTCTAACGGGATTCCCCAGCTCAGAGAAGCCATTTCCAGGAAACTGAGGGAAGACAACAATTTATCATACGATCCAGATGAGATCGTGGTCTCACCTGGTAGCTCCTCCTCAATATTTCTCCTTCTCTTCGCACTGGCAGACAGGGGAGACGAGATCCTCATACCAGATCCCGCCTGGTTTCATTACGCTATCCTATCAGAACTTGCAGGACTCAGGCCGGTCAGGGTTCCGCAAAGGAAGGAAGCGGGATTCCGGCTGAGCACTGATGACATGGAGCGCAAGGTTACGAGGAAAACCAGACTGATGATTATCAACACTCCATCAAACCCGACAGGTCATGTGATGACAAGGGATGAACTGGAGGAAATAGCCGGTGTCGCTGAACGACACAATATCACGGTAATTTCCGACGAGATTTACGAAAAGATACTGTATGAGAACAGCAGACATGTTAGCATAGGGTCTCTTCCCGGCATGAAGGAGAGGACAGTCACAGTAAATGGCCTGTCAAAGGGCTACGCAATGATGGGTTGGAGGATTGGGTATTCCGCCTCATCCTCTGAACTGGCGGAGAAAATGACATCCCTTCTGGGCTATACCCTCGTGTGCGCCGGAAGCGTGGCGCAGTATGCTGCAGTTGAAGCACTTACCAATCCCAAGTCCAAAGACTATGTAAGGAAGATGGTCAGGACATGGTCAAAGAGGAGAGAGATTGTCATGAAACATGTCAATGAGAACCCTTCTCTTATGTCGGCAGTTGCCCCTCAGGGAGCCTTTTATGGATGGATAGATGTTTCGCCATCAGGAATGACAGGTGGAGAGGTTTCGTCCGGTCTCCTGAAGGAATACAATGTCGGGGTAATGCCCGGGCATCTGTTTGGAGAATCAGGCGTTGGGCATATCAGAATTTCCTTTGCCACATCTGATGACGCCGTGGATGAAGGGATGAAGAGGCTGGCTAAATTTCTGCAAAAACACCGAAAATAAAGGATTCCTGGCATATTATAACAGCCTAATCCAGTTGAAGTTTTGGTGGATTATCAGACATTTAAAATACGATTTGGCTTCGGGTGTGTCTGATATTCAGTGACACATTGCCACAAGTTTAAATAGGGCAGCAGACTGGGATATCGGTTGCTCCTATGGCAAGACTGCTGAACAATATAGACTTGGATGTAGTGTCGGAAACGAAGCAAAAAGCGGATGCAATGGGCGGTCACTTTGAAGTGGAAAAACATATTGAGGGCGAGTTTCACTTCGAAGGGAGCCCGATGTTCACTGCAAAACTTTCTTCAGAGAGAGCCACCTTCATAGTAGGTGCCGACGAACCCGGAATTCTCGGTGGTAGAGGAATCTATGCAACACCATTGAATTACCTTATGATGGGTGTTCTTTCCTGCTATGCATCTACCGTGGCTCTGCAAGCCGGGCTTAAAGGGGTGAAAATTGGGAAATTGAATGTTAAAGGCCACCTTTATTATGACATAGGTCCGATGCTTTCCGGCATTGACTCTCCATTGATAAAGGAGCTGAAGATTGAGGTAGAGGCGGACAGAGATATCAGGGAGATTCTTGAGATCTCAAGAAAGAGATGTCCGGCCCTGTCAGCCATTGAGAAGCCAATCAAAACTGAGGTAAGGCAGGTCTAAGCCTGCTTTCCCCTAAGATAATCATCTTCCTTGTTTATCCAGTCCATCCTTATGGGGCTGAAAATATCCATCTCGAGCGTGTCTACAGGAGACGTTGCCTTATGAGGGACATTAGACGGTATGACAAGAACTTCTCCGCTCTTCACGCTTATTTTTTTTCCGCCTATTTCAAAGACGAGCTCACCATTCAGTACCCAAGTCAGCTGTTCACTTTCGTGATGATGCTCCGGAACAACTGCCCCCTTTTTCAGTCTTATCTCCGCCACCATAACCCTATCTCCATGCACGAATTTTCTCGATAGGGTTTCGGACAGCTTTTCACTTTCAATGGAGTTCCAGCTTAGTTTCTTAACATCCGCCATGCTATAACGATACACACATCATATATATTGGTTATCTTCTGGTTTCTAATTGGAACACCGGCAATATGATATTTCCCGATGCTGCTGGTCTGCAGCACCTAAAATAACAACACTTACAGTTGAGTATAACTGAACTGATATCGAGCAAGGTCTTTATTAAGCCCTAGGCTGAATGGGATTTTTTACGTTTAATTCAGTCAGTACGTTGAAGCATTCCAGTTTTGAATGGGTTATCATTTCTGGACTTCGTATCGGTCTATCAGCTTAAGCTCCAACAATGAATTGCGTGCCCCTGACTTGTTAGCTCATTTCGGTAATGCGAGGGGTGGGATTTGAACCCACGAACCGCTTCCGGACAGAATCTTAAGTCCTGCACTGTTGACCAGGCTTAGTTACCCTCGCCAGCTATGCCGCTTATACTCCGGAAATATATTAAAAGTGCTCAAATAAGAACGTGTCTGGTAACTTGTATCTCGCTAGAATCGTCAAGCAGTGGAATATAATCGTGTCACTCTGTAACCGGCTTGGCACGTTGACTCAGCAACAGCTTGGTTATGCTGATGCGACTCCTGATTTAGCACAATTAGATCATTCACATTCGATCCAGGCTCATAAGGTATGAACCAAATCCTAGATTCCACAGAACGATAGGGTACACAACCATCCTCTCTATCCCACCGAATCCTATAAACGGTGGGTTAACCAGAAGAGTGGTGAAGAAAAGCGTAATCAGGCCAAGAAAAATGGAGAAGAACCTGAACCACCCACGTATGAACCTGATAGCATAGATCGCTGAAATTGCTCCAAAAAGGAAGTTAACAAAAGCACCAAACGTGTGAATTACAATGTTGAGATTCTCTGGAACCATGGAGACAATCAGGGAACCTATGCCAGGAGTCGTGAAGAGCACACCAACAAATCTTCTGTTCCTTATACTCAGGCTGTTGCTAAAAAAGAAAAAAAGAACCATCCCGGCCATTGAAAGTGCTGCAACAGCGAAAAGCTGGGAATCCCACAATATCTGTGTGGGGGAGCCAATTGCACCTAGATCACTCAATGCGTTGTTCCTTATGCTGTATCCCGGATATATGGCCTCTGATACTGTTGTTAGGAGAAGGAATATAACACCGGATGAAAATATTAGGGCTCCAGACAATTTTGCACAAAATGTGTTAAAATCTCTCATGTTGTGTTCAGATATGTTCACAGAACAGCATACCTTGGTATACGAAAACACTTTCTTTATAACGGTACATACAAAGTGTGCCAACATTAAGTAGACATGCAAGAATCTTAAATCCAGTGTCTTTTTATTTGCCTAACAATTATCTACCGATGTTTCCTCAGGGTGGTTTACCGTCGGATGGAGAGTTGGTCGAGTTTGAGCTAGAGGAGGAACCCAAATGGGTGACTGTCAGGTTGAAGGATGGCTCAGTCATTCAGATTAAGATGGAAATCGTTGCAATAATGAGAGGGGGTAACGATCCCAATACTGGGCTTCCTCTCTATCTTGTTCAGGCAACCAACATAATAAGGATGAACAAGGTTCCGAAGGAACTTATAAAGAAAGGCTCCGCTAGATCAGATGACAGCAGGGGGCAACCGCTTTATCGCTGATTAGTGTAATAATCAAAGAGCAAAATAATTCAACCTATTTGAAATATAGTTGATGTGGACGAAGTAGACTGGGCCATACTTGAAATGCTGAAGAATAACGCCAGGATTTCGAATTCCAGCATTGGGAGGTCTCTGAACATTTCTGAAGGAACCGTCCGCAAACGGATAAAGAGCCTCGTTGACCAGGGAATCATTAAGAAATTCACAATTGTAATGAAGAATGAGGGTGTTGAGGCTATAGTAGTCCTCAGACTTGACCCGAAGAGGGCCAAGAACGTTATAAGCGAACTGGAGAACAGATTCGAGGAGATTTTTGAATTCTCCGGCAGGTTCGACGTTGCAGTCAAGGTCATGGCGAAGGACCTCGATGCTCTGAACTCAACGGTTGATTCGTTGAGGGAAATTGAGGGTGTCAAGGGATCGGACACGCTGATAAGGTTGCACTGACTGCAGATCTTTGCGATATCATTAAATAGTGTTGACCAATGCGATTTTCGAGGGAACAAAATGGCAGAGGAAAACGTCATCTTTGTCGGAAAGAAGCCTACCATGAACTACGTACTAGCCGTTGTTACTCAATTCAACAACAACGTTGACAGAATAGTGATAAAAGCCAGGGGTAAGGCAATCAGCAAGGCCGTCGACATAGCTGAGATAACCAGGCATAAATTCATACAGGATGCAAAGTACGAGGACATTAAGGTTGAAACTGAGACCCTTCATGGAGAAAGGGGAGAATCCAACGTTTCCTCTATTGAGATCACACTTACCAGGTGAGGTTCTTATCCTGGTTGGGAGTCAATGTGATCAAACATATTTTTGACAATCATTAAATTGCTCTTTTAAATTCTGGTAAGGACGTATCCGGATGAGAGATTTTCTCGAATGGGAGCATGGTCTTCACGGCAAGGTTGACGAAGTCAACCAGAGGCTCCTCGAAGCAATATACACTGATCAGCCTGATCTTTACCGGATGTCAAGATACACTATAGAGGCTGGTGGAAAACGGTTCAGGCCCCTACTTACGATTCTTGCATTTGAAATATCATCAGAAGAGCACTACAGCAGGATCATGGATCTCGCCGCAGGATACGAACTGATACACACTGCGAGTCTCATACATGATGACATAATTGACAATGCATCCACGAGACGAGGTAGACCCACGCTAAATGCTATTGAGGGAACTGCAAACGCCATAGTGGTGGGTGATTACCTATTTGCAAAGGCTTACGAACTGGGGTCAAGATACGGCCCTGTAGTGTCTAAAATAATGGCAGACGCCTCCAGCAGGCTTGCCGAGGGACAGACACTGGAAGCCTTCAACCTGGGTAATCTTGGGATTCCGGAAAGTGTTTACTACGAGATCATAAGCAACAAGACGGCTAGATTCTTTGAGGCATGTGCCCTAGGAGCCACTACCGCAGCAGGTGCTCCGTCATACGTGGTCAAATCACTGGCGGAATTTGCCTACAATCTTGGCATGGCCTTCCAGATTACCGACGATATCCTCGACATAGTGGGAAATCCTGACAAACTGGGCAAGCCGGTTTTTTCCGATCTCAGGCACAATGCCATAACACTCCCCCTCATACATCTGAGGGAAGCGCTCCCAAAGGATCAGTGGGCCAGGGTTGTTCAACTGATGGATTCTAATTCCAAGGAGAGCTCTGAGACAGAAATTAAGAAGGCGATGCTGTCGGCAGGGAGTATAGATTACGCTTTTGAGGTGGCTAGGAAATACTCTGAGAAAGCTCTCAATGCACTGAAAAATTCACCAAAGTCCCCTGACATAAACCTCCTGATGGAACTTGCTATGATCGTGATACAGCGCATAAACGAACTGAGCTAGTATTAACAAGCATATGATGTCCCGGGGAGCGCTTAGCAATTTTCGTTATATATAATGTTGCGATCAATCAGCATGACCCTGACTGAGAATTTTAGACAGGAGACTCTTGACAGGCTTGGAATTAATTCCACAGAGCAGGGGGCCTATGGGGGAAAGTGGTTCAACCCGCATGGTCCCATCTATACCGCACACAGTCCTATTGATGGTGAGGCCATTTCAAAAATCCGGCTCTGCTCAAGGGAGGATTATGAGAAGATTGTGTCGGCAACCAGGAAGGCTTTTGAGGAATGGCAGGAGATTCCGGCCCCAAAGAGAGGAACGGTCATCAAAGCACTGGGGGACAAACTTGTCAAGAGCAAGGAAGACCTTGGGCGACTTGTGACTCTTGAAATAGGGAAGACGATAAACGAAGGCAATGGGGAGATCCAGGAGATGATAGATATAGCATACTTTGCAATGGGACTCTCCAGGCAGCTCTACGGGCTCACTATAGCCAGTGAAAGGCCAAACCACAAACTTCTTGAGCAGTGGTCTCCCGTGGGAATAGTGGGGGTAATAACTGCCTTCAACTTTCCATCGGCTGTGTGGTCTTGGAATTCGATGATTGCCGCCGCCTGCGGCGACGCCGTGCTCTGGAAGCCATCCACAAAAGCGGCTCTCGTGGCAATAGGTGTGATGAAGCTTCTCACTGAAACTCTCGAGACCAGCGGTGCTCCACCCATATTTTCACTGGTCTGTGGATCAGGAAATGAGATGGGCAGCCTCATATCGCAGGACAAAAGGATACCTCTGGTGTCATTTACCGGGTCAACTTCGACCGGCAGGGTCATATCAAAGAGCGTTGCCGAACGTTTTGGAAAGTCTATTCTTGAGCTTGGAGGCAACAACGCTGCCATAGTCACCGATAAATGTGACATGGAGGTCGCACTGAAGGGAGTTGCATTCGGTTCCCTTGCGACTGCCGGACAGAGATGCACCTCTACTCGTAGAGTCATTGTCCATGATTCCATCTATAGTGAGTTCGTATCCAGGCTGAAAGTTATCTTTGAAAAGGCAAGGATAGGAAACCCAATCGATCCGGAAACACTGGTCGGCCCCCTCATTGATGCCGAGGCTGTAGAAAAATTCCTGAAGGCAATAGAGACAGCAAGATCACAGGGAGGGAAAGTTCTCTGCGGCGGGGTCAGGGCAAACGTCAATGGAGAAAAAGGCGGAAATTATGTTGTCCCCTGCCTTATGGAGGCAACACCGGATATGGCTATAACCAACCAGGAGACATTCGGCCCTCTTCTCTATGTTTTCAGATACAAAACATTGGAGGAAGCCATCAGAATACACAACTCGGTTCCACAGGGCCTCTCATCTTCCATATTCACGACAGACCTTAGGGAAGAGGAGTTGTTTATTTCACACAAAGGGTCTGACTGTGGCATCGTTAACGTTAACACTAGTACCGCAGGCGCTGAAATTGGAGGGGCATTTGGAGGCGAGAAAGAGACTGGGGGAGGAAGAGAAAGCGGAAGTGATGCCTGGAAGAATTATATGAGGCGTCATACTGTCACAATAAACTATGGGAAGGATCTGCCACTTGCCCAAGGAGTGAGGTTTGATGTATGATTACTTACAGTAATTTTCCATTAAGCAATTATTAATTACGGCTCTATGATCGTGAGGTATTGTCCAAGCAGATTCTGCTAAACGAAATCAATTTCACCAAATCCGTGGAAATTGTGCCTAGAAAAACAAACGGATTCGGGGATGTCGAGGGGGATATCAGTATCATTGCCGATGTTGTTCATGCAGTTACAACCCCAGAAAACCCGCTCGGATCACCCGGGATTGATCCAGTTGTTGCCACTTACATTGCAACAGCAGAAAGTGACCTCATACCGATCCCGCATATCACTCCCAGGGACAAGAACTCCCTGTTCATCCGCTCTCAGGTTCTGACAGCTGTAAAATTGGGAATCAGAAATTTCTTCGTTGTTGGGGGTGACCCGATAGACCCAAGGTTCAATTCAAAGGAGGTAAGGGAACTTGACACGTTGGGGCTCATTAGGGCAGTAAAAGAATCAGTCTCCCTGATGAAAGAAAACGGTCAGAAGATCCTTGTGGGTTCGGCGTTAAACCCCTTCAGGGCAAATGAAGAGTCCATCTCCAGTGCCAAGCTTGAGTCAGGGAGCAGCTTCTTCATTTCGCAGGCTATATTTTCTGCGGAACCCATACGTACTGAATGGCTGCGAAGAAGGAAATTCAGGCTAATCGCCGGATTCATTCCAATATGGAAAAAGGGCCAGCTGGACGCAGTGGCGAGGATGGGTTCACAGATTCCGTCCGAATACATAAGGGGAGTTAGGGAAGCCGAAGATCCCGCAGCTTTCTCGTCCAGGGCTATAAGGGAAATAATAGACGATATCAAAAAGGAGGTTGACGGCGTGCACATCATGCCAATCGGCAACGTTAAGCTTGCCCGGGAGATTCTGGAGTGCGTTTGAATGACTGAGGTCAAGACACTGGTTTACGGAATTTATCCAAAGAGGGACGAATTAAGAATAAAGCTCGGTAGATGGGAAAGGGGGAATATTGAGACAAGGGAGCTTCTGGAGAGTCTTAAAGCTGAGACCGATGGAGCCATTGATCAGTTCCAAAGTGAAGGCATCACTCTTTTCACCGATCCCCTGTTTAACTGGTACGATTTCTTAAGACCGCTTTTGGAGTCACTGAAAGGTGTGAAGCTTGGACCGCTGACCAGGATAGATGAGACCAACACATTTTACAGGCTTCCAGTCATACAGGATCTAGGCGATATTCTCTTTGATCCCACAGACTTTGGTGTGCTTGAAGACAATCCGCCTCTTCCACTTTACCTTTCGGCCGGAAGAAGCAATCTGGCATTCTTTCCTGGTCCATTTACTGTTCTGAACATGTCCAGAGTCGAACCCGGTCTCGACAGGATCACACTTCTAAACAGACTAGCAGACACATACGCAAAAATAAGGAAGGCAGCCGGGTACCAGAAGGTTTTCCTCTTTGAATATAGTCCGGGTAAGATTGACGCACCGGATATCTACAGGAAAATTGCTGAACCTGAGAACACTTACCTCTATATCAGGGGAAAGTTCCCCATCAACGCATTCAGAAGATCAAAAGTTAGGGTTGAATCCATTATTGTCTCCGCGTCAGAAAACAGTCTTGATTCAGTGTCCCGCTACTGCAGGACACCCGGCATTCAGATCGTTGATTCCCACACCACCAGAATTGAAGGGAGGGATGAAATACTGCAGAGGATACCAGACACCCTGAAATCGGCAATAGTGACCCATCAGGATTACATGGATTTTCTCCCAAGGGTCATAGCAGACCAGAAGGTCCACCTTCTAGGGGGGTTGTGAGACATGCAGGACAAATTATTCATAACACAGGAAATAGGGAGTTTCAGAAAGCCGGATTATCTCAGCAGAAAGTTTCACAAGATAGAGGGAAGCAGCGAGTTCTTTGATCTTGCAGGCAAGGCGACGCTGGAAACTCTTGACGTTTTCAAGAGGTCCGGCCTTGACAATCTTGGCGTTGGAGGCGAGATGTTCAGGTGGGAGATGTATGAACATCTGGCAGAGCATATTGATGGGGTGAAATTCTACGGCATGGTGCGATCCTTTGACAACAGATATTACAAGAAAGGCAGTGTTGTTTCAGCAATAAGGAGACATGATTCTGCCCATATGGCCGAGCTTAAGTTCCTCCTCGAGAATTCCAAGGGGGAACTTAAGATACCTATCACAGGCCCCTACACCATGATGGACTGGTCATTCAACGATTTCTACAGGGACCGCTACGACCTTGCCATGGCCTACGCATCGGTAATTAGGGAGGAAATCAGCGACCTTCTGAGAGTATTCAGGGCAAAGAGACCCAATGAGATAATGCAGGTGCAGATAGACGAACCCGCTGCGACCACCCATCCCGACGAGATGGACATCGTTGTTGACTCAGTAAACGGAAGCCTGCAGGGCATAGCCGGAATAGAACCGACGATTCATGTCTGTTACAGCAGGGATTACCGCATGCTGTACGACGTGGTGCCTGATCTGAAAGTGAAGGGGCTTAACCTGGAATTCGCAAACAGGGACCCACTGGAATCAGGCAGTGGCAAGGAGAAAAGAACCGGTTATCAGGACCTCAAATATTTCGCCTCGATAAACGAAAGCCTGCAGGAGAAGAGATTCATTGGTCTCGGCGTTACGGATGTTCATATAGACTTTGTAGAGCCGGTAAAGCTGATAGAGGAGAGGATCGAGGAGGCTGTGAAGCTGATAGGCGATCCCTCTCTCATAAGGGTCAATCCTGATTGCGGCCTAAGGACCAGATCCCGTGAAATAGGGGAGAGAAAACTGAAAAACATGTCAGAGGCTGTGCATAACCTGAGAGTTAAATATTCATAATATGCCGCCCCTGTTCCTGCGCCTCCTGTAGAAGTGAAGGGTCACAAGGGTAACATAAAATGCTATTCCAAATGCTATGGCACCGTTGGCCAATATATAAACTGGATTTGCATATGATAACTGTATGGACCCGCTTTCGAATATCTGTGAATTGTTGAGATTGAGCACCACAAGGAAATAGTAGGTTCTTCCGGGCAGTATGCCGGAAAAGAAGGTTGATGTCTGATTCTGGTCCGTTATGGTCACCGAAGTGCTCTGGAGGAAGGATGGAGAGGTGGACATATATATCACATATGATGAGAAATTGTCGCCGGAATACTTGGTCCAGGAAACGTAGGCAAAATAGAACAGCAGAGGAAAACTGCTTCCGATACTTACCGCGGGTGCAAAACTGAAATTAACCTCTGAGGGAGAGAGATACACGGTCAGCCTGCCGCTTTGTGATGGAATGTTTACAGTCTGATTTCCGTTTTTGTAAAGCGGTCTGCTGAATTGCAGCGTAATTGTCCCCTTGGGGAGGTATATTTCAAAATACCCTGACTGATTCGAGTAGCCCAGGATACTCTTCCCCGTTGATATAGCAGTTCCATCAAGAGGAAATCTGTAGTAGTAGTCTTCTACAATGCCTGAGACTGGAGCAAGGGACATGTTGATGGGAGCAAGCGAGACCTGATAGTAGTAACTTTCACCAGGGTAGACGGTCATGTTCTCATAGTAGGTTCTGTAACCTGGCGATCTCACAACAATGCTCTGAGTCAGGTTTGGGACCATTGTTTCGTGATAACTGCCGTCAGTACCGGGAATTGTGTTGCCATTGATACTGACAGTGGCATTTCCTTGAAACACGAAGAGTGTGATATTAGAACTCAGCGGCTCAAGTGTCAAGGTATAATTACCAGGTCCGCCTATCATTCTTTCAGATGTTTCGAAACCCAGGGCGCTTGCAGTTATACGGGATGCACCAAAGATAGGAACGGAAGCTCTGTTTCCATCGGCTACTATTGGTGTGATGCTGTCCAGCATGAGTTGGAGGTTTTCGGGTTGCAATTTTGTCGGATTGTTAACTGAAATGTTCGCAACGCCGTATCCTGGTGAGGTCAGAACCCTTTCAGCCACCAGTGCACCGGAAAGCTGTGCAAGGGCCTTTATGCGGAGAACTGACGCATTCTCGGGAAGGGCAAAGGTTGTGCTCTTAATAGGTGTTCCATTTATTTCCCAGACAACTGCTCCCGAGTAGTTGATGAGGTTAAGGGAAATCTTGGGGACTTGCCCGATTTCGAGTCCAAATGTTATTTCCGGGCGTTCCGGAATTTTCATACCAGACCCTATGATCCTGCCATTGCCAGGAGTGCTGTTGAACGATATATTTGTGCCGTTGTCTATCGGATACACGCCGGTGAAATTTCTTAAACTTTCAGGTCCAAAATATCCGCTGAAAGCCGGGCCAGGATAAAATGTTCCAGATATATTAAAGAGCCTGATATTGCTGAAAGTACCATTGTAGACAGAAGTAAAGTTTCCATCAGTGGAATAGTATGAAACACCTATTGCAGGTGTGAGGTTTCCCTCTAACTGAGTCAGAAATGGTATGCTGAATCTGGAGGAACCTGCTCCCATATACAATGTGCCCAGTGATATGTTTGCCATCAGATCAGTGCTCAACTGACTGCCAGTCGGGGAAAAGGTTCCCAAAGTTTCCTCATAGCTGATATTGTTGTTCCTTAGGTCAACCATCAAGGTGTAGTTTCCGTTCTCTATGAAAATACCAAAATGAGCAAATTCATCAGCATTGGATTGGAACCCTATGAAGTAGAAGAAGCCGTAGTTGCCTGAATACTGCTCTTGAGCTGTAATGTTTCCAAGAGACAGGTGAGCGCTGATCCCTGTGGCATTCGAAGCGTTTACAGGGAAAACAACATAGTCCCCTCTCTGGCTTAGCATTGAGCGGACTGATAGAAATAGGCCAGAAACATTTGGGGTTCCTAGCCCCGTAACGGGATTCCAGCCCTTGGACGCAGTGTAATAGCCGTTCTGGCCCGATGTTATCGCATTGAATGCCCGGGAATAGAGCGGTGACTCTGCAATTCCGTATAGCAGAGGGTTGACAAATCCTAAGTTCTCTCCCAGATAGCGGTCGAGTAGTGCAATAATGCCAGCCCAGACAGGCGATCCAAGGCTGGTCCCTCCAACTTCGTATTCCCTCCCTCCGGAAACGGCAATCATCCCTGTGTATTTATCCGCATCCATCGCTACGTCGGGCACTCCTCTATAGGTTCTGTTGTTCGCGAACTGCTGGTAGGAAGGCTTGTAAATGGGTGGTGATGTGGCGAAACCACCGCCACTGCCATAAGTGTTACCCTCAAACGTGCCCCCCCAGGCAGATTCAGAAAACTGTCCATTAAATTCGTAGAGCGATGTACCTCCGACAGAGAGAACATAAGGATCTGCCGCTGGAAAATTCACTGTTGGAGAATTCGTCCCATCGTATGCGCCCTGATCGCCGCTGGCTGAGACCACAGTGTAGCCTTCGGAATCCGCCTGATCGAAGATCCGCTGGTAGGCGTTGAGCTGGCTCTGGCTCAGGTCGCTGAGAGGCAGGCCCCAGCTTAAGCTTATGATATTACCGACCTGCTTCTGTAGAATGTACGAAAAAACTCCAAAAAGATCATTCAACTGCGAATCAGGGGAGATGAAAAGGTCGATGTTTGCAGCAGGCGCCACTGCATGAGCCCATTCAATATCAGTTGCAGTTTCAAGTTCCCACGTAATATTGTAATTTCCAGGCTTTCCAAGGGGATAAAATACTGAAAGGTTCGCTGCAGGCAGTCCGTTTAGGTGATCGAAGGCAAGAAGATCATAGTTCAGGTACGGGTCACCGTAGGCATCCACCACGTCAATTGTAATGCCCTTCCCGAAATCGGAAATGGAATAGGGCAATGAGAAATTGTATGCATCCCTTATCTGCATAATCGTGTACGGAATTGGAACAAGGCCATTCTGCTCCGGCACCGCTGAGATGAAGGGAGTCACGGTCTGAGAACTATTTGACAATGCAGAATTAAGACCAAGAGACCGTGCTAAATTCTCAATTTTCATAACTAGGGAAGAGCTCAAGCCGGAGTACGGGAAGAAAAGTAATGAGTTCACAAAATCATAAGATTTCCCGGGAACATTGTTCAGAAAGTGGCTCATTGTTGTAATAGAAGTTGAGTTCCCGCTGAAAACAAGGGAAACCTCACTTACTCCGGATATATTTTTCTCAAGGTTTGCAGATAATGCTGTACTGTAACTCCCGGCAATACTATTGACCGATAGTGGGCTTATCACCAGAATGAGTGTAAGAACAAGGATAACAACCCACATTCTGGTCAGGTTTTTCATTAGAAGCCGTCATGGTAAATGCTATTAATATATCATGTGATTTTGTGTCATTGGCAGCGACGCAGGTTCAGGACCACTCAGAGTCCCGTTTGCGGGACCTTTTCCGGCTGTACTACAGCAACTGGGAGCCGGAGGACGTAGACCTGGTTTCCCAGAGGGAGATCGGTTTTATACCATTCTTTGGCACAATGGTCAGACACAGATCTGTTGCCTCCCTCCGGGATGCTGCGGCACTTGGGAGGCGGATAGTTCCCCGACACCTGTACTATTCCACAGCTTATTACAAAAAGCCCGACGAGAAACTAATGCAGGAGAAGTTGTGGCAGGGGGCGGAACTTATTTTTGACCTTGATGCAGACCACATATCAGGCTCAAAGGGAATGACATATGAATCAATACTCGATGCAGTGAAGAAGCACACGATAAGGCTGGTCGAAAGGTTTTTGCTTGGCGATCTGGGGTTCAGCCCACAGGATCTCCTCATAGTATTCTCCGGAGGGCGCGGTTATCACGTACATGTCAGAAGTGATTCAGTGTACCTGCTAAACTCTGATGCAAGAAGGGAGATTTCCAACTATATTCGCGGCGAGGGACTCAACGCTTCCGATTTCAGAAGGATGGTACTTGACGTCGGAGGTGTGGCAGGAGGGTGGAGGGAATCTATTGACAGGAAGTTCTCAGGTCTGTACAGGGAGGCTGATACGGAGCAGGGTCAGGAAACACTGAGAAAAATTCTTGGGTCCAACAGCCTGAAGTCTTTCCTTCGTACTGGTCATGGCCCGTCTCCAGACGGGACTCATGGAACAAAATTGGATGCCTTTGGAAGACCGGGCCCTCAGAAGTACAGGTTTCTTGACAAGTATGACCTGAAGGTCCTAGAATTTGCAATATCTGAAGTGAAGAAGGAAGAGATGTGCGAAATCGATGAGCCGGTCACAACAGATGTGCACAGACTTATCAGATTTCCAGGGAGTCTTCACGGTAAAACAGGGCTTATGGTCAAGAAAGTTCCCGTTGACCACCTCAAGGCGTTCGATCCCCTGAAAGAAGCAGTGCCTCAGATATTCGCCGAAGGGATGGCCAGAGTCGAAGTTCTCTCTCCTGCGCACGTGAAACTCCTGGGTTCGGAATTCGCTGTGGAGCAGGGTGAGTGTGAAATTAACACGGCACTTGCAATTTTTCTGGTTTCCTCGAAGAGGGCAAAATTTGTTTAATTATCAAATACTAGTCATTATAATAAAATTGAAATACCCAAAATTGATCTGGAATACGGTGAAAAAATGGAATTGAAGAACAGCAAAACTCTTGAAAATCTCAAGGCAGGGTTTGCTGGGGAATCTCAGGCAAACAGGCGCTATCTATATTTTGCGCAGAAGGCGGATGAGGAAGGCTACCAGGAGGTTGCTGCCATATTCAGGTCGACAGCTGACGGTGAGACCGCCCATGCGTTTGGCCACCTTAAGTATCTGGCCCAGGTCGGCGACCCTGTAACTGGAGAGCCAATAGGCTCAACCGAGCAGAACCTCAAGTCAGCAATTGCAGGGGAAACCTACGAGTACAGCCAGATGTATCCTGGGTTTGCCAAGACTGCCAGGGAAGAGCACTTCGACGACATAGCCCACTGGTTCGAAATCCTAGCCAAAGCAGAGAAGAGCCACGCCAAGAAATACGAAGACACACTGGCGAAACTGGGCAAGTAAATGCTGGCATCAATTGGAAGGGGGGATATTCTCCCTCCGGAAAAATTCAAGACTATCCGTGAGACGGAAACAAAGCGCATAATTCAGATGAAGAATAGGAGGCGTGTATCCACAAAGACCTTCAGCTTTCTTTTCGAGAACAGGGATACCGTGTTGAATCAGATCAATGAGATGATTTTCATAGAGGATGTCCACGACGAAGAAGAGATATCCCGGCTCCTGGAAGTTTACAATGAACTGCTTCCCCAGAGGCATCAGCTGAGCGTTTCGATGTTCATAGAAATCGAGGACGAGAAGGCACTTGTAAGGGAACTCCCCAAGCTTGCCGGCATTGAGAGGACAGTATACCTCACGTTTGACGGACATGAGGTTCACGCTGCATACGAAGAGGGACGATCTACAGACGTTCTGGAATCCACAGTTCAGTATCTTAAGTTCAACTTCAACAAAGAGAATCTCACACAATTCCTGGAGGCCAGGAACGTTTACATCGAAACCAGAAAGGAGAATTATTTTCAATCGGCCAAGATACCGGAAAGCCTCCTAGAGGACCTGAAGAGGGAAGTTTCCTAGTCGGCTCAGGTTTTTAAGCACCTGACCCATTAATGGTGTATGATAGAAGCTTCCATTAATGAAGATGAGCAGGAGGTCCTCCGGTATGTTAGAGAGTTCGCCCTGAAGGAGGTCAGACCTCTAGCAAGGGAAATAGACAGAACCAAGTCAGTACCGCAGCACCTCATCGACAGGATGCGTGAGCTCGGCCTCTTCGCAAGCTATATTCCGAAGGAGTATGGGGGTGCTGGTCTCTCATTCAGTTTTCTTGTCAGGGTAATAGAGGAGCTGTCGAAGGCCTGCCCGAGCACGGCTCTTGTTCTCGATGGTGCCCTTACTCTCTTTGCCGACCCCATTATAATGTTTGGTGATGCAGATCTTAAGGAAAGATACCTCACCAGGGTAGCCCGTGGTTCTATAGGCGGACTGGCATTGACTGAACCGGAGGCAGGCAGTGATGCAGCCGGAATAAAAACCACAGCGACACAAGACGGTGACAGTTTCGTTCTGAACGGAACAAAGATATTCATTTCTAACGGGAGGATCGCCGAGTTCTTCGTTGTGGACGCTGTTACGTCACCGGGAATGGGCCATAAGGGTATTTCAGCATTTGTAGTGGATGCAGGCACTCCCGGCCTCAGGATCAGCCGGGATATCGACAAGCTCGGGATAAGGGGTAGCAGCACTGTCGAGCTGGTATTCGATAACGTCAGGGTTCCAAAGGAGAACCTCATCGGAAAATTGAATCAGGGCTTCAGGGTGGTAATGGAAACGCTGGATTCGGGCAGAATAGGCATAGCTGCCCAAGCGCTGGGTATAGCTCAGGCGGCACTGGACGAAGCAATTGACTACATCAAGCAGCGGAAACAGTTTGGTCGTCCGATATCGGATTTCCAGGGAATCCAGTTCATGATAGCCGATATGGTCACAGAACTTGAGGCTGCAAGGCTTCTGACATACAGGGCTGCCGAAGCCTGGGACAGGAAGGAGGACGCAGTGAAACTTTCTTCGATGGCCAAACTGAAGGCATCCGATGTTGCAATGGAAATCACCACCAATTGCCTGCAGCTCTTCGGTGGTTACGGCTATACGACCGATCTCGACGCCGAGAGGCACTTCAGGGACGCTAAAATAACTCAGATTTATGAAGGTACAAACCAGATCCAGAGGGTAATCATTGCCAGGGAGATGTTGAGATAACAGGAAAGGTTTGGATAGGCTGCTCCGGCTGGATATACAGTGATTGGAACGGGACGTTCTATCCCAGGGGCACCAGGGACTACCTCGAATACTATTCAAGCCTCTTCAACACCGTTGAGATAAATTCAACCTTTTACGCTCAGATCCCCAGAGCGACGATTCTCTCTTGGATCAGGAGAACTGGGTCCAGGGATTTCAAGTTCTCTATAAAAGCTCCGTCAGCGCTGACCCACGAGAAGATGCTGGATAGCCCGGACGAGGCTATTGAGGAATTCGAAGATTTTCTATCGCTGGAAATAGAACCATTAAAGCAAGCTGGAAAACTCGCTGCAGTGCTTCTGCAGTTCCCCCCGTTCTTTGGGGAAAGGGAATTCAGATCCAACTTGGATACTTTCGCCCACATAGGGGGGAGCAAGCTACCTGTATTCGCAGAACTGCGGGACAGAAACCTGCTGAAGGAGAGGTCGGAATGGCTCAGAAGCAACGGGATCGGAATTGTTGCTGTCGACAGCCCGGATTATCCATTATCTCTATTCCACGAAGATTCCCAGTATTTCAGGTTCCATGGGAGAAACTCGAAGGACTGGAACAGCCGTAACGGCATGGAAAAGTACCGGTACAATTACAGCAATGAGGAGCTCTCTCATCTCTTTGAATCCGTATCAAGAAGTCTGGCAAACCATGATCAGATATTCATATATTTCAACAATCACCCCGGAGGCAACGGCCCAAGAAATGCACTCGCCATGTCATCATTCCTTGCAGGTTCAGGTTCTGTTCAGGGCCGAATTTACTGACGGTCACACGGCGTTTCCTGGACACACCGAATGTATGAATTATATTGATGTCATTACTCAAGAGAAAACATGCATAAGGAGCTAAGGCAGGGCAACAGGTTAAGTCTTACATTCAGGGGAATCCGGTTTGAAGGGACTGTCGTGACATCCGGAAACGGGCTTCTGACGATCAAGCTCAGAAACGGCTACAACATAACAGTACCTGTAGAGGAGGCAATCATAGAATCTGTTACGGAAAGCGCACCGTTCCAACAGGAAAAACCAGAATTGCTGGAGATAGAGAACCCAGATTTGACGATCATAGCAACCGGAGGCACAATAGCGAGCAGGGTGGACTACTCCACAGGCGCAGTTTATCCAGTACTTGAGCCAGAATCTCTGATAGAGAATGTACCTGAGCTCGCCGAGTCAAAGATCTCTGTGCATGCCATGGAGCCTCTTCTTAGTGAGAATATTGGCCCTGATCAGTGGATGAACATATCGAACCGGGTCAGAATGTCCATGGAGAAGTCCAGAGGGGTAATCGTCCTTCATGGCACTGATACAATGGCCTACACGGCATCAGCAGTGGCATTCATGTTCGAGCAACAGACGGCGCCAGTCGTGTTTGTTGGTTCACAGCGCAGCTCTGACAGGCCGAGTTCAGACGCCTTCAGCAACCTTTCGGCGTCTATCCTGTTTGCGCGGGAGGACCTTGGCGAAACGGGAATATGCATGCATGGTGGGCTTAACGATTCAGACATAACGCTTATACGTGCTGTTAGAGCCAGGAAGATGCACTCCAGCAGGAGGGACGCATTCAAGAGTATAGGGGAGGCACCAATAGGGAGGCTTGCTGACAGATTCGTGAGCTTGACCGGTGCTAAGAGACGGGGGGATAAGATAAGGTGGAGCGGGAAAATGAAGGATAGCAGCACCCTTGTTTACTTTCATCCGGCGCTGCAGGGGAAGGATGTAGCAGAAATGGGTCAGGGGAAAGAGGCTCTGATAATCATGGGTACAGGTCTCGGCCACGTTTCCAAACGGCTTTACGGGCCCATAAAGGAGTTGATTTCCTCCGGAACCTCAGTCTTCATGACAACGCAGTGTATCTATGGTTCCGTGAATCTGGAGGTATATTCAACCGGAAGAGAGCTTCTCGAAATGGGGGTAATACCCCTGTACAACATGCTCCCTGAGGTTGCCCTGGTGAAATCCATGTATCTGTTGGGCAACTATGACAGAACACTATTGAACGATCTCATGAGGCAAAACCTTCGTGGTGAGGTCTTGGAGAGGGAGCTTATATGAGTGGCTATGGTGTCAGCAAGATAAAGATTGGCCTGGAGATTCATATCCAACTGTCAGGGAAGAAGTTGTTCTGTTCCTGCCAGACAGAAGGGTATAACTTCCATGAACAGAAATTCAGCCGGGCACTGCATACCGTTTCAGGGGAAAGTGGGCACACTGACCCTGCAGTGATATACGAGAGGATTAGGAACAGGACATTCACATATCTGGTCAGCTCAAATTCGTGCCTTGTGGAGGCAGATGAAGAGCCACCACATGACATCAATGTGGATGCTCTGGAGAAGGCAATTGCTGCAAGCTTGGCGCTTGGCTGCACAGTTCTGCCCACAATTTCCTACATGCGAAAGATAGTTGTAGACGGTTCCAACACGTCGGGTTTTCAGAGGACAGCAATAGTTGGCGTTAATGGGATGATTGGCACAAGCAAAGGCGGGGTCCGTATTTCGAACGTCTGCCTGGAGGAGGATTCATGCCGCAAGATTGATGAGGCATCTGGCAGCGCCACATATGGTCTGGACAGGCTTGGCGTCCCACTCCTGGAAATATCCACGGAGCCGGACATAGTGGATTCGGACCACGCGGTTGAGGTGGCAGAAAAGATAGGCGGCATGCTCATCTATGCAGGGTGGGTCAGGAAGGGCCCAGATTCCATCAGGCAGGATGTGAACTTCTCCATGGGTTTCGGAAGGGTCGAGATAAAGGGCGTACAGAAGCTGACAGATATCAGGAATGCGATAGAGGCTGAGAGGGAGAGGCAGGAATGGATATCTGAACTTAGGAACAGAATTGGGAACATCTCTGGAAAAGTCATCTTTAATCTGGTGGACGCCGAAGAGGTGTTCAAAGCTACAGGATCGAGAATCCTTCAGAGGGCACGAGCGTCAGGACTCACAATATACGCAAGCAGAGCAAGATCTCTTAGAGGGTACCTAAAGAGTGGCAAGTTCAGGCTTGGAAGGGAATTGTCTGAGGTGGTGAAGGTCTTTGGAGGCGGCGGGCTGGTTCACTCTGATGAGCTGCCGGCATTTGGAATAACGGAATCTGAAGTGGCCGCAGTTCGCGCCCTCATCAAGGCCGAGGACGATGACGCTTTCCTTGTGGTCTCATGTGCGTCTGAGAGGAAAGGCATAGTGGAAGAGGCGCTTAATTCAAGATTCAGGAAATTACTGATGGAGGATCTGTCCGAGACCAGGTGGCTCACTCCGGAAGGAATAACAGGGTTCCTGCGTCCGCTGCCCGGTGGAGAGCGCATGTATCCCGAAACAGACGTACCCCTGAAAGTTGTTGGGCCAGATTTACTGGATCATGCCAGTGCCAGAGTGCCAAAGGATCCTTCTGCGATGGTCCAGGAAATAGCCAAAAGATTCAACATATCAAATCAGGATGCGGATACCATAGCCTCTGCAGGTCTCCTCGCCGCATTTGAGAAAATCTCTATGGCCCTTAATGACACAAGGCTGGCCGCACGGATCGTTACCCAGATCCTGCCTGAACTTGAACGGGAACGGGGAAGCCAGATCCAGGAAAGTGAAGCAATTGAATTCCTGGATGATTTGGCCAAAGTGACAAGGGACAGGCCATCTATCGAGCTGGCACTCAGGATGAGGTTTTTGGAGGGAATGCCGATCTCACAGATTCTTAGGTCTGAGAGAATTAAGCCGCTTTCCAGAGACGAGATAGCCGGTCTAATAAGGAGTGCAGCCAGGAAGGGAAACCTTACCGGTTCAAATCTCATTCCAATGCTAAAGTCAATGACAAGCAGAACGTTCGATCCAAAGCTGGCACTGGATGTTTACCATCAGCTTGAAAAGCGTGCTCATGCCTGATTTTTTTCATTTGCCGATGATTTTGTAAACAATTCTTAAATATTTTCCAAAGATACTGGGACAATGTTAGATGGGTATATCCCTCTGCTGATACTCCTAGTTCTTCTCATTCTCGGCATGATAGGTCTATTCTCAATTCTGCCGGCCATCGCTGAAAACAGATACTCAAGGTCAAGGAAAATAAGCCTGAAGCTGGATTCGGTTCTGGAAAATCTGGTGAATGAAAGGGGACCCCCTGTCAAGGACGGACGATACCTTGAGCCGTATGAGTCAGGTGAGGTGTCCAGGGGAGATTACAGAAGCTACATAACGGTTCAGTATTATGCAATAATCCTCCTATTCATACTGTTTGATGTTGATATGGTGCTTCTTTTTCCATGGGCAATGGATTTCATGACCTTGGGCATTATTCCTTTTGTTGAAACGATTGTGTTCATAGCAATGCCGTTATTTGTGGTCTATTACGCTTTCAAAGAAGGATATATGAGGTGGCAAAGATGAAGACTGGTGACGGTGGAGTATTGACGACAACCCTGGAGAAGGCTCTGGAATGGGGCAGGAGCAACTCCCTGTGGCCTCTCACATTTGGCCTCGCCTGCTGTGCAATTGAGATGATGTGCATACAGGCTTCTGAACTTGACATTTCAAGGTTCGGAAGCGAAATCTTCAGAAATTCGCCGAGGCAGTCAGACCTCATGATTGTGGCGGGAACAGTCACCAAGAAAATGGCCCCAAGAGTGAGGCGCCTCTATGATGAGATGCCCTACCCAAAGTACGTAATAGCAATGGGGGTATGCGTGATTCAGGGAGGTCCATACAACCAGGGTTACTCAGTGGTTCTTGGTGTTGATAAGGTAGTCCCCGTGGACGTGTACGTGCCTGGATGTCCACCAACACCTGAAGCTCTGACATACGGCATAATGCTGCTCCAGAAGAAGATCAGGAATGAGACCGACAGGTGACTAAGATGGTTGAGATACTTGAGGAGACCAAAGGGAAGGACGGTAGAAAGATCCTTAAGGTTGCAAAGGAAAATCTCATAGCTCTTCTATCAGAATTAAAGTCCCAGGGCTACAACCATCTCTCTCTCATAACTGGTGTAGACAGAAAGGACCGCCTCGAAGTGGTTTATCACCTTCATAACATGGCTGAGAACAAATACATAGTTGTAAAGACAGAGACTTTCGACGAGAGAGTTCCCAGTGCCACTTCCCTGTTCAGCAGTGCGAACTGGGATGAGCGTGAGCAGTACGATCTTATGGGAATAGTATTCGAGGGGCATCCGAACCTGAAGAGGATGTTTCTGCCGGAAAACTGGGTTGGGCACCCGTTGAGGAAGAACTACGACCTCTCAAAGGTTCAGTACATCAATATGGACGAGAATGGAGAGGACTATGCAACATTTGATCCGGGTGATGGCTGGTGAACGCGCCACAAAGTATCCCAGAAAATGCCAAGTGGGTTGAGCTGAATTTCGGTCCCCAGCACCCATCCACCCACGGCGTCCTGAGACTCAGAGCAAAGCTGGAAGGTGAGATTGTAAGGGAACTGGAGCCTATCATAGGCTACCTTCACAGGAACGCTGAAAAGATATGTGAACTGGACTACTACTGCGACGCCATGATCTACTTTGACCGCATGGATTACGTGGGCGCCATGAATATGGAGGTCGGTTACCTCGAAGCTGCAGAGAAGCTTCTGGGAATTCCTCCGCCTGAAAGGGCCCAGTGGATCAGGGTCATTATGGCAGAGCTCAACAGGATCGCATCGCACCTTGTCTGGGCGGGCGCCTTCGGTCTTGATATCGGCATGCTTACCCCGTTCTTCTACTGTTTTGTGGAGAGGGAAAAGATATTAAGAAT
>JAHXPV010000015.1:0-42973 GCA_031625175.1 Thermoplasmatales archaeon AK | reverse complement strand
GAGGGTTCCGTTACCGGTCAGGAATGGAATGTTTCTAACTGCGACCGAAGCAACAAAAGACACGGAATTTGATCTTCTTAAGCGTGCAGTGGGGGTGGCATGAAAATGGTATATCATCAGGCCACCTATGATGAGCCCCTGATTAGGGACATAAAATCAAGACACACCTACAAGTTGCCTGAGGTGAACGATCCTGAAATTATATCGGCAATCCCCGCTGATCTGGTCAGGGAAAACCTCAATCTTCCGGAAGCTGCCGAATTTGATGTGGTCAGGCATTTCACTAGGCTCTCCCAGATGAACTACGGAGTTGATCTTGGGATGTATCCCTTGGGATCATGCACCATGAAATACAATCCCAAATATGCTGACAAGATCGCAGCCATGCCGGCTTTCACCGAAATACATCCGCTCCAGAACCCTAAAACTGTGCAGGGCGCACTCAAGGTCATGTATGACCTTCAGGAGTACCTGAAAAAGATTTCAGACATGGATGCTGTAACTCTGCAGCCCCTTGCCGGTGCCCATGGGGAATATACAGGTATCCTGATTATAAGGAAGTATTTTGAAGTCAGGAACGAGCTGTCGGTTAGAAGGGAGATCATCATACCTGATTCTGCACACGGCACAAACCCTGCCTCAGCTGCGATGGGCGGTTTTGATGTTGTTGAGATACCCTCCAACGCAAATGGTACAGTTGACATTGAGGCACTCAGGGCAACAGTTTCCGGGAAAACTGCTGCCTTCATGATCACCAACCCGAATACTCTGGGAATCTTCGAGGATCAGATAGGCGAAATAGCGGATATTCTGCACAGCAGTGGTGCTCTCCTCTATTATGACGGCGCGAATTTCAATGCTATAATGGGCATCACTTCTCCTGGACTGATGGGGTTTGATATAGTCCACTTCAACCTCCACAAGACATTTGCAACACCCCACGGAGGCGGAGGGCCCGGCTCAGGGCCTGTCGGTGTAAGAAAGCACCTTGCCGATTTCCTTCCCGTACCGATGGTTGGCTTCAACGGTACGGAGTATTATTTTGACTACTCACTGAAGAACAGCATTGGAAAGGTGGCATCCTATTATGGTGCTTTCATAACAGCACTGAGGGCATGGAGCTACATACGCTACCATGGAAAAGCCGGACTCAGGGAGGCAACAGAAAGGTCGGTCCTTCATGCAAACTACCTCTCAAAGCGTCTCTCCTCACGCTATGAGGTACCTTATAAGAAGCTCAAGAAGCACGAGGTTGTGATAAGCTCGGAGAACACCGGTAGAAGAGCCCTTGATCTCGCTAAGGCCCTAATAGATGAAGGCATTCACGCCCCCACAGTGTATTTTCCACTGATCGTGCATGAGGCAATGATGATTGAGCCAACTGAGACCGTATCCAAGATGGATCTGGACAGGTTTGCTGATGCCCTGCTTCAGGCAGCTGAACTGGAACCTGAGAAGCTTAAGGAGATGCCTAAGAACCTTGCAGTTGGCCGACTCGATGAGGTCAAGGCGGCCCGTGATCTGAGAGTGTGCTGGCAGCAGTCTTAACTGAATTGAGGGGACCATGAAGATTACGAGGGTATCGGACCCTGAAGAAATTTTCCACGTTCTTCCCATTGTGAAGTCAGCATGGGGTATGGAGGATACGGGGCAGCTGGTCAAGGACTTACTCACGGCAATGAACTTCCACGGGGGCCTTGTACTTCTGGCCTGGAATGACAACGAACCAATAGGGATGCATTTCAGCTTCCCCGGGAAATACAACGGCAGAAGCTACCTCTATTCCCACATGACAGGGGTAAGAGAGGGACTAAAGAGTTCAGGCATCGGTTACGATCTCAAGATGAAGCAGAAGGAGTGGGCACTGAATAATGGATATGATCTCATAGTATGGACCTTCGATCCTCTGATGTCAGTGAATGCCCACTTCAATTTCAGGAAGCTTGGAGTAATAAGCAGAAGCTACAGGAGGAATTTTTACGGCACGATGGACGATTCCCTGAACCGGGGGCTTCCCACAGACAGATTCATAGTGGAGTGGTGGATAAAGCGGACGAAGCCGAGCTATAAGAATCCTGATCTTGTTATAGATCCGCAGGAAGATGCAAAGATACCTGCGGAACCTGCAGCGAGCCTGATGGTAAAAATCCCCAGGGATTTCAGGAAACTCAAAGCGGCTGACATAAAACTTGCAGGGGAAATAAGAGCGAGGTCTAGGGAGACATTCGAGAAGCTGTTCAATTCAGGGTACGCTGCAGTGGACTTCATCAGAGACTCCTCTTCCTATGTATTCGTGAAGGATCCCGCTTTGGATGAGCATTATGGGGAGAGGATATTCTGATGTCAGATCGCCTTGTAGCGCTTCAGCGATACTTCGAATATATCACCATTTGAACCCAGGGTGTTCAGGACCTCATCCACAGTATCGTGGTCGATGCCGGCATTCCTAGCGGCCTCAAGTATGTCCTCGTATCTGCAACCTCTCCCGTCAAGATCATTGTTCCTGATGTACTCGAGTATGAAATCTGAGGCTTGGGCAGATGGCCCACCCTCTCCTAGACTCACTGTACTGCCGGCAAGAATGGCCTCAATTTCCTTCAGATCATAATCAGGATAGCTGTTAACGGACCTGAGAATGCAGTTGGCCTCCTCGTCTGTGTAGCCCTTAGACACCAGGTCCTCCTTTGATATGCCAGGATTCGATCTTACCAGCTTTATGCCGATAGTCTTCCTAAGCGCGATGTGGCGTGCTCTCATCTTCCATAGCTGGTTCGTGGCATCGTCCGTCCTGGCAATCATCTCAGGGTTGATGTTGATGTAGAGCTTTTCCTCAGTTTTGAATGGATTGACCCTGCCCATCACTATGACAGTGGAGCCTGTCTCGATGCTCTCTATGTCAGCATGCACAGCCTGATTGAACTCGTTTGAGAAAACACTGAGATAGAAATTCGACGTATTGTCTGTGACCGTTGCCTTGATCATTGTGCCCTCATCACTCTTCTGCGTCAGGGTACCGCTGAAAATTACCCTCCTGATCCTCGTTCCAAGTGGAGAAATAACATAGGGTTTCCCTTTTTCCTCAGGGTCCTTCTCCTCAAGAACCCTGGAATCCCTAAGTTCTCTCGAGAAAACCCAATGGGCGAATTCCCGCCTTCTCGGCATCAAGTGAAATCAGCCTCCAGAAAAGAAGAGAGCCTGCTTAGGTTAGATGCATCAATGTGGCTGATGTCACGCCCCCTTACACTCAAGCCTCCCGTGCCGCTCACCACATCCCCAGTTATGACCAGGCCATTACCCAGGATATTCTTCTGGAGCATTTCAATTACAGACCTCTTTGAAATGGAACGGTTTGATGGCGTAAACTCATCGCTCTTTATGCCTATCAGCTTGAGCAATGCTCCGGAACCGGCGGTGCACAGTATTGATCCTGTGCCGTCGTCAACTGTGAAATAGGCAAAGATATCGTACAAAATTGGCGCGTCCGGGTGATCCGGGCATCTTATCTCATCGAGCCTGTTCCTGCACTGGGAGCACCTGTAAACCAGGCCGCTTTTCTCGCCCAGGCTCACGGCAACGGCAAAAAGTTCTACTCCGCCAACTGGTGCCGTTATCTCGCCTATGTTCTTTATGTGGCTTCCAATCTCAAAGTCAAGGGTGGTTCTGGCAACCTTTGCCCTGTCGTTGATGCTGACCTGAAGGCTTCCCCTGAACTCCCTTACCGAGGCTCCTTCAATGAACAGCTGATCTCCCTGCTCGATTGGAACCCCGAACGACGTGAATCTGATGCTGCCTGTGTCATCTTCGAGCCTGCCGTAGAACATTGTAATTTTCTGATCGTCCCTAGAGAGATCCCTGCTTGAAACGCTGGTAGCAACAGCCTTCAGGGAAATGTACCTCATTCCGGGCTTGATTTCGCCAATCTTGACCAGCCTGTACGATGCCTTCACCTCGATGGACTCCTCTGGGTGAAGGATCACCTCCGATCTCGAATCAAGATAGAGCCTTGTAGACCCCTTGTAGTCCTTCAAGGAGCCTCTCCTGATCTCCACCACGTCTCCAACCTTTATTCCTGATGGAAATGACCATGCGGTGAACGGAATCGAGCCTGTGGAATCTCCTATCAGGCCATAATAGTAGAGGGTCTCGCCTCTATCATTCTTGATTACCCTCGGGTTCAGGGAAAGAATCTTGGCGACCACTGTAACGTTCTCTGACGGTGCCTTCAATTCATAAATATTTGCCTTCTGCTGTATCATCCGTACATCTCACTCAAAGAATTGCTTCCATCTGTCATAATGAACTGCCTTAATAGGCTTTCAGCTTCCTTATCAGAAATTCCCATTTTATCCGTCAGGAAGCTCCTTATCTCGTCATGTTTCTTTCCATGGGCCAGCATGTCCCGAACCATCAGGATCATTCTTTCAGATACCCGCGCCTTGAACTCATCCTCAAGATGCAGGGCATGCACCATCAGAAAGAGGGATGAAAGAAGCATGTTAAGTCCCTCGTTGAGGTCTTCCCTTGTCAGAGCATCCAGTTCAAGATCAACCCTGCTCACGATTTCCTCATTTATTCCGTCGAGCATGAATTTCACAAGATCAAGCTGCCGGTTGAGTAGCAGGAGTATCCTGTATATAGCAAGCCTGGGCCTGTTTTCAATGACTGCTGTTTCAAGCCCCGTCTTCATGAAGATTCTCATTATGCTGTTCTCGAAAACCATGAAGACAGAGAACGGCACCCTGGCACTGTCCAGAACCAGAATCTCACCGTAATCCCGGATGTTCCAGGGCACGTCTGTGAGCTTCCCGGACTTGTCATCGCCCCCTGAAAGCCACTGGACGACCTGATCTTTATTTACGATCATGTTAAAACAAAATACACAAGGGTATTTCATTTTTCGTTTGAGAATATAAATCTAGTGCTCCCAGTGGAGGAGTTCAAACCTAGGCACTATTGTAGTAAAGCGGTTTCAAATATGATTATATCCAGCTAAAAAATTGGGTGCACCGGCTGGTTAAAAATGACTGACACGTTCCGCTCCCAAGGGCTCTGCAGTGAATTCGGCTTCTCTTTGCGGGGAGCATTTCTGATATGATTGCATCAAGAGCCGTTGGTTCATCTTCAGTTCTGATATCCAGATTCTTCTATTCGGTGAGCTGGTTCAACATATCACCTGCCCTGATTCCGCTGGAACAGGAGTTTCACCTGACTCTCGGGGAGGTCGGAATTGCATTAACAATGTTTCTGGTCGGAGCTGGCATATTTCAGGTTCCCGCCGGGATACTTGCGACCAGGATCGGCGCGAAGCGGACTGCCCTTCTGGGGTTGTACATGATGGCGCTATTCGCGATTCTCTCAGGAGTATCGGCCAACTTCAGTGAGGTCATAGCGAGCAGGTTCATGACGGGAGTAGGTGCGGCTCTATACTTCAGTACGGCCATCGTACTGCTCAGAGAAATTTACCCCGAAAGGGTCCATACACTCATAGGGTACTATAACGCATCCTATAATCTGGGAGCAAGTGCCGGAATAATAATCATGACCCCAGTTGTAGCGTTATTTGGATGGAGGTTTGATTTTATATTGACCGGCGTCCTTACTGCTGCGGCTGCCATATTCATGCAGGCCGTGATTAGACACAGAGTGAAATATGGCACCATTTCAATAGCCAAGATCCGATCCAGGGTTACGGACCGCAGAGTTTGGATCATAGCCCTTGGAGTGCTTGGCGTGTGGTCAATGAATTACACACTTCCCGAATATTTTAAGTCCTTCGGCGCCTATGTTGGCCTTCCATCATTTACATCCGGGGTTCTCGGTGGTCTCATTCCTCTTGCGGGAGTTGTAGGCGGTATTTTGGCAAGTATTTTTGTCCGGTTAAGGCCAATCAGGATCCTTACCATGATTGGGATCTTACTTGGGATTCTGGTGTCTTCCATCGCAATAAGTCCGACTGTTTTGTATTGGCCCATATTATCTGTCACAGGCCTCTTTGCAACAGTTGCTATCTCCCTGGAGTATTCGGTCATAGCTAATTATGAAAGTGAGCCCGAATACATTGCAGTGAGTATTGGCCTGATTAACTCAATACAGATCGGACTTGGTTCTCTGGTACCTCTGATATTTGGCTACCTTACCCATTATGGCTTCTCATACGCCTGGTTCTTTCTTGGCATTTTCTGCATTGCAACGCTAATCTTCTTTATTCCGTTCAGAACCCTGAAAATTGGATCTGATCAGAATCCAGCCTAGCATTTATTGAGCATTTTCCCACTTAGGCAACTAATTTAAGGGTAATTTCTCTAGATTTGTCAATGTGCCATAATCCTTTATCAATTCAAATGAATCTGCTTCTTCAGTTTATTCTTAACTTCAGGCCACTCGTCTCTTGTGATGGAATACATTGCTGTATCCCTTATTGTTCCGTCCTGCCTGAATCTGTGATTCCTGAGAATGCCCTCAAACTTAGCACCGAGTTTCAGAATAGCTGCTCTGGATCTGAGATTTTCGGAATCAGCCTTTAGCTGCACTCTAATTGCCCCCCAGTCCTCGAAGGCGTGCTCAAGCATCAGATACTTACATTCCGTGTTTATTCCGGACCCCCAGTAATCCCTAGATAGCCATGTCCACCCTATTTCCACTCCCTTGTGTTCCCATTGAATGTCCATGAAGCGCGTTGAACCTATTGCTAAATTGGCATCGGTAAGCACAACAGCGTACGGTATTTCCTCTCCAAGCTCCATCTTGATTGTAGATTCCGTGATCCATTTGCTGATTGAGCTTTCAGAGTTAAGGGTGCTGGGCATGTAACGCCAAGGAACCTCTGTGCCTGCATGAAGAAGCTGCTCTGCCCGTTCATTGCTAAGAATTTCAAGGCGTATCCTTTTGCCATCATGTAGCTTTCTCCCGAACTGGAAATCCTCAATCACAAAGCAGGAATGACGCAGCTGTTCTAAACGATTCTCCTTCTTATGTGAGGTTTAATAGAATAGCATTTTCCTGTGCCGACTAGGATTTACAACACCAGAACACTAATTGACCCCTTTGCAATCCCTCCTTCGGCTTCCAGTATTTTTGTCCCAATTCACTGCAAGGTACTTACGATTGCATGAAGAAAATGATGTATCCTATTGAGGAATATATCGGGATAATGCGCCCCTTATCTTGGACATACAGAAACTCAAGTAAGCGAGTTTTCAGCACCCTGATCTCCTAATCATACTGGGATAAATCAGTGAGTCAAGGGTTCTCAGACATTAATTATTTGGCAACGTAAAAGGGTTTTTTGAGTTTTATTGGTAAAATTCAGATAGTAATGTGCAAAAAGATGACAAGATTATAATTAACGATATGGTTATATAACCAATTAGTATTATAACAACGGAAGGTAATAGATGTGTTGATGGAACCAATTGAGAAACCTAAAGGAATTAGATTAAGAATCCTGTACAGCGTGACGCAAAGACAGCTGGGGAAAACCCCAACCCCGTTCAAGGTTTTGTCTGCCAGGATGCCAAGTTCGATTAAAGTTACCTCTATTATGTATAAGGTTGAGAAAAAAATCGGCCTAAAGGAAGAAATGAAGTTTCTGATAGAGTATTTTACATCAGTGCTTAACGGATGCACCTTCTGCATGGATATAGGGAGAGCCTATGTTGTTAAGGCACACTACAGTTTGGGCAAATTGGATGCAATCGCGGATTACAGAACAAGCAGTTTATTCTCGGAACAAGAGAGAAGTGCATTATCCTATGTAGAAGAAATAATCAAGGAGAGACACGTTTCAGGCTCAACATTTAGAAATCTCAAGCGTTTCTTCAGTGAAAGGCAGATTGTTGAGATAACATACCTGGTTGCTGTACAAACTTTCACCAACCTTTCAAACATAGCTATGGGGATAGAATCCGATGGTCTTTGTGAAATTGCACTGCATTCCACCAAGAAAGGAAAGAGAAAGAACGAGATACTTAAAGCTTGAGAAATAATAGAGGAAGAATGTTCGAAGATGTTTTGCCTAGAATGCTAACCAATTCCTTCATGATTTTGCCTGGCATATCTAGGCAAACAGTATGTGGGAAGGGTGACTGAAATGAACGCATTTTCCGCAATATCTGAACCAACCCGCCGTGCAATTCTAGACCTAGTTCTGGAACGTCCCAGATCAGTTGGAGAAATAAGTAAAGAGTTTCCAGGCATCTCACAGCCCGGTATATCAAAGCATCTTAGGGCACTCCGACGAGCCAATCTGGTCAAAGTAACAATCAAGGCACAGAAGCGTGTCTACTCTTTGAATGATTCCGGTTTCCAAGAGATAAATGAATGGATCTCCAAATATCAGAAGTTTTGGAGTCAGAGACTTGACAACTTGCAAGTGTTTCTTGACAGCGCACGTGACCAGGAGAAGAAGAGCTGATGGTACACAAAACTGAAACAAACAAAATGGGAAACATTATTGTACAGGACAATCGAGCAATTATTGAATTTGAAAGACATCTTAAACACCGGCGTGAACGTGTTTGGAAGGCGATAACAGATCAAGAGGAACTTTCCAGATGGTATCTGTGCAAGGTTAGAATCAGCGGAGGGCAGGGTGGCAGGATAGATCTCTGGTTCGCAAATACCCATGTCTATGGAGAAATAAAAAAATGGGAGCCCCCTGAGATCTTAGAGCATGAGTGGAATATTGACCGGCGAGATGGATTGCCGAATGGTGAAAGAGCGATTTTGCGCTGGGAACTCTCGGAGGAGGGTGATGGAACTCTGGTCAGGTTGATACACCTAAACTTGACAAAGACCACAGCTCTTGGTTTCACGGAAGGGCTGGAACCAGCAACAAGTGATCATATCTTGCTCGACCGGCTTCAGGCCTTCTTGAATTCAGGTTCCCTTAACATCGGCTCTGAACAGATTTACTCCATCAGAGAGGCATACAGAAAGCTGGGTCGAAGTTAAATATCTTCGGGGGATATCTTTTGGGAGTTTTTACTCCAAGTTGTGTCCCTGAAATTCGGCATTTGTTGCTGTCCATAAGAATGCTGAATTGGTTATATGATAATTCTGTCGGTAAATGACTAAATTTCTTGTTTCAATCGAAGAGCCGCTGGAGGGATTTGAACCCCCGACCTGCTGATTACGAATCAGCTGCTCTACCGGCTGAGCTACGGCGGCAACAGTGATGCGGGAAGCATCTTTTCTCTAATAATTTTATTGATATTCAGGCCGGATAGGTCTCAAGCATTACGCTTCTCTTCATCAGGATATTGCGGCGAAATCATTTTATTGCTCTCATCCAGTCTATTTTTCTTGTAATCAAACAACCGTTTCTGAATTGCAATCTGAAATACCTCTCCAATAATTATTCCGGTGAGATATGTCAGTATAACCCCCAGGAAAAGTCCGGCTGTAATATCATAGAAAAGGAGCAGGTAGAGCCGAAGTATGAAAGCCCCGGTCCATGCCACCACAATCAGGATTGACCGCTTGTAATAGAGTGCACCGTCCATTTCATAGAACTTCACTCCCGACTTAATAAAGGAAGAAAATATCAATCCAAGAAGGAAAGCAACTGCCGAAAGGAGTATGCCCAAGGAGTTGAACCCGTAGAGTGATGCTGTTGCAAAACCGAAGTAAAGAACGGGGCTCACGATTAGTGATCTTGATGAGTACCTGTGGCCTCTGAAGACATGGAGGAACTTTCTGCCCACAAATACCAACGTAAAGGCTGCAAAAAACTCCAGTTTATACTCAAAGAGTATCCTGTATGCGGTGGATTCAATCTGGTTCAGTAAGGTTTCCGGGTTAAACATTAGCCTAAGACTTCACCTAACATATCCAAGGATGGTAAAGAATCTATTGCTTTAGGCTGTCTCATGTTTCATCCTATACAACACAAGTCCGGCAGGAATCTTGGGGTAGAAGTAAGTTGACTTCTGGGGAAGCAGGATGCCCTCATTGACAATATTGATGAAGTGGTCCTTTTCCCAGGGTGGCATAAGAAGTGCCAGGGATGCCTGACCGGAGTCCACCGCATCAATGGCAACATGGTCATGGGCTGTGAATTCAACCTCCTTTCTTGCAGGATCAGTGTCAATGTTCAGTATATTCCTCAGGATGAGAAGGTCGGACACACAGGTTACCGCCTGAGGTTTTATGTTTAGCTTTTTAAGCATCTCCTCCCCCCGGTGGTTCATCACAAGGCTGTTCAGCGATCCGTCATAAAGGATCATCCTCATCCTTGGCGATGCTCTCTTCTCGGGGATAAGATCGAAATACTCACTGATCCCTGCAATAGCCTGGTCAGTCTGAATTCTTGGAGCCCTGAAGTTCCTGTGATAATCGCCGTTGATGGATTCAATCGCTTTCAGTCTGTGATGACCGTCTGCAATCATTCCAATTTGTTTCCCCAGAACCGACTGAATCAAGCCAATCCTGTTCGGATCACTGACTGTGAAAACACTGTTGAGGACACCTAGGGGCTCCTGGAATCGCATCCTTGGGGTAAGCCCGGTGACAGACTGGCTCAGCACCCTCTCAAGTGAAACCTCCGGGGAAAGAACAAGCAAAGGTTCCATCTGAGTCTCGAGTTTTATGAAGATCCCCCTTCTCTGTTTTACGGATTCCGGAAATGTCATTTCATGGGGCCTGAGCCCAAACTGCTTTTCGTTCAGATCCACAGCGCCTATTACACCAATCCTTTCGTGCTGCACACCATTATGGAGGAACCTCTGTGTCAGGATCACGAATGATTGTTCATCATCTTCAACCAGTACCTTCTCCCTGATCCATTCCTCCAGACGGCTTTTAGGAGTACTGCCGTCTTCGTAGAACAGCTGCAGGATATTATGATCCCGTGATTTCAGTTCCCGGATCTGCCTTTCAGAGAGGGTGTCAAACGGTGGTGCAACAAATTTCTCTACACCGTCTGAATAAAACAGTGGTCTGAATGGTTCTATTTTCAAGGCATCTCAGGCCTTTAGTTCCATTGCCTTCTCAATCTGCTTGAGGTCCTCCGCGTACCCGTCTTCGCCCTTGGGTGTTTCCAGAATCTTTGGAACATTGGAAAAACGCCCGTCCCTTACAACGTTTCCGATTCCTTCCAGGCCGAGTGTCCCAAGCCCGATCTGTTCATGCCGGTCCAGCTTGCTCCCTTTATCCTTCTTGGAATCATTCAGATGGAAACCTAGGAGGCGTTGAAACCCCAGGATGCTCCTGAACTGATCCATTGTTTCCATATATCCATCGGGCGACTTTATGTCATAACCTGAGGCCCACACATGGCAGGTGTCAAAACAGATCCCGACCTTACTCTTCATGTCGACACGGTCAATGATATCAGCGAGTTCGTTAAAGGTTGACCCAACGGTGTTTCCCTGGCCTGCCGAAGTTTCCAGGAGTATGGTGCATTTCTGCGTTCCAGTTATGACATTATTCAGGTTTTCCGCTACCTTCGCTATGGCCTCCCTCCTGTCGGAATCCCGTCCTGAGCCGGGATGGAAAGTGAGATATTCTATACCGAGAAGATCCGTACGCCTTATCTCCTCCCTGAAGGCGTCCAGCACCTTTGCCCCAAGATCCTGATCGAGGGTCGCCATATTCAGGAGATAGGATGCATGAACCATGGTCTCCCTCATCCCCGCCTTCTCCTTCTTCATTTTAAATTCGTCTGACTCGGCCTGGGACAATGGCCTGGCCTTCCACTGCATCTGATTTTTCGAAAAGATCTGAAAAGTGTTGAAGGAAAAGGAGGCGGCCCTGTCAACTGCCAGGGGTATGCCGCCAGAAGTGGAAACATGCCCCCCAATCCTTATTATATCTGACAACTTCATTGAAATCACCTAGTCTGTCTGTTCTCTCTGCCCAAGTATCATGTTGTTTACAAACTGGTAGACATGGAGCGCAAGGGCCGGATTATCAGTATATCCGCATGCATCCATCTCCGGGCCGGTAATCATGGCCCTAACCTGATCGCTGACAATGTCCGTTGCTATAAGGCCGTCCTTTCTGTACACTACGGTGTTCGGCGGAACCCTCTTATTTGGAGGGGTCACAAAGATTACCTTGACACCCCTCTTGATCGCATTATCGATCTGCTTTTTGAACTCGGTCCTTATCTCCCTGACTCTTGGGGTGCAGATCACAAGCTCCTTCTCCGTGAGGTTAATCATCTCAGCCAGCTTGTTCATCACTTTCTGTGAACCATAAATTGTGTAGATCAGCTGAGGTTCACCCTTCGTGGGGAGAATCTCTTGAAGCTCCTTCAGCTCCCTGAAAAGGTCATCGATCTTCCTCTGGAAGTCCTGACGGATCTTGTCCATATCCTCCGGCTTGAACATCCTAGGGCGACCCTCAGTCTCCTTGGCAAGGCCCTTCTGAACAAGGGATTCCATAACTTTATAAGCTGATGTTCTTGGAATCCCGGCCGTATCCGCAACCATGTCGGCGTTCGCGACTCCATGAAAAACAAGTGCAGCGAACCCCTGGGCCTCGTAGGAGGAAAGCCCCAGTATCTTGAGCATGTCTGAAATGCGGGAAAGTTGCTCAGGATTAGCTTCCATAGCTACAGATGTGTTGAATGTTTAAATTGTTTTCTTAGCGCAAAAGTATTGTAAAATAAATGCCCATCAAAATATTTTACTCTCATATTTTCAATTCTTATCTTAGCTACGAACAAAAAATAAGAACGCAGACAATTAACCATCATGGAAAAGTTACTGCAGGATATCCTGAACGCCGATCGATTTCTCTTCCAATTTCACATAACAGTAACAAGGGCAGAACCGGGCTTTCTGGAGCTGTCCCTGCCTGTGTCAGAAAATCTGATGCGGCCCGGGGATATAATGAACGGAGGAGCCATCATGGCCGTAATGGATGCGGCTGGAGGATTGTGCTCTCTCACGACCGGTGACGTGGCTAACGAGGTCACTGTCAGTCTGACATGCAGTTTTCTGCGACCGGTGCCAGGCGGTATGGTTCACGTTGCGGCGAAGCTCCTCAAGAGGGGGGGCAGTCTGGATTTCTGCAGAATTGAGATGACGGATGGGAGGGGAGAGATCCTGGCTGAAGCTAACGGTGTCTGGAAGGTAACAAGAGCAAAGTCACAGGAGAGATTAAGTCACTCCACCTGATCTGATCGGGAAGAACAGAATGATAGACATCGACGAGAACCGGCATGAGGGGTATCTTGCCGGAAAGACTGTTGTTGTGGGGGCCACCGCAAGCATCTCTGTATACAGGTTGCCTGACATAATAAGAGAGTTGAGAAGGGAGGGCGCTGAGGTCATCGTCGGCGCCTCCAGGGAAACGCTTGAGCTGTTGGGGGAAAAGCTGCTCCACTGGGCTTCTGAACACAGCGTGATCAAGGAGATATCGGGCGAAATTGAGCACATAAATCTCTTTATCGGAAAGAAGGCTGAGGTCGGGTTGCTGGTGGCGCCCGCCACCTACAACTTCATTGGGAAGGCTGCATCAGGTGTTGCGGATGATGTCCCGTCTCTTTTCTTCTCCTTCGCTCTCGGGAACGGAAATCCTGTAGTGATGGTCCCTGCAATGCATGAGGCGATGTATTCTAACAGTGTAGCGAAGAGAAATATGGAAGAGTTGGCCCGTAATGGTGTTTCATTCGTACCGCCTCGGTTAGCTGCCGAAAAGGCCAAGATATCTGAACCTGAGATTGTTGTTGACTATGTCTGCAGATCACTTGGACCGAATTCATTGAGTGGCATTAAGGCGCTCGTTATCGGAGGAGCCGGATCTGAGATGATAGATCCTGTCAGGTCCATAACAAACGCATCGACGGGCCTTACGGGGGTGTGGTTCTGCAAGAACCTCTTCAGGGAAGGGTGCAATACAATCTGGTACATTGGAAACTCAGAATTCCCTGTTCCGGGTTACGTCAAGCACCTGCCGGCAAAAAGCATGGCAGAATTCACTGACAGGACGCTTACAGCACTGGAGGAGCTGAAACCTGATATTGTTCTGTGTCCTGCGGCACTACCGGATTTCAGGCCCGAAAAGCAATACGACCACAAGATTGACAGCGATTCAGACATACAGATTAACTTAAAACGCAATCTCAAACTGCTTGAAGAAATCAGAAAAAGATTTGACGGCATTCTTGTGTCCTTCAAGCTTGACAATGAAACACCATCTGCCAGAGGATTGCGTGGAAAGGAGTTTATTGTATACAACAGCTACGTTCGGGATGGTTCGCCATTCGGAGCCGTCAAAAACGATTACACCCTAATAACAGCAGATGAGAAAATAAGGCTGGGTAAGATTTCCAAACCAAGGATGACGCTGGAAGTGATCAGAAGAGTTATGGGTGAATTGAATGGGTGATGTCAGGGTTCTCGCAGTACAGGCCCCCAGAATGCCAGCATATGACGCTTTGAAGTATTTCAGGAAAATCACGGAATCCGCGGCATCAAGGGATGTTGACTTCGTCCGATGGTTCAGCCTATTTGGATCTCATGAATAATATTTCAAAATTATCCAGAGAATGGGGATGTGCTGTGATTCCGGGCAGCTTCCCGCTTAGGAGGGATGGCATGTTGATGAATGCTTCGCCAGTTGTGCTGGACGGGAACGTGGCAGGTTTTCAGGAGAAGATCTCACTCTTCAGATCCGAGATAGGGAAATACGTTCCCGGAAATGAGATAAACGTCTTCAGCCATGCCGTTAAATTTGCCGTTGCGGTCTGTTATGATATTGACTTCCCCTATTATCCCAAGGTGGCGATAAGAAAGGGTGCCGAGCTCCTTCTGAACCCTTCGCTGATACAGAGAAAATTCCATGACATGTGGCACCTGTATGTAGCGGCAAGATCTCTGGAGAACAGGATACCTGTGGTGTCGGTAAATTCATTATCCGAGCCATTTGGTGGAAATTCTGCAGTTTCCATGCTCACCGATGCCGGTGACGGCGTCTTCGTTAATCTGGAGAAATTGGGGCAGCATGAGGTGTCATTGCTGAATATTGATATCGATGGTGCGAGACAGCTTATGGCAGCAAGAGTCAGGGAAGATCCGGGGATTTACAGCTTCACTAAGGCAGAACGGAGTCCATAACCTGTGCAACTTCTTTCGGATGGGTCCAGTGTGGAATGTGGCCGGCACCCTCAATCCTGTGAAGTGTGCTGTCCCTTATCAGCCTGTTCAGTTCAATTCCATATTTCAGCGGGATAAGTTTATCTTCCGTGCCCCACATGATGAAGGTCCTGGAGCTTATTCTTGACAGTTCGGACTCGGATAGCCTTTCCAAGCCGGTGGAATTCATCCGGACTATTTCCCGGATGATCTGTTCCGAGTTCATCGGGTTCATCTTCATAACTCTCTCAACAAATTGTGAAACTGTCTCTTCACCAGCCTCACCCACTGTTGGATTTATTCCGGCTGAATCTTCCAGAATGAGCCTTTTAGGGCTCATAATGCCTGAAGCAAACATTAGGGAAACCCAGCCACCGTAGGAGTTTCCCCCAATCACAAAATCACTCAAACCCAGCATTTCTATAAGAAATCTGATCGCTTCTGCCTGCTCATGCACAGTATAGCCAAATCCTTTCTTTTCAGATTTTCCGTGTCCGAGCAGATCAGGGAGAATGATGTCCCACTCTGAGGAGAGCAGTGGTATCAGTCTCAGCCAGTTGTTCCCCCTGCCCCCCAATCCGTGAAGAAGGATCAGCGGAACATTTCCTGGCCTGCGCAGGAAGGATATGGTCATTCCTTCTCCAGTTATGAAGTCTCTCTGCAGTTCCGGTTCCATGATGACTCATAAGGGAGCAAGCTGCTGGATCAGTGAGGAGTGGAATCTGCGTACCAATACCTTTAGCAATCCCATATTGCTCTACGCTAACTTATCACCTGTATTCACTGTCATACTTCTCCGCTGATCTCCTTAGTTCAGCGACTGCATCTGCCTTGGGTGCCCAGCCTGTTACCTCTGTTTTCTTGTTTTCCAGTATCTTGTAGGTCTGGAAGAAATTTGCAACCTCGTCCAGCAGATGTTTCGGCAGGTCCTCAAGCTTCTGCACATGCTTGAAGTTAGGATCGTCCTTGGCTACTGCCAAGACCTTGTTATCAACATCCCCCTGATCGATCATCTTCATGAGGGCCACGGGCCTAGCCTTTAGCAGTATCCCGGGAAATGTGGGTTCACTGATCAGGACAAGGACGTCCATAGGATCGCCATCATCGTAGAGTGTCTGAGGGACGAGACCATAATCCAGCGGGTAATGAACAGATGAGTGCAAAACTCTGTCCAGGAGAACCATAGGGTACTCCTTGGAGATTTCGTACTTGTTTTTGCTCCCCCTGGGGGTTTCCACTATAACATTGAATTCCTCAGGAAATTTTTGGCCTCTATCCACAGTGTGCCAGTAGCTGTTGTTCTTTCCCATACCAACTTAATAGCTGGTCATTATTTCTGACTTTCCCTTTGGGACCAGGAGTTCATAGTTTTCTGCAATATCTCTGGTTTTCCTCGTATCCTGCAAACTCACAAAAAACAATAATATTCAACATAAGAATGGTGTCGCAATAATCATGTTCAAAGGTTCCGAAAGAGTCGTTTCTTACAGTCCCTTCAGGATCAGCTTTGCCGGTGGAGGGACCGACATTGATCCCTTCTGCAGCGCCTATGGGGGGGCAGTCATAAATGCCACGATTGACAGGGGTGTCACCATCTCCTACAAACCTGACGACATGGATCTTGAGATATCCTCCAGAGATTTCGTCAGGAGCGTTGTTGTCTCGAACCATGACAGGCCCAATGATACCCTGGATACGATGTATCAGTTTCTGGAACAGAACGGGATGAAAACAGGAAGAATTGCAATCAACAGTGGTGTCCCCCCTGGGTCCGGATTGGGCTCTTCCAGTGCCCTCATAACCGCCCTCATCTCTATGATGCATTTCATGAAAGGGCAGAAGAGTAGCCCTGAGGAAATCGCCCTTGATGCTTATGTTGCTGAGAAGGACCTCTTTGGTGTGACCCTTGGAAGGCAGGATCCTTACGCGGTTGCAATCGGCAGCTTCAAGTACATGGAGTTCAACGGCAATGGCACGAGAATTGTGCCTCTTATTTCAAACAGGAACTTTATTGAAGAACTTGAGAAGAGGATTCTGCTAGTATATACCGGGAGGACTCGTGAGAGCTCGAAAGTCCTTAGAGCCCAGGTCGAGCAGGCACACAGAGGGGAGTCAGAAACTATTGAATTGCTGAGGGAAATAAAGAGAACTGCCATTATGGCCAGAGATGCCGTTCTGAACCACTCCATGAGTGATTTCGCTAGAAGCATTAACCTGGGCTGGGACCTGAAAAAGAAGCTTGGAAGAGGTGTGACCAACCAGAGGATTGATGCCATCATTGAAGCTGCTCTTGAAAATGGTGGGGAAGCTGCCAGACTCATGGGAGGAGGTTCAGACGGCTTTGTCCTTGTCCTCAGCAGGAAGGGTGAACTTGGGAGGCTCCAGAAGGCAATGTCCGACTACTCCGACTTTGCAATAAGAATTTCATTCGACACAGGTGGTACACGTACGGTGACTACATCAGGGATTCCATTCTGACTGAATGAAGTAACGGAGTATCCTGTATGTGAGGCCCCAAACAACAAGGTCGCCGAAGATGAATGCCGGGAGGTTGGTATTGCTGTAATTGCCAGTCTTCCTCTGGTTGAGGTCTACGATCCTTATCTCCTGTATCTCAGGACCTGGTGAAGCGCCATCGTAATTTTCCATCTGAACAACAAAGGGATACACCACAAGTCTGGGCCTGCTGTTTGGGGTGAAACCTACCAGTTGCTTCTGAACCTGATCTCTGGAGATCCTGATATTTGTCTCCTCCCGAACTTCCCTTATCAGGGTTTCAACTGAACTTTCTGAATCTTCAGAGTGGCCGCCGGGAAGAGCTATGTTTCCTGACCATGGATCCCTCTGGGTGCCATGCAGAAGTATCCCAACAGACGCTTTTTCAGCCGGAATCATGAAATCAGTTGTAAGATTTCCCGAACCTTCATTCCTGGGGAAATGCCCAAGTTTCTGGCCCTGCTCGTAGTCTCCTTCACCTGTGCTTCAAGGACATCTTCAAGTGTGTTCACCCCTGTCACTCTGACTGCTGCGTCCTGAAGCTTTTCGGCTGCCTCCATGTTGAGGTAGCCGCACATTACATACCCCTTCGACCCCTTAAGTATCAGAACAGGCGCGTTGAATAGAGGCATCCGCATGAACTGCAGTTTTCTGTCACCTATGCTGACTTCGCGGCTTTCTATCATAGTCCCTAAAGCCTTGATTGTAATAAAAAAGTCACGGCTATTCACTCTCCTGGTTTCCTAGGCCTCTCATTCCATCGGGAAATCTTAATTTATTGTCGCCATCAAGTGACGGTATCATGAGAATAGCTTATCTGGGCCCTGAGGGTACCTGGAGCTGGCATGCAGCCAGAATCAGCTACCCTGGATCCAGTCTTGTGGCCGCAAAGTCATTTACAGACGCAATAATGATGGTTGAAAGTGACCAGGCTGACTGCTGCATGCTGCCTGTGGAGAACTCTGTAGAAGGACCTGTCCCTGAGGTGCTGGATCTTCTTCTTTCCACCCCCCTTTTAATTATAGCCGAGAAAATGATATGCATAAAGAACTCGCTTCTTTCATATTCTGATCATGTGAAAAGGATATACTCCCATCACCAGGCCCTTGCCCAGTGCAGGGGAAAAATACGCAGATATTTCCCTAATGCTGAGGTAGTGGAGGTCAATTCCACTGCATCAATGGCCTCTTCTATCTCAGCCGGAAGCGGAGATGCCATTATTGGATCACGCGACCTTGCTAGCCTGTATGGACTCAAGGTCATCATTGAGAATTTGAATGATTATCCTGTCAACGTAACCAGATTCATAACCCTAGGAAATGCGAAGATTGGAAGGATAGGTGGAAACAAAACCACAATATCATTCCTGCTTACAAGCGATGCCCCGGGTTCCCTTGTGGAGGCCCTTTCTCTGTTCGCGAGAAGAGGGATTAACCTGTCCATGGTTATATCCAGGCCAGAGAAGTCTGATCCTGGTTCCTACCGGTTCTTCATAGACGCCGAAGGCGATATTTCTGATCCGCCAATGGCGGAGGCTATGAACGGCCTAAAGCGATTATGCAGAGACATAACCATTAAGGGATCATATCCCAAGGCAAGCTGGAAGAAGCCGGATGGCTGCTGATTCTTATTTCCTCTGCATATCTTGGGTACTGGTGTTAGAAATGGTTATATAGAAGTTTATTTTTACTTGCTTGATGTGACTATGATAGGCGGACAACCGATATTCATATTAAAGGAAGGAACAAAAAGAGAAACTGGCAAGGACGCAATGAAGAACAACATTGACGCTGCAAAGAGCATTGCCAACGCTGTAAGAAGCAGCCTTGGCCCGCGGGGAATGGACAAGATGCTGGTTGATTCCCTCGGCGACATTGTGATTACAAACGACGGTGTCACCATTCTCAAGGAGATGGATGTTGAGCATCCCGCTGCCAAAATGATGGTGGAAGTCTCCAAGACACAGGATGCCTTTGTCGGAGACGGGACAACAACAGCAGTGGTAGTTGCAGGTGCCCTGCTCCAGGAAGCTGAGGGTCTGATTAACCAAAACGTTCACCCGACAGTGATTTCTGCAGGATACAGGATGGCTGCTGACCAGAGCAAGAAGATACTGGATGAGATAGCCAAACCCGTTAAGTTTACTGACAAGGAACTTCTCATGAAAATGGCACAGACTTCGCTCAGCAGCAAGAGCGCGTCATCAAGCAAGGAGAAGCTTTCCGAGATATCCTATGAGGCCATCAAGGCTGTGGCTGAGAAAATTGACAACAGATACGTGGTCGATTTCGACAACATTCAGATCGTGAAGAAACAGGGCGGAGAGATCGAGGACACACAGCTTATCAACGGTATTATAGTAGACAAGGAGAAGGTTCACCCAGGCATGCCGAACTTCGTAAAGGGTGCTAAGATTGCTCTCCTTAACGCGGCCCTTGAGATCAAGAAACCGGAGTTTGACACAAACATCAGGATAGATGACCCTTCTATGATACAGAAGTTCCTCTCCCAGGAGGAGTCTCTGCTCAGGGAGATGGTTCAGAAGGTGAAGAGGGCTGGAGCCAACGTCCTGATTACCCAGAAGGGCATAGATGACCTTGCACAGCACTACCTGGCCAAAGAGGGCATATACGCGGTTCGCAGAGTCAAAAAGAGCGACGTTGAAAAACTCAGCAAGGCTACTGGAGCCACTATCGTCTCATCCATTGATGAGCTCAGCGAGCAGGACCTGGGCCACGCAGACATGGTTGAGCAGGTCAAGATAGGCGAGGACTACATGACCTTTGTCACCGGCTGCAAGAACCCAAAGGCAGTGAGCATACTGGTCAGGGGAGGAACGGAACACGTCGTTGACGAGATCGAAAGATCAATCACCGACTCAATACACGTGGTAGCTGCAGCAGTAGAAGATGGCAAGTACGTCACTGGCGGAGGTTCATCCGCATCAGAGATTGCCCTGAAGCTGAGGGAATACGCCTCAAAGGTCGGGGGAAGACAGCAGCTCGCAATTGAGAGATTCGCCAATGCGATGGAGGAGATCCCGAGGGCTCTTGCTGAGAATGCTGGACTTGATGCCATTGATATCCTCATAAAGCTGAGAAATGAGCATGCGAAGGGTAACAAATTCGCAGGCGTAAACGTGTTCTCTGGCGAAGTGGACAACATGGAGAAGCTTGGCGTAATAGAGCCGATCCGTGTTGGAAAGCAGGCCATCGATGCTGCCACAGAGGCCGCTGTAATGATCCTGAGGATTGATGATGTAATAGCCACCAAGGGATCAAAGGGCGGTTCCCCAGGGAAGACCCCATCCTCTGGAGACGAGGGTGGAAGCAGCAGCGAAGACTGAACTAAATAAATCTCCCTTCATTTTTTAACAAAACCATTATATCATGTTGCGTGTTAACGCGTGACAAATGAATCTGAAGAGTGACATACTTTCTCCAAGACTGGCAATTTTTCAGAGCATAGCCCAGCTCGCCCCACTTCCAACATTGATCTTCACGATTCAGGAAATCTTTGGCTATTCTGATGCCCCAGCTCTTTCCTACCTTATTGCACTCGTGATTGTGCTCTTTTCTGTGAATACTGTCATGCAGATGGGATCACGGTTTCCCAATGCTGGCGGTTATTACAGCTATGTGGCGAAGGGCATATCGAAATCAGCAGGTGTCTACACCCAGTTCCTCTATCTGTTTTATCAAGTTCTCAATACTGCTGCTGTTGTGATTTTCAGCTCATGGGTTCTCCAGATTTTCCTCGGTATCTTTGGATATCAGATTAGGGGATTTTATCTCCTGGCCATACCCCTTGTTATGATTTTTGTTGTCCCGTATTTCGGAATCAGGATCTCGGCGATGTTTTACCTCATAACAGCGCTCATCGAGATAGGCATAGTATTAGTCCTGAGCGTACTCCTTGTGGCCTTCCCGAACAGTAGTAGCAGCTTCTCTGCACCGATGATTCCGCACGTTGGAATATCCGCATTCGCACTCTCCATAATCTACTCACTGTTTTTCTTCACCGGCTACGGTTCTGTTCTCACACTGGCTGAGGAGACTAAAACCCCGAGAAAATCTATTCCCCTGATGGCTCTGTTTAGTGTCGTTGGAATCGGGCTCCTGGAATTCTTCTACATTTATGCCAGCGATGTAAACTGGGGCACTTCCCTGACTGCCACGTTTGCCTCTGCTAGCACTTTTCCGACATTCATTTCCGCTCAAAGGTTCCTCGGGGTGTTTGGACTTGTCATCACGGGATCCTTTGCCTACATCTCGTTTCTAAAGGGCAACATAGCTATACAAAACGCCACTTCCAGGGGGATATTCGCACTTGCCAGGGACGGCGTGATCCCAAAAAGGCTTTCGGCTGTCCACAGAAGATATGGAAGCCCTCATCTGGCAATAATATTCAATGAAGTGGTCTCCCTGATCATAATAGCCGTTGTATACCTGGTATTCTATTTCATTTTGGGAATTCATTCTGGGGTTACCGCCAGTGCAGCAGTTTATCTGATTGCGATTCTTACGGTAGGATACCTGCTGACCCACATTTTCGCCAATATTTCCGTCCCATGGTACTTCACAGTGAAGGAGAGGAGGAGCCTTTCTCTCACGAAGCATTATGCGATGCCGATCATTTCAACAGCTGCCATAATTTTCGCCCTTGGGCTCAGTTTTACAGGGCTGACCGGATATATGGTCTCCCTCCCGGTCATTGTGGCCTTGTACCTGTTATTTGCATTCCTATATACCTACAGGATGATTCGCAGCCACCCGGAAGTGATCGCCAACGCAGGTGAAATAAGGATCACTGAATCAGGATAGAGGAGCAGTGTAAGCCTTGAGAATTGTGGTAATAGGGGCGGGGTCAACCGGCACAAGTGTGGCCTACAACCTTTCCCTCATCTCTGAGGACGAGATTTTAATCCTGGACCATAGGCCTCCCGGGAATGGAATGACCTCATTTTCCACTGCAGTTGTAAGGACACACTACAGCAATGAGATCACCGCTAGGCTGGCCCTTGAATCCAGAAACTTCTTCGAGCATAATCAGTCAGAGACCGGATTCAAAAAGACAGGCATGGTTACAGTTGCCCCTGCCGAGATGAAACAGGACCTGATGCGGAACATCAAGATGCTCAATAGGCTTGGGATAAGAGAGGAATTCTATGATGCACAGACAGCATCCGAGAAGTTCGTAAAGCTGTCATTCTATGGCGATGAATTCGTCTCGTTTGAACCTGACAGCGGATATGCTGACCCTGTTTCAACTGCCAGATTCTTCTTTGATCTCGGGATGCGCAATGGCGTCAAATATCAGAGAGGTAATGTAGCCAGGGTGGAGCACGGACAAGATAATAGGCCTGTGATTCTCTTGGATGATGGTTCAAGGATCAGCTCCGATAAGGTTGTCCTGTGCACAAACATATGGACAAACAGGTTGCTGAAACACAGCGGTATCGACGAAGGCAGCCTGCTTCCAATTAAGGTTTCCCCTCACCCGGTTCTTCTTTACAGGCGGGCGGGTGACTCTGCCGGAGTTATTCCCGTTGTAAGTGATCTTGTCAATAGGGATTATTACAAACCGGAGGGAGAAAGCCTCCTCTCAGGGGGAAGCTTAAGGGCTGAGCTAGATGAAGTTGACACAGATCCTGAAAACTTTAACCCTGAAATAGATTTTCAGTATATAGCAGAATACTCCAATCGCATATCAAGAAGATTCAGAAATTTTTCAACTGCCGTTTTATCAAGCTATTACTTTGGGTTTTACGACAACACTCCGGACGAGCATCCTATAGTGGATTCCCTGGAATCCATTGGAATGCCAAACGTATACTGCTGCGTAGGGCTCAGTGGACACGGTTTCAAGCTCTCGCCCTCACTTGGAAAGCTGACTGCAGATTTAGTCCTTCAAAAAGAGCTGCCTTATCTCAAGCACTTCAAACTGGACAGGTTCAGGAGGAATGACTCCATCTTCCGAAGATACAAGGGCATCGGAACTGTTGCATAAGAGAGATGCCGGGCTATACGATAGCTATATGACAGAATCCATCCCCAACAATTTAAACAAAGATTAAATAATGATTTATTCTGCTGCCTTGTGGAAAACCAGTATGCCGAGATCTACAGGAAGCAGCAGTACGGCCTTGTAGGAAAGCACTCCGCCGTCAAGGTGTGCCACTGGACCAAGAGCGAGCTGACCGGCGGACAGGGGTGTTACAAGGGTGACTTTTACGGAATAAACTCACACCAGTGCATACAGATGACCCCTGCCTTGAATTCATGCACTGAAAACTGCTCCTTCTGCTGGAGGTTTCAGGGTTTCGACAGCATGCACATCTCTGAGGAAGATGACCCTGAATTCATTTTAGAGGAATCGGTTAAGGCTCACCTCCGCCTCATATCCGGATTTAAAGGCAACCCTAAGGTATCAAAGGAGAAATGGGAAGAAGCCACCCATCCGAAACATATAGCCATTTCACTTACCGGGGAGCCTACACTTTACAGCAGACTCGGTGAGTTCATAGCCCTCGCAAGGAAACGCGGTTTTTCGACATTCCTTGTAACCAATGGTACCCTCCCCATGGTGCTTGAAAAGCTTGATCCCCTCCCGACCCAGTTATACGTCACCGTGGCAGGACCTAACAAGCAGATATTCAATGAAGTTCTGAATCCGGCAATAGGGAACGCATGGGAGAATTTCAACAGGACAATAGATCTTCTTCCCTCCCTTGGTACCAGAAAGGTGATCAGGCACACCCTTGTCAAGAACGTCAACATGCCGTACATTGACGAGTACGCTTCGATAGACCGGAGAGCTGACCCACACTTTATTGAATCAAAAGGTTATGTTCACGTGGGGCAGAGCATTAACAGACTCGGCATAGAGAATATGCCGTCCCATGGCGAAATTGTTGAGTTCTCACGCAGGCTTGGGGAGAAGATGGGCTACACCCTCCACAAGGAGAGGAAGGACAGCAGGGTTGCTCTCCTGACCAAGGACCCAGCAAGCTGCGCCATAGATTTCTCAGCAGTCTGATCGACTGAAAGCGTTTCGGCGTATCAATAATATATCCTCGCCAGATACATGTCCGGTAGAGATGGATTTCAACTTCACTGATGAGCAGAATATTATCAGAGATACTGCTAGAGAATTCTCTGAAAGGTATATTGAACCCTCTGTCCAGGAGATGATCAAGACCCACAGGATCCCTGCTGAACTGATCAATGCCATGGCCAAGCAGGGTTTCCTTGGAATGACAGTCCCTGAGGAATACGGGGGGATGGGAGCATCCGCAGTCACGACTGGAATTGTTGCTGAAGAGATAGCAAGGTGCGATACAACAGCGTCTGTATCCGTGCTTTTCCTGGTAGACAATGCCTGGTCTTATCTCGTTTCAAGATACGCCTCACAGGAACTTAAGGATGAGATTCTTCCGAGAATTGCGAAAGGGGAGATCCTCACAGGTATAGCTTCTACGGAGCCAAACTACGGATCAGACATAGGCTCCATGACGACTACCGCAGTGGAAAGAGGAGGCTCCTATTACATCAGCGGAGAGAAATCCTACATTTCGCTTGTCAGGGACATAAGGGAACGTGGCGGCGGATATGTTACCGTGGCCAAGACAGACCTGAAAAGGGGAACATCGGGTGTGACCCTCTTCTATGTGCCTGATTCCTCGAATATAGAAATCTCAGATCTCGAGGAGATGGGCAGGGAGGGGTCAACCTGGGGTGCCCTAAAATTCGAAGAAGTGAAGGTGCCCTCTCACAACATCATAGGCCAGCTTAATGGAGGGTTCAGGATTGTGCATGAGGGGTTCGAATTCGCCAGGGGCCTTATAGCTGTGATTTGCGCCTCGGCAGCTGAGAGAGCAATCGCGAGGTCTGTTGAATACATGAAGACAAGAAAGGCTTTTGGCAGGGAGATAGGTAAATTTGAGGGTCTACAATTTACACTGGCAGAGGACGTGGCCCGCATGGAGGCAGCAAAGACACTTGGTTACAAGGCCCTCTGGATGTATGATGAAGAGCATAAATCGGGTAGGTTCACAAGGTTTCAGGTTACAGATGAAATCGCCATGGCCAAGCTCCTTTCGACGACCTGGGCATTTGACGCCATAAACAATGCCATGCAGGTGCACGGCGCCTATGGCTACCTTAAGAACAACCCTCTTGAGCTTTCACTTAGGGCAATAAGGTCGTTCCAGCTTGCTGAGGGATCAAGGGAGGTAATGAAACTCATAATTGCAAGGGAAACCCTTGGTAGGGAATTCTTCAGGGGTGACTAGATGGAGGAGGAAATTACGCTGGACGATTTCAGGAAGCTTAGGATGGCCACAGCGAGGGTGCTGCAGTGCGAGAAGATTCCCAAATCCAAGCGACTCCTCAGGCTTGTTGTCCAGATCGGTGCCGAGCAGCGTCAGATCGTCTCGAGTATTGCTGATCACTATGATCCTGCCTCGCTGGTTGGGAAGACAATAATAGTTTTGACCAATCTTAAGAAGACGACCTTCATGGGATTTGAGAGCCAGGGGATGCTTCTGGCTGTTGAGGACGGTGATTTCCTGAGCCTCCTGACCACCGACAGGGATGCGCCCTCGGGGCTGATGGTCACTTGATGTACTTCTCGGAGAGACAGAGACCTTCCAAATTTCAGGACCTCATACTGCCTGAATCGATAAGACTGCAGATTGAGAAATGGGCAAACAGCTGGAATAGCGGAATTCCGCCGAAGAGATGCCTCATTTTGCATGGGCCGCCGGGAGTTGGCAAGACGACCACGGCGCTTGCCCTGGCAGATTATCTGCAGGTTCCTATCATAGAGATGAACGCCTCAGATGAGAGAAACGCAGATGCAATGAAGAGAGTTGCCCTCATGGGTGCCACTTACATGGACCTCTTATCCTCTGACAAAAACAGAGCTGTCCAGAGGATCATTCTTGTAGACGAGGCAGACAACATATTCGAAAGCAGGTCAGCATCACGTGGAGGTGATTACGGGGGCCTCAGCGAGCTTCTGAGGGTTATAAGATCAGCAAGAAACCCAATTGTCCTTACCATGAATGATTTCTACTCCTTTAGGCGCAAGAGTTCCGGGAGGGAAATCGTGGAATCTTCTGAAGTCATTGAACTCAGGCAGTTCAGGAGACGGGGTGATCACGATTATAAGTCATTCAAGGAGAAGATGTCAGGGATCATCGAGGAGACGGCCCAGTACCTCGGCATGAAATTCAATCAAGCGATGATTGATTTCCTCATCGAAAAGAACAGGGATGATATCCGGGCCATCATAAATGATGCTGTATCGCTGATGTCATCAAGAAGCGGCACCGATTCAGCTTCTGTGGGAGACCGGGACAATCCGTTGGACATATTCACCATAATGAGAAAGACGTTCAAGGAAAGCAATTACAGCGAGCTCCTCTTGGACCTCTTGAATACAGACTTCGAAACAGAGGATTACCTAATGTGGATTGATGAGAACCTCTCCCTTGAAGCACAGGACCCAGAGGATCTGGCCGCCGCATATGAGCTCGTTTCCTTCAGCGATCTGCTTCTTGGATCTGTTATAAAGAAGCAGCACTACGCATTCAAAGGATACGCACAGGAAATTTTGGCAGGAACACCATTGTCAATAGCAAAGAGGAATCCGCATTTCGTGAAGTACCAGTTTCCTGCATTCATTATGAAGATGTCCAGGATGCGCGAAAGCCGTGAACAGAGGAGGTCTTTGTTGTGGAAACTGGGAAGGATGACGCACAGCCCTTCTCAGATCGTTGCCGAAAATTTATGGTATTTCCGGTTACTGATGAAGTCACAACCTTCAAAGTCATTTGTTGACAGAATGGACTTCAGCCCCAAGGAGATGGAATTACTGAAACGATCCTGATTCCTTTTTGCCTGATAAGTCAATTATTTCTTTGCACTTTTTCATAGATCCGCTGGTCCTGATGGTTCTGAATCTCCCGGTCTTGTTAATTTCGGCAATAACAGCACTCTTGAGAAACTGATTTGTTAGATATACCGCAAATCTTCCCGTTGTGAATTTACGCCTAGATCTGAAGGACCTCTGAAGAATGCTATCCAGTGAATCGAAACCCCTCTCAGGGAAGATCGCCTCGACGATGATGTAACGTTTTCTTGAATCGTTTCCCTTCAATCCCACTGGAATGCCTTGAGACTTATTAATAACTGTACAGAAACAGATGATATACGAAAAATCAAGATCAGAATCTCTATGGATCTAATGAAAAACTTTTCCTGTTGTCATTGGAGAACTCCAGTTTAATCGGCGTCCTGACGTTACATCAGTCCATTGTGTCAGGATGTTTCTGGCATGGAAGCCGTTGAATTAATTATTTTCATTGAAGCGGACAAGCATACATCATGATTCTGCAACGTCAATTAATGCCATTCTGCTGATGAAGCGATAATGACTGCCTTGGAAATTAAGAAAACCGAAGGGTATTCGCACAATTTCTCTTTCTATGCAATTTAACTGGGAGATTTCTGGATCAAATTCCTTTGATGTGTTCAGATTAAGTCTATCTGGGGTGATATGAAGGCATATCCATTGCCGGTGGATTCATGAAGCCTCTCTGATTTGAACATCCTATTTGCATTGCCAATCAGCTCTTGAATATGTTCCATCCATCTTGGCGCCCTACCGGAATAGGGGCCTAAATACCCATGGCTCCTTGCAAAACCCGGATCATGATACCATGGAGATTCCTGATAAACATATATTCAAAAGAAAGTCGTTAAGGTAAGGCATTAAGTCACTATAGAACCGTCGTATTTTGAATCTGAGCTTTCTCCTCATAACCTATTTATAGAGTTTTAACCTACTGCTTTGCTTAAGTTCAACAGGGGTTCAATAAAGATGGCAGAAACATTGTCCACATACAGTCTTGTCAGAAAGGCATGGAAAGGCTTGAAGCATTCTGACATTTACGATCTGCAGAAGGAAAGGATGGTTGCATGGAGAAATGGGCCGTCGGTTGAAAGGCTCGAATATCCCACCAGGTTAGACAGGGCAAGGGAGCTGGGCTACAGACGCAAGAACGGTGTTGTCGTTGTGCGTTCCCGTGTCAGGAGAGGAGGAAGAAACAGACCAAAAATAATGGGAGGCAGGAGACCAAGAAGGCTGGCCTATTCAAAGCTTACACCCAAGAAGAGCATTCAGTGGATAGCAGAAGAGAGGGCTGCAGACAAATACCCGAACCTAGAAGTACTGAACTCATACTATGTGGGGGAAGATGGTGAATACAAGTATTACGAGGTTATACTGGCGGACCCGTCTCACCCAGAGGTGAATAATGATCCAAAGATGTCCTGGGTGGCTGAGCCACAGAATACGGGCAGAGTTTACCGTGGGCTTACCTCTGCCGGGTACAAGGGCAGAGGTCTTAGAACGGGAAGAAAAGGATCCTCAAAGAGCAGACCATCCATTAGAGCAAACGGAAGGCTGAGGAGATAAATCTCCCGCTATTCTGGATTTCAACATATTTACTGCTTGGATAAGCTCAGAATCCCATGGACTGAACTTTTAAATTGATTTTGACAAATGTTCCCCCACCAATTCCGCACCAGATCGTGTGAATCATTTTTATTTTTGTTACTTCCGCGACCAGATTATCAAGAATAAGCAATTGAGCATGGACTCCCTAGCCATATCCTGTCATAAGCGCTGTTTTCTCTCTAATACCGAATTGCCACTATAATTATGCTGATTGGCAGGACCGAGGAGATCAATAAAATAAATTAGCCACATAACGTTTATGCTCTTGGATTCCTGCCGCGGTGGCCCAGTGGTACGGCGCCAGACTTGAGATCTGGTTCCCTTGTGGATCGGGAGTTCGAATCTCTCCCGCGGCGTCATATTCGGTCCACGGTTTCATAGACTTACACCTTCTCTATAGTGATTTAAAGACTTGAAGGAGATCAGGAGGTGAATAGCCAAGCCGGCTGACTGTTTGGGAAGTTAGTGCCATTACATTGCCCCTGTCAATATTCTCTAACTTTACCCGAGGATATCTTGTGCCGGGAAGAAAAGATTCAGCATGATGGTGGTGATTTGTTCCTAACCCTTTTCGTTTTACTGATTTCCAGTTATACGTGCAACGCGTTTTAACAAGACATCATTAGCATTCGTCTAACGATCCTACAATGACGAAATGAGAGATATTATGCCGAATGTTACAACAAACGCTAGACTTGAAAAATACAATAGCGTAGATCTTGTTCCCATTTTCAATGAACCCATGACTCGGTTGTCCCTGCCGATTAAACCAAGAAGTATTCCTGGGCCAATCAGAACAAACACAAAAATCACAAGCAAAAAGAGGATTGCTCGTAGAAGCATTTCCGCGGGTAGGATTATTCCAACAATCATGGCAGGAAGACTTTCAAAAATGTAAACCCAGTATGCGTTTTTATGTTTTAGCCCGGCAGCCTCAACAATACCCCAGGCACTTCCCAGTGAAATAACCACTAGGGCCAGGAATCCTGCCGAAATTATTCCTATTGAGAAAACATACGGCGAATATGGGCCAGATATTCCAGCCAGGGTAAGTGCAATTTCATTTGCTGACACAAAGCCATCTGTTGAGGTCCCGGAAGTTGCCATTTCAACAATAACCATAAGAAGTTCTGTTACTACAGCACCTGAAAATGTTTCGATCCTGATTGCCCTGAGGGACTTGTTCCTGGATTTACCCCCGCCAGGACTTTCCTGGTACTTTATGGCTGTGGCTGATGTCTGAAAGAACAGCATGAATGGCATGACCACTGCACCTGCATTTGCAGCCAGGATGAAGAGAAAGTTGCTGTTTGTACTGAAATAGAACACCCTGCTGGGAGTTATGCCCCTAATCGCTAGTTCAAGGGCAAAGGATGCTACAAGGATGAATGATATTCCCAGCAGAAACTTTTCCGCTGTACCATAATTCCCTCTGAACAGAATCAGCACGTGAACAATAAATATCAGGGGAAGAACCAGAAGCACAGGCATGCCAATTATGTTGAATCCTATGGCAATTCCAAGGTACTCTGCAACATATGTGATCACATCTGTCGTAGCCATTGGCAGCGTAGCGGCAAGAGCAAGTTTCCTTCCGTAGTTTTCACGAATCAGTTGGCCGAGGCCCTTTCCCGAAGCCAGGCCAATGCGACCTGAGACCTCCTGAACAAAGTACAGAGGCACAATCAGGGCCAGAAGAAACCACACCAATTCGTAATGGTAGAGAGCTCCAGTTTCTGCAGCTCCGAGCACACTACTGGCGTCCATATCGGCCATCATTACGAGCCATGCTGGCCCGAATATTTTTAACAAGCCTGTGAGACGCCTGTGCACAGTAGATGATTTAGGAATACCTAAATAATGTTACTCCTAACACAGCTATTTGCTGATTCTTATAAGAAATAAATTACATATAGTTACGGTTGCAATAAATACAACAAAGTGACAATTCAGCAAGGATCTGAAGATTCAGTCACCATTCAGATCCCTGGAAAACAGATTTAACACTGGACATGCAAATTGAGCCATGAAAGATAGGGAGTATTTTACTCGTGTCCGATCAGATCGCGTTCAAGAAGCTTGAAGTTCCTGTACCAGTAAATAAAGAATGAACCCTCTGTCAGTTTGTGCTTTCTTGACCACTCTATATCCTTGTTAAGATAGGAAAGATGGCTGTCCTTTCTCGTGTTTGCCTCATAAGGCTCGTGTCTAAGGTAGTGGGTTATATTCTCTATGATGGCTTCGCCCTTGCGCCTGTCAATCAGGCCAAGCTGGATCCTGCTGCGCATCATCTCTATCTCGGATTCGTAGGTGAGTCTCTCTATTGTTCCCTTGTCCATCCAGTCTGTGTAATAGTTAAGAAAATCAACCCATGTCTTGCCCCGGTCAAGCAGATCATAGTAATCCTGCAGGGTTTTCGCAGTAATGTGAAATCCGTATGATTCCGGTTTTTCATATATAAGCGAGCCTGGATCAATAAACGGCGTGAGGGGTGACATGAATGCGTACACCTTCATTACTGAGGGGGCATGCATTGTCATCAGGTGTTTGGCGTATTCAATATCCTTTAGAAGCTCCTCGCTTCCCTGGTGGCTCACCCCTATTGTGAAGTAGACGTCGAATTTCCTGCAGCCGTTCTCCTCAGCAGCGTGCAGACTCCTTTCCAGATCATAATTGGAATAGTACCGGCCATTGAGTCTCCTGATCTCCTGCGATGAGGACTCCGGTGAAATCTCCGCAGTGTAGTCTGGGAACGCCTTTTTGAGCCTACTGAAGAACTCAGCTCCCGGCGGGACAAAGTATTCGGTAAGTAGCGGTATGTCTATTCCGCGCTCTCTGACCTCTTGAAAAAAGGTGCTGTAAAACTTCTCACCGGCGTTGAATATGTCGCCTGCGACAAACACGGGTGCGCCGAGCACCTCCTGGGCTAGCTCAATCTCCTCGGCAATTCTGGAAGGATCTCTGTACACCGGAGAATACGAAAAGAAGTTATTCTTGTATGCGTAATTTGACCCTCCGCAAAATGAGCAGTTGAACTGGCAGCCATGCTCGATCAGCGTCACTGCCTCCGGGTTGTTGATCCAATCGGCATATGGCAGATGACCCGCAACATCGTGATATTTTATTGCGTTTTTCATCAAGGTCTTGTAGTCAAGGAGGACCTTGTCCGGCGAATTCTCCCTTGAAGGCGGATTCATCCTTATTGTGTGGTCATGCCGGTACACCAACGACGGAACTGACTCGATGCTGCTTCCAGATTCGATGGCCTCTGCCAGCTTGAAAATGCTGTATTCCTGAAAGTCGCCCCTCAGCACATAGTCCACCTCCGGGTGATCCTTCATTATGTCGTTTGCGAAGTAACTGACTGAGAAGCCTCCCATCACAATCCCGGACTCTGGATGTAGTTTTCTGATGATGCGTGCGAGGTTGATTGAGCCATGGACATGGGGCAGCCAGTGAAGGTCTATTGCAAATATATCTGCGTCTATTCCGGAAAGATAATTTTCAGCGTCAAATTTTGACGACAGTATCATTCTGGCTGCCACATTGGCTATCCTCCCTGAATACCCCATCCTGGAAAGATATGAGAGCATGCTGATGAAACCCACAGGATACATCTCGAAAACAGGGGTCGAGGGGACAACGTCGCTGATTGGTCCAGGGATGACATCCCTAGTTCTGAAATCGTATATACTTGGGGGATGAACAAAGCAGACGTTGCTGTGCACATCGTTCTAATCCCCGATTGTATTAAATATGTTTTCACTAACTAGTATTATCGATATAACGTGACTTTTCTTCTGCGTCTGAGCTGCCGGACGGGATTTCATGGTCAACTGATCTAATCACTTTTCTGGGGAGGATTAGTGCTTGGATTTTTTCGCGGGGCTCTGTGGATGAGAACTGAGGATGCAAAGAAAAATAAAGCAATGATGATGGGGGCAAATGAAAACCCCCTCGCTTTCTTGTCCAGAACGGAAGGGTTAATGGCACAATCGATTGTGGGCATCAGTCTCCCTCCCTGACCTTTAGCGCTTGAGTGTAGGTGCAGGATGGATCGCTGCTAAATGGATCATGTGTATACGCAAAAGCCCGGGCCCTTGATCCTCCGCACTTCGACAGAAACTCACAGGAACCGCATTTTCCCCAGATCTTCCCAGAATTTCTGAAGTCGAGGATATCAAGGTTTCTGAATATTATATCCCTTAACGGCTCTTCCAAAACATTTCCTAGCTTGATATCAAAAAGTCCAGATGGGTAGACAGATCCATTATGTGAAATAAAGAGGGTTCCCGTAAAATGATTATTTCCAGCCTGTGCTACTGAACCATGTGAAACGGTGGCTGGTTCCTTCTGGAAAATTTCCAGCGTTCGCCTTCTGAGAAGATCAAATGTCCCGCCATCAAAGAGTTCTGGGCGCTCTTCTGAGATCCCGTCCACTACCCGCAACAACGGAGCTTCAACTGCTCTGACTGAGACCCCATAGCCCCTGATCCAGGAGAGCCATCTCACAATCTGCATGTAATCCGGTGGGGAAACATCATCCAGCGTGACTGCTCTGCCCGTCTTTATCAGAAAAAATATCTCCCAGGTGCTTATTCCACGACGCAATATTACGTTGAGAAGCTCAGGCAATTCGCTAACGTTACCGGCGTGCACCGTGGTATTCACCTGAGCCTTGAGGCCCATCTGCTTGATCCGATCAAGCAGGTTTAGAGTAAGGTCAAAACTTCCTGGCATCATCCTGAGCCACTCATGGGTTCTGTCACTGGAACCGTCAAGGCTAAGAGAGACTGATCTCACTCCTGCATCTCTGGCAAACTCTAGGAAGTCTTCGGTGAGCCGGCTCGATGCGGCCGGGCTGATAGAAAAGGAAAGGCCCAAATCAGATGCGTATGATATCAGATGCTTGATATCCTGCCTTAGAAGAAGGTTACCGCCAGTGAAGATGATACCTGGTGGAAGTGGACTCAGCTTCCTTATCTGGTCCAGTACGTTTTCCACTGCCGTGGTGGAAAGTTCATCCGGTGAGGGCGTCCTCTGGGAAACTGCTCTGCAGTGACGGCACGCGTACTCACAAGCTTTTGTTGTTTCAACAAAGACGAGAGATGGAGCCCAAGGTGAGGATGATCCTGTCAGCAACCATTAAATCAAAATCCCGCTGTATTTTAATGTTTAACCTGATATGTGAGTGCCAGAATTGCTGTCAGAACATGCAAATTCCGAAACGGTTACAGGAAAAATGATCTCAAGAGGACTTCACCTAAATTCTTCCCGTGCGAGGGTTTTACCGGCTGCTGTCAATGTACCATTGTGTCGCCGCTTGAGCGGCGTGAACTGAGCCAGTAATATTCAATGGCGTATATAACAATAGATAATATTAGCAGTGCCGCTGACACGTAAAAAACCAGATGAACTGACTGCAGAAATGAGGACGCAACGAATCCTGAAGAAGAAGATGCTTCACCGGCGAATATCTCGTCGAGGATGTTTCGCGGTGTTGTCAGTGCCATGACACTGAAGGCCATCCCTATGCTCAATGTGTTTCCGGTGTTGACGAGGGTGGTGCTTATGCCCGAAGCTATGCCCCTCCTGTTAGGAGGAGCCGAGTTCATTATGGAGGATCTATTCGGAGATGCAAACACTCCCATTCCCGCGCCTATGAGAACAAGCGGCAGGAGTATCTGTGCCTGGGTCACTGCTCCATCCAACCTTGTCATCAGTAAGAAGCCGATTGAGGATAGACCTAACCCTGTCATCACCAGTGACCTCGGGCCAAATCTGTCAGAGAGGTACCCGCTGATTGGCCCCATTACTGACAGTGATACAGAGAGCGGCACCAAAAATATGCCTGCATCAAGAGGGGTGAGCCCCATTATTGGACCCTGCAGAAAGAAGACCATCACCAGTGTAAAGGAACCCCTGGAGAGTGAGTTCAGGAATATTGTCTCGTTTCCTGCTGTGAAGGTTGGATTCCTGAAAAGCGAGAAGTCGAACATGGGATAGGGGGTTCTTCTCTCGATTCTGCCGAAGAGATAAAACAGTCCAGCGGAGGCCGCAACCATAATTCCGGTGAGGTATATTGACAGTCCTGTTATTGCTCTCAATGTGACTGCAAGGAGCAGGATCACAAGTGCGGATGCAAAAACAACGTTTCCTGAAATATCAAGAGGTTCCTGTCTGGACCTGCTTGACAATTCTTTCAGCTTCATGTATGCCCAGACGGTGGCGAATCCGCCAATCGGAAGATTTACCCAGAATATAGACCTCCAGCCGACATAGGCTGTCAGAATTCCGCCAAGAATCAGGCCGATCACTGACCCCGCTACTATTGACACCTGGTTTATGCCGAGTGCCCTTCCCCGCTCATTGGGGGGAAAGGCGTCTGTGAGTATAGCTGCGCTGTTGGAGAAGAGAAATGCCGATCCAGTAGCCTGAACCAGCCTGAAGATTATCAGTTCATCCCCAGTTCCCGCTATGCTGCACAGCCCTGATCCGATCGTGAAAATTGCGAAGCCAAGGTTATAGAGCCTGACCCTTCCAAGCATGTCAGAAAGCCTTCCAAAATTCACCAGCACTGATGAAATTACAAGCTGGTATCCCATAATAACCCAGAGCACATCCAGGGTACTCATTCCAGTCAGGTCCCTGGCTATGGTGGGAAGTGCGATTAGGACAATATTGGTGTCGATTGATGACATTAGTGTACCTATTGTAGTGTTGCTGAGTGCCACCCACTTGTATTCCAATGTTTCTCCCCCAAATAGCAAAGGCCTTATGAAGTAACGATTTTTGCAGGCCTGGTATCTTTTGGAATTATTTTAAGAATCATTATTTCTGCATTTGTGTACGAGCAGAAGAACATTGCATTGTGAATAGGAATGGAGACTATGATGCCTGAACCCCAGAGGCGTCATCTCTTATTCCATCGTTTAAAAGACCTCTATTGCTTATCGGTCCCGAGGGTTGCTCAAGGCGAAGTTCGGGTGTCGACAGATCGCAGTAAAAAAAGAATTAAATTAGAACGCCTATCAGATTCTGTGCGACTGTTTATAGCTCTGCTGATACTTTCAGTGGTCCTTGCCTCACTTCACATGCTTGCACCGGACCACTGGGCTCCACTTACCACACTGTCGGACAGGCATAATTATTCGGCCTCCAGAACAGCTGCCACAGCAGGAGCACTTGGTTTCTTCCATGGCGTGACATCAGCGGTAGTTGCAATGACTGCAGCTTTCGTTGGAATATACTTGGTCCATTCCTTTATACAGTACCTGAAGATAGCCTCAATATCCATACTTTGTGCAGTGGGAATATATTTCTTGCTGGAAGGGCGCAGAGAGTCAGAGGCAGCTGCGTTGGACGGGACGAGGAAGGATTTCGCAGTTCTTGCCGTAAGTGTGCTTCCAGATCTCTCTTTTCTGCCCATCCTGCTTACCGGGGCAGCTCTCGGGACCCAGGATCTGACCACCATTGTGGGTGCCTTTATAGCTGCAAGCTGCATTTCTCTGGTGCTGGTTGTCCATTCTGCCAGGAAAGGGCTTTCGATTGCGTTGAGCAGAATAAGTCCGAGATTCTATGATTATGCAATTGCAGCAATGCTGTTCGGAACTGCAATTTTTCTTATGTACCACTAAACTCTGCCTTCTCATCAGAAATACACATTGATACCACTTATGCGATTTATCTGCCATAAGGCCTTTGTCAGAATTTTGCCTAAGTGAATTCCGTCAATTGACGTAGGTATATATATCTGTTACATATAGGAAACCGATGGACATACACGAGAAAATAGCCGGAGAGATAACCATAGCGGATAATCCGGGTGAGACGATAAAAAAGTGGAGAGAGGAGTTTCAGGTTTCCCAGCTGGAATTGGCAAAATATCTTTCAATCTCTCCGTCTGTGATAAGTGATTATGAGTCAGGAAGGAGGAAATCACCCGGTGTGTCTTCAATAAGGAGAATTGTGAAGGCGCTTGTGGAAATAGACATGAAGAGGGGTGGACAGGTGATAAGGAGATACAGCAGTGGAATGCCTTCAGATGCTGTGATTGACATCAGTGACTACAATCATGATGTGTCTCTGGAGAGGGTTATAAGAATGATAAGCGGCACTAACTATTCCACTGTTGGCCTCAACAGGTATATCAGGGGATACACCATCGTGGATGGGATAAAGGCAATTCTTTCCTTCTCATATTCCGAATACAGCAAACTTTACGGATGGTCGAGCCAGAGGATCATATTTTTCACAGAAGTCAAGATGGGAAGAAGCCCTATGATAGCTATCAGGGTTCATCCCCTTAAGCCGGCTGCGGTTGTGTACATACAGCCTGACAGAATTGACGACCTTGCCATCAAGCTGGCTGAGGTTGAGAACATTCCCCTAATAGTGACAGAACTCAACGCAGTCGATGTATCCAGAATTATGTCCTCCCTGAAATGATCAGCACATATTAATTTCACATATCAATCAGGTAGGGATGCGTGCCCGGTCTGCCAGCGCCATCGCTATTGTTATCGTCGTTGCTGCATTCATCGGCGTAACTTTGTACAGCGGTATTTTTCCGCCGTTCTCGGTGGTCGAGAGCGGAAGCATGCAGCATTCGGATACATGGCAATGGGGAACCATAAATACCGGGGACATAGTTTTTGTCAAGGCTGCCAGTGATCCCCTGAAATCAGTAATAACATATGTGCAGGGCAGGACTATGAATTATTCAACCTATGGCGAATACGGAAGTGTCATACTCTACAATGACCCATATATTGGCGCCGTTGTGATACACCGGGCCATATTCTACCTCTCCTGGTCAAACGGCCAGCCTGTCGTGCAGGGCTACAGCAACCAGAGCTGGATGGAGGTGACATCGTCATATGTTCTCATATATGACATGGGCTATTCCCGCAGGAATTTCGTTGTCTTCATAGACCAGTTCAGGAATGAATCCGGATACATAACAATGGGAGATCACAATCTTGCAACCCTTAATTACTATGTGAAATCTCTCAACGCCTATGCGGATTCGGATCAGAGCCTTGGAATAGACCCCAATCCAGTTTCCTTGAAGCAGGTCCAGGGAATCGCCTATGGCCAGATTCCGTGGTTCGGGCTCATAAAGCTCAACGTGATGAGACTCTACGGTGCCTGGCCACAACAGGATGCCGATCAGGTTCCCCACAACGCCTACGCATTCCTCTTTGTCAGCCTGGCCGCAATTGCAACATTGGTCACATTCCCCTATTCACGTCTGAAGTGGTTCTCCGGTCGCGGAAAGCACAAACAATAATAACGGGTTGAAGATGTAAACCCATGGATATCCTTGCCATTGCGGCCATAGTTGTTTCACTGATCTCATTAGGTTTCTCTGCTTTTGTATTCCTGTCTTTAACTGGGAGATTGGGCAGACTGCCGTCAACCGGAAAGATGGAGCGACCTCCGCTTTCGTCATCGGAAGGAGGCAGCATGCATGAGGAGCCCAAACCGGCTGGCTCTGGAGCCAAAGAACAGTTGCCAGTTGAGCATACTGACAACCCGAAGGAGCTTGATAACATAGAGAAGTTCCTTTACGGGCTTTCTATGGAAATACAGAGATTCTCAAATTCAGTTTCAAAGAATCTTGACAACATCAGCACAAGGATCGGGATTAAATCCACTGTCAGACCCATTCAGTTCAACATGGATACCGGCACCCCACTAAGAAGCCCTAGTCAGGAAAAATTCTCGACACATACCATTCGGGAGTAAAAGGGACGAGATCACCCATATTCTGGCCGGTGCCAACGTACATGACGGGCTTTTCCAGATCACAGGATATTGTTATTACAGACCCACCCTTGGCGTCTGTGTCGAGCTTCGTAACGATCACGGCATCGAAGTCGGTTTCCTTGAGAAATGACCCTGCCTGATTCACAGCATCCTGTCCGATCATGGCGTCGAGCACAAGGACTGTGAGGTCCGGCTTGGCCACCCTCTTTATCTTCTTCATCTCTTCAAGGAGATTCTTGTTCGTCTGCATTCTCCCGGCTGAATCTATGAGGACGAAGTCTATATTCCGTGCCACTGCATGTTCTATCGCATCGTAAGCCACAGATGCGGGATCGCTGCCTGCGGTGTGCTTTATTACCTCAACTCCGATGCGCTGGCAGAGATCCGAAATCTGCTCGATGGCACCTGCCCTGAAGGTGTCAGCAGCAGCTACAACAACCCTTCTCCCTCTGTTCTTTATTAAATGGGCAACCTTCGCAACCGTAGTAGTCTTGCCTGTTCCATTAATTCCCAGAAACAGGATCACATATGGCCTTTTCGTCACACTTAGGATGTCAATGGGCTTGTGATTCTCGGTAAGGATCTTCAAAACAGAGGATCGGAGCGCCTTTATCAGATCCGCCCTGCTGATCTTCTTCTTTGCGTTTGATATGAAGTCATCGAGTTCCGCTATGATGCGGTCCGTAGTGTCAAGTGAAACGTCGGCTTCCAGAAGCGCATTTCTTATCTCAGTTTCCAGCTGATCCTTCCTTATTGCATCTTCCGGCTGAGACGAGAATATTCCTGACAGCTTTTTCCGTAGTGACTCAAACATCACTGCATACCCTTCTGGGACTGGACAGACTGCTGCTGGATCAGGATCAGCAGCGACTGGTATCTCTCAGCAATATCGGCACGCCTCTGGCCAGCAATATTGAGGGAGTTCTCCACTTCCTTGATGTTGTCTGCGACCTTCTTCTCTGCCTCCGATCTGGGGAGTTCAAGGTAAAGATCAGAACCGATCGGAACTAAGAATTTTGCATCACGGGAAAGCGAAACGTTGACAAAAATTCCTGCACCTATGCTTGCCCTGACATCACCGGAGGTCGTGACGCTTTCTTCCCTGATAACCGTGTGAGCCCTCCTCAGTTCCTCCAGTCCGCGGGCCAGAACATTGATCTGGTTATCGAGTGTGTTTATGGCGGTCCTGAGGTATTCCATTTCCTCCTGCACATTAATTCTCTGCTCACTGTCTGCCATTCTTTCCTCCAAAGATCCTCTTGCTTTCTATCAGGGACTGCAGAACAGGCATTGGCTCACCGGATAAATAGCTTATCAGAGCCCCCCCTCCTGTGGACGCGTGCGTTATCTTGGAGGTAAGGCCCAGCATCTCCAGGGCACCAAGTGTATGGCCGCCTCCTGCTATGGTCAGGCCCTGCGATCTTGAGACGGCCTCCAGTACCTCCCTGGTACCGACAGAGTATTCCTCGATTTCATAGATTCCCATGGGCCCATTCAGGAATATTGCCTTTGCTTTGTCTATCTCTGAAGTGAATGCTGAAATCGTCTGGAAGCCGATGTCAGCAAGAATCTGATCCTCTGGAATAGGCTGGCGAGCCTCTATAACCCTTCCAGATGGATTGAGGACGAAATCAGTTGGCAGCATTATTTTCCTGCCGTGCTTGTTTAATATTTTTCTGCAGCTATCTATGATCTCTTCATAGTTCTTGTTGTTCTTGATGATGAAATCCCTGTTCCTCTTTCCAATTTCCATTCCTGATGCCCACAGGAATGCGTTTGCAACAACCCCTCCTGCCAGGATCCTGTCGACTATTCCCTTGTCCAGAAAATTCATGGAGACCCTAACGCTGTCCTCAATCTTGGCACCGCCAAGGATCGCAATCTTGGGTCTTTCCTCTGCACCCGTGAACTGCTCAAGCATCTTGATCTCCCGCTCAATGAGCCTGCCGGCAATGTTAGGCTTAATTCTTCTGAAACCGACAAGAGTGGTCTGGGCCCTGTGTATAGCCGGGAACGCGTCTATAATGTAGTAATCAAAAAGTTTTGACAGTGATTTGACAAGATTTGTGGATTCCATGACATCAATGTCAGAGGGGTCAATATCAACCTCCTCAGAGTAAAATCTGCTGTTTTCCAGCATCAAAATGTCCCCGTCATCCATTCGGGAAACAGATCTGTCGACCTGCGATCCAAAAAGCGAGTCAATGAATTCCACCGATCTTCCTGTCAGCCTTTCCAGCAGAATGGCATGCTTTCTGAGAGATGTAAAGTCTGATTTGCCGGGCCTGCTCTGGTGCGCGACGAGAACAACCTTAGATGATCTCAGGTCTCTTATAGTTTCCAGATGGGAAAGGAAACGAGTGTGATCTGTTATCTCTCCGGTAATGGGGTTAATGGGAGAATTGATGTCAAGCCTCAGATAAACAGTCTTCCCGGAAAGATCAAAATCGTCCATGGTGAAGAAGGATAGCCCCCTATTGAGCAAAAATACACCCCCGAAAGTTCAATATTTTACGACCTCCAGAACTAACATCTGGTATGTTCTATATTTGTTATCCAAGAATTACGATCTAAAAGGCATCGGTCCGAAACTTTCTGAATGCCTATACTTTTTGTGAGCAGAATAGAGTTAACCGGATCCCTCCTTTCCGGCGCATCGTAGCGTTCATACACTAAAGCGGTACCCATATACGCCGTCTTCTCCATATCATGCCTTCCCATAAATGTTAGGATTATTTCAAGATTGATGGTATGCTTAAGAGCCCTGGAAAGGGAAAATTAACATCCATCCATAGTTATTGTGGGATCACCGTTTAAGGAGGCGATGATCCCACGTATACGGGAATGGATATACATTCAAAAATAATTGTATGCACCACTCTGGATGAGGATGGAAAGGTAGTGAGAAAGGACAGCTTTGAAAACAGTTTTGACAGACTGAATGAATATATCTCACAGTTCCAGAACCACTGTATGATTTCATAGAATCCCATGGATTCCATGTGAAACTGGCAAATCCATTGAAGATACGCCTGATCGCGGAATCAAGGATGAAGAACGACGATGTTGATTCTGAGGTCCTTGCAAAGCTCCTGAAGAATGACTGGATTCCAGAGTCATATGTTCCGTCAAAGGACATAAGGGAGATGAGAAGAATCGTAAGGACAAGGATACAGCTGAAGAGAGATCTCACTAGGATGAAGAACCGCATCCATTTCGAGCTTCTCAGGATGCATGTTGATTATGATGTGAATCTCTTCACCTGGAAGGGTAAGGTATTCCTCAGGAATCTCAACAATAACAGGATTCTCTCCTATCTGGCTGTCATGGAATCCCTGGAGGCGGAGATCAGGAAGGTAGATTCACTCTTGGAAAGGTACACATCAATTCCTGGTGTGATCAATCTACAGACAATACCCGGAATTGGACTCTTCTCTGCCATGGTCATTTATTCGGAGATTGGCGATATTCATAGATTCAGCGACTCAGGTAAGCTCATATCATACGCTGGGATGATACCATCTGTCAGGCAGTCTTCTGATATAATACACCATGGAAGAATCACCTACCAAGGTTCCAGGTATCTCAGGTGGATCATTGTTGAAGGCCTGCATTCACACATGATCAATGATCCAGGATCATCAATAACATCATTCTACAAGCACCTTGCAAAGAAAAAGGGGAAGAGCAAAGCCATCATAGCAGCTTCAAACAAGCTCCTCAAGGCAATTTACTGGATCCTGAAGGAGAACAGGCCATACTTCTCAAGGAATCAGGCTCAATAGAGAGGCCTCGTTTGTGCAACGGATGGAAAGCATCGTAAGTGTGATTGAGGGAATCTGTTGGGAAATGATCTCCTGTCATGGGAAAGCGGCGGATAGGTGTATGATCGGATATTTCAATCACGGATGCGGATGGGGGCTATAGTCGAATTAAGAAAAGATTAAAGAGGCATCAATGGATTGATGCCTATAAAACGGTATCCCTCTTAACATAGGTGTTGCATAACTCCCTCAACCTATTGTATTCTCCCTCATCATGTTGTAATAGAGCACCTTCAACCCAACTTCCTGGATCATGTAAGCCGGTTTTCTTGC
>JAHXPV010000014.1:0-52116 GCA_031625175.1 Thermoplasmatales archaeon AK | reverse complement strand
CCGGAAAAGCTGCGCTCTTCGACATCAAGGAGGTAAGGCCCACGGGGAGGAACAGCAGGGGCGTAAAGGCCATGAGGCTCAGGGACCGGGATTACATAATCACAGGATTTACGGTTTCAGAGAAGGATGAGATCCTGACTGTTTCAGAGTTCGGGAAGGGGAAGAGGACACCGGTGAAGGATTTCTCTGTGCATCACCGCGGAACCGGCGGGACTCTTGTTTTCAGGCAAAGCGATGGAACCGGAAGGCTGGTCAAAGCGATTCCTGTTTCACCGGAGGACGAAGTAATGATAGTGACATCCAACGAGAAGACCATACGACTGAAGGTGAGTGACATCAAACTCCAGTCAAGGGTGACTTCAGGCGTCAAGCTGATAGATGCGGACAGCACAAACAAGGTTATAGAAGTAACAAGGATTCAGGGGGAGATAGAGGGCGCCGATAAATGAACCTGATCATCAGCGGAATGGGCAATGTTGGACAGTCCCTTCTTGATATCCTGGAGCGGCAAAACGGCGCACAGGTTTCCCGCAGGCATAATCGAGCAAACATCGTTGCCGTGTGCGACAGCAAGGGGTGCTACGAAACAGAAAACACTGCCCCTTTAGAAATAATAAGACTGAAAAGAGCTAGCCGTTTATCATCCCTCCCAGCAGCTTCATTGGAAAGCAAGCTGAAAGGGGAGGCTGGAATTTTTGTCGATCTTTCCACAGCCTCCAGGGACGGATCCAGGGAACTTTCAGGCTACCTGTCAGCCATCCGGCATGGGTGGCACATCGTGACCGCCAACAAATCCCCATTAGCCAATCACTGGACCAAGATCATGTCTGAAGCCGGAGAGCACGGGGTAATGGTGCTCTTCGAAGCAACAGTTGCCGGCGGGGTCCCTCTTTTTAATTTTGTTAGGAACTGCCTCAGGGAATCAAGGATACTGAGGTTCAGAGGTGTGGTCAGCCTCACCGCAAACTACGTTCTCAGGCAGGTTGGATTGGGTCTTTCCCTCACTGAAGCTGTTGGAATGGCCCAGAAAGCGGGAATTGCTGAAACCGACTACAATGACGACCTGATGGGTACTGACGCGGCCAGAAAGACCATAATACTTGCAAATGCCCTTTTTGGAGAAGGGCGATGCCTCTCAAATTTTCAGTACGAGGGGGTGGTCAATCTTATGAAGACGAGACCAGCTGAACAACTCAGGAATTACAGACTCATCACAGACATCATTCGCGATGACGGAAAAACGTCAGTGCATTCGGGCCCAGTGGAGCTTCCTGAAGGAGACTTCCTCCTTGGCCTGGATGAAATGGGGCTTGGATACGAGATCAGGACCGATCTCAACGGTACCGTTAGGGTGAGCAGCGCTGAGGATACCCCTCACGAGACCGCTGCTGCCGTTCTGAACGATATCAACACACTGGCAGGGCTGAAGTAAATTGGCAGAACTGGTTGAGAAATTCGAAGTGCCAATACCGATCAGGGCCCTTAAGACAGCAAATGTCTATCTTATCAGGGAATCAGGAGAGTTTTCGCTGATAGATACCGGAATGAATCTGGAATCCTACCAGTACATTAGCAATGGCCTCAATAACAGAGCACCAGCAAGGATAATCCTAACCCACCTGCACATTGATCACATCGGAGGCGCGATGGGACTTAAGAAAGAATTCGGCAGCGAAGTGATCATGGGCGAGGAGGACTGGCGGCGGGTTCAGGCCATCCAGGAAGATCCGGAAGGATTTCTGAGATGGATGACCGAGTTCCTGTTGGAGGAGGGAGTGCCGCGAACAGTTCTGGACAAGATTGTGATGGGGCACTCCGTTCTTGATCACCTGAAGGACTATGCGGAACTGAGTGTAGACAGAACCATAAAGACAGAAATGGAAAGGATAGGCAGCATTACAGATAGAGCCAGGCATCATGTTCACCGGAGATCATGTGATCGACCGGATCACGCCGAATATCAGTTTTTACGACGCCACTTACGATTCACTGGGCCATTACCTGTCGAGCCTTCAAAGAACAATGAAGCTTCCCGCCACAGTGGGATATCCGGGGCATGGACCAGAAGTAAAATCTCTGGCATCCCGCTGCAATGAGATATTCATGCACCATATGGCAAGAATGCAGGAGATATATGAAATAGTCACAGAGCCACTCACAGCTTACCAGGTGGCAGCCCGCATGAGGTGGAGCAGGGGCAGGACCCTGGATTCAATGAACTACACCGAGATGAATTTCGCCATCGGGGAGGCCATAGCGCATCTTCGCCATATGTCAGCTACCGGCAGGCTAAACTCCACAAGCGTCAGCGGAAAGCGCTACTATTCGCGGAATCCATCTGCAACCGTTTTTCCGGAATGAGTGAAAAATTAGGTGTGTGGGGGATCAGTGTGACACAGCGGCGGAGGACTTCCCCGCAACGGATCCAGATAATCCGGCCGGCATGAGAGATGCCCGTGTGATCCAGTAGGCCGATCTCAGGACCCCGATCACATTATTCAGGTTAATTTTGCTGTACTCCATTGATCCAAGCCCGTTGGTCTCCATAAGCATCTTGAAGTAATCCTCGATGTGGCTGAATATCTTGTCAGTCATGAGGTTAACGATTCCGCCGGTGATCCTGTTCTCAATCCTCTTGGACATCTCTGGCATCATGTCTCTGGTCACCTTGAGGTCATACTTCCAGGCTATGTAAAGCAGCTCCCAGTACTTCTTGGGCAGCTTCTCGAGAACGGGGAATGGGTTATGCCTGATTCGTGATGTGCCCATTGGAATGACGGGGAGCGGGAATATCCACGCCCTGAGTTTGTGATCAATGATTGAGGATACGAGATCAATGCTCTTTTCCACGTCCTCGTCAGTCTCATCCTGGTAACCTATAGTCATGGTGTAGCAGGGAGTAATGTGTGCATCGTTCATTACTGGAGTAGCATTGAGTATTACGTCCTTCCAGTCTGAAGGCTTCCATGGGAAGGGTTTGCCAGACATATACTTGGCTATTATCCTTTCACTTCCACTCTCCAGGCCAACCACTGGCGCTTCGCTCCTGTATTTGTCATATTCCGCTATCTCCCCAATGGCCTCCACGGTCTTCGGACTCTCAAGTACGGCCGGGGCGGAAATGTGGGGGAAGTAGATCTGTTCAGCCCCAAGTTTCTTCACCTCGGTGAATAGCTGGACAACGGCATCATGATTTGTCCTAAGTCGCTGGGACCCGTAGAGCAGTATATCATCGGTGAGCAGCTCTATCGATCTCTGTCCGCTTGCTATATTTAGCGATACCTCGTATTTTACATCTTCAAGCGGGATTGTCCTGAATGTTTCTGGCGTAATTGAGCAGGATTCCTGCCGCTGGCTGTTCTTGGGGGAGCCTCGCCATTTAGAAGTTTCAGCACAAGCGGCGGAAGATCCAGTTCAGCCTCCCCATAAAAGATGGTATCAACCCACTCTGGGCGCTCCAGTTCGACCTGCCATGTGGCCGGACCCCCTATGAAAACCCTGAAATTGTATTTTTTCTTCAGCTTTTCCACCTTTTCTCCCAGCTCTTCAAAAAACTTGGCTGTCCAGCTTGGGCCCCCTCCGAACAGCATGGTTAGCTTGAAGCTGACCGGGCTCAGTCCCAGAGGATCATGGACAGATATGCCTAGAACCTTAGTGGATTCATCAACTGCTTTTTCTATATATTCAGGCGGCACGATGGACACACTGTCGATCCCGTGGCTGAGAAGGGCAGCTTCCACCTTTCTAAGTGCATACGGTGCCACCTCGGCCTCTGTGCCGTCTATCACTCTTGAAGGCGGCGTGAAGACCGAGTTCATCAGAAGCCTGGGAACTAATCTTGCTGGCATGCATGCAACATAACCCAGCGTCGAAATGCCGGAATATGTCGTAAAGGAACCTCTGTCTGCTGTTAGAACTACCTTAGCGCCCATGCTTTTGTAAATTCCAGTACAAATTTAAAGTTTACCAATAGGTCAAATTTCCGTTAATAAATCGTTTATATGGTAAAGGAAACGTAATTGTGCATATCAATCAGCAACAATATCGACAAAACGATTTACCCCTCCAGTTACAGTTTCATGACCTCTGGGATAAAACACGATGTTCAGAAAGATCCCATAAAATATTTAAGCCCGGTAACCCCTCATAAGTATGTCCAATTCGGAGCTTGCGTCGTTATTCGAAGATCTTGCCGATCTTGAGGAGATGGGAGGAAACCGGTGGGAAGCCCTTGCGTACAGAAAAGTTGCGGCAAGCATTGCCATGCTCTCGGAGGACATTTCGGACATATACGCAAGGGGCGACCTCAGGAAAATAGAGGGCGTGGGTGACGCCATCGAGAAGAAGATAATTGAATACCTCAAGACAGGGTCCATCTCCAAGCACAGGGAACTGAAGAAGAAGTTTGACATAGATCTGAGGACACTCAGGAACATTCAGGGCCTCGGCCCTAAGAGAATCAGGTCACTGTACGAAAGCCTGGGGATCAGGAACCTTGACGATCTGCAGAGGGCAATCGATGATAAGAGGATCGCAGCTCTCAAGGGTTTTGGCCTGAAGTCACAGGAGAGCCTGAAAAAGGCTGTTGAGATATTCAGAACGACAGGAGGAAACAGAATCCCTTTAGCCGAATGCTATGACGCCCTTACCGGAATCGCAGAAAAATTGAAAGCTTCAGGTCTGTTCAATGTGGTGGAGATAGCAGGCTCTGCAAGAAGGATGAAGGAGACGGTGGGAGACCTTGATTTATTGGTAGTGACAGATATGCCGGAGAAAGCTTCTGACTACTTCACTCACCTGGACGAGGTGCAGAGCGTGATTGTCAGGGGCGAAACAAAAATCTCAGTCGTCCTCAGAATAGGGCTAAACTGCGATATGAGGATAATCGACAGGAGCTCCTTCGGGGCAGCTCTGCAGTATTTCACGGGGAGCAAACAGCACAACATAGCCATGCGGGACAGGGCTATCAGCATGGGGATGAAGCTCAACGAATACGGACTGTACAGGGGCGACTCTGTGGTATCCTCCTTAACAGAGGAGTCAGTATATGGATCCCTTGGATTGGACTGGATACCGCCTGAGCTAAGGGAGAATATGGGAGAGATCGAAGCGGCACAATCCCATATGCTTCCCAAACTTGTTGAATACAGTCATGTTAGGGGTGATTTGCACAGCCACACCACATACAGCGATGGGCACTCATCACTTGAGGAAATGGCAAACAAGGCAGTTTCAATGGGGTTGCAGTATCTTGGGGTGACGGATCACAGTCAGAGTCTTCTTGTGGCCAATGGGCTGACTCCAGAAAGATTCAGGGAGAGAAACAGCCTTATTGACAGGCTAAATGAGCGGTTTGACGGTTTCAGGCTCCTCAAGGGTGTTGAACTCGAAATACTGAAGGATGGCACCCTTGACCTTCCTGCAGATTCACTCTCCGAAATGGACTGGGTTCTCGGTGCGTTGCACCAGTGGGTCTCGGATAGCCTTGAGGAAAACACGAAAAGGCTGGTGACTGCTATAGGTAGCGGTCTACTTGATGCAATTGCTCATCCAACTGGAAGAATTCAGGGCCGGAGAGATTTTTACAGAATTGACTTTGACCGGGTATTTCAGGCCTGTGCCGATAATGGTGTGGCCTTGGAGATAAATGGGTTTCCCACAAGATCAGATCTACCATATGACCTGGTGAAAAGAGCCAGAGAGTATCATGTGACATTTTCTCTCGGAAGCGATTCACACCAGAGGGAGCATCTGAAATATCTTAGATTTGCCACGGCGATAGCGAGGCGTGGCTGGCTTACGGAAAGTGATATAATTAACACCAGAGAGTTCGAAAGAGTCCTCTCACACAGATAATGCAGGTAAAAGCCTAGCACATGCTGTTTGCGAAGGGAATTTAGGGAATAAATTGCCTAAAATTACGCTGGATCTCGGGCTATATGCTGATGATGTTCCTCAGGGTCCAACTTATCTGTGGATTGCTTGGATTAGCCGTTCGTACTCCTCTTGCGATATCTCCCCTTTTGCGAGCCTCAGCTTTGCAATTTCTTCAGGGTCTTGTTGAGATGGCATATTCACTTCGTTTGATGGCCGAATTGCCTCCATCAGGTAGTAGATGAAGAAGACGAAAAGTACCACACTTACGGCTGCTATAAGCGGCATCACGATCCACATACCAACGTAGCCATACCCCATCATTCCGTAGGGCCAATCCGGATATGTCGTCGCCGTTCCTCTGTAAATGAAGGCAAGAACCGTAGAAACTACCGCTACCGCCGCAACAAGCCCAACCAGCACCCATAAAATCGTAATCAGTTTCTTTTCCATAGTCAATATATCCGGAAACAGTTATTACGCCTAGTGCGAAACATGTTTCAAGAAACAGGTTTACCTTGGGCTGGAAAGTATCACCTCGTTGGTGACACCTTTCCGGACACGGATAATCGCCCCCTTCCTTTCAAGAGAACTTAATACCCTTGAGACCGTGGCCTTTGAAATCCCCAGGTCTAAAGTCAGCCTGTTCTGAAGTATATGGTTTCCCTTTCTTCTTAGTGCCTCAATCACCTCGACCTCAAGACTAGAAAAGAACAGCTCCTTGTTACCGGCGCCTTCAGGTCCGGCAGTCTTGGTCTCGTTTGTCGTCGTCTCTACAATATACCTTATCATTCCCTGCCCTTCCGCGGAGAAAATTTTTTCAATTGCAGTGAAAAGGGCCCTGATAGAAAAGGCAGCAATGGCGACATTGACAGAAATTATGAAGATGAAAATTGCGACTGCCTCAGTTGACAAAGGTCCGACCAGGACGTGAAGAATGATAAAGAGATCCGTTGACAGGATGATCAGGATTATGGAAAGGGTCAGCGTCACAAGCAGGAATAGGACAGGCCTGATCGCATCTCTGCTGGATTTGTTTCCCGGAGAGTTCCCAGTTTTTTCCTTACTCATGATTTTTTTATTTCAACCATTTATAAGAATGTAAGACCTATACACCGCAGAAGAGGCAATTCGCGGTAAGGCACAGTAGCAAGGCATCCTAAAGATAGAATCCCTTGATCTTGAATTTGCCGGATCTTGTATATCTTAATACAACATTTTCCCTGCCGGCGTCAATTGATCTGATCACCATCGGATCAGCAAGAATTCTGAAATCGCCCTCGCTCAGTTCTCTATAATTAGTGCTGTTGCCATGCTCATCAAGTCTGGCCGAGAGTGTGTACTGGATCTGGCAGGAATTATCGCTGCAGGGTCCAGGCATTCTTTGCAGATGGAGGATAACTGTCTTGCCCCGAAGGAAAGGAGCAGCCTTTTCCTCAATGGTAATTTGCCCCTTTCCTACCTTAATCGTAATTTCCCTGTGCATTTCAACCCCCCAACGCCCCGTCATCTTTACATACGCAGATTGTTCACTGAGTTATGAGCCTAATGTTACCATAGTGATTAGCTGTGGTACCAAGCAGTTACCATCGTGTAACTTCTAAGACCCCTGCTACCTCTCTGCTAGCGCAGATTCAACTCTTCTGCTCCTCAACTTCAAATCTCCTCCTAAGGTCTTTCTCACAGTTTGGGCAGCAGGCATAGTAAAGATCCATCCCATGCTCAACTATAATGGGCTGTCCCCTTATCATGTTTCCGCAGTAATCACAATGGATATTGGAGAGGCGGGATATGCCCTCGAACGCTGTCCTTTCCCTGGCAACCTCTATTCTCTTTATGGTCACATCTTGTAATTTCAGCAAGTCTTCATAGTACAACACTATAATGTAACTATTGTCTATCAGATGAAAGCGCTCCAGGATCAGCGAAGCGGGTATATTTTCAATCTGATCAACCTGCACCATTGCAAGTTCTTTCTCCTCTTCATCAAGCAAAATGGTGAACTTTCTGATTCTACCATTCTGTACCAGGGAATTTAAAACCTTTTTTGCCGTCACTCTACTTATCCCTAGACTTTTAGAGATCTCGGTAATCGTTGCTCTCGAGTTCCTTTTCAGAATGTTAAGCATCCTCTGCTCAACTTCTGCGATATCTCTTTGCATTATGTAAATATAGGAACATAGCTAATGTACTTTTTGTAAAGACTTGATTTAATTACGATTATGGAATCTGGATTCTATGGCTACCGATGTGGTTTGCGGAATGAAAGTGAAGGAGGACAGCAAGTTCTTTTCCCAGTACAAGGGGAAAACCTACTACTTCTGCAGTGGGCACTGCAAGGAGGAGTTCGACAAAACCCCTCTAAAATACACAAGATAGGCGGTTAAATGCCCACAGACCCGGTTTGCGGAATGTATGTACCCGATGATACCGACCTGAAGATCACAGTTGAGGGTCAGACTTATTTATTCTGCTCCGAATCCTGCCTGAATAAATTCACTTCTCCGGAAACAGAAAAGAAGAAATTGAAGAGAAGACTGATTGCAGGCTGGGCCTTTTCAGTTCCAATTATCGTCATAACATACGTCCTTTTGCCTTCTTCAGTGTTTTCTGAATTTCAAAAAAACTTGTTGCTTCTCCTGCTTTCAGCCCCTGTTCAGTTCTATTCAGGTTTTGGATTCTATGAGGGCGCTTATCATGCTCTAAGAAACCGTGTCGGGAACATGGATCTGCTGATTGTGCTAGGCTCCACAACCGCCTTTGTTTACTCAACATATGTAACATTCTTCCACCCCATTGGGCTGGGAAATCAGGTTTATTTCGATGCATCATCATTCATAATAACCCTTATACTTACTGGCAGTTTTATTGAAGAAAAGACAAAGGTCAGGGCCAATTACGCCGCGTCCAGGCTGCTTTCATTAATACCTCCTGTCGCCCACCTCTCAACCGACCATGGTGAAGAGGATGTGGGTTCAGATGAGCTTAATCCTGGCGACACTGTCGTAATCAGAGCAGGAGAGAGAATTCCAGCCGACTCCACCGTTGTGGAGGGGGAAAGCGAAGTTGACGAATCAGCAATAACAGGAGAACAGGAACCAGTATTAAAATCAGCAGGAGATGAGGTTTATTCCGGTACTGTCAATCTTAATGGAGTATTACGGGCACGTGTAAACAGATCGGGGAGAAACAGTACCGTTGGACAGATTTTCGATCTCATTCAGAGGGCAATTTCAGGGAGGACGAAGATCCAGCGTGTGGCTGATGTATTCTCTTCTGTTTTTGTCCCAGTGGTTCTTGCGGCAGGTATTGCAACAGGGCTGTTCTGGTTCTTTTACCTGAGCAGTGTCAGGTATCCGGATCCTCTTGAGATTTCCATACTTGCATTTGTATCGGTTGTCGTAATATCCTGCCCTTGCGCAATCGGTCTCGCAGGTCCGATAAGTCTCCTTATAGCTTCTAGCACTGCAGCTTCCAACGGGCTAATAATCAAAAATGCCAGCGCTCTGGACAGAATTTCTAAAGCCACATTAGTTGTGTTTGATAAAACCGGTACCCTGACTGAGGGAATCCCCTCGGTTTCAGGTATCGAGGCATCGGAAGGTTTCGATCAGGATAAAGTGCTCGAAGTCGCAGCTTCCGTTGAGGCCCAATCAAACCATCCGATTGCGAAGTCAATAGTACTCGCAGCGAGAAACAGGAACATAAGCGTTAAACAGGCTGAAGGTGTAACCGAGCAGCCTGGAAAAGGGATCTCAGGTATCGTCTCAGGCAGAAGGATCGAAATTCATCGTACTGCGTCAGATGATCCCCCATCAGTAGCTGTCGAACAGGACGGCCGAGTGATCGGAAGGATATTGCTAAGCTACGGGATCAGGAACGAGGCAGGATCTGTAGTTAGAAGCCTGACTGCTGATGGAATAGATGTTGCTATTGTCACCGGGGACAGAGAACATGAGGCTCTGAGAGTTGCGAAGCTTGTCGGAATCAATGATGTTCATGCCAACGCGAGCCCATCAGAAAAGGCTAAAATTATAGCTGATTACCAGGAACGTGGGCATTTCGTTGTTTTTGTAGGGGATGGAATCAACGATAGCGTTGCGATGCAGACGGCAGACGTTGGCATTGTAATCGGCTCCGGTTCAGACGTGGCAAAGGAATATGGGGACATCCTGATGCTAAATGATGATCTCAGACTTATTCTGCTGGCACTGGTAATAGGCAGGGCCACATTGCGGAAGATAAAGCAGAACATTGGCTGGGCAGTAGGATACAATGCCGCGCTTATTCCGGTTGCAGCTGGAATCCTCGTTCCACTCTTCGGACTTCCCGTATTCTCCGTTCTTCCAATCTTCGCAGCACTTGCAATGGGAATGAGCTCCTCTTCGGTGGTTATAAACTCAATTCTTCTTGGTCGCAGAATAAGGTGGGAGTGGTCTGCAGTTTACAGTGGCATTTTAAAACTAGCCGCGGGTATTGAAACAGGTTCCACAAACCTCACGGCATAGCAACGAGAATAGTTGATGCCGTTCTAGAGGAAACGAGTCAATAGTAAGATTTTCAAGGATAGGCCTGCTGATTACTTCTCAAATCTTTTTTCCATAGCCCCTCGATTCTGAGGATATCATTGCGATTCCTGTATTCATGCCATACTTGCTACAACGCATGGAATTTGTGGACCCAATCAGATTCAAATCGCGACAACGTGCTTCTGTCAGAAGTCTTCATACATCGTACACGTTTGAATGAAACAACCACCTAGGGAGAGGAGAGCATGACGCTGACCCAGGGAGAAAATCAATTGCAAAGTAGGTCATAATACCAAGATTCTTCTGTAGCAAGACTAAGAAGAGGAGAATGGCCTATTAGGGCGAATTGATCAGTACTGCTGCACCAAAGGAAGATGAGTTGGCCTTTGAACTTTTGATGAAGCTGGTTAAAAGTGACCCTGACCGCAAGAGCAGTGGGCGCCACTGGCACTGAGATCAACAAAGTCATTTGTGAGTATTTCCTTGAATTCACATAAAGGTAAATGAACGCAGAGGAATAAAGTGCTGTTTTAGATAGCCTGACTTTGTTTTCAGGTCAGCTAACAAAATGTTTTAACCGAGGACAGCCTATTAACGTGGTAAACTATGTCAAGAATGGTTTTACATGAAAGGAACAGACCCTACGTGATTAAGGTGGGAAACGAGGAAGTCTATCTTTGCGGGTGTGGACTCTCAGAAAATAAACCCTACTGTGACGGGCATCATAAGACTACAGTAGATGAAAAGGACAAAGTCTTCCTGTATGATCATGAGGGACATCGGGTTGAAGTTTCCAGCTTTTATAAGAATCCGTAAATATTAGTTTCTCTTTATCTATTATACTCATATTTCTTCTCCAACAGATACTACAAATTTTATGAAATTTTTAAGTGTTAATGTTTGAAGAAATCAGAAGTTCTTAGGGTTGACTTAGGTTTAAACCCGATAGTGAATGGGGCTGACCGGGTTTGAACCGATGACCACCTGGTTATGAGCCAGGCGCTCTACCTAGCTGAGCTACAGCCCCAACGCCGTTGGTCGGATTCGGACCGACGACCGCTCGGTTAACAGCCGAGTGCTCTACCAGCTAAGCTACAACGGCACTCAGGATCAGGAAAACTCTACAATCAACTTAATCTTTTCGTAGGGCTTTCTTCGCCACTTCGGAAGGCTTTGCTCCCAGTATCCCTGTCAGTTTCTCTTCCAGCAAACGTAACCTCATGGCAGGCTCGTGGAGCCCCTTTGCCTGGTAAGCCGCTACTGTATCCTCGATATCAACTACCCTATCACCATGAACAAGGTTATCAGCGTGAGCCACGATCATTTCCTCCAGTGTTGCGGGAATGTAATCCAGATCAGGCAGCCCCAGCTGTTTTGCTTCCTCAGGAGTGATGCCTGCTCCTGTGTGTTTCCTAACAATATCAGCAACCCTGGGGTCAACTCCCTTGCCAAGAAGCAGCATATATCCTTCGTATGCGTGGCGAATCCCATTTGTTCTTGTCCGTCCAATATCATGCAGGAGAGCTCCTGCCTTTATCAGACCAATATCGGCATCCGAATTTGCTGCCAGCGCGATGGCGACGAGGTCCACTGTCCTGACATGATTTATTATTCTGTCATCAGCTCCTTCTGACAACAGCATCCTGATGCATTCCTCTTCAGAGGGAACATATGTGACAGCTTTCCCCCTTTCACTCGGTATGATCCGGTATCTTCCCGTTGGAGGTTGAAGGAGCTCTTTACCATCAAGGAGGCGATCAAGGAATATAGCAACTGATGAAACTTCACTGATGGGCTGGTTTGTGACTGAAACATTAAAATCTGCCTCCTTGTAAACATCCACTGGAACCTTGCTTGCGCCGACTATGACGAGAACGTCTGAGGTTTCAGCCTTTCTCTTTATTTGTTCAATCACATCAACTATCCTTTGCCCGTACATGGTAAGGTGCACCTTCACACCCTTATATGACCGAAGGGTCTCCTTCCAGCTGACTCCTGTTCTGATAGTGAAATTGCCACCAAATCTCGAAACCACAGAATTGATTACCTTTTCAAGCTCCTCATCCTCTGTATCAACGAGAATAGAGTCAGCGCCGAAGGCCCGTGCTGTAAGGGCAACATGCGTAGTGATGCGCTTATCCCTGAATGGCCGGTGGTTTATCCTTAGCACGTCTATACCAGATGTCTTCATAGAGACTATAGGCCATCAACAGAAGTAATCTTGAATCCTTTAATCTGGAGGACATTTGATCTTTTAATTATACCCCTCAGAAGGGTCTGCGACATATCCAGCGCTTCTGCAACATCACCAATGAAAACCCCTTCGGGATCGGTGATCATCTTCAGTATTCTGTTTTCATACTCACTCAGTTTTGCGTCCGTTAGGGTTGTGGCATATACTATGTCGGCCAGCTCTGTCATGCTGCCAACAAGGTTGATCTGGACACTGGTGTAATAGGTATGATACGCCTTTTCCGGTCCATTCTCGCCAGTGATCCATTGGCTTTCAATGAGTTTTATCTTGTCCAGGTACAGAAGAGCCCTTTTACCTTCCACTCCAAACTTTTGTTCTATTGTCGGCATTGTGATCCAGCTTGTGGAGAGGTCAAGTAAGAGCCTTCGTTTTATGTCACTGTCAGCAGCGTGAAAGATAGATACAAGTTCACCTACATCGTTTACTACTTTAATTCGGCTGACCATCTAACCGGAATTGCAGAATTCAATATAATTGTTCCCTGAATGCTTCACATACTGTCACTTTCTGCGCCTTCTTATCTCGTACAGAAGCATCTTGTCATACTCAACATTGTACTTTATCTTCTTATTCTTCAGAACCTTCTGAATCTTGTCAGCCAGATCATGGATCTCTTCAGTCAGATTTCCCCGGTAAATAATCATTTCCTTTCTGTCGGAAGGGAAGACCAATTTTATCTTGGCCCCGTCTTTGAAATAACCCATTGGTTTCTTGTTATTGGAAATCTCCAGGAGGTTCAATTCCAGTGATGTCTGGTCGTACTGCATTTCCTCCTGGCTCTGTTTAGTCTGGCTCACAATAATATCCCATATCTCAGGAAAGGCCTTTGACAGATCTTTCCACTGAAAATCTTCATCGAAGATAAAATGGGCGCTCCAATTTTTTACCATTTGGCTATGATGCAATGGGCGGAAATAAGTTTTTCCTGGAATTCGCCGGGCACCTACACCAGCTCCGGACGGTGGCGTCAACTCACGGGTAACTTATTGTCACGGCTGTAAATCAGTGTCCGGTTTGCAAAAGAATTAAAAACGGAATAAATATGCTCCCTTATAGCCCCGTGGTGTAGTGGCCAAGCATTACGGGCTCTGGACCCGTCGACGGCAGTTCGAATCTGCCCGGGGCTATCAATATGCTGAAGTTTATTGTACAAGTCCTGAATTATCTATCATGGCACTGAACCCGGAAAATGAAGATTTCTCAACAGCATTCTGCACTTATACGGAGAGTGCCCTTCCGAGGGGACACCCCATATTCAAGTTTGACAATGAGATAAAACTTGCCGAGGCTTTTCTTGGCCTTGCAGTATCTGAGGGTGTCAGGCTCAACGAAACAAGGGAGCTGCTTGATATGCTGGACACACTTTACCAGAATCTGACGGATCCGAATTCGAAGCTACCAGACCAACAGAGAAAAGGTCTGAACCATGAGGAAGAGGTCTGGCTTGATATGAAGGATAAGATGAACAGAGGAGATCGGAGGAGTGCCTTCCTGCTGGCGTCACACGCACACCTGAGCACCGCCATTTCTTTTCTGCTGGAATGCAGGTCTATGGCAGAATTCAAGGACATAATAAATGACTATCAGGTCAAATACCTCAGCAAACTCAGCATAAGGATATACAGGGAGGCAATCGGTCACGTTATGCTTTAGGGCTCCATAGCTGCAATGAAATCGCTGAACTTCCTGGGTGCCTTTACGAATCTGTCAAGGTAGGTGTTCTCCCTGTAGAAGTTTAAAAGGTACCGATCTACATTATCCGGATGGATGAGGCCCGACTCCTTTAGCTTCTGCAGAGCAGATTTCAGTCCAAATCGACCGGAAACGATCTTCTTTCTCTTTTTGCCTATTCTCTCGGCTACAGCATTAACCGCATCCGGAAAGCTAATCTTCTCTCTGGATGCCACATCTATCGCTCCTCTTATGTCTTTAGCCGCCTCTATGACTCTGGCAAGATCGTCAATATGCACCGGCGAGATGGAACCGCCCTGCGGCAGCTTCCTCAGGCTGCTTTCAGCCACCTTTTTCAACACCGGCATCAAGTGATCATTGCCGCCGTAAATGAAGGACGGTCTGACAATGAGGTGATTTTTCAGCAGAGCTGCATTGTCCTCGCCGGTCCTCTTTGTGCGGAAAAATTCAGTAGTGCCGTAGTGGACGTTAATCGAGGAAAAAAAGATAAACCTTTGATCAGTGTCGAACTTCCTGAGCGCTGAAACAACGTTCTTGACACCGTTCACATGGAGGTCAAAAAGTTTCTGATCCGAATCGTAATCCTGACCCGCGCAGTCAATGACGGTATCGTAATCCTTCAACACCTGCAACATCTTGTCGGCATCCAGGATGCTTCCCTCGATGAATTCAATATTCTTTTCATCCAGCACCTTGTTTCTGTGCCTGGAAAGATATGTCACCTTTTCAGCTGTGAGGCGGACTGCAAGGCTGCTTCCTACGTATCCAGAGCCTCCAATAATTATTGCTTTCATTCAGAACGTCCCTTAAGGATTTATGAACTAAAATAAGTTTTCACGAAGCTGAATGCTGAGGAAATTTTATTACGAATCGCCATATTTAGAGCAGAAGACTTATGAAGCACAAGGGTCGAAATGTTTACATGATATCCGGTGGTGTCACAAAATTTGCAAAAGCTTCTCCTGAGATGGATTTCAGGCTCAGAGTTAAGAAGGCGTTTGATTATGCCCTTAACGACATAAACCTGGGACTTGATCAGATAGATGGTTCTGTCGCATCCTATTTCTCTGATCATTTCCAGAGGCAGCTTATGTCAGGGATTATGGTGCAGGATTATTTGGGTCTGACACCCAAGCCCAGCAAGAGGGTCGAGGGCGGCGGTGCCACGGGAGGACTCGCTTTCCAAACTGGGTTTGAGGAGGTCGCTTCGGGAAGGATGGATGTGTGTGCCGTCTACGGCTTCGAAACAATGTCCCACGTTAACACATGGAAAGGCAACGAGTTCATCGCCCTTGCAAGCGATACGAATTTTGACTACCCCGTTGGGGGCTTCTATACAGGCTACTACGCGATGATGGCTGTCAGGCACATGCATGAGTTCGGCACAACTGTGGAACAGCTGGCAAAGGTTTCTGTAAAGAACCACGGGAACGCTCTTCACAACCCCTACGCCCAGAGCCCAATGAAACTTACGGTTGAGGATGTGCGCAAATCGCCCATGGTCGCATACCCGCTTACGAGACTTGACGTCTGCACCATGTCGGATGGTGCGGCTGTCGCAATTCTGGCTTCTGAGGAAAAGGCATTCGAGCTCTGTGACAAACCTGTGCTGGTAAAGTCCATTGGAACCGGCACCGATACAATGAGACTCGCTGACAGGCCATTCGGCAAAGTACCCCTTCTCCCAAATGAAAAGGAATCCGACTACAAGAATCTGAAATATCCTGGGATTCACTCATTCAGAGCAGGTAGGACCGCCGCCAAGGAAGCGTACGAAGGTGCAGGAATCACAGATCCTCTGGAGGAGATAGACGTAGTGGAGCTTCATGATGCTTATACCAGTTCTGAGATCCAGACCTATGAGGATCTTGGGCTCTGCAAGTATGGAGAGGGCGGTCATTTCATAGAAGAAGGCAAGTCCGCCCTTAAGGGCAAGGTTCCGGTAAACCCGTCCGGTGGGCTTCTTGCGTCGGGCCATCCCGTAGGAGCCACCGGTATAATGCAGGCAGTCTTTATGCTGTGGCAGCTGCAGGGAAGGATAAAGAAGCATTTCAAGGATGACGCCCTTCAGGTCCATAATGCCAAGAGGGGTCTGATACACAGCCATGCAGGAACAGGGACTTATGTCACAGTATCAATAATGGAGGCGGTCTGATGACGATAAACTACGATGCAAAGATGCCGGAGTCTCAGGAAGGAACCGAAGTCTATAACGTTGATCCCCTGGTAGTGAAATCCACATACTCAATCGACTATATACACAGCTACGCCCAGGACTCTGAGTTTTTCAGGGCTCTGGGAAAGAGGAAGCTTCTTGGAAGTAAGTGCAAGAAATGCGGTTACACCTATGCAACCCCAAGGGCCCACTGCATGATGTGTGGTGCAGAGACTGAGTGGTACCAGCTTCCGAACAAAGGGAGGATTCACACTTTCACAACCTGCTACTTCGGCAGCGAGCAGTTCCTGTCACAAACCCCATTCCATCTCGTGCTCGTTGAGTTTGACGGTGTGGATTCCCTCTTTCTTGGCAGGCTCATAGGAGCAGACACAGAGGATCTGAGGATAGGCATGCCGGTTGTTGCTAGGTTCAAGCGGCTACAGACCTTTAGCCCTACAGACGTGTATTTCGTGCCGGCAAAGGAATAAATCTTTTCACTAAAACATTAATTATCTCTTCCATTTTATCTCTCCATGGGCGATTTTTCCAACAGCGACAGAGATGTTTTCATCCTCAGGATACCTAGGATGATTGACAGAGGGGCCCTCCTTTCGAGGTACAGCAGGACATCCTCCCTTGATCTGAGGAGTCTCTATGAGAAGGAATTTCTCACAAATGAGAAGAGGGGGGAGGACTTCTACAGGCGGGTCTTCCTTGAGTATGGGGACGAATCTGTCTCCGAGCTTGTCACCGTTCAATTCGCTGTTCAGAATGTCACAAACATTGCCTCCCAGGTAATAGAGGACTCTAGGATAGGCCTCTCATTCCTTGAAAAGTCGTCACGGTATGTCTCCTATTCCCGAAAGTTTGCCGGCCGTTATTTGTACGCTTCTTCGGATAGAATCGGTCTGAATGGTTCGGTTGCAAAAGATTATGAGGCACTCTGTGAGGATCTGTTCACTTTCTATTCAGACAACCTTGAAAAGGCTAAGAAGTACTACGAGGATAGGTACCCATTGGACTCAATCAACTTTTCTGAAACTGATCATGCGAAATATATAGATGAACTGACCCCAGCAGAAGGGGAGATTGCGAAGAAGTCTTATGAGTCAGCCATAAGAGCCAGAGCACTCGATGACCTGAGATTCCTGCTTCCTGCCTCAACGCTCACTAACATAGGGATATCTGGAAATGGCAGATCCCTCATCTACTTGGTGCAGCGCCTTGAGGCCTATGGCACGAGAGAAACCTCTGTCCTGGCAGACCAGATATTCGCAGAGATGAAGCCAGAGCTTCCCGAACTGATTGATGCAGCCAGAAATGCCCATGGTAGGGATGGTGTAAAGTACCTATCCAATATGTATTCTGAGGCCCTTCACAGACCTGCGGTTCCCGCAAAGAAACAACTGGTTGAGCTTCTGGATTTCCAGGAAGAGGAAACTGCGCTCGAAAGGAGTGTTGGAAGGCTTCTGACCACATTCAATGGGTATGACCAGGACAATAGCGGCAGCAAGAGTCAACTTGACTTGAACATTAAGAGATTCCTCTTAGACCAGATTGCCCTGAGGCAAAACAGGAGAGACAGGCTCCATCGTATTTTTGAGCTCGTGAACTACACCTTTTTGGTGAATACGAACTTTGGGGCATTCAGGGACTTCCACAGGCACAGATTTTTCACTACTCTTAGGGGAATTCTCACGTGCTCCGCCGGTTATGACACGCCGGATTACTTCCTTTCAGGTGAAGAGCTGAAAATGGATTATTCAAGGCTGATGGAAAGGGCTGAGACAGTTTATACCAGAATAAGGGAAACATCAGGGCCTCTCTATGCCCAGTATGTGGTTCCGTTCGCATACAGGTATCCGGTCCTCGCTTCCGCAAATCTGAGGGAACTTGCCCACTTCATAGAGTTGAGATCAACACCACAGGCACATTTCGATCTGAGGAACATTGCGATACAGATGCATGACGCAATTGCCAGGGTTAACCCTAATCTTGCCAAATTGATAAAGTTCGCTGACAGGAATCAGTATGCCCTCGGTCGGCTGAAATCGGAGCAGAGAAAGGAGAGGAAGATGCGCAACCTTGAGGGGCAATCTGGTCCCTAAACATTTCGATTATTTCGGGTGAGACCATAATTTCATCTGAAATTGCTTAATGCGTGTATCTTCCCCGCTTCAAAATGTTTATATTGAAGAACATATTTATCTGCCAAACTGAGGTGAAACAGAATGTTATCCGGTCAAATGCCTATACTGGTTCTGAAGGAAGGTACCCAGAGAGAACAGGGTAAGAATGCGCAGAAAAACAACATTGAGGCTGCCAAGACAATTGCAGATGCTATAAGAACTACCCTGGGTCCCAAGGGTATGGACAAGATGCTGGTGGATTCCATTGGGGACATCATAATTTCCAATGATGGAGCTACCATACTGAAGGAGATGGATGTCGATCACCCTACGGCGAAGATGATTGTTGAGGTGGCCAAATCCCAGGACACTGCTGTGGGAGACGGAACGACAACGGCGGTTATTCTTGCCGGAGAGCTTCTGAAACAGGCAGAGACACTCCTTGACCAGGGTGTGCACTCCACTGTCATCACTAACGGATACAGGCTTGCTGTCAATGAGACCAAGAAGGTACTTGAGAAGGTCGCTCTGGATGCCAGGGACAATGAAACTCTGAAGAAGATTGCCATAACCGCACTCTCTGGAAAAAACACAAGTCTTGCTTCCGACTTCTTGGCCGATCTGGTTGTTCAGGCTGTCAACGCAGTTGCTGAGGAGAGAAACGGCAGGATCATTGTAGACACTGCAAACATAAAGGTCGACAAGAAAAATGGAGGGAGCGTCAGGGATACCCAGTTTATCAATGGCATAGTGATAGACAAGGAGAAAGTCCATCCCAAGATGAGCTCTGTTGTGAAAGATGCCAAGATCGCACTGATTGATTCAGCCCTTGAGATCAAGAAGACTGAGATCGAGGCAAAGGTTCAGATTACAGATCCATCAAAGATTCAGGACTTCCTTTCCCAGGAATCTGACACCTTCAGGACAATGGTCGAGAAGATCAAGAAGAGCGGTGCTAACGTCCTGTTCTGCCAGAAAGGCATAGATGACCTTGCACAGCACTATCTGGCCAAAGAGGGCATATACGCTGTTCGCAGAGTCAAGAAAAGCGACATGGAGAAGCTTGCGAAGGCCACTGGAGCCAAGATTGTCACTAACCTTGACGACCTCACGCCCGACTCACTTGGAAAGGCTGAGAGGGTTGAGGAGAAGAAGATCAGCGACGACAGGATGACATTCGTTACCGGCTGCGCCAATCCCAAAGCGGTAAGCATCCTTATCAGGGGTGGAACAGATCATGTTGTGTCCGAGATAGAAAGATCGCTCAACGACGCTATCCGGGTGGTCGGAATTACGAAGGAGGACGGCAAGTATCTGCCTGGCGGAGGCGCCATTGAGGCTGAGCTTGCCATGAAGATCAGAAACTTTGCAACCACTGTCGGAGGCAGGGAACAGCTTGCGATCGAGGCATTTGCTAAGGCACTTGAGATCATTCCCAGAACTCTTGCCGAGAACGCCGGTATGGACCCGATAAACACCCTAATACAGCTTAAGGCTGAGCATGACAAGGGTCACTTCGGCTACGGAATCGACTTCCAGGAGAACAAGGTAGGAGACATGGTCAAGAGCGGAGTATACGACCCCCTGAGGGTTAAGAAACACGCCCTTGAGAGCGCCGTCGAAGTATCGACAATGATCCTGAGGATCGATGACGTCATAGCCAGCAAGAAATCCTCGTCGTCAGAATCCTCCGGTCCTGGTGGCCAGGGTGGCCCGGGCGGCCCTGGCGGAATGGGCGGAATGCCTCCATACTAAACCCCATCATATTTTTTGCAGCGCTAATCCTTTTTCTCATAATCTGCAATCAACTTTAATATTATTCTGCGATTACACGTAGGTGATTTTTTGAACCTTTACGAGTACATGGGCAAAGAGATTTTCAGAAAATACGGCGTGCCTGTCCCGGAAGGCTACGTGGTGGGAAGCGCCTCGGAAATTAAGGAATACAGGAAACCTGTGGTAGTCAAATCCCAGATTCTTCTTGGAGGAAGGGGGAAGTCGGGAGGCATTAAGTTTGCCAGGTCACAGGAGGAATTAAGAAACGGAGTCACTGAGCTCCTCGGTTCCAAGATAAGGGGCCTGACAGTCACTAAGGTGCTTGTGGAGGAGATGCTCGCCATTGAACACGAGTATTATGTGAGCATCGCCCTGAACAGGTCGGAGAGGTCACCGGTTCTTATTGCAAGTTCCTCTGGAGGAGTGGAAATTGAATCCGTTCCAGCATCACAAATATTCACCAGAAAGATTGATCCGTTGCTTGGATATTCTGACTACATAGGGAGGGAGGCGTCCAAATTCATGTCACTTCCTCCGGAGGTATCATCACAGTTCAGATCGATACTGGCATCTCTGTATAGGATATTCCAGAACGAGGACTGTGAACTCGTGGAGATAAACCCGCTGGTCCTCACCAAGGAAAAGAAGCTAGTGGCTGCAGACGCCAAGGTCGTAATGGACAGCGATTCAATGTTCAGGCATAAGGACATTAACATAACAGATCCTGAGAAGACACCCCTTGAGCTGGAGGCACAGGCAAAGGGATATTCATTCATAGAGCTCGATGGGCAGATCGGAGTCATAGCCAACGGAGCAGGTCTTACAATGGCAACCCTAGATGCACTTACACTTCACAACGGGAAACCAAGGAACTTCCTGGATCTCGGTGGTACAGACAGTGTCGACATTGTGATCAACGCTTTTGATCTGGTTCTGAAAGCCAATCCTAGGGCCATTCTCGTCAACATATTCGGAGGCGTAACCAAGGCTGACACAGTTGCGAAGGGCATAGCCGAGGCAAAGAAGAAATACAATATCACAAGGCCTCTTGTTGTGAGGCTGAGTGGCGTAAACGAGGATGAAGGACGCGCAATTCTCAAGGAGAATGGGGTTGAATCTTATCCCACGATGATGGAGGCAGTAGAGAGAGTGGTTAAACTGGCAGGTGGTAAACAATGAGCGTTCTGGTAGACAGCAGTACAAGGGTGATAGTGCAGGGAATAACAGGCCATCAGGGATCATTCCATGCCGGACAGATGATGAAGTTCGGCACCAAGGTTGTGGCCGGAGTTTCCCCGGGAAAGGGCGGAACGAAATTCCAGGATACGGTGCCTATTGTAGATACCGTTGCGGATGCGGCCAGCTTCAATCCCAGCGCAACCATGATCTCGGTTCCTGCCCCATTTGTGAGGGATGCGGCATTTGAGGCTATAGATCAGGGTATAAAGCTTGTATACATTCTGACGGAACATGTACCGTTCCACGACTCCATGGACATCATCCATGAGGCCAGGGCTAAGGGCATAACTGTTATCGGACCGAACGGGCCGGGCATAACAGTGCCATTCCAGTGCAAGATAGGAATAATGCCCAATCAGATATTCAAGGAGGGAGATGTAGCCGTAGCCTCAAGGAGCGGAACACTTACATACGAGATTGTGGAGGCAGTCACGAGGGCAGGGATGGGTGAAAGTGCGGTCATTGGCCTTGGGGGAGATCCCGTCGTGGGCCTGACTTTTATTGAGGTCCTGAAGCTTTTTGAGGCGGACCCGAAGACAAAGAGGATTGTTCTGGTGGGAGAAATAGGTGGCAACAACGAGGAGCTCGCAGCGAAGTACATCAAGGATCACGTGACCAAGAAGGTGGTAGCCTACATAACCGGAAGGAGCGCCCCGCCAGGCAAGAGAATGGGACATGCAGGCGCCATAATCGAGAAGGGCGTTGGAACAGCCGAATCAAAAATTAAGGCCTTCAACGAGGCTGGAGTGAAGGTTGCAGAATACCCGCAGGACGTTCCAAAGCTGCTGAGGTGAAGGATGAAGCGTGATATCATCTCCGTGCTCGACATGCGGGAGGATTTCACCTCCATCATTGATCGGTCAATCAAACTGAAAAAATCCCGCTACTCAGGATCGGAAAATCTGAAGAACAGGGTTTTGGGCATGATCTTTGAGAAGCCCAGCACGAGAACCAGGGTGTCATTGGAAACCGCAATGGTTCAGCTCGGTGGTCATGCCATTTATCTCAATCCGAATGACATGCAGATAGGAAGGGGAGAAACCATTGAGGACACTGCAAAGGTGCTTTCAGGATTCGTTGATGCCATATCTTATCGCGCCTTCCGCCACTCCGATGTTGTGGCTCTGGCACGGAATGCAACGGTGCCAGTGATAAACGCACTCGATGATCTTGAACATCCTGTTCAGATGCTGGCTGACTTCATGACTATCTATGAAGCCTTTGGGAAGTTCGGCGGGCTTAAAGTATCATATGTGGGAGACGGAAACAATGTGGCAAACTCACTGATGCTTGCATCTGCCCTCGTCGGCGCTGACTTTTCCATAGGCTGCCCCAGGGGTTATGAGCCTGACAAATCTCTGGAATCAGAGGCAAGAAAAATAGCGAAGAACAACGGTACCGAAATCAGTGTAACTAACAGTCCTGAGGAGGCGGTCTCCGGTGCCAACGTTATTTACACCGATGTCTGGGTATCAATGGGCGAGGAGAAGGAGAGAGAACAGAGGGAGAAACTTTTCAGGCCCTATCAGGTTAACAGCTCCCTTGCTGATCATGCGGACAGGAACCACATCTTCCTGCACTGCCTGCCTGCTCACCGCGGCCTTGAGGTGACCGCTGACGTAATCGATGGTGTACACAGCAGAGTATTTCAGGAGGCGGAAAACCGGCTCCACACTGCCAAGGGACTTCTGTGGACTCTTTTAAGCTGAGTGCCGTTGGTGGCAGCAATCACACTTTTTCATTGATTTTTACAATTTGCCATTTCCGATCCCGGATCAATGTAAAAGTTTAAGACTTAAGCTGATATTGGATTTCAATGTCCTCACGCAGGAGGGACGATCAGTCTTCTTCAAACCTGAACAAGTTCATTGAGCAGAGGAGAAGGGAGACCAACCTCGGTGAGATTCCCGGGATACTTGTCCCTGTATGGCAGATCAAGATAAGGGAAAGGTTTGGCATATCCGTGGATCGCGAAATAGCAGAGTACATAGTGCTTGCGGCCCATGAGAGAGGCACGTGGAGAAGGCAGAGGGCTATCCGCAAGATCGAAAGGATTTTTCAACTGAGAGGGGAGACACCCGAGGATTCCAGGAAGAAGGCCAAGCAGGTCGTTGACCTTGCAGTGGGCAATAACGAACAGTGATGGCGCTAAAATCCTCCAAGGAACTTGAGCTCAGGCTTGAGCGCCTGACAAAGATTCCCGACCCCAGCAGCGATCTTGAGCAGTATTCAACTGATGCGGGCACTGCATCGCATATTCTGACTCTGGCATATCTCAGGGACGACGTTGAAGGTCGGGTGGTAGCAGACCTTGGTTCCGGAAGTGGAACTTTTGCATACGGGGCTTGTGCTCTGGGTGCCAGCAAGGTCTATGCCGTTGAGCGTGACCCAAGATTGGCTGGCCTTTTGGCCGAAAATCTCTCGGGGCAGCCAGTGGAAATAATGATAAGCGATGTTTCTGAGTTTACAGAACAGGTTGATACCATATTCATGAACCCCCCCTTTGGATCAGTAAAGCCACATGCCGATCTTCCGTTTCTTAATGCTGCCAGGAGAACTGCCAGGGTTGTTTATTCCATTCACAACTACAGGTCCAGGAATTTCATTGTTGAATATTTCAGCAGATATGGTGATATTTTCCTTAATGAGAGAATAGATCTGATGGTTCCGCAGATTTTTCCTCACCATGTGAGAAAGGTGGCACCCATCCCGTCAGTACTGGTGGGAGTAAAATTTTCCAGACTATGAACGCCTACTGAGGCATATATAATCCCTTTGCTGCCTCAGACCGCATGAGCCAATAGACGTTGGAGGATTCTGGCAAATAATATATAATCTGTTGGACTCACAGAATGCAATGGCCGGGGTGGGGTAGTGGCTATCCTTGGGGACTGTGGATCCCCGGACCCGGGTTCAATTCCCGGTCCCGGCCCTATGTCTTGATAGCTCTCCCCCAGTGTTATTCGGGGTTTTTGGGCTTAATATCATACACTGATGGCCCTTTCATGTTCGTGATCAGTTTATCTTAGCCTTTTCCGCCAGCTTTACGACTGTGAAGACAACGAGCACCACCAGAACAAATGTCACAAGCGCTGCGGCAAAGTTTCCAATCTGAAACGGGCCAACAGCCAGGCTCTGCCATGACTCACCAGGTGGAGTGGCAAACTGAATGATCGGCATCAAAATATCACTTACCAGGGCCTGGACAAGGGCTCCCAGATATATACCAAGTATGAAGGCCACAGCAAGTCCGAGTACCCTGTACTGGGCGAAGAAGTCTTTCAACTGCCCGATAAAGTTCTTCGGATGCACGGGCGGGGGTGAAGGTTTAGGTTCCAAGAGAGTCCTAATTTTTCTAAGTTCCTGCAGAATTTCATCTTCCATGAATATAAAGCATCTGGCCAGATTTAAGTTCTTGCATCAATAAATCGATGCAGATATGGCTCGAAATTTACCGCCTGCAGCGAAGTACTGTCTGGTGATTTGAAATTGCCAATTTAATAATGAGTTAGGGTCTCAAATAGTTGAAGCCTTCCTTATGGTCACCGCATTAAGCGGTCTATCATTGCGATCCCTTTTTACGTTGCTGATGGCATCAACCACATCCATCCCCTCTACCACCTTTCCAAAGACAGGGTGCTTACCGTCAAGATAGTGGTTATCCACCACATTTATGAAGAACTGGCTTCCCCCTGTATTCGGTCCGGCATTTGCCATTGATATGGTGCCTCTGGAATTTCTGTATTTCCTGTTGAACTCATCCTTTATCGTGTAGCCGGGTCCGCCCATACCGGTGCCGGTCGGATCGCCGCCCTGTATCATAAACCCGGGAATGACTCTGTGAAAAATCACTCCGTTGTAGAATCCCTTCTCAACGAGCTTCTTGAAATTTCCGGCTGTTATGGGCATGTCATCAAAAAGCTGTATCTTTATGTTCCCCATACTTGTCTCAAGCAGAACAGTTGTCATGCCTTTCAGTATGTCTACTCTTACTTTATAATTTGCAGCTCACATCATCGTTTTCAAAAATCAAAGCAAGGCAACCCCTGAACGATACTTATAAACCTTTAATTTGAATTTTTATAAAAAAAGGCGGCAATCTGATCAACGGTAAATACTCTGAAAACAGCAACAGGTTCAGGGCAATCAGCATTATCTGTTCCCGATGGTGCACATTTCATGCTATGATAGTATGCCCCTAATTAGCGCTTGTATTAAATATCCGGGGAAACATTTCAGTTGAAAGGTTTATGATACCTGCAACGATGTCTGTGAAGCGGTTCTCTTGATCGCATTGACTCAAATCCAGATCATATTCTCCATATTGTCTGGGGTCATTGTAGGTTTCACACTCGGAATGATCGGCGGGGGTGGATCTATCCTTGCCATACCCTTACTGATATACTTCGTAGGATATGATCATCCTCACCTTGTAATCGGAACAACGGCTCTTGCTGTAGGCGTCAACGCCTACTTGAATCTTATTCCCCACACCTTCAAGAAGAATGTTTCATACAGGACTGGCGCGGTATTCACTGTTCCGGGTGTGGCAGGCGTCCTGATCGGTTCGGAACTCGGTCTCATTACGCCAGGTCAGGAGTTGCTCTTTTTCTTCGCATTCCTTATGATTTTCATCGGAATCTACATGTTGAGGAGAAAATGCATAGACAGATCCGCAACCCAGGTGACGGGCAGAAGATCAGGAACGAATCGGCGGCGGATTCCTTATAGTTCCGGGCCTTCTGTTTGGTGGTGGGCTGAACATCGCTCAATCCATAGGGACATCTCTGATGTCGGTTGGCACATTTGGAGTCGTAACAGCTGTTAGATACTGGATTGGTGGCGAGCTTGACCTTTTTGTGAGTCTTCTTTTCGTGGCAGGCGGTATAGCCGGTGGCTGGCTGGGGGCTAGGATTGCCGGCAGCGTGCCAAGAAAGAGGCTGACTCAGATATTCGCGATCATAGTTATAGTTGTGGCAGTTTACATTCTTGCACAAACCTACACAGTAATATCACTTCTCTAATAATCGATTGATCGCAACAAAATCCGGCTTTCCTCTTAAGCTGAATTCATATACAATGAGATAAATGGGTAAATGATTAAAACTGGTTACTTGGGCACAATTCTTACGACATTGCTTCCCCGTATTATGACGGTGCCCAGTTTCCTGGTCAGATTCTCACCGCTCTCCTCAACGTCCTCCAGCACCATGTTCATGTATTCGTCATAGCCAGAAAGCACACCCTCAAGTACCCTGTTATCCTTCAAAAGGAGCGCAACCTTCTTGTTGAGGTTTTCCTCAAGCATCTTCATTGGCATTATCAAAGTAACCCCTCCTCCAATCAGTTGTATTCGTCGTCGTCAAGTCCGTCTTCCCGGCTCATAATTACCTGGATCAGCCCCTTCAGAACCTCCTTGACGTCATCCAGTTCCTTCCGCATTGTGTTCAGCTCGTGAGACAGCTTCTCAACATCCTTTGTCCTGCTTCCGATATTTCCTTTCATTCTCATTCTCCCATTATGTTTATATTTCCATAATCATCTGCCACTTTCCGTATCTCAGACCGCTCGCAGTTTTCGCAGTACAGAGTGGTACCCTTTCTGACAAGTACATTTCTGCACTTCAGACAAAGCGTCCTCAGAACACCTAGGCCTCTTCCGGTTATTGTGACCTCCACTCCTCTTCCGCCTACTCTGATTACCCTAGCTCTTATAAGATCGCCGATCCTCACTGAAGATCCCCCCTCCCTGCTCCCGCCCATAGGCAGGCTTAGTGAAGCCTCCTCGTCATGCTCCAAAAGTCCGTCACCTTTGACCTTGACCGCACCTATTCTTATGGTTGCTCTCCTCTGGTCGCTTTTAATGACCTGCCCATAGACCAAATCGCCTAGGTGAAGCTTAACCCTCTGCTTGAATGGCCTAACAGAGATTGTCAGTTTCCTGTCATCCTTAACGATCCTTCCAAATGCAAGGGATACTATCGTACCGTTGTTCTCCGTAGCAAAATCACCCGGAAGGTATTCCTCGGCTGTTGACATAGCATCCCCTGGGAACGCAACTTCGCTTGAATCTTGATCCACCATTGAATTCACTATATCCTGAGACGCCTGTGGTCTTTGCAAAAGTGATTGCCATTTAATTAATATTTCCACAGTGGATCATCGCAGTATAACATGATCTTGATAGCTTGATATCTTTGCATCTTCTGTACCAGTTCCAAATTTTACTGTTAAAAATTCAGGCGGCCGATTGAAAAGACTCTTGTGATAGCATAAGTTTGAGCAACTGGAAAAATAATATTTCTTCGCCAAGTAAACATCATAAATAGCAATGAGGTATTTACCTGCGTGATAGTGGATGAGGCATTCTTTGGTGCAGCCAGGACCGGAACAATAAATGGTATCCGGTATCCTGTCGCCATTAGGCCGGACAATGCAGAGGAAATGAAAAATCTGGGTCTTGATGAACTGCTCCAAAGAACGGGAATTGGTGCGTTGTCGGAACAACAGGATGAAGCGAAGGGAGACCTGGTTATCGGGGATGAAATCATCGTAATCAGGAACGCCCTGGTTCTGGCTCAGCGTCCAAAAAGGTTGTTGTCAGCCTTAAGAAAGATCAGGGAAAAATTTGGGTTCTCTCGACTGATCTACCTTCCGGGAATTTCAGATCCTTATCTTTTACCCGTCCTCGTTTACGCCGGAGTCAGCATTTTTGACCTTACATATGCTATACTGGAAGGGAGAACGGGCCTCCGATATGGTCCTCTTGGAAAGATAAGAACTGAAAATGACGCATCGGCTGAAAACGTTACCTTTGTGAAAAGGATTCTCAGCGATCTCTGCGAATCAATTTCCAACGGAACCCTGCGAGATCTTGTTGAGAAAGTCACTATATCATCTAAGTCGGTTGAGTTCATCAGGCTACTGGACTTTGTCTATTACGATCTTCAGGAAGAATCATTTCCAAGAAGAACACCTTCGATTCTTGCGAATTCGCTCCAATCCCTGTCAAGGCCAGATATCACCCGTTACAGGGATTTCATATCTAATACATACATCAGGCCGGGCCCTGCAGAAGTGCTTCTTCTTTTGCCATGTTCTGCTAGGAAGCCATATTCAGCCTCCAAGACACACAGAAGATTGATATCAGCACTCGGAAATATTAGAAAATACCTGCATGAAGTTATTGTCACCTCTCCTGTGGGCCTTGTCCCCAGAGATCTGGAGAGGGCATATCCTCCTGCGTTCTATGACATTCCAGTTATAGGCCAGTGGTACGATGAGGAGAAGACAATGATAATCCGGATGATCAAATCGTACCTATCCCGGAACAGATATTCCAATATCGTTGCCTTTGTTCCTGAAGATCTTGAATTTATTGTTCCTGCATTACCTGAGGGATCTGTTTATCTGACGTGGAAAAAGGGGAGCGAGGAGGAATTTCAAGACCTCAAAGAAACCATATCGGGTATGGTTGCAGATCGGCACCGCCCAAAGAGGGATTATCTAAGGGAAGAGATCACATCTGTTTGCACTTATAGCTACGGTCAGTGGATTGAACCATATATCAGCAAATGCAATATTTTCAGCAGGTATGACAGGTACATTATGCTTGAAAACGGACAGTCTGCCATAGTCTATGATCCTGATTCAGGCCGGGCGACTATCTCCAGAGGATCAGCAGGATGGTTCCTCAAGGAAGGGAAATTTCTTGTAGAGATAGACGACTTCAGGCCAACATCCAACATCTATCCCGTTGGTATCGTCAGCGTCACCGAAGACGTTAGGCCTGGGGATGATGTGGTTGTACACCGCAAGGGCGAATTCAGAGGAGTCGGAACGGCCAAAATGCCCAGGTCCGCCATGCTAACCCTGAAGAAAGGTGTAGCAGTAAAGATGCGAAATTAACAACAGCAGTAATATTTTCTTGCGAAATATTTCATGCATATGGAAAAGAATTAAATATCCATACAAACTGTATCAGGCAGTTGTCAATCAAATCCATGGCACTGTTGATTGCCGGGATGATGATTATCTCGGGTGTTTTTTTCTTCTTTCATATCGGGTACCCAGAGACTCCCGCAAAAATAGTGATAACTCCGCCGCACAAGAACCAGTTGACACAGCTTTTTCAGAACCAGTCTTACAACTCAAACAAAATTGGCTTCAACGGAACAAATTTTGAAAGTTATGGAAATGCGAGCATCCTGATGGAAGGTTATGCGCGCAACGCGTCAGCTGCATCTCCAGACAACCTCATTGCAGATTCTCCAATAATAATTGCAATGGGTTACCTGATGGTACAGACATACACTGACAAGAATGGCTACTACTCGGTACAGGTTCTGCAGAGCGGCAAAGGAACCTTTGCGTTTGATATGTTCCAGTACAATATTCTATATAAGCAGGTCTATTTTGCCCCCCTTGCCACAACCGCATGGGTCAACCTGTCATTCAATCCCGCTCAGAAGTTCGAGATATCAGGTTATACGCAGTACAATGGGAGTGCTGTTCCTGATGTGCTTCTGAAGTTTTACACTAGCCTTGGTTCTTACACAACAGATTCCGACAGCAGCGGCTTCTACCGCTTGAACATGGTGAATGGCACCTACCAGGCTGTCGTGAACAAAACAGGTTTTGGTCCTATTCCAACTCCGGACAAAATTGTTGTGGCAGGCTCCGGTCACGATAATCTTAACTTGACCCTTCACCCGATTCATCAGATAGCCGGAAACATATCAGGTAATGTGCATAACGGCCTCGGCATCCCATTGCCGGGTGTCCTCGTTGCGGATACGACTTCAAATCAGACGACGTACACGGACGCCAATGGGTATTATTCAGTCCGTTCATATTACGGACCAAATGCTCTCTCCTTTACGCTTAAAAATTATTATACCCTCATCACGACTGTGAATGTTTCGACTCCACAGACATCAAGAAATGTCACTCTCATTTCTTTCACCAATATTCCCGGCTTTGTCAATTCCAGCAGCTCCCAGCCGCTTTACAATTCACCTGAACTGATAAATCTGTCAGGCATAGTGTATGACAATCAGACAGGCATACCCATTCCCAATTCACAGTTCAGCATAATTGTCGGTGTGAATGGTACGTACTTCATAGCCCAATTCTCCACTAATTCAACAGGGGCATACAGCGTCAAGTTCAACTATCCAGGGGCTTATTCCTACGAGATCGTTTCGAACTTAACCGAGCCGGGCAATTTCTCATCTTTGCTTAAAACTCCTTATCAGGCCAGACAGATGGGGCTTGCCATCCAGAAAAACAGCATTGGCCAGCTCCATCTTAAGGTCACCGGAACTGGAGGATCAGGTCTGTCAGGCTCCGGGGTACGGATAAGTCAGGGATCCGGTTCCATTGCCTACAACCTCACTAACGCCTCTGGTTCTTACAATGTCAGCCTTCCCAAAGGCACTTATTACATTAACATTTCAAAGCCTGGTTATATTAACTCCTCACAGGTGATCACGGTTTCCGGCAATAATTCCCTCAATGTCTCTCTGAAACCATCCGGAAGCATTGGAGGTAACTCCTCTCTCGTAAGCGGACTCTCCTCGCTTAAGAATCTGCCTGCAATAACTGAGCAGACGATATCGGATATGCTATCCACCAACAGGAGCTCAGGAAAGGCGGTGACCTATAATTACAACGGCACCAGTTTCACATTCGACCTCAGGGCCGGCTCCGTCAGCCTTGTTAACACCAGCGTTGCATTTTTCCTATATGTCAACGGCAACGAATACGTTGAATTCACGTCTACAAACTCCAATGGACTCGCTACACTCAGCTTTACCTTCGGAGGCACCTACGAGGTACTTCCAGAAGCTACTGATTTCAATGGAACAATACTGCTGCTGAACACAACAACTGCCAGAGGTACACAGACATTGCAAATGCAGGTTGACCGCCTAGGTGAACTCAATATAACCCTCCAGAACAATTTCACTATACCTTTGCCACCCGCAGGTGGTCTCTCCGTAACAAACTACCTACTACCTATTTATTTCAACCAGTCAGTTAACGTAAGGGCAAATCTGACAACAGCTCTCTATAGAGTGCCGTATGCCGAGTATAACTTCACATTCAGGAACAGCAGCTTTGTGCCTGTTTCAAACGTACCTGTTAATCTGTCAGCTTCCTCTGATCAGAGAACGATCTACGTTGATCCATACCTTATCATATTGAACTATTCAACACCCATAAGCTTAAATTACGATACCACCGGTGCAGTTTCGTTCTCCTTTACACTCTCTGGCAGCGGTCAGAAGGTCAGCAGCGTGGTCTCCGGAACCTACACATCCGTGTTCAGTGCCGGGACTCAGCAGCTTAATAGCACATCTTTCTCAATCACACAATCCAGTTTTATCAAGTACATGTCGTTCGACGTGACATCAGGTCACGTCAACAGCTCTGCATCCATGAAGTGGCTCATACCTCCTGACACCCTGTACGTAAACTTCACCTCCAACAGCGTGTCATCAGGCGAGCTCCTTTTTAAGATGACGGTATACAACGGGAGCCTGTATTTCCCTCTTGATGGCGTAGTTGGTATCCTGATTAACGGTGCGAGTGTACCGGTGACGGCATCTGGTTCCAATGTGACCCTTGGAAATTATTTCATGCTTGCGCAAAACAACAAATACAATTTTAGTATTGAAATCAATGACTTCAGCGGTAACGTGAACGGAAAGACTAACCTTGTGGTGCAGCTTGACTATTACACGTGGTCGCTGGTGGGATAGTTATGGGGTTATTTTCTGGCGATGGCAAGAAAGTAAAGAAGGTGAAACAGAAGGGCAAGCCCAAAAGATCATTGAGAAATTCCCAGACCATTGAGACCGTTGTTGAGGTGAAAACAGTCGGGGACATACCACCCATGCTTGAGGCCCGTCGTCTGATCAGCGATAACAAAATAGCTGCGGCTGCCGCAGTTGCGTACAACGCAGCCAGGTCAGACTATGCCAGGTATTATGGTTCAAAGACTTCCTGGAATAATGGTGAGCGGAACTTCCTGATAGGAGAAATTGAATCCTTTAAGGTCAAGGTCCCTGACATCGCAAGGGTAGACGGTACCAGTATTCTTGAGGCTGCCGAATCTGTTCAGCCAGAAAACGATCAGACCAAGGCAAGGCTTTCCGCGCTCAAGAAGCTGATACTCCTCTACCTGAACTACTACGAGAAGAGCAGGTTCGGCCCCTCTGTTGAATTCGGCGGTGATGAGCTTCTGGAGAGGTTTTCTGATGTTTACAATTATGTGGACATCATGCCTCTCTATTTCTCGGATTCAGCCAGTCCTTCAAGGGAGAGCGGTAAATGAGCGCTCTTTCCGTCGGTTCTCTGATAGGTTCACTTATCCAGACATTCCAGTCCCAGGTGACAAAAGACCCGTTCATGCTGCTCGGATTTCTTATCCCCATTCTTCTCATCTGGTTCTCATCCATGGGGATACGTCTCGTGGCACGCCGAACAAAGGTTGACTCTCCGCCCACCATGGAACAGAAAAGAGAGAAATTCATCATCCCGAGAGATTTCTTTAACGTGGAACTGGAACAGATCAAGGACTCAAATTTCGAGAGATATTTGGTTCCCATGGAATCTGAGCTTCGGTACCTGAAGGATTCATACCAGTACTTCCAGACGCTGATAAAGCGGTACAGGAAATACAGCAGTATGGCCTCAAGCTCCATTAAGAGGCGCAAGAAAAGGGGGGAGCAGGGCAGGATAGATACCTTCAATGAGATCCTGAACCTTTACAACAGGGTGAGGAAATTGCAGTTCAACACAGTGGAATTTCAGGAGGAGGCCGAGTCTGAATGACAGAGGAGATATTTGATACGTTGCAGCTGAGAAATGCTGTCAGGAACGTTGAATCCATCATCGGTAGGAAAGTCATAGGTTCTGAGAAGATAGTCAGGTACATGTTCATAGCCCTCCTTAGCAACAACCACATGCTTCTTGAGGGCGTACCCGGTCTGGCGAAGACTATGCTGGCAAGTGAATTTGCCAGGAATCTCTGCATGGACTTCAAGAGAATACAGTTCACCCCGGACATGCTACCTTCTGACATCACCGGCAGCATCATATTTAATCTGGAGCTGAAAAAGCTTGAGTTCAGACGGGGCCCTATATTTGCCAATGTTCTCCTCGCTGACGAAATAAACAGGACTCCTGCAAAAGTCCAGTCAGCGCTGCTTGAAGGAATGGAAGAGAAGAAGGTTTCAGTGGGTGGTGAGGATTACCCTCTGCCCGAACCTTTTCTGGTGATCGCTACACAGAATCCTATAGAGCAGGAAGGCACCTTCCCCCTCGCAGAAGCTCTCATGGACAGGTTTCTGTTCCGTTACATTCTAACATATCCCACGAGGGAAGAGGAACTCGGAATCCTGAGATCACTCTCCGTGGACTTTGGGGAACCGGAAAACATACTGGATGCAAACAAGATCCTGTCGCTCCGGAAGGAAGTCAGGCTTGTATATGCCCATGAAGACATAATATCCTACATTGTTGACATTATAAGAAAGACCAGGGAGGATGATCTGGTGCTTGTTGGGGCCAGCCCTAGGACATCGGCCAAGTACCTTCTTGCGGCAAAGGCAAACGCCCTGCTCAATGGGCGGGAGTACGTGATTCCGGAGGACGTAATATTTCTGTCAAGGGCTCTACTCAATCACCGGCTCATTCTGAGGCCGGAAGCCCTACTGGATTCTGGCGGGGATGCAATTTCAACGGTGAACCGTGTGATCGATCGGATTGTTTCATCGGTGGAACCTCCAAGATGATAAAGAAATCAGGATATGCCCTTCTGGGCGTTCTTACCTATGGTATTCTCGAATCCCTGATATTTGGATACAACTATTTCATAATCTTCACCCTCGTGATGTTCTTTGTTGTTTCCTCAGACATAATACTGTTCAATGTAGGTCAGGGAAGGGATATTAAGAAGATAATCACAGAAAGAACACTGCTCAGTGACCACTCCAGGAAAAACCAGTGGGTCCAGGTCAGTGTATCTTTCAGGAACAACGGCAGAAGAGGAATAAGGTTCAGGTATTATGATACCCTTTCGGACATTTTTCTTTCCAAAGGGGATTTCGAAGGGGAGATGGTGCTAAGGCCCGGTGAAACAAGAACAGTAAATTACCAGATATCCTCACAGGCAATAGGAAAATACCAGATCGGTCCTTTGCGTCTCTACACTGAGGACCCGATGAAGCTCTGCCTTGTGAATGATATAGCTGAGAAGCCCAATGAAATTCAGATTAGCCCGTCAGCCAGTGAGCTTTTCTCCCAGAGAAGTGAAAGACTAAGCAACTTCCTTTTTACGGTGGGGATACACTTTTCCAAGAAGAGCGGGCAGGGATACGACTTCTACGGCATCAGGGACTACACAGAAAGCGATGACTTCAGGTACATCGCGTGGAACAGGTACGGTTCCGTCACCGGTGAGGACCTGTATATAAAGCAGATGGAGGAGGAGCGCCAGATAGATGTCTATTTTGTCCTTGACTACAGCGACGGCATGAATCAGGGGTTCGGGTCAAGAAGAATGTATGACCATGTCGTCACCTCCGTCCTGAATGCAGCATACAATATAGCTAGGAACCATGACGGTGTCGGTTTCATGGTCAAGTCGACAACTCAGGAGATGTTCATAGCTGCCCGAAAGACCCAGGAACCAATAAAGGAGATGGAAAAGAGGATTGCATCAATGCGACCCTCAGGAGACTTCAGAATGGAGAGTGTGGTGGAGCAGCTGAAACGCAATATCAGGAAGAACGCAGTTGTGTTCATAATCTCTCCCCTCGCCTACGCCGAAAACCTGAGGGTCCTCGACAAGCGGGCACTTACCTCGGGACATCCTAAATATCTGTTCATCCTTGATCAATACTTTTATGCGGAACTGCCAAGGGATCAGGTTGAGCGTAAGCTAATGATGAGCCTTGAAGTAAAGCACAGGAAGAACCTGCAGGCAGTTTCAAAGTTCTTCAACAGCGTCGGGATAAAGAGCTCCATAGTGGGAAGGGATGACCTGCTCCTTAGGCTGATGGTTGAGTACGAATATGCCAGGAACATGAATCTGGGGAGTTGACATGGATCAGACATCACGATATGGAATAAACGTACTGGTAATGCTTCCAGCCCTTGTACTTCTGTCCTACATTGCAGGCGAGATGTTCAGGGTTGTTTCCATGGCATCCTTCCTGATCCTCAGCTCCCTTCCGGTTATTAAGAGGCTGCTGCCAAAACAATACAGGGGCAATTTTTATCCCCTTGTTATCCTTGCTGTCCTACTACTGATTCTTCTCTCAATCATGACAACAGCAGGAATCATAACAGTGCCACGTGAATTAAGTTTCCTGATAGTGCCTCTAACAGAGACTACATTTCTCACACTGGGATTCGCTTGGACAGTGGCAATAATCCTGGAGGGGCTTCTATCCCCAAATATCAGGCGCACTATTTCATATCTCCTTGTCTCGATGCTTCCGCTGCTGGACCAGGTCTTCGTTATATATCTTATGAATCAGTTCGGGTACAGCTACCAGGAGGCTCTGACCGAAGCATACTTCCAGCAGGCAGCATCATTCCTTCTGCTTCTATTCGCTGGCAGTACCAACGCCGACGGTTACAACTTTCCTCCGCCACTTTCGACGATTAACATACCTCTTAACAATGTTGTCCTGATAACGCTTATACTTGCTGTTATTGGCTTTATGGTCTATTTTATACTTGAATCTGAGAAGCCAAGTAGATCGGAGGCTACTTCACAGATTGCATATTCACTTTTCCTGGGCGCCCTGCTTGCCCTGGTGACTTTTCTCTTCATAAAAATAGCACAGCCGGCGAGCCTCGACCTGTTTGTTGCCGCCCTTGCTGTTCTAGGGACCCTGATTGCCATCCGGAGGAGTTCCCCGGAGAGGTATGAGAGGAGATTGCGGAAGAGAGCTACTGTTAATAAAATCAAAAGCAATAATCCAAGGTGAAGACAACTCTTCTGAAAGGCCCGCTCATTGTCACTCAGAACAGCAGCAGGGACATCCTGCGTGCCAATATTCTTATTGACAATGGAACAATAGCTTACATTGGTCCGGATGAACCCCAGGCAGATGAGACCATAGACTACCGTAACAGACTTGTATGCCCTGGTTTCATCAACACACACACCCATGTTGCCATGACACATCTCCGAGGACGGTTGGACGACATCGGATTATCGGAGTTCCTTAGGGAGACATCTGCACTTGACTCTGAGAGAACCAGCAGAGGCATATTCAACTCTGCCCTTCTCGGCCTATATGAAATGGCCGCTTCGGGAGTCACCACATTCCTTGACCTGTACTATTCCGAAGATGTTATTGCTCAGGCCTGTCAGAAGGTCGGCATTCGCGGGTATCTTGCTTGGGCCACTCTGGATGATGACAAAACTACCCAGAAGGGATCCCCGCTTGATAACGCAAGGAGATTCTTGGCGAACACAAAAAGGACAGGTCTTGTTCATCCCTGTGTTGGTGTGCAGGGTGTTTACGCTGCATCGGATGAGGTCTATCTGAAGGCAAGGGACCTGGCTGAGGAGCATGGCACAATACTGCACTCCCACCTGGCAGAAACAAGGGAGGAGGTCTATGGATTCAGGAAAATTAGAAATGAGAGCACGGAGTCTGGCTGACAATGAATGAGGTCAGGATGCTGGCTTCCGATGGGGCAACGATTTCCTGGAATCCTGTAAGCAACAGCAAGCTTGGAGTTGGCGGAGTAGCCCAGGTCCCAGAGATGTTAGCAGCCGGGCTGAATGTCTCCATAGGCTCGGACAGTGCGGGGAGCAACAATTCACAGGACATACTCTCTTCCATGAAGTTTGGTTCCATGATGATCAAGAATGAGCGCTGGGATCCGTCATCAATAAGGGCTCAGGAACTTATGGACATGGCAACACTGAGGGGAGCAAAAGCTCTTCAGAACGATGTGATAGGATCAATTGAGGTTGGAAAGTCCGCAGATATGGTCGCATTTGATATGGAATCACCGTTCATTTCACCGGTCATCCCTGAGACAGCCGTAAAGTCAATCGTATATGGAAGCAGCATTGTGGCTATCAAGGATGTGATGGTGAACGGCAATTTCGTGAAGAGAGACGGTGCGCTGATCGGCTATGACCCTGCATACTTCGAGGACTGCAACTTCATTTGAGTTTTATTCACGGCCTGTAATAGAAAATATATAAAGACCAGCGTGATAGAGGGCGGAACAATATGAGTTGGCAGGAAGCCGAAGTTAGAGAGCTTAAAGTCGGAAGATACATGCTTATTGATGACGTTCCTTGCAAGATAGTGGAAATAACCATGTCAAAGCCTGGGAAGCATGGTGAAGCCAAAGGAAGGATTGTCGCAATCGGTGTGTTCGATAACCAGAAACGGAGTGTTGTTTATCCCGTAAAACACAAGGTAAAAGTGCCCATAATTGAGAAGAAGAGTGCGCAGGTGCTTTCTGTGCACAACAAGGAAGTCCAGCTGATGGACACTGAAACCTTTGAAACGTTCGTTGTGCAGGTTTCTGATGACGAAATCGAGAAGATCAAGCCAGGGACGGAGGTATCCTATTGGGAGGCCATGGGAACCAGGAAGATAATGCTTCAGAACTGAAGAGTTACTTCTCCTACCGCAAGATCGCGGATGCAAGCTCCGGATACAGCGATGCAAAGTACGTGATATTCGGGGTGCCATTCGACAACACCTCCAGCTTCAGGCGGGGATCCCGTCTTGCCCCTGACGCCATCAGGCTGGCATATGACAATCTTGAATCTTATGAGTTCACCTACGATGTTGATTTCACTTCGGTGGGCATCGCCGATCTGGGTAATCTTCAGGTTACCGAGGATGCTGAAGAGGTTGTTGATTATGTCCAAAGCGTGACCCGGACCATCGTGAAGGACGGAAAAATTCCGATCATGCTTGGTGGAGAACACTCAATAACTACAGGCGTAATCAGGAACCTGCCTGACGTCCATCTTGTTATAATAGACGCTCACTCTGACTTCAGGTATGAATACTTTGGAAACAAATTCAACCATGCCTGCATAACCCGCAGGGCCTTGGAGATACTTGGGCCTGGACGGATATTCTCCATTGGAACCAGATCAGTTTCAATGGAGGAGATTACATCACCTGAATGGCACAACGTCACTTTCATTCCAGCCAGGGATGTGAGAAGGAAGGGAATGAAGCACGCGGTACAGAAAATTCTTGAGGCAGCTCCAAAGAGGATTTACCTCTCCATTGACATGGATGGTGTTGATCCTGCTTTCGCACCCGGAGTCGGGACGCCGGAACCATACGGCCTTAGCCACACAGATGTGAGCGACCTAATAGAAGAACTTTCCGGCATGATTATTGGAATGGATATAGTGGAGATCACTCCCGTCTATGATAATGGAAACACGAGCATGCTGGCAGCTAAATTCATCCAGAACTTCATAGGTTCCAAGGAATCTTCTCACAGAAGATAAAATCTGGGGTCTCAGAGCCCGAGCTTCCCAGCTAGCTCTTTTCCTTTTGTAATTTCAACTCTGCATGGAGTCGGCAGTTTTATTGCGGCCTTTCTCATAGCATCCCTGAGTTTAAGCGCCTTATCGGGGGAAGTTCTTCCAACCATGATTATGTCATTGGCATGTACTCTCGCTGCAGTTCCGACCGGTCTCCCGAATGCCGCTCTCATTCCGCTTGAGATTCTGTCAGCCCCAGCCCCGGTTGCCATCTTGTGCTCACGCAGCACGTGGTGGGGATATGGTCTGATCTGCAGGAAGTAGCTGTCAGCGCTTGATCCCTCAAGCATCTTTCTGTTCACTGAAACTCTTGCAGCTTCAAGTGCTACATGCCGGATCTGGCAGGATTCCTTTGCCACCAGTCTCAATTCAATCTCAAAATCCTTTCTCTGGTTTCCCTGTATGAAGTTTGTGATCTTAGGATATGGCACTCCGCCCATGAACTCCTTCCTCGTATAGGCGGGTCCTGTGATCTTTGTATACATCCTCGCAGGCTTTGTAACCATCGGTATCGGCACCAAAATTGGTACTCCGTATAAAAAGTAAACGATCACAATTCTAAATTGGTCATTTACCAATTGTGTTATAGATAAATTTATTACATAATTTCCGATATTGGTCTATGGCAAAGGGTGCACTGGTGGATGTGGCTCATATAACAAGCAGAGGAACATCGTACAGGATCACAATCCCCAGACGTGTCGTGGACAAGCTCGGACTGGGGCCGGATGACATAGTCGCATTCTACGAAGACGATGGCATCAAGATAAGGAAACTGGAAGGCTAAAACTGACGGCGACACAGCATTTTTGGAGAAATCTTGCTTAATCCTGGCTTTTCGGGAATGTCCTGGAGCATCATCCTGCTGAACTTTGCTTTTTATTCTTCCTCTTGCAGCCTTGAACGTCTGGGGCCCTGAAAATACGCATCATTCAAATATACGCTGATTATCCCCAATCCGTGGTAGGTTCTGTTAAGCAATTCAGCGCGCTTGTTCACCGCGAGCTTCGGATTTTCCTTTGCATGGTTCACAATTAGCTTTTCGTTCCCTCTCCTAGCCGTAAGGCTGGGGTACCCATACATCGTTGTGGGCTTCCTCGGCTTTCTGGGTTCTCTGGCTTTTCCAATAGTGGCCTCCATATATCTTAAGGCAAAGCGCATGGCTCTTCAGCTTGGATCGACTTTACCAAACCTCGCTTTAGCTGCTTTGGCTCTGGTGCTGTACTTCAAGGGATACGAAGTCTTTCTGCCTGTTGCCATCGCGGCGGCTCTGGTCCAGGCGTTCTGGTGGATAAGCACAGAGATATCTCTTCCGCTGCTTGATACATCTATGGGCCCTGAACGGTACTCTGCCGGCTGGGGAATTCCCAATGCTATTGCCCCTCTGATTGCTGGTTTCATCATAGAATACTACGGATTTCGCCCACTGTTCATTATCTCTGCGGTGATTTTTATTGTCGCTGTGTTCTTCAATCCCAGGGTTGTCAAACTTGACAAGCTCTCATTCGATGGGAAAATATCGGTGATCTATGCCTTAAGCATTTTCTTTGCAGGACTCTTCTCAGGATTCATATACTTCGTGCTGGAGCCCATACTGAAGCTTGCAGGCATTTCCTACGGGGAGGTGGGAATACTTGTATCGATATATGGGATCGTGGCTGCTGTCGGATACATAGCCCTGAACTATGTGCATAATTACAGTATAAGGTCATTCTCAATCGCAAGTTCCATCCTTATCTTTCCCACCTTTTTTCTAGGATTCAGCATTTCACTTTATTTCCTGCTGCCTGTCATAGTCCTTGCCGGACTTGGGGTTTCAATATCAATGACAAAGGTTCTGACGTATCTCACTGCGAACACAAGCCCTCGAAAGGCCATCTTCGCCTATGAGACAACCTTCGGCGCAGGTTTCATGGCCGGGTCTCTAGGGGTAAGCGCTTTGGTCCAGTATTTCGGTATTATTTCGCTTTCAGCAGTGTTCATTCTTCCCCTTGGTTACAGTCTCCTTCTAATCATACGATGGATCATAAGGGCCGTCTAGTGCGAAGAATCTGTATCGAAATGTTAGGGGGGGCCCTGGCATCGGGTGCTATTTCATGTCCGCATTTTGTGCACTTCAGTGAGAGATCATTCTGAACATAGAAAGTGTAGTTGCCGCATACTGGACAGGTGCTTCGGATGAAAAGGTTCTCAACTATCGGCCTGATGTCCTCAGCCTTCACAGATTCCTGCCGTTCTGCATAGGCTGACCTCTGCTGAACCCTACCCGCCCTGAATGCAATCTCCGCAGCGCTGAAAAGACCAAAGAATGCAATAATAAACAGGAAAATTGTAAGAGATGATTCGAGTATCGGAGAGGGGGATAGCAGATATGACAGAACATCCACAGAAGTCGATGCAAATGTGACGGCCAGGGCTTTGAGGAAACCAAAACGAATTATTATTATTCCAATAACAAAATATGACAGAAATGACGTGAAATCCAGAACAAAATTGCTTGGTGAAATGGCAACCATTACTACAGACACGACAACAGAAACAAGGACCGAAACGCCTGATGGAACCTGGCTTCCGAAAATGCCGGTACCTGATGTGCTCTTGCTTACGCTCCTGTAAAGAACAAGTGCCACCGCGACAAGCACAAATTCCAAAACCAATCCGAAAAGATTGGAAACCGGTAGAATAAAGTTCTGAACACCGAATGGCTGATTCAGCGGAAACTCATGAGATATTCCTGGGATAGTGTAACTCACTATTTCGCTTATTATAAGTTCTACAAGCACATAAACAGCAAGATACTTCAGTCCGGAGTATTTTCTGGCTCTATCCCTCTGGCTTCTTAGTGACAGGCCACCGGAAATCATAGAATAGACTGAGAGGAAGCCCAGTAAAACAAGAACGAGGATGAGCAGAAGAAAATACAAATATGTAAGTGGAAAGCCAACAAGAAGGTAGTAAGAGGTTGGTATGCTTCTTATTATCGGATATTCGTTCAGGGTATGCGGTATGAGATAAAAGAACGACAGGAGGCCGGCGACAAGAAAGACGGCCCCTAGAACATAGACGACTCTGTCCAGAATGTTCGGAACGTATTTCTCCTGTCCAGATTCCACTCTTTCCAAAAGATATCACCGCAAGGTTATAGTAACCCTGTTGCTGGTTTTACCTCTCACCATTGTGGTCTTGTATTCAATCCTTCCAATCTCAGAAGTCTTTGCGACATCGGTTCCAAACTCCATCTGATCGGGTAAACCCTCTATGTGCATTATCCTTATCTTCTCAAAATCAGGGACCCTCCCTTTGCATATCTTCATCTTTTCACTGTCGTTCAGGAACGCCCCCCTATCAATGTAAGAATAGTTTATAGGAAGTCCCTTCTCCACAATCGCATTTGCCTTGCCGATAAGGTCCTTGATAATTTCCTCGGTGACACTGGGATATTCCAGATCGAACCACGCCTGATCATCGTAGGTCTGGTTTATCCTCATTGTTGCCCCCAAGTCCCTGTAGGCCAATGCCATCAATATTTTGAGAGCACTCCTGAACCTCATGTGCAGGTACCTTACATCCCAGTCAAGGATCTGATAAGCAGTTTTGCCATTGACGTCCTCTGGGTATGTATCATGGGACATCAGGTGAACGCTGTCGCCATCCAGCCAGGTATCCACAATGACATACTCCTTTCCATCGATTATGACCTTGCCCTTATCATTAGGCTGGCCGTCGGAAGTCGGATAAAATATGGTCTGGTCAACAACCAGGTCGGTAAACTCATGCCAAAGAACCTTTCCCTCGGCTTCCTTTCTATAGTGATCATCAAGATATAGTAGCTTAGTTTCCATTCTTACCCCTATTATTTGATCGTATTTATAAATGCTATCTGACAACCGCTGCACCGCAACTGAACTGGAAAAGATAATTAATAGCTGAACTATCTCTGAAGCAGCCCATTGAACGCAGGTATCACGATGGATGACTTTTCCAGCTATCTGAATTTTGTTTATTCACTTAAGAGGGAGGGAATAAAGCTCGACCTTGGACTGACAAAGTCCTTTGCTAGGCTGATTGGAAATCCAGAAAGCTCATTCAGGAGCTTTCATATAGCCGGAAGCAACGGAAAGGGTTCGACAGCCGCCCTGATATACAATATCCTCTCTGAAAAGCATCGGACTGGACTGTACACATCACCGCATCTTGTGGACTTCTCTGAAAGGATAATTTCTGGAAGGGAGCCAATTGGAAGAGATTATGTCATAAGGTTCATTGAGTCAAACATGCAGACTGTGAACAGCCTGATGAAGGAGAACAGGAATCCAACCTTTTTCGAATTTACAACTATAATGGCATTCAAGTACTTCCAGGACACTGGCGCAGATATGGCATCCGTAGAGGTAGGGCTTGGAGGAAGGCTTGACTCTACGAACATAATTACGCCTCTCGTCAGCGTCATAACCCAGGTGGGATACGAACACGCTGATAAACTGGGCGGATCCCTCACAGCAATAGCAACTGAGAAGGCTGGGATAATAAAGGAAAATGTTCCTGCTGTTTTGGGGGACAACAAGCCTGAGGTTGTCAGCACTGTAAGGAGAATAGCTTCGCTTAGAAATTCCAGGCTTTTCGAGGTTCAGAAGGATGCCAGCATTTCTGATGTAGAATATTCTCTGGATGGGACCTCAATGAAACTTCAGACACCAAACAGGGAGTACAAACTCAAGACAAACCTAACCGGTGTATTCCAGCCAAGGAATCTCGCGGCAGCAGTTCTTGCAATTGAGGCGGATGATTCCCTGGAAATAAGCAAAGCATCCATTGAAAGGGGGGTCAGAAAAACAAGATGGCCTGGCAGATTGCAGAAAATCTGTTCAAAACCTGTTGTTTTGGTGGATTGTGCCCATAACCCACCGGCTGCAAACGCACTTCGGATTTCGTTGAATGCGCTGAAAATAGAAAAGCCTCTCGCGGTGGTTGGCATGCTTTCTGACAAGGACGTCTTCTCATTTATAAAGGTGTTGAGCCAGATAACGGACAGGGTTATATTCACCACACCAGACGAGCCAGAGAGGGCTGTTGATCCACACAAACTTTACTCAATGAGCCATCAGCTCTTCAGAGAGTGCAAGGTAATACCAGATCCAAGGGAAGCATACAGCAATGCAAAGGAGGCCGCAGAGCTGGTTCTAGTAACTGGTTCAATGTATCTTGTAGGTACCATTATGCAAATGGAAAACGTGAACACATTCCCGTTCGATAAGTAATAATTATTGGTTATAATTTATATTAATTCTATGAGACCAATTCACAGTCCATAGTAGTCTCCTCATGAATACATTTACAATAGGGCCGGTTGCAAAGCATATTTTCCGCTCCTAGGGTATTTTATCTGCGTGCGGCCAAATTGATCAGCAAAGTTTTTTTAACGATACTTGCCTGTTGATGACTTACCGGGAGTTGTATGAACCCTTTTCTCAAATTTACTCAGGATACTTCGATTCTGCTGGGCAATCTCGATTCTCTGAAGGGGGGTTACATTCCCGACAAATTGCCCCACCGTGAGATGGAGATAGATTTCCTTGTGAAGGTGCTTGCCAGCGTTCTGAGGAATATGCGGCCCTCCAACGTAATCGTATACGGCAAAACTGGAACGGGAAAAACCTCCGTAGTCCGCCACGTATCGCGGCTGCTCGAGGAAGCAGCGGGTGACAAAGTGAAAACTATGTATCTGAACTGCCAGATTTATGATTCACCTTATTCAATCCTGATCAACGTAGTGAACTCCCTGTCAGATCCTTCAAATGACTCCATACCTCAGCTTGGATGGCCCTTTGACAGAATATACCAGGAAGCTGTAACTAGGCTGGAAAGAAACGGCCAGTACTACCTTCTGGTTCTGGACGAAATAGACAAGATCGTCAACAAGAGCGGGAGTGACTCACTTTACTCCATCCTGAAGCTCCTCGATGACACGGAGTCTTCAAGGGTTTCACTCATTGGCATCACAAATGATACAGGCTTTTCCGAAAAGCTTGACGCAAGGGTGAGAAGCAGATTAAACAACGAAAGCCTCATGTTTTCGCCGTACAATGCCAACCAGATAAAGGACATTCTGCGGTACAGACTGGATGGGATCGTCAGGGAAGGTGTTGTAGAGGAATCCGCCTTGAATCTCTGCGCTGCCATCGGAGCCCAGGAGCATGGGGACGCTAGAAAGTCTCTTGATCTCCTGAGGATTGCAATTGAATTAGCTATTAGGGACGGAAAGCAGAAAGTCACTGAAGCGGAAATCTATGCGGCTCGCGATAAGTTTGACATGAACGTTCTCGAGGAGGCAATCAGATCCTTGCCACTTCATTCCAAGCTAGTTCTTCTGAGTGCAGTTGTGACACAGGAAATAAGCCAGGGTCTTATGATAACGGGGGAGATTTTTGAAAATTACAGGAACCTCTGCTCTGAACTGGGGTTTACCCCACTCTCCAGCAGAAGGATTAGCGATGTCATCAGTGAACTGGAGGAATTTGGACTTCTAAATTCATCCACAAGGAGCATGGGGAGATACGGAAGGACCCGATTCATCAAGGTAACAGGCGAGCCTGCTACCTTCAAGCACTATCTCCTTGAGGATGACAACCTCGCATCCTTCAGAGGTTCAAGAATAGTGAAGCAATCGAGATTCGAGAATGTCTCCGGAACCCCTGAGAATAAGGACAGCGTGGATCGGGTCCTGAAGAACATTTCCGAGGGAAAGCCTGAGGAACCAAACTGACCCCTTCATAATCACTATCTGCTATCAGGGAAATATGAAGCAGAGATCGTCAACCAATGGCAGGAGCTTGAGGTGGTGCGATGAAGCAAAATCAGCCGGGGCTTCAGTCCAGTCGTAGTTGTCAACCATAATGAGAAAGCGCTTTCTAAGGTTTTTCAGGGCCGTTTCAAGTTCAAAATTCACATGATCATATGTGTGCTCAGAATCATGGAAAAACACATCAAAGGGTCCAAAGTAGGAAAGGTTCTTTGCCAAAGTCTTTTTAGTGTCACCTCTTATGAAAACCCACCTGTCCCTGAGATTCTCAGGAACAAGGAAACCAACCGGTTTGTCCCTCTTTTCCCCGTAGGGTTCCCCAAGATCGAAGCTGTAAAGAGTTCCCCGAAACTCACGTGAAGCCTCCAATATCGCATAACTAGTGCTTCCCGGGCCCACGCCTGTCTCTGCTATCATGGGTCCCCTGAATAGACCAACGGAAGCATATATGCTGCGCAGTTCCTCAGGAGAAACCTGCCAGTAATTGTCTTGTCCTATTCTTCTTTGGACAGCCTGGACTATGGGATCCGCACGTTTTTTCATCTCATCGTACCTGTTTGCATCACACCCAAGATAGTTCAGGAAATCATTTAGGGTCGCGTTCACGATACTCCAGTGGATCAGGTTAAATAACCTTTTTTCGCTCACCGCAGCATTGGCTCCACTCAACTATACTCTGCTTGCCGGACTGGGGATCCTTCTAGGGGTTTCGCTTGCCGCACCTCCGGGTCCAGTTACCTCCGTCATGCTTCAGAGAGCCACCAGGAGCGTTCTGGGAGGTGCCATGGTTGGATTCGGAGCCATGAGCGCAGACTTCGTACTGATGCTGATAACGCTTACAGCCGGTTTTGAGATACGCTTTGGACAGTATGTGAGGATCCTTTTCCTGGTGGGTGCCATTTTCTTTTTCTATCTTGCATACTCCATAGTTAGAGCCGGCAGTCGCCTGCCTGCCAAAGAAACACCGGATGAAATCGGAAACATCCACAAATCGGGCTACCTGATTGGACTGACAATAGGGCTTGTCAATCCGATGCAGATAGGGTGGTGGATAACCGCAGGACTTGGAATGTACAAACAATTCGGGATAGTACCGATGATTTTTATCTTCGTCGGGATACTGATATGGATATTCTTCTTATCAGAGATTATCTGGCGCCTTAGCAAAAAGTATGAAAAGGCGATCTACAGAGGAGTCAGGATCTTCAGTTTCCTCTCCCTGAGTGCCTTCGGAGTCATTTTCATGCTGAGCTTTGCAGGGATAAATTTTGGGTTTTAGATTATCTTGTCGGCAAATGTTCTGTAGGGGTCGATAGGAGTATAGCCATTGGAGCCTGTGACTATCTGCTCAGCCGGGGGATTCTTGAAGTAGTTCGGAACGAACTCGTTCAGCCTCTTTGTGAAGCTTGGGATAGTCCGGTTCTCATAGAAGATACCTGTGGGAATCCTGTCTCCCCACTCGAGACCCTTTTCGTAGGCTTTCTGGAACTTTTCCAGCTGTACCGCAGGATCATCGGTCGTTATCACTGGATCCCAGGATTTGTCATCCTCCAATTTGTATACACGTTCGCGGTACCATTCCATAGTGTTGATGTTGTTGTATGTGGGGCACGGCTGAAGAACGTCTATGACCGAAGAGCCCTCATGCAGTATGGCTCTCTTCAGTATCTCCTTGAGCTGCTTCATGTCAAAGGAAAATCCTCTTGCGACAAAGGAGTAACCTGAGGCAAGGGCGAGGGCAATGGGATTGACTTTGCCGAAGATGTTGTTCCTTGCAAGGCTTTTAGTCTTTTCCCCGAGCGGCATCGTCGGTGCGGCCTGTCCCTTTGTCAAGCCGTACACCTCATTGTCGAAAATTATTATGGTTAAACCTGTATTTCTTCGACCCTCGGCAACAAAATGACCGGCACCTATCCCCAGCATGTCTCCATCGCCGCTTGGAACAATGACCTTTAGCTTCGGGTTTGATATCTTCACACCTGTTGCGAATGGAATAGACCTGCCATGCAGCGTATGGACCCCACCAATATTGAGATAATGAGGGGTCTTGCCAGAGCAGCCTATCCCGGAAATCGCAACAACGTCCCTAGGATCAAGGTTCAGCTCACCAAGTGCCTGGGTGATTGACGTAAGTATGCCGAAATCCCCGCAACCGGGACACCAATCTATAGTCAAATCAGTCTTGAAATTATGCGCCATCTTCCAACACCTCCACCAAATTCTCCTCTTTCTCCTCCAGTATTTTCTTAGTTGCCCTGAGGAGCTCATCCTCAGTCATATGCCTCCCGTTGTATTTCAGGATGCATTTTTCAATCTCTATTCCAGTATTGATCCTTATAACCTTCGCAGCCTGAGCAAGCATGTTGCTCTCCACGTCAATGACGAGTTTGGCCTTTCTGAGGACCTTGGCAACAAACTCACTCGGGAATGGCTCAAACATCTTCAGATAAAGAAGGTTAGCAGTTATTCCCTCCTCCTTTAGGTCTTCTATGACATCAAGAACCACACCCTTCTGGCTTCCCCATGTGACAAACGTCACATCAGCATCATCCTCCCCATAGAGAACTGCCTTGTCGTTCATGGGTATCTCAGCGGCCGCCGTCTCCAGCTTCTTGAATCTCTTCTGCATCATTTTGTCCCTGATCTCCGGGTCTTCAGTGACATGACCGAGCTCATCGTGTTCGTCTCCCGTCATCCAGAAAATATTCTTGCCCAGGAAGCCGATTTTTGATACTCCTGTAGTGGTATCAAGGGAATATCTCTTGTATTCCGGGGTGTGTTCTGCCGGGGTTACCTGCTCCACTTTTACCTTGTGGACATCGATATCGGGAACAAGATCGGTCATGTTAGCCAGATTCTTGTCAATCAGATGCAGAACCGGCAGTTGGTATCTCTGAGCATAATTCAAAGCCTTCATTGCATCGTAAATGCACTCCTCGACGTCCCCTGATGAGAGCACTATCCTTGGAAACTCACCATGGCCAGTGTTAAGAGCGAAGAGAAGGTCAGACTGCCCATTCCTTGTGGGCAACCCGGTGCTGGGTCCCCCCCTCTGATACAGTGTCACCAGCAGGGGCACCTCATCCATTCCTGCAAAGGAGATCCCTTCCGCCATTAGGGAGAAGCCAGGTCCGCTTGTTGCAGTGGCAGATCTAGTTCCGGTCAGCGCAGCACCCTGAGCCATTGTGACTGCGGATATCTCATCCTCCGTCTGAACCACAACCACGCCGCCCTCCTCAAGTTTTGCCTTCTCATTTTCGAAATACCGCAGGTCCTCATGCTCTTCTAGAATCGAACTCTCATCGCTAGCTGGAGTTATCGGATAGTAGGTCTGAAACCTAAGACCTCCCATGAGCTTTCCAATCGCGGAACCGTCATTGCCAGTCAGGAGCAGCCTGCGTTTCTTTTCCAGCTTCGGGAGTTTCTTCCCTGACAGGTTGTTGGATTCAGCGTAATTGTAGGCAGCTTCAACAACCTTTATGTTGTCTTCCGCTACGTTCTTCTTGGAGGCGAAGACTTGCCTTATGGCCTCCTCTGAAAATTCCTGAGGGACACCGGCAATAGCAAGCGTTACAGCCGAACCGAGTGTATTGAAATATCTGGTCGCAGGGCCCTCCTTTATTGCTGAGGTCACCACGTCGCTAAATGGTATTGGGATGGGTATCCCGCCCTTAGTTTTCATATACCCCAGGGCTCCAATGATATTTGCCGGAAATCCGCTGCTTTCGAGAGTCTTTCTTATTCTGATGGACGTATCCCTCATTATCATTCTGGCCGAATTAAGGTCAGATGATTCGAAAGCTTTGTCATAGACAATTTTGGTTCCCTTTCCGACATCTTCGAGATGCTCGAAAATTGTATCCGGGTCAAGGGCAACAAGAATGTCAACAGGGTATTTCAGCGATCTCGGTCTCTCTTCCTTAACTCTCAGGTGATTGTAGCTGTGTCTTCCCTTTATGTTGGAGTGGTACTCCCTGACTCCAAGAACGTTGTAACCGGCGGCCGCAAAGGCCCTGTTTATCATGTTCGAAGAAGTATCAATGCCGCCCCCTTGGGGACCACCAATGGTAAGATTTAGATCCATTTGTGCATCGAATAGGCATTAAATAGCCGTTAAAATAGTTTGTCAGGTTAAACAAGAGACAATTTACCAGTTAATTTATTACCTTCACTGAAAATCGATTGGTATAATCCCTGCATTTCCGGTGTTCAGTTCTTTTCAGCTCATTTGGCTGAATGATGCATAGCATGTCGTCGGCTCCCTAAATTGAGCAAAGGCTACTTTTAAAAGTACAGTCACTTTCACCCTCTGATGATCATTGTCACTGGGATGCCCGGGTCTGGAAAGGATGAGTTTATCAAAGTCGCAAAATCGCTTGGGATGGTTGATGTTCACATGGGAAATACAGTAAAGGAATATGCTAAGATCGCAGGGATCAGGGAGGACGACTCATCCATTGGGCGGTATGCCGGCGAAGAGCGTCAGAAGAACGGAATGGACGTCTGGGCGAAAAGAACGGCTGAAAAGATATCAAAACCTGAGAAGACAGTGGTTGATGGCCTTAGAAACATGGAGGAACTCGCATATTTCAAATCTCACTTCAGGGATGTCAAGGTCGTGGCGATATATGCAAACAGGGAGCAACGTCTGGACAGGATAATAAAACGGAACAGGCCTGATGACGTGAGGAGCGAGACTGAACTTATAGCACGGGATAATCGTGAGTTGACCTGGGGTATCGGTAAAACTATTTCGCTGGCGGATTACATGATTGTTAACGATGGAACTCTCGAAGAATTCAAGGATAAAGCCAAAACTCTACTACTGGAGATTTTAGGCAATAACTCTTAGGATGTAGTTCTTCAGGGAACGGAAGAAAATTGTCCCCACAGGTGCAGATACCCCGGATCCGTAGTATTTTATGTCTGGATCGGCCATTCTTTCAGGATGAGGCATTATTCCAATCACATTCCCGCCTTCATTTGATATTCCTGCAATATTTCTTGCAGATCCATTCGGGTTCCACGGGTAACCTGTCAGATCGCCTTGCTCGTTGCAGTACTGCATGACAATCTGACCATTTTCCTCGAGTCTTTCATATGATCTGGCCCCTCCCTGGAGAATGACCTTACCCTCCGCATGGGCCACTGGTATAACAAATGCCTCGTTTTTGCTCCCCATTACTCCAAAAATAGGGTTCTCCTTTCGGAATCTTACGTATGTGTACCGGCATTCATACCGGTTGGAATCATTGTGTGACAGCACAAGATCCCGCGATATGTTTACTGTTGATGGAAGGAGGCCCATTTCAGCCAGCACCTGGAAACCGTTGCAAACCCCGACAACAGGCTTTCCTTCGTCAATGAACTTGAGGAAATCATTAAAGGCAATATGCTTCAGCCTCTGTGCGAACAGTACACCGGCCCGAATGTAGTCTCCGGCAGAGAAGCCACCTGGAATGAATATTGAATCAAACTCCTCAAGCTTATATCTAGATGCCTTCAGTTCATTGACATGAACGTAGACAGGATCCATACCTGCCTGCTGAAGTGCCTCGAATGCCTCCTGCTCGTTGTTTGTTCCCTCCATACGGAGGATGCAAACCCTGGGCGCTTCAGGAGTGTTCACTGTCCGCCTCTTCTCTCCTTTGCTTTGAATCGCAATCCCGTGTAACCACACTTCCTGCATCTCTCGGCATTTGGTGAGTTCCTTGCATTGCACTTCATGCAAATTTTCTTATTCAGTCGCCTTTCCACGGCTTCAGGAAATGCCATGTTGATTCACTTGTTTTTTACCAGTCGCAATTGGAGAGGGATATATGAATGTACCTGATTCACTGCTTGTCAGAAGCCTACCCGTGGCACCACTATCTCTATAAAGAAGAGAATGAACACCAGCAGATTCAGGAGCGTCATTACACCACGTATAGCTTTCTCGTTTCTGAGGAAAGAAAACGCCTTCTTGGCACTTGCAATTTGTAAAGAATCCCTGAAGAATTGCCCGCCATCTAGAATGAAGAAAGGTAGCGCATTGGTTATGCCGAGAAGAAAATCTATCCAAAACAGCCAGTAAAGTGAATTTACTATTCCCCAGAAAATAAGTG
>JAHXPV010000013.1:0-57745 GCA_031625175.1 Thermoplasmatales archaeon AK | reverse complement strand
ATAGAGCCTCTGGAGGCTGGCGCCGAAAATACCGCCTACCTGTTAAACAGATACCTGAAAAGGGCAAGGGAGATACTCAGGGATCATCCCTTCAACCGGGACCGCCAGTCTCGCGGTCTACTTCCCGCAAATGCGCTGCTAATAAGAGGGCCTGGCAAGGCGCCTTCGCTGCCATCATTCCAGGAGCTTCATGGCATGAAGGGCGCATGCATAGCAGGAATCCCAATGATAAGGGGTATATGTGCGATGCTGGGAATGGATTTGATAAACGTACCGGGTGCGACCGGACGGATAGACACGGATTACAAGGGTAAATTCAATGCTCTGAGGGACAACCTGAAGAGATATGATTTCATAATACTGAACGTGAAGGCTCCTGATGCGGCTGGACATGACGGAGACCCAGTTTCAAAGAAGGAAGCAATTGAAAGGACAGATGAAGCACTGGGCGCCATCATGGACATGACCGATGACCTGGTAATCTGCATAACCGGTGATCACGCTACCCCCTGCACCCTAGGAGACCATTCCGGCGATCCCTTGCCAGTTCTCTTTTCCTGCAAGAACGAGAATCGTTTGGAAAGGAGACAGTTTGACGAGGTCTCTTGCCGGAAAGGGCCATTGAGAATTACCAGCAACGACGTGTTTCCATACATGCTGCAACTGGCAAACAGGGCGGACAAGTATGGGGCATAGCCTGCAAGTGATCATGGATTGATAAATAAGTTTAAATACCTTCAATGCAATAGTTGTCAGACAATCGGATGACGCCAACAAGACCTAAATTTAAAAAATTGCGGGAAAAGATTTATGATTTGCAGCTCAACAGGCTCTCTAAAAACGCTAACAGATCCGATATCACAGTGTACAGTCAGTCAAAGGGGCTGATGTATACCATCATCTTTGCACTCCTTCTCTGGTGGATTCCAATAGCCGGACCGTCCCTGGCCGGTTACTTGGGTGGCCGAAAGAGCGGAAATATTCACAATGCCCTGACCTCCAGCCTGGTCACAACCTCAGTGATCATAATTATAACCCTAATGATTGCACCGTTAAAAACTGGGGTTCTCGGAGGGGCAAGTCAGTATTTCAGTACGGGTGTGCTGCAGTTTTCACAATCCAGCTTGATAGCCTATTCTGGTGTTCTTGCAGACCTTTACACTGCCTACGGCATTATAAAGACAATATCCATAATTATTCCAGGATCAATCCTGCTGTTGAACCGAATAAGAACAGCCAGGTCAGTTCCGCAGGTCAAGACTTACAGCAAATCACTTAAGCAGGTTACCCCTGGCGGGGACGATGATGAGGACAGTTCCGGATCATGGTCCTACCTCTGACCCCTTTCGCAAGAATATGAAATTTTATTCTCCGGCAATCACGCTCCCAAGGCCAACTGCGGGTATAGCCACTATGGCTGATCAATAATTTATTATCGCCTGAAAATCTAACGCCTTGCATGATTGATCCCAAGGGTCTGAGGGAGAATCCTAAGGTATATTATGAGGCCTGCAAGGCCCGTGGTTTTGACACCGCTAATCTTGACAGGTTCTTCGATCTGGATGAAAAGTGGAGAGAGACTCTCAAACGGTTGAATTCACTCAAGCATGAAAAGAATGTTCTCTCCGGCGATATAGCGCAGTCCGTGAAGGACGGGAGAGACCCTGAGAAAATGAAGGGGCAGGTGAGGTCCCTCAACCTAGAGATAGAGAGGCTTGAGGGATTGATGCAGCAAATAGAGGTTGACAGGCAGGCTGTTCTGAAGACTGTGCCAAACCTCCTTCATCCCTCCGTGCCAGTATGCAAGGGGGACGAGAACAACCAGTTTGTCAGGTTTGTGGGAGACGCAGGTGTCTGCAGTGAAGATCTGGAACATTTCAGGAGCGAAACCCATGGAAAGGGTCAGTTCCATCTTATTGATTCCAAACCAGAAAGCCACGTTGATCTAATGCCCCGCCTCGGCTTAGCGGATCTGGAAAGGGCCGGTAAAACCGCCGGGGCCAGGTTCTTTTACCTCAGAAACCGTCTTGTGAAACTTGAGCTTGCCCTCGTGAACTACGCCGTGGATTTCCTTTCGGAACGCGGATTTGAAGTGCTAGAGCCGCCCTACATGCTCAATTTTCAGGCTATGGATGGTGCAACTGATTTGGAGACATTTAAAGACACCCTGTATAAGATCGAGGGAGAAGACCTCTATCTCATATCGACCTCGGAGCACCCTATAGCAGCTTATTTCATGGGAGAGATTCTTGATGAGGACCAGCTTCCGGCCAGATTCGCCGGAGTTTCGCCGTGCTTCAGGAAGGAGGCTGGAGCACATGGGAAAGATACGAAGGGAATCTTCAGGGTGCACCAGTTCACTAAAATCGAGCAGTTTGTGTTCTGCAGGCCGGAACATTCATGGGATTTCCTTGAGGAGATCCTTGGAAACGCAGAGGCGATATACCAGAGGCTAGAGATACCATACAGAGTTGTCAACATATGCTCAGGGGAGCTTGGCAATCTTGCTGCCAAGAAGTACGACATAGAAGCATGGTTCCCGGCCCAGGGCAGGTTCAGGGAGGTGGTTTCGGCATCAAATGATACGGACTACCAGGCTAGGTCCCTAAACATAAGGTATCGTCAACAGCACAGCTATTGCAACTACCCGGACCATGGTGGCAATCATGGAGAATTTCCAGGAAGACAACGGTTTCAGAATACCCAGAGCTCTGGTTCCGTACACTGGCTTCGATTTTATAGGGCCTGGCTGAAGATCAGCGCCCCCTCTCTGCATACGCGAGCTTTGCGGAGAGCGCGGAGTACTTTTTCCATCTGTCGAGAATGGGGAGCCTGTCCTCGTTTACCTGGTCCATTACGTTGAGGTAATGCAGAATACCGTTAACAGCGGTGTCTGCATCCCTGACTGAACTGATAAGATCCCTATTGGGATTTGTGGAATCCCCTCCTGAGAATAGACCCGGGATCGATGTCATGCCAAACTCATTAACGATTGGCTGCCCCTGTGGAGTCAGCCTGAGGAGGCGCTGGAACTCCTCACCCATGAAATCGTAATCCGTCTCCTGGCCTGTAGCCTCTATTATGTAATCCACATCCATTTCCAGCACCTTGTCCTTCTTCGGCACCGGCTTTGCCCTGCCACCTCTGTCCGCCACCATCTCATTTTGCCAGTACCTTATTTTGACTACTCTGTCTCCATTCTTGACATATTCAAACGGTGTTACTTCCCAGATGTAATGGACGTTCTCCTCAACGGACTCCTCCATCTCCTCCTCTGCGTTCATCGATGGATAGCCCGGCCGGTCGACCTCACGCCTCCTGTACATTATATAGACTTCTTCAGCTCCCAGCCTGAGGGATGTCCTGGATGAGTCATTTGCGGTAAACCCGCCACCAATAACGACAACCTTCTTGCCGACATCTATCCTCTCACCAAAACTGACTCGCCTCAAAAATTCTGTGGCATGCACCACGTTAACGGCATCGCTTCCGGGAGTACCGGTCATCCTAGGCTTCTGATTGCCAACAGCCATGTAAACCGCATCGAAGGAGTTCATGATCTCCTTGAATGATATGTCCTTCCCCACCTCTACTCCCATCTTCACGTCTACCCCCTGGTTGATTATGAAACCGATTTCCTTGTCCAGAACGTCCTGAGGAAGCCTGTACCTGGGAATCCCTGTTTTCATGAAACCTCCAAGGGCCGGAAGCTTCTCGAAGAGGGTTACCCGCACACCCTGAATGGAAAGATAGAAGGCAGCTGTGAGACCAGATGGCCCCCCGCCAATCACTGCTACCCTCTTTCCTATGAACTTCTTTTTTGGAATGTTAAGGATCTCACCATAATCCTGGAACTTGTCAGCTGCATATCTCTTAAGATGCCTAATGGCTATAGGTCCGCCGGTATCATAGAGGACGCAAATGTCCTCGCAAAGATGCGTGCATACCCTGCCAATGATGGCCGGGAAGGGGAGGTTCTCAAAAACTATCCTGACAGTCTGTGCAGGATCTCCTACAGCGGTGCTTCGTATATAGCCTCCAATGTCAAGACTTGCAGGGCAGGCCTGTGTGCAGATGTTGCAGCCAATGCATCGGCTAGCCTCAGACACGGCCTCGTCATCGGTATACTCCCTGAGAGGTTCCAGTGTGAAGCTCTTCACCCTCTCCTTGGGATCCTCATGCTTGATCTTGACACGTTCGAAATTTAGCATTTCTGTGCCTGTATGGAAATGATTACAAGAGTAATAAACATTATTTTACCCGCTTCGCTTCAATTTCACTGCATTAACGTGCCAGACATTCATATCATGCAACGAAACGCGGAATGACAAGCATCGCAAAAAAGAGGTTGAACAGAACCAGGAGACTCATTACGATGTACAGGTGATTCTTAGTCTCAATGAATGAAAGAAGTGCAATAACTACTACTGTTATCGGGGTGAATATGAGAACCCAAAGACCGAGTGCTATAAAATAGAGGCCATTCAATTGCGCTAGTCCTACCCAAAGGGCAAGAAGGTTGATCCTTGCTGAATTGATGTGGAAGCTATAATTGTAACTTGATATCTGATCCAGGCTGTAAGCTCCCCCATGTCCCTGTATGAACAGGAGAGCAGTCCCTGCTATTATCAGAAGGATGCTTGCAATAACCCCTGTACGGAGGGTATAACTGGATATAGTGTCAACGTCAAATTTTTGTGGCATGACTCTCGAGCCTCCTGAAATACAAAAATAGGGAAACTATCATTATGAATGCAAGGACCAGAGAGATGATTACTTCAAAGTAGGGCCCGACCGTAATTGCATGAAGAAGGTAAGCGCCCTTCAGTAGCATCTCAACTCCAAGGAAGGAGAGTATCCCGAAAAAGATCCACCTGACATTCCTGTTGGTTATACTGATCAGGATCTTTGCCCCTATGAATGCCCCAATGAGTACTCCAATCGCAGTAGCAGCAGCTATAAACAGCTGGATGTACCCCTCATACCAGTATATGGAGCTGCCCGTGGCAGCTGTGATTCCTATCATGAAGTTGCTCGTTGTTGTTGTGACCTTCATGGGAAGATTCATGGCCCAGTCCATCCCAAGCACCTTCAGGGCGCCGCTTCCGATACCAAGAAGGCCCGATATCACTCCCGCGAAAAACATTACAATCTCCGCGAGCCACCACCTGACACCCTGGTATTTCACCTCCTTCTTAAGCCTTGAATCATAATAGGATCCGGCCAGCTGAAAAAGACGGGTTGACCAGTCTGAAGGGATCTTGGGGGGTTCCTCTGATCTTCCCCTCTTGATGGTGGGGAGGAGCGACAACAATAGTACCAGGCCAAAGATCACGTAAATCACGGGGCTGAGACCATGATCGTAGACATAGACTGCGGTGATGGATCCAACAATCGCTCCCGTTGTTGTAGCTATTTCAAGCCCCACACCGACTTTAATATTCGTGATCTTGCTTTTCGTGTATGAGCTAGCCGATCCAGCGGAGGTGGCAATCGTGGAAATTAGGCTTGCACCGGTTGCATATATTATAGGGATTCCATAGAAGAGTGATAGAAGAGGAACTAGGACCGTCGCACCCCCGAGGCCCGTAAGTGATCCAAGAATGCCTGCTAGAATTCCTCCAGCCACTATGCTTAAGAACTTCAGTATTGCGGCCAGAAGAGTGATCATTCCCCTCGTTATCACATGATAGTATAAATTGGTATCACGCCGATTTAGGTATTACAAATTGTCCAGACCCAAGGATAGTGGTGTTGTAGAGGACTCCGCGATACGATCCCCCGGGAAGATCGTAGGATGCTGAAGTTGAATGGAAACTCACGAGATACGTGCCATCGAAAGGCATATTCACTTCACCGCTGACCCAGATCACACCATTCTCGTTGGAGAGAGGTGGACCCGTAATGATCCTCAGGAAAATATGCCCACTGTATGCTGTTGAACCTGAGTAATACACACTCAGAGTGAAACTCCCAATTTTTCCTGCCTGACTGGCTTGAGCAGGAATGCCGGCGATTCCGTCAATCTTCATGCTGTAGGGGTGATAAAAGACGGGGACAGTGACAACTGAGATCACGATGACTGCTGCAACCGTCATGGTAATGTACTTTCTGTTTAACCCCTTCCTGGTAACTTCATTCTCCATCGGTTCAGTGATTGTGGGGTTCCCTTCGTCGTCAGTGATCGTCCCTCCCGGCAAAATCATCAGAGCGATAAGCGGCCAGTAGATCAGATATTCTGTGATAAGCCGGTAACTGAAGAAGAATACAAGCATGGGGGCAGCAAGCATTGCCGCAACACGGTACCTCTGTGAAACTCTAGTGTAGATCAGAAATGAGGCTGTCGCGGTGACCGCCATCATTAGGACAAAATAATCAGCATTGAGCGAAAACTCCCCCAAGAATGACAGCTGCGAAATTCCGAATCCTATCCCGAACAGGTCCCCTGCAACCGGCAGCAAAACCCCATCTATGTATGAACCTCCCGATTTAAGCAGGAAGTAACCATTGAATGCCAGAAAAGCGGTCAGTGCCGTGAAGACCCAGATTCCTAGAGTCCTGATCCCTCTCGTCCTATAAAGATGATAAAGAAGGAATGGCAGAAGGAGAATTGGAATCTGCTTTATTGAGAGCGCTATTCCATAAAGAGGCCCGGAAATAGCGGGTCTTCGCATCTGAAGAAGAGACAGGGCTGTGAGCATCACCCATAGAATATCCCAGAAACCAAGGGTTATCTGTACAAGGTAAGCACTATTAAACATAACCAGAGTCGTAGCAGCAACCATTGAAACAGGTGAAGATCTGCGGTGGACGAAGCCAAGAAGAGCAAGGGGTGACAGGTATAGCGCTATGAGGACATAATATGGGTCGACCCCAGAAACAACCAGTGGGATATAGAGTAAGAACGACAGGGCCGGGTAGTTCAGACTGCTCACGAACCCTCCAGAAAGTGTGGGGGTAAGATACTGCACCGGTGTCCCAAACAAGCTGAATGCTTTAGCCAGGTCAGTGGTGTACGGATTCACTCCATGTATCGAAAGGATGGCGGCATAGGCATTCAATGCAGCCTCATCAGAATTAAACAGTGGAAGATTCAACGTTGAAATATAGAGGAAAGCTCCAACGATTAGAGCAATTATCATCAGGGATAATGGCTTTATCCATCGCTTATCCAGAACAGTGCCATAACGCAGAACCAGTGCAAAGATTAGAATGGCAGCGGCAAAGAGGCCCACAGGCACTAATATCTCAAGTTCTGGATTCCCCGAATTGGGTAGTTTCCCAGTATCCATAGTGACGCCAAGAATGAAGATTACGATTCCAAGAACAAGTAATACGCCTTCAAGAGCAATCAGTGCAGGGGAGCCATAACCCCTCAGATACAAAATGGAGTTCGGTATCCCGATTATCGTCGCAGAGGCACCGATCAGGGCTATCCTTCTGAATAGCACGTCTTCTCTATGGTCTTGCGACAACCAGGTCTGTCCTCCATACGGAGAAAGTCGAGGCAAAATATGTGAATAGAAATGCCGCCAGTATTCCGATGAGGTTAGAGAGCAGGATTCCTATTCCTATATGGATGAGGATGAGAAATATGGAAAGATTAATGGCTACTCCGCCAAGGTTGTATAGATTGTACCTTGCGAGCCTTGAAACGAAGCCATGCCTCAGGGTCCCTGACTGTGAGCCAAATGTGAGCCTGTCGTTAAGAACGAAATTGGAGAGCAGGCTTGATTCGATTGAAATGACCTCCGCGCCTGATCCCATGTACCCGAAAAGTATCTTCAGCACGATCTCGTTCACGAGGATGCCCGTTATACCAACCAGCACGTACCTGAGCACGTATCCCTTCCACAGGATGAGTGAGAGGAACGCTTTGGCGTCCCTTACAGACAATTTGCTCTTTCCTCTCTCCCTTGCCCTGAAAACTATGGGGTATTCTCCAATTCTGAAGCCCGATACACTCAATCTTCTGACAATATCAGTCTGTCCGGCGTATGAAGGTGATATCCCTACAAGGGAATCTTCACGGATGATGAATTCGACTGCCCTGATGCTGTAAACCCTGAAGCCGCTGGTGGCGTCCCTGATCGGAGATGAAAATGCAGACCTGAATGAAAAATTTGCCACCTTGCTTATTATCTTCCTGGTGAGGTGGTCGTTGTTCTTGCCATTTGTTATATACCGTGATCCTATAACAAGATCCAACTTGTTTTCCATTGAAAATTCTATCATATCGTCAATCTTGGAAGGGTCATGGGAGAAATCTGAGTCAAGCACCACTATCCTGTCATACTTTGACCTGTCAAGATTCCTAAAACCGTCTATTATTGCTGAGACCAGGCCGCCCTTCTTACCCCTCTCAACTATAGTAACATTTGGAAATTCCCCTGCAACCTCGCAGGAGCCGTCGGTGCTGCCGTCATCGACTATCACGACATCGTACTTCCTCAGCAGAGGAAGAAGCGATCTGAGATTTTCGGCCTCATTTATGACCGGTGCAACTATAGCAACTTTGCACCCAGACCGGGAAGTCATCGGCACTGAGTTTAATCCCACGGTTGCATTAAAGTTTTCCTTCATTGTCCAACCTGAACAGTCCTGCTTTTGTTTATTCGAATAATAAAATGGAACTATAAAGGTATTTATAATTTGTTCCAATCCTTTTATTGGTATCAATGCCAGTAGAACTTTCAAAGTTAAGATTTGGTGAAGAGCTTCTGAAGAGGGGCTTTGCCAAGATGACCAAGGGTGGAGTCATCATGGATGTGACCACCGCAGAGCAGGCAAGGATCGCCGAAGAGGCTGGCGCGGTTTCGGTGATGGCTCTCGAACGTGTTCCTGCCGACATAAGGGCTGCCGGCGGGGTAGCTAGAATGGCAGACCCTGAAAAAATTAGGGAAATAATGGATGCAGTTACCATTCCAGTTATGGCCAAAGTAAGAATAGGCCATCTCTCCGAGGGCTACACACTGGAAGCACTCGGTGTGGATATGCTGGATGAGAGCGAAGTCCTAACGCCCGCAGATCCGTTCTTTCACCTTTACAAGAAAAATCTGAAGGTTCCGGTGGTTTGTGGTGCAAGGACCCTGGGCGAGGCTGTGAGGCGTATATTCGAAGGAGCTGCAATGATAAGGACGAAAGGTGAGGCGGGGACTGGTAATATAATTGAGGCTGTTAGACACATAAGAGTGGTCAATGAGAGCATAGCTGTCCTCACGAAGCTAGGTAACGAGGACTTGCAGAAAGTTGCCCATAATATGTCCGAGTCATACTACACTCTTCGCAGGACCGTTTCCCAGGACCTTTTCAAGGATGAGAACTACCTCAGAGACTTTGAACTTTACTACGACATAGATGGAGCGAAGATTGAGAACGAGATATACAAGATCCTCCTTGAAATAAAACGCCTCAAGAGGCTTCCAGTTGTTAATTTTGCTGCCGGAGGCGTTGCAACGCCTGCGGACGGTGCCCTGATGATGAAACTTGGAGCGGACGGCGTGTTCGTCGGCAGTGGAATATTCAAATCAGAGAATCCGGCAAAGATGGCAAGAGCAGTTGTGGAAGCTGTTGAGAACTTCGAGGATTACAAGCTCATTGGTGAGGTGTCATCCGGTCTCTCTGGCATGAAGGGACTGGATGTTGAACACATGCCGAAGGAGCTCAAATTGCAGGAAAGAGGTTGGTAAGAGTCTTTGAATGTAGAAGAGGCGCCCCTGATCATAGGGGTCCTTCTGATCCTTTTTGCGCTTTCCAGAATCTTCAACATCTTTGATATGAAGGGCAGCATAGCTGCTCTTGTTCTTGGCGTTATTGTTTCATTTTTCGGTTCCTTGAACTGGCTGATCCTTCTTGTAATATTTGCAGTGTCATCCCATATCGCCACCAAAATGTTCTTCGATGAGAAGAAGAAGCTTAAGCTGCAGGAAGGGAGGGCGGGGGAGAGGAGATTTTCAAACGTATTCTACGCCGGAATCATTGCCCTGGCAATTTCCTCAGTGAATTTTTTTGCTATGACAACGAAAATGCTGAACTTCAATCTTTTTGCGCTTTTTGCATCTTCCCTGGCTGTGATAGCATCCGATACTTTTGGATCTGAGATCGGTGTCATGGACAGAAATGTGTACATGATAACAACTATGCGAAAGGTGCCACCGGGGGTCAACGGCGGAATATCGGTAACCGGTGAGCTTTCTGCCATGCTCGGTTCATTCATTGTGGCCATCTCATACAGTTTTCTTAGGACTTCGGGCTTCGATCTGTTTCTCTTTCTGGTGGTATTTGTCAGTGGATTCTTTGGCTGCCATATTGACAGCCTCCTTGGAGCTCTGTTGGAGAATAAGGGACTGATATCCAAGGGTGCTGTAAATCTCCTGGCATCAGTATCCGGGGTTGCTCTGGCGGGTGCACTGATTGCATCCTCACACATCATCTGACTCTGTAGTCGAGGCTGGTTCTTCTATAATGCTGGATGGATTCATTGATATCGAAAATATCCGGAGGCGACGATACTCAGGATTGCCTGCCACGCAATTTTGTAGGAAGCCGCTGATCTTATTTCCAGTATAAGGTATCAGGACTTCGTCAGAAGAATGAATCCGTTTGCGCCATATGGACCGGTGTAGATGGTGATGATTATATCGATCGCCGTACCCTTTGGAATCATATCGACCACGGTGGTGTTCAGTGCAAGGTCAACAGACAGCGATCCGGTGGTCCCCTTGTAGGTTACATTTGCATATGCCTCAGGGAATAACTGGAAGGTAGAGTTCTCATCAGCGTACAGTGTGGCGTTGATCGTGGCGTTCTGCTCTATGGAAGTCCTGTTGGCGCTATAGGCAGCAGACAGGTTTCCTCCGCTTTTGTGGCTGGCGTTGTAGCTTGCATTGAAGTTACTGCTGTATTCACGGAAAAGGGTTGCGTTAATCGTTGGATAAAGCAGGTTAAATTCAGACTGGTTGAAGTAAGCACCAGAGATGATTGTGGCATTCGCAGTGCCTGATGAAACGCTTGTTGAAAAATTGACTGTAACGTGAATGGATGACACGCCGGATGGTAGGGAGGCGGAATATGTGACATTGGAGGCATTGAATGCCCCTCCGCTCAGATCGGCTGATATTCCGGTAACACTGGCGCCAGGACTCTTGAGATGAAGTACAGCATTGGTGCCAAAAGCAAGTCCGAAGAGAATTATGACAACTACCAGAAATCCAACCCAACCTTTTAAGTTGCTAGATGAAGGCATTAGCTCCCTCCCATCTTAACGGAAACTTCTTCCTGATCACTGTTAAGCATGCTCCTGAACTCCCTCTTCATAAGATCATAATGTTCAGCAAGAAGGGCATTCCTGACATCTGCAGCCATGATGATTCTCCTGTTGTTGGCTCTTGATAACATATTGAGAGTTTCGATCATAGTCTTCGAATCCCCAAGAAGATTATCCGCTGGAACAACGAAATCAACATTCTTTCCCGCTTCAGCCTTCTCTACCTTGAAGGGACTGAACCTCCGGGAGGTGACGCTTCCTGCCATAATGAATCTGTAGTCCCTGCTGAAGCCGATATCACATCCTCCATGAGCAATTATGCAGTCGCCTAATAATGCAAGCTCATAGCCGAAATCGGTGCATGTGCCATTGACTACCGAATATATTGGTTTCTCAATGGTAACTGCCACAGAAACCAGGGCCCTAGCAGAATCCAGCATCTCAATAACCGATGACTTGTCATAAATGATGCCCTTCAGGAAAGTCATATTCTGGCCAGTTAAAGCCACTGACTTTACCTGATCATCCGTTGCCGCAGTTGTAAGTGCAACGAAAAGCTCAGGAAGTGCCTCATCAGCGATCATACCATCAGAGGTTGCTTTGATCACTATTACCCCAACAGAGTCCTCCCTCCAGAAGGTAATCCATTTGAAACCTTTTGTTCGAAGATTACTCATGGTAGAACGCCGCCCTGTAGATCCTTACTATAATGCCTGTAAGTATGAGGATGAATCCCAGGCCAACTCCGAATTCGGCATTTGTCAGCGCACCGATTGGATTTAGACCGAGGATAAAGTATGCAATAGCAATGCAGCCAATCATCAGGAGACCGGATAGGAACAGAGCTGTATTTTTGCCTATAACTGGTTGCGTCACAGCCTTTTTCCTTAGTTGAAGTTCTGGCTCGTTGCTCATCTTGGCACTGCGCATTGTTCCCACGGCCCCCACTACAAGAACACTACCTGAAAATACTGTTGCAAGAGCGTTGGTTCCAGACGGGGAAGCTAGGGTCGAAACGAATCCCTGCCCAAATGAGTAGGCAGCGAAAAGCATGATGAGGATGAAGATAAGGAAGGAAGCCACTATCCTGTTATAGCTGATCCTCAGTTTGCCACTTCTGTAGAGGCGGTTAAGGAGGAACATTCCACCGACTACGACAACGAATGGAGGAACCAAAACGGCAAGGACCTCGGGCGTTGGAATGGGAATACCGGGGCTAAGTGCTCCCCAGGCAGAAAGGATTATCATGTAAATGATTCCAAGTATGCCGAATGAAGTGACCAATGGTCTGGCAAAGGGGTGCGTGTCTTCGTTGGTGTCTATGAAAGGAAGGATAAGGAAATACACAAGTGGGATCACCGCGAACACTATTGTTGCGGAGAGTGCGGACATCGCACCTGCTGCATTGAACATTTCAAAGTCCACAGCCTTGTAAACGAAGAGCAAGAACCATGGAGGATACGTCGGTACAAAGGCTGCCAGGTTATAAGCTGTCGGCGGCACCTGTGGGAAGGGCGAAAAAAGGGCAGGGAATCCTGGACCTGAAACGAGGAAAGTATAGCCAGCTTCAGTTACGATCTGGCTTCCCCTCAAAGCTAAGAGGCTCAGAACCGATGGTATGAGGAACAGGAGGCCGAAACAAAACATGCCCAGCTGTATAATGAAGACCATGTTATAGGGGTACCATGGCTTGTAATCAGGTGACTCCTTGTCGATGGCTGGAGCCTTGTGACCCGTCTTCCTGTGTGAAGGCATGAAACCATTGGCCTCAGCCAGCCAGAAATGAGCTCCGAACAGAAGACCGATTAAGGCAGCAAGAATGATGTGCCATGCAAGCATATGGGTAAACAGGCTGGTGCTTGTGCCATTTCCGAAGAATATTGAGTCCAGATACTGTCCTATAAACGGAGCGGCTCCGGCTATGCCTCGTCCTACGTCCGTTGCATCGACAGAGAGGACGTCTCCGGACATTGAATATCCAAAATAGCCCACTCCAATTGTAAGGGCCAGCAGAATTACCCCCGAGACCCACTGCAGCTGCCTCGGTTTCTTGTAGGAGGCAAAGAAATAGTTCCTGAACATGTGGACATATACAAGAAAAACCATGGCGTAGGCACCGTATAGATGCGTTGTCAGCATCAGGGAACCGTAAGGAATGCTCTGAATAATTGCCTCTGTGCTGCCATATGAGTCAGAGGGAACGTAATAGAGGAGAAGGAGCAGGCCAGTGATAATCTGGTAGAGGAATGTTGCTGATATGAGGGCACCAGTCCAGTACCAGATGCCGTGTCTTCTTCTCATATAATCAGGGACCCTTTTCAGGGGAAGCTCATCAATGTGCATTGGGTCAGGGCCAAGAACAGCTCCCTTTTTTGGAGGGGTAAACAGCTTAGGTCTTTTGTTGAACATCTTGAAACACCTAGGAAACAGCCACCTTGCTTACAGCAGTAACCTTCGTCCCGGCGGCGAATGGAGTTCCCCCCGATAGGTCGGTAGGCTTTCCATATATGACTGGGCCAACCATGTTCCTGGCATAGTAGGTATCTGTTGCTGCGTCATAGCTCAGGACAAGGTTTGGAAGGGGCCTCACCGTTGGACCTGTAAGGACCGCTGCACCATGATACGGATCGTATGTGCTCCCATGACAGTTGCAGTGTATGAAACCGTATTGAACTAGGGAAGATTTGGAGAGATTCGGGTGTCCCGGTATCTCATTTCCGGGAGGATAATAATGAATGATGGGCGCCACGCATCCGAGGTGCTGGCATATAGCGCTGAAGGATATCACTGAACTGTATGGGCCAACGCCGCCCGGCGACTGGAACTTGCTGCCATCAGCCGGCACAGTAACAGTTGAAGGCGGTACCACAACATCCTTTCCGCTTGAATCCCCAAGTCTTATGAGGAAATTTGGATCATCACTCAGAGGGTAATTGAAGAGATAGGCGGAAGCGGAATTCACCTCTATATCTGATGTGTGCAATGGCAGCCCGGTTGTTGCGTTGACCAACTGAAGTGTTGGATAAGAAGTGATTCCAGATGATGGAGTTATGAGGTTCTGGACAACGCCCTTGACAACACCAGCCACGGCAGCACCTGCGGCTATTACAGCCATTGCTTTGAGGAAATTTCGCTTGCCTTGGTCGATGTCTTCCTCAGCCATGGTGATGGATAAACTAACATAGTATAAGATTTTTTCACAGTCCTTAGCTAATGCACCCATTACAAAGAGCCTGTCATCCCTGGACTCAAGCGACGGGAAACATGTCAAACTTGATATACATGTATGACATTTCCACCCATGGTGAAGCAAGACAACAAAGAGGAAACAAAGGAAGAGAACGAAAAGGGGAAAACTATTTCCATTCGGGGTATAAAGGAGGATGCTTACAGAAGAATGACACGCCTCGCTAAGGAGACAGGAAAAACAATAGGGGAAATAACAAATGACGCATACCATGCGTTCATAGCTTCAGTGGAGGGTGCAAAGAGGTTATCCCGTGAATTCATCGAAGGCTTGAATTCAACCGAGACGAAGAGCATAAGCAACCTGAAGAAGGTGACAATAAGCGGAAGCGACCTTAAGGAGATTGATGGCCCCATAAGATTCAGCAATATAGACGACTTGAGATTTGAGAGTGTTGATCCATCGGATTTTGAGAAGAAGGTTGCCTCCATAGTCAATGTCAAGACCCTGACGATACCAAAGAGCATTTCGAAGAGCAAAGTTCTGTTGAAGTGCTCATTCGTTGACGAGATAATTCAGGCATAGCTCTAACGGAGCCAATATAATATATACTTCTGCTATTACGATGGAGGTGGGCTCGTAGTCTAGTGGTTATGATACCGCCCTTACAAGGCGGTGGTCACCGGTTCAAATCCGGTCGAGCCCATTGTGTCTCAATCTTTTTACTTCCATGATTCCGATCATCACAAAAAATACTGATTTCCATCCTGTATAATAATACCCTGAGAAGGCGATCCACAAATGTGGAAAGCATCGGTTGGTTCAATTCCCCTAGGGTCAAGGTGCTTTGAATCTAACAAATTGAATTTACAGGGCAAATCAAGTGGGAACCTTTAAGTAAGCCACTCAGCTCTTAATGTTATGAAATTTGACTTTTCCCGAGTGTTTCTTGGGACCGGCATAAACTACTTCACACAGGACAGGCCGCTCCAGTCTGTAATCAGATTCATTGAATTTTCAGACTCCGGCAAACTAAAGGAGATCGGGCATTACGTTGGCACTGAACTCATTGAGGACAGTATTTTTCTGGATCATTTCGGCAAGCCGTACTTCCAGATGTGGGGTATCCGGGATGAGAGGTTAGATGGAGTCTGGATTTCCAGGAGTCATCGGATGATGATAGAAAGGCTCCTTGATATGGACACTGCAAGAACAGCTGTACCGGGGAAATTGTTGCACCATTTTATCTCGGGTTATCTGGTATCAGACTCCGGTCTGTTCTGCACACTGACTCTCACTGCACAGACAGTATATGCATTATATAAGTACGGAGGGGAGTTGACAAAAAAATTTCTGACAAGATACTTGGATGATAACTTGTGGCTCGGGGCCACATACTACACTGAGATCCAGGGAGGAAGCGATCTCGGTGCCAATCTCACAACTGCGGTAGCTGAGGGCGACAGATACATCCTCAATGGCGGGAACAAGTATTTCGCCAGCAACGCGGGGCTTGCTGATGGTGCCATTGTCACCGCCAGAATCCCGGGTTCGCCCGCTGGTGCAAAGGGTATCTCGGCTTTTTTCGTACCAACTATCAAGGATGATGGTTCGAGGAACTACGAGGTCCGCCGGCTGAAGGAGAAACTTGGTACAGTTCTTGTTCCAACTGGAGAGGTCACTCTGGATCATTCCGAAGGTTATCTTCTCGGGGACGGGCTCCCCGGCATATACATTGCCCTGGAAATACTTGAATTATCAAGAATCGATGATGCAATAGCAGCAGTTGGGATGGCCAGGAAAGCGCTTTGGGAAGCTTACCTTTACTCAAAAAGTAGGACTGCCTTCGGTAGGAGTCTGATTGAGCATCCTCTTATGAAGCGTGATCTCATTGAAATGGAATCGGAAGTTGAGGCTTCTATGGTACTTTCAATCATAGCCGCTGACTTATTCAACAGGGCTTCTCATCTGAAGCCCCCATATGATACCTCTTATCTTGTGGCAAGGGCATTCACCCATATGGCAAAGTTCATGGCCTCCTGGTCTAGCGACTTTGTCACACGCTATGCGATGGAGGTTTTTGGAGGAAGGGGATTTCTTCATGAGTTTCCAGTGGAAAAATTCCATCGTGATTCAATCGTAACGTCACTATGGGAAGGAACAAGCAATATTCAGTCTCTGGATTTTCTGGAGCTGACTGAGAAGAGATCTCTGGGACAAGACCTTCTAACTATGGCAAATGAATTGATTGAAAAAATCACCGCGGATCAGAGGGAGATCTGCAAATCGGCTTTTGAAACTGTACAGAAGCGGTACCAGATCTGTCTCTCGTATTCCAACAGGGAGTATTTTGCCAAGGAAATTATAAGCAACTTCTCTTACCTTTTCTCCATTATCTACATGGCCCTCATTGGTCAGAGGATGAACGATTCTTCATTAGTATCTTCTGCAGAGATTTTTTATTACAGGCATTTCTGCCAGGGGTTCCCACCAGATTTTAATTTTGTCTACCACTCAAAAATACTGGATTGGATGGATCAAGGGAACAGGTGATGTGATCTCATAAGCTCTGCTTTTGCTGCCCTAGACCAGCGAAGTTAGGTTCGGTTTCAGTTCGAAATCGTCTGAAGGTCAATTCGTTGTCCACCCTTTTTCTGAAACTGATCGCTCCTTAGATGCAGGTTGGGATAATCTCCATAGCTTTCTTAAGGTTGCTGAGGAGATCACACCTTTGTTATTACGTCGAAAACATTCCTGTCCGGCGGGTAGATGAGGGAATAGAAAAGTGTCCCTCCCTCGTAGACAGCAATGGGGAACTGAAGTGCCAGCATCAGCGGGCTCCATCTTGCCCCGGTCTTTATTGCTCCATACTGGTAAAATACAAAGTAGCAGATGGTATTGAAAATGGATATTGCCTCAAGCCATACTGGAAAATGGATATGCAGCAGAAGTGCCGGTATGATCATGAATACGCCAAAGAACCCTGTCCAGCCTATGGAATATCTGTATATTAGCCAGTAGAACATCTTCGGGTTGATCTTCCTTATGTAGTGCCTTGCCCAGAGCATTGACATGATCCACCGTCTTCTCTGCTTGTAGAAATCCTTTGTTGTGGTTGGGGGAGCAATAAAAATCGGGTGCGGTATATAGCCAAATCTGTAGCCGTTCTTAACTATGAGCTGAGACATGATGATGTCATCGGCACCATATGTTCCATAATCCCATCCGATCTGTTCCTCCACGTCAGCTCTGATTACAAGACCTTCACCATGGACGGCCATTGGTTTGCCCCGGGTATTGAAGTATGTGCAGAAGGCAGCGCAGTCTGATACCCTTGTCATGTCTGCCAGTGTTGACATGATATGGATTCCCGGCTCCCTGAGTCTCAGGTGTCCCTGGCCACCTTCCTCACGCATATGATACACGTATTCAATGTATTCCTGAGAAACCACTGCATCGTCGTCCAGATGTATAACATAGGTTTCGCGACCGTATCCGTTGTTTTTCAGCCAGATGCTTTCGTAGTGAAGCGCCCTCAGTTTGTGCCTGGAACCGTTGGGGCACCTGAATGAAGAGGGAACGACGATTTCCTTCGCTAGATAGACATGCTTGTCGTATTCCTCCTTAGTTACAAACACTTCAATGGGAAGTCCGTAGGAATTTAGAATGCTGGTAATCTTATCCACCACATCAGGATTCTTCCCATTGGTGGTTATTACCACTATGATCTTCCTGCCGTTTTTGAATTCTCGCTCCTTCAGTATTGGAGGAGGCATGGGAGCCTCCGGCGTGAGCCTCCGTTTGAACTTGGTGAAAAGCCTGTCGCTGTTTATTTCCCACCCCTTCAATATAAGGCCCAGTTGGATAGCGGCAATAGGAAAGTACAGAAGGATCAGGAATGCCATAAGATCAAGAACAGCATTCACCGCCATGGAAGCCATTTTAACCGGATCGATTGGTTTTTAATAAATGTGTAGCCGTGCAGTACACTTTCTCGTTCGCTGTAGGGTTGGAATAAGCAATGAAAAGATAATAAACAACTTTGACCTTTTAAATTATGCCTGGCGGTCAGCCTACCTGGGACCAGTATTTCATGAGGATGGCGTACCTAGCAGCTTCAAGATCCAACTGCACCAGAAGGAAGGTTGGTGCAGTTCTGGTAAAGGACAAGAACGTCCTTGCAACGGGGTACAACGGGCCTCCTTCGGGAACCGTTCATTGTGATGTGGTTGGCTGCATCAGGGACGACCTCCATATTCCCTCGGGAGAGAGGCATGAGCTTTGTCGCGGGCTGCATGCTGAGCAGAATGCAATAATTCAGGCAGCCGTTCATGGGGTGAGCATCGCAGGGGCAACACTCTATGTCACCACCCACCCATGCGTGGTCTGCTCCAAAATGATAATGAACGCCCAGATAAAGGAGATTGTCTACGCTGATGGGTATCCGGACGACCTTGCTGAACTTATGCTTCTCGAAAGTACGGTCGGAAAAAGGAAATTTTCCCTCCCGAAGGAAGAGGTTAAGGTGATGCTTGGCGACTTTTCTGACCAGCCACCTGGAAGCGACTGAAGAGACAATGCTATGTTAAAATACTACCTATATTATCCCCAACTGAGGTGTAAATCATCGCATTACTCGCAGATCTTGCCAACTTTGTCCAATCCCTGATGATTTCTCTTGGATATCCTGGAATATTCCTCCTCATGGTCCTGGAGGGCATGCTACTCCCCATTCCATCGGAGGTTGTGATGGCATTCGGGGGATATCTTGCATTCAGCGGTGGACTTGGGCCGGTTGCCGGCATACCTGCATATGTTATCCTTCTGGTGAGCGGAACACTAGGAAACGTTGTAGGAGCTTATCTGGCCTATGCCCTTGGAAGATACGGCGGTATCCCGGTGATACTCCGCTATGGCCGCTACATCCTGCTTGACAGAAAATCAATCGATAGGGTACACGCGTGGTTTCTCAGGTACGGACCTGTGTCCGTATTCTTCACAAGATTGGTACCCATTTTCAGAACATTTATCTCTATACCGGCAGGAATCGCAGAAATGAGGCTCCCCCTTTTCCTCGGACTGACCTTCCTGGGTTCCCTCGCCTGGGATTCGCTCCTTATCTATCTGGGCTACCAGCTGGGACCAAACTGGAACAAAGTGGTGTCAGAATTTGACCAGTACACGTATGTGGCCATTGCTGCTGCTGTGATCCTTGTTGCGCTCTGGGTTTTTCAGAAATTAAGGGAGAGAAAAAATCAGGATCTTGGAACGAAAAGGGAGGCCAAATAAATAAGAAATCCCACTACCGCGAATGGAACAAGATCCATCACGGTGAACCCCTTTGGACCGGATAAAAAGTGGTAAAGCAACCCTCCTATTTCTATAAGGAATAGCCCCCCGAAAAAGAGAGGATACCTGAGCCTGCTGTAATTAGCCGTCTTTATCACCTCAGCAGAATTATGTTTGGAATAACGTGAGCAACAACCGCCCTCAGATAAAGATCGACGAAGAAGAACATGCTGAGGCTCAGCCAGGCCCATGTTTCATGGTGTGCGTTGAGCACACTCTGCCCTCTGAATAGTTTTCCCCTGAGTGAATGCCCGCAGCTGTAGCAGTCCAGATTGCCGCCTATCAGGTGCCGTATGGCATGGCACCCGAATGTGTATAGGGTCACAAAAGCTGTGTTGACTGCCAGAAATATCGTTGCGAGGGGGAGGTGGGGTCCAACCACGCTTCCGGCAGGAGAAACAATGGACAAGTACAGGTCGTAGTAAAAGAAAGGCAGGATTACCACTGCAACGTACATGAACCATCTGTGAAGATTCTCGATTCTGAAAAATCTGGTCTCGCCTGTGTAGGGCCTGTACTTGTATTCAGCCCTGAACCCGACCTCGCATGCCCTCGGATGATTGAAAATGTGCCGATGATAATCCTTTCTGTATGCGTAGCAGGTTAGCCTGAACAGGCCCACCAGCGGGAGGATAAGGACTGTTGGAGAATAGAATGGATCAACAAGACCCTCATATTCCTTCACCGGATATGTAATCATGAGGTAGATGCCCACCACCAGAAGAATCACAAAGGACCATAGCCTCCAATTCGCCTCAAGAAATTCAGATGGTATCACGCTGGTCAATGCCTTATTTTCCGTGATTTTTCCTTTCCTGTTTTCATTGCTGATCATCACTTCACACTCCTTTCTTTTGATCTTCTTCTCTTAATAATCATTGCAAGAGGATCGTATTCCCTGTCCACCGCCCTCTCCTTCTCCTGTATAATGGCGTTGTCCGTGATTTTGATATGCTCGGGGCAAACCTCCTGGCAGCACTTCGTTATGTTGCAAAAGCCCAAACCACCCTCTTCATTGAGAAAAACCGATCTGTCCAGCGTGTCCATAGGATGCATGTCAAGTGAAGCCGCCTTCACAATGTGTCTGGGTCCAAAATAAGGTGTCACATGCTCACGAACAACGTGGCATACGTCCTGGCAAAGGAAACATTCTATGCACTGTCTGAACTCCCTGGATCTGTCAACGTCAACCTGCTGGAGTGAGAAGTGATCCGGTTTATTTTCTGGAGGTGTGAATTTTGGCATCTTTCTCAATATATCCCAGTTTCCCGTGACGTTTGTAACCAGGTCTTTGATAAGGGGATACGCGCCCATGGGTGCCACTGTTATATTGTTTCCTACACTGTCAACCCGAGTCTTGCACATAAGTCTAGGCTTACCGTTTATCTCGGCAGAGCAGGAGCCACACTTTGCAGCCTTGCAGTTCCATCTGATCGCGAGTGTGGTATCCAGCTTCTCCTGCACATACCTGACCGCATCAAGAACGACCATTCCGTCCACATAGGGAACCTCGAATCTGTCCATGTGACTGGTGCTTTCCTTCGACGGGTCCTGTCTTACTATGTTCAGGGTCACCTTATCCATTAATATACCTCCGGTTTTACATATTTTTTCAGTTCTTCCGGCATTTCAGGAACCGGTACAGTGTCAAATTTCATTGAACCATTTTCATTCCAGCAGATTATATTCTTGAGCCAGCTGGGGTCTTTCTTTGGGAAATCTCGTCTTGTATGGGCACCTCTGCTCTCCTTTCTCATGAGTGCGGACCTGACAATGGCCTCTGTTGCAACCAGCATGTTGCCCAGCTCGAGAGCTGCAAGCAGGCCATGATTGTATCTGATTCCGCCAGGAACACCTACATTACTGTATTTTGATTTTATGTCAAGTATCGTGCTGAGGGCCATGTTAAGATGCTCTTCGTCCCTCACGATGCCTACATTATCAGACATGGTGGTTGTTAACTGGTCAATAAGATCGTAGGGATTAGTCCCATCACGCAAAAACCGCATCACGTGATCCATTTCAGCCGTTACAGCGTTATCGGAAATTTCCTGCAGTGATGCCTGCTTCACGTACTGGGAAGCCCCCTCTCCCACCCTCTTGCCAAAGACCAGAATATCAGAAAGGGAGTTTCCCCCCAGCCTGTTTGCCCCATGAAGGCCGCAGGCAATCTCACCGGCAGCGAAGAGGCCTGGAACATTCGTCGCACCGGTTTCAGGGTCAACCCTCACACCGCCCATCTGGTAATGTACCGTCGGAGCTACCTCCATCATCTGTTTGGTGATGTCGATGCCAGCGAATTCAAGGAACTGGTGATACATGCTTGGAAGACGCCTCTTTATGTATTCGGCCCCCTTGTAAGAAATATCCAGATAAACTCCACCATGCTCAGTTCCCCTCCCGGCCTGAATTTCAGCATAATTTGCCCTTGCAACCACGTCTCTAGCGTCCAGTTCCTTTTTCTGAGGTGAGTACCTCTCCATGAACCTTTCCATCTTGTTGTTGTAGAGGATGCCGCCATCGCCTCTCACACCCTCTGTAACAAGAAGGCCCCTAACGCCAGGCGGGTACACCATGCCGGTTGGATGGAACTGGATCATTTCCATATCCTGAAGCACGGCCCCGGCACGGTATGCGATGCCGATACCGTCACCTGTTGATTCCCATGAATTTGAAGTGACCTTGTAGACCCTCCCACAGCCCCCTGTGGCAAGTAAAACTCCCTTCACTCTGAAAAGGTGGAATTCCCCTGTATCCATCTTCAGTCCAACGGCGCCTGCGACCCTGCCGGAGGCCTTGATAAGGTTCAGGATGTACATCTCATCCAGAATGGTAACGTTGTTCCTGTGAATCACCACATCCTCCAAAGTGCGAATAAGCTCAAGCCCTGTTCTGTCACCAACATGGCAGAGTCTCCTGTATGTGTGACCACCGAAGGCCCTCTGGGATATTTTGCCTTCCGGGGTCCTGTCAAACACTGCCCCAAACTTTTCCAGTTCATACACCCTGTCCGGGGCCTCCTTGGCAAGGATCTCCGCCATTTTCCAGTTGGATAGATAAACTCCCTCCTCTATGATATCGGCGAAATGCACCTGCCAGTTATCCTTTGGGTCAACATTGCCAAGGGAAGCTGCTATGCCACCTTCTGCCATTACAGTATGGGCTTTTCCGAGTAGGGACTTAGAAACCACAACAACATTCAGGCCAGCATCGGAGGCTGCAATAGCTGCCCTGAGGCCTGCCCCTCCCGCACCAATAATGAGAATATCTGATTCTATTGTTTTATAAGCATCAGCCATCAGAACCACTAACCAAAGCGGCAGTATATCCCTATGATTCTTATAAAAGTTTGATCTAAATCGGTTGGTTTGGGAAAAAACTTATATAGCATTAAGTAATCATTGGTTGTCAACTACTGGTTAACAACCAGGAGGTGATAAACATGGTAATAAGGAGGAGGAGAGACGTGGATGACTGGAGAGACGACTGGAAAGATGATTTTGAATCTTTCTTCGAGGACTTCGGGTTCGATTTCGACCGGTTCAACGAAAGGATAAGAAGGATCTGGGACAGGCTGCTGAAAGATCCAGAGGTAAAGACCTATGGTCCCTACGTGTATGGGTTCACATACAAGATAGGGCCGGATGGCAGACCTGTGTTCGAGGAGTTCGGCAATGTTCCTGGGAGGCTTCCGGGTATGCAGCCACAGATGGAAAAGGATGTCAGGGAGCCCATAACCGATCTCAATGAGGATCAGAGCAAAGTGTACATTACCTATGAACTTCCGGGCATATCAAAGGAGGACATAGATCTTAACGTTTCCGAGAGGAATGTTACACTGACAGTGAAAAATGGTCCAAGGAAGTACTATAAGAGCATCGACTTTGATTACGAGCTGAAGACAGATTCTGCCAGGGCTAAGTTCACCAACGGAATACTGGACGTGACCATTGAGAAGGCGAAGAAAGACAGCCAGTCCGGAAAGAAAGTGTCCATTCAGTAAGTGAACTATGTTTGACCAAGAGACAGACGCCCTGATCGATGCCCTTCTCAACAGCACAAGGAGGGAGATTCTCCGGCGCCTGCTTCTTGATCAATCATATGCTTTTCAGATAAGCAAGATACTTGGTCTTTCGCAGCAGGCTATCAACAAGCAGCTCGAACTGCTTGAAAGGGCAAATCTCATATCAATGACGGGATTTGTACCGAGCAGTTCAGGGGCACCAAGAAAGATATACAGGCCAACCAACTTTTCAACCCTTATCGTTGACTATTCGCCAAATTTCATAGATGTCAGGCGGTACAGAATACCCATTGAGACTCAGCGCGTGGAATCACGAATGGACGAACCAGCCCGACTTATAGCGGATCTGCGCATGGTTAACAGTCGGCTTGATGCCATAATGGAGGAAAGAACACAGCTGATCAATGAGAAGGACAGGATTCTGGGTTCTCTGCACCGGATGATAAATGAAATGGAGGCAGATGACTTCACAAAATCAGTTCTTCTGGAGTACGTTGACACCCTTGACGCGGGGTCTGTCAGCAAGAGATTCGGCATATCCCAGGAAATAGTACAACGTATGATAGAGATCTATCTGAGGGATGTATTTTCACACTAATCCTGAAGCGCTTCAGTGAATTCTGCGACAAAGGTTTTTTCTACATCGCTAATAGTTGCAGGTATAACGATGCAGGCCGGTGATCCCTCTATTCTGTTTCTGATGATTGCATCCACTGTTCCCGAAAGTATCTTCTGATCCCTGCGTGAAACAGAGATCAGCACAATGACTTTCATGCTCTTGCTGATAGCGCCAACCATGTGTTCATTCTCAAGAGTCAACAGGATGTCACAGGCCTCAGAAGGCGTAAGTGTCTTTCCTTCAGCAAGGTCCAGAAGCAACAGCGTGTGCATATCGTTTTCAATGTTTCTCTTAATCTTGAGGAGCACACTCTTTGGTCTGTAGTGGCCGGTGATACGGGGAAGGGAGACTGGGGGCCCGAATCTGTAAAGCATGAGGCCGGTCAGTGAAGGGGCTCTTGTAAGGATCGATGCATTCTCATAGAATTCAATATCAACCCCGGATTTTTTGGCATCGAGTCGAAGCTGTGAGTGCGTTGTTGCCGCCAGCGGGTCTCCTACAACAAGTATAGCGACATCCTCCCTTCTACCCCTTTCAATTATCCAACCAGAATGCTCCATAGATTCCCTGTTAAGGATCTCAATGGTCCTGCCAATCCTGCGGGACAGCTTTTCTATTTCGCTTTCATCGATGACAGAGGTATAAGATTCAAGAAACACGCTGTCGCACCTGGAGGCAATTTCAAGCTCATCCAGGGTCATACTTCCTGCCCCGCGGAGGCCCAGGCCAAGAACGTGGATCATCCTTCAGTTTTCGGAGAGTTCCGCCTCGATTCTGATGAGCTCGTTAAGCTTTGCCACACGCTCTCCACCTATAGTTCCCGTCTTTATGAACTCTGACCTGAAGGCCACTCCTAGATGGGCAATGAAATCGTCGGTGGTCTCCCCGCTTCTGTGTGAGATCACGTTTCTCATTGAATTTTCTGTGGCTATGTTTACAGCCTCCTGCGTTCTTGAGAGCGAGCCAATCTGGTTCACCTTTATGAGTACGCCGTTAGTCGAGCCGAGTGCAATTCCTTTCTTTATTCTCTCGGGGTTTGTCGTGTACAGATCGTCACCCACGACAAGAGCTATGTGCCTGATCCTTGATGTTATCTCTGCATGTCCCTCGAAATCCCTTTCATCCATTGGATCTTCTATGTAGTAGAACTTATGATCTGTGGCTAGGGAAACCGCGAAATCAATCTGTTCATCCCTTGTCCTTGTAACATTTCTGTAGACATACTTTCCTCCCTCGAAGAATGAAGAGGCAGCAAAATCGCAGCCCATGAGAATGGGGACCTTGGTTTCGCTGGATATTTCTGAAACAGCCCTCTCCAGAACCTCAACTGCCTTCATGTCGTCCATGCTAACCGTCCAAGCTCGTTCATCCCCCACCCCAATGCTTATTCCCGGATTCAGCTCAGACAGGATTTTTCCAATTCTCCTGTGCACCAGAATGTTTGTGAGGGCAGACTCCATGAAGGTACTCCCCTGGGCTGACACAAGAAACTCCTGGATCGTGGTTCCGTTTACAGAGTGCTTCCCGCCTCCGAGCACATTGCCTATTGGGTGGGGAAGCCTCCCAAGGATGGTACCTCCCACATACCTGTACAGGGGGATGCCGAGGTAGTCGGACACGGCCCGCGCGTTTGCAACGGATATAGCAGTGGAAAGATTGCCCCCAAGAGAAGACAGGTTGTCTGTACCGTCCGCTTCCCTTATAAGCCTGTCAAGACCGTTCTGATCAATGGCATTAAACCCAATGAGCTTGTTCCTGACATTCTTTCTGAAGTATGAAATCCCGGCATCTATCCCTCCTGACGGGTAGGCAAGGACCTCAGTTTCGCCGGTGCTGGCTCCTGCTGGTGCCGAGCACCTGCCTGACGCTCCGTCAAGTATAACCGTGGCCTCGACAGAAAGGTTACCTCTTGAGTCGAGCACTTTCTGAAATTTGATGTCCCTGATTGGTATGTGCGGTTCCATTGGCATGAATGCCGCTATAGCTTAAATTATTAACGTGAAGCACTGGTATCAAGAGGCTTCAATCCTTCGCTGTACTGCCTGCATAGTCCGTTGTACCGATCCTTGTAACTGGTCCACTGTTCCATGTATTCTGAGTTGACCTGCCCGACAATCTTTGCTGGAACTCCCACTGCGACTGATCTTTCCGGTATCCGATCCCTGTTTTTGACAACCGCACCTTCACCTATAGCGGCCCACTCACCCACCTCGGCGAAATCTGAGACTATGGCGCCCATTCCAATTACAGCCCAGTCTCTAATTCTTCCCGTGTGAATTATGCAGGAGTGCCCCAGAGTAACATGGTCACCTATGCTTGCAGTTTCCCCCGGTCTTGCATGAATTACAACATTATCCTCAACCGCCGAAAATGAGCCAATTTTTATGGTGCCGTAATCAGCCCTGATTACACTGCCCGGTCCAACCCAAACGAAATCGCCTATAGTGGCCTCGCCGATTATTGTTGAAGTCGGATCTATGTAGCATCCTCTTCCTATCCTAGGTATCCTGCCATCAAGTGAAAAAACTCCCATGGATTGGTAGTGCTGCGTCTACCTTTAATCTTCACCTTAGCTGATGCTGCCAGATTTCACCGTACAGGCTGAACTATGTATGTTAGATGATCAATCCCGGAGCATAGCGAGAACCTGTTCCTGTGAATATGAAAAGTCACGGAGCGGACCCTGTATTGCGAGTGACGCCACGACTGAACCCACCCTCATTGATTCAAGCAGGCTGAATCGCTTGTAAAGGCCCAGGTAAAGCCCTGCCCTGAAGGCATCCCCGGCACCTATGGTATCGTAGACCCTCACCGATTTCCTGGGAGGCACGGAGTGGGTTTGACCCCCTTCATACAAAACGGAACCCCTGACACCCATCGTAACTATCAATGAACTGCATATGTTCTCCGGTGACTTTCCCAGGATGCGTGATGCTATCCTGTTTTCGTTCTCGTTGAGGATGCACAGTTTGGCTTTGCTCATAAAGTACTCAAGATCGCTCTTATTGTATCGGTAGGCAATTTCCTGTCCGGGATCGAAAACCAGATTCCTGTGGGGGACGTTTTCTGCAGCCCACCTTAGATCCTCCGGCAAACCCGTGCCAAGGTGAAGGTACTCATGATGAATATTTCTGATGACCTTGTGAAGATAGGGTGAAGCCATAGGCCCCTGGTACACAAAGTAGATCTGTTCGCCGGAATCGGAAACGGTATAACAGACCGGACCCCTGTCAGAATCTGTGAGGTATACTCCGGAAGTGTCGACGCCTATCTTGTGAAGGAAATCTAAATACGCCCTGTGGGTGGAGAGTGAGACAGAACTGTAAACCCTGAACGGATAACCAAGTCTTGCCGCCACCATGGCAAAGTTCCCTGCAGTCCCGCCGAAGTTTTCCTCAATATCCGTCACGCTGGTTGATCCCGATGCTGGAATGTGGTCCGTCCTGAGAACTATATCCATGTTTATGTGGCCTGTAAAACCAAGAAAGAGTGCATCTTCTGCCATCAACGCCTAAAGGTCAAGTGATATATAAGTCATCCTAGGAAATATCACGCTGTCCAGTGCAGGATCGTCTTCGGGGATTCCCTCATTGGAGCGCGTCAAATTTCCCCTGAAACGGGACTCCAGAAGATCAAAATACTCCTTCCTGTCACTGACCGCCACTGCTGATTCTGTTGATTCGGAGATTCCGCATTCTGCGAGGGCTTCAGAGATCTGCGCCCTTCCTGACATGAGTATGAGGAATACTGATTCCGGCTTCCTGTACCGCCCGGACCTTCCGGAAATGATGTGAGACCGGCGGTATGCTTCTCTGATCTGCAGTTTGGTGAGAACACATTTTCTCCTCATTACGACAAGAAAAGGCTCGGGTATGTGCATGAGGAACTCCCTGAGTTCAACCACCGGAAAGCTGCCATTGATATTGTAGGTTCTTATTTCAGGCGACATTTGAGCCGGCTCTGCCCTGCTTCTGGCCGAACACTACAGGATTGATGAAGTCGGATACACGTGACAGGAAGTTCTGCTTTTCGGGGCTCGCAATAAGCGCGTTTTCCCAGACATCAGTGATGGTCTCTGCAGGAACTATCTCTATCCGATCCTTGTGAAACTCATCCAGCACCACGTCACCTATATTGGCCTTGGGGATTATCACCCGTTTTAACCCGGCGTCGATAGCGGCCTCGACCTTAGCTGTGACACCTCCAACCGGAAGTACGGCCCCCCTGACGCTGAGTGATCCTGTCATGGCAACGCTCTGATCAACAGGTATATTCTCGATGGCGGATATAACCGCTGTGGCAATGGACACACTGGCCGAATCGCCCTCTACGCCCTCGTAGGTGCCTATGAACTGTATATGGATATCCATGTCAGAGATGTCCTTTCCACTGAGCTTCTTGAATACAGCTGATACATTCTGGACAGCCTCCTTGGCTATTTCCCCGAGTTTGCCTGTTGCGATAACTGTGCCGTTACCCTTGTGCTGGGAAGGAGTGACCTCGGCAACAATTGGCATCACAATGCCAGTGTAATCTGCCATTCCAGAATTTGCACCGACAACAGCAAGCCCGTTGACCATTCCTACCATGTGACCCTCAGTTCTGAAGGTCTGGTAAGCTTTCCTTACTTCTATCGAACGGTCTGCGACCTGCTGCTCCAGTGGCTTGCTCAGGCTCTTGGCGGCAATTACATGCTTTGCAGTTACTATATCTGCCTTTTCGCTGATCGCTATATCTCCTGCAACCCTGATAAGTCCGCCAAGCTCCCTTAGCCTTAGAGTTAGCTTACCCTTCCTTCCGGCCCTTTTCTGGGCCTCCTTGACCACCTCGGTGATGGCGCCTATGTCAAAGTGTGGAATCTTCTTGTCCTTCACAACTTCCTGGGCAATGAACTGTACTAGCTTCTGTCTGTTTTCCTCTGTGTCATCCATCAGGTCGTTCACATATACTTCGTAGCCGTATCCCCTGATTCTTGAGCGCAGCGCAGGGTGTATTCCCTGGACGGCATCGAGGTTTCCAGCCGCAACGAGAACAAAATCACAAGGTACCGGCTCAGTCTGCACCATGGCACCGGCACTCCTCTCGCTCTGACCTGATATAGAATATTTCTTCTCCTGCATTGCCGTCAGAAGTGCCTGCTGGCTCTCCAGACGAAGAAGGTTCATCTCGTCGATGAACAGAACTCCCTTGTGAGCTTTATGTATATTCCCTGCCTCAACCCTTTCATGGGCTGGTGTCTCAAGCCCTCCGGACTGGAACGGGTCATGCCTGACATCACCGAGCAGCGCGCCGGAATGGGCGCCTGTTGAATCAACAAATGGGGGCTTGTCATTGGGAGTGTGGGAGACAAGCAATTTTGGGATCATAGCTCTCTCCATCCTCATTCCGGGGTTGAATGCCATTGCGAGATAGATCAGAACAGCAGTAAATATGGCAAGAAACAGGATGGTGTAATCCTTCAGGGCAACCGATGCTATGATTCCAAGAAATATAATCGCGATCATAATGAAGAGCAGACCGCGGGATCTGTCCTTCTTCTCCCTTTCAGCCTTGAGCTGATACTGTCTCACGATCTCCTTGCCCTTTCCGGCAGGAAGGGTTTTGACCTTTGGTCTGTTAGGATCCTCTGGATTGGGGAAAACAAGTATGTCTTCAAGTTCCTCCTTCGGGAGAAAGTCCACCATTGACTGGGCTAGCATGGATTTGCCAGTTCCGGGCTCTCCTATAAGCAGTACGTGTCTCTTTTGAAGGGCAGCCTTTTTAACGACCTCTCTGGCCTCCTCCTGCCCGATGACCTGGTCATAAAGAATCCTGGGCACCTGAACATCCTTTGTCGTGGTGATATTCAGCTTCTTTACCCATTCATCTATGGACTCCAATCCGATCGTCACCTGAGACTCAATTAAAACAAGCTAATTAAGACTTTCTTATAGGAATATGGAAATTTTTGCAGATATAGGATATCAGACTGCTGAGCTTATTAACCAAATCTAATTGATCTCAACAGCGAAGACCTTCTTGTGGTTGAACATTGTCTTCAGTGCCTTGACATCCTCAAGGTAATCACCGTTGACCTTGTAGTACTTGAATCCGTTCTTTGTCTGCTCAACAGAGACAAGACCGAGGCCAATGAGACTCTCCTCACCCGTGTACCGGACACCCAGACCTTCGAGGCAGCCCTTTACATTGGATGGATCTGACTTCACGGCTCTTGAAATCTCTGAAAGGTAAGACCTGTAGGGATAGATAGAAAGCAAGTAAAAGAGGACCTTTCTCCTCAATTCACTTCTATTCAGTGACCTTATGATGTTACCGTCTGCCACCAATTCCATAGGAGAAGATTCGTTATGAAGTACTTAAATGTTTGCATAGGGTATTACACCTGATGCCGAGCCTGCCTTATTCTGTATGCATTTACCTACATAATACCGTCGGACATTGCATGACACAGCGTTCTGCAGCTAAAATGAGATCAAATGAAGGGCGCTATCAGTCGGAATACCATAATGGAGGCTATAACACTTGACGGTATCGTTATCATTATGGTATATTTCGCCACCTTGAGCGAGTTGAATACGGATTCGATTAACCTCTGATATGCGTTCTCCTCACCCATTCTGACCCGCACATAGGTCTCCCCCATGCCTATCTTTACAGGAACGGCAGATTTTATTGCCATTTCAACGCACCTCACGATCATGCTCACTATATGATCAACGTCACCGCTGCTCCCTAGGGGATTCACATCCAGATTGCTCGCATTCACAACATGGTTGTCTGTTGTGTATATTTCCAGATTGCTTAACATCTGTGAAAGTGCCTCACGCGATCGTGCCATAACCTCAGTAGTTATGTTGTTTGAATCTGTCAGGACAATGGCATAATATTTCTCGCCCACCTTGGAGACAATGGCCTGTATGCCCATGGCCCCAAGACCGGGGAAAGGCTCAAAGATTCTGTAATAGCCGAGAATCGCCGGAAACCTGGAGTCCAGTCGCTTGAGTTCTCTGGCAAATGCCCTGTCAATACCAGTACAATCATCCAGCTCCCTGTTCTTTTCCATAAAATTGTTCTGCGCATCTATAACTGCGAAGTTCTTGATGCCGGAACGCTCAACGTGGTGCATTATTTTAAGACCTTCCTTCAAAACCACATCATCGAAAGGCTCCTTCTCCGGGATTATTGAACCTAGCGCATAGGAACCAAACCTCTGCATTCCGATTACATATTTCCCCACACTGATCCTCTTGAACCGGGAAATGGTATCCTCGTACTTTACAGATTTAAGCGCATTTCTTGTCGCCTGAGCTATGGCCTGGACATCCTCCTCTCCGGCGCAGTTGTTGCTGTTTGTCGTCGTGGTGTGGAACACCATCAGGTCTGCCCCGAGATCTGACAGATATCTTTGAAGTCGTATGGGAAGGTCGCTTGACCCAAGGGTCCCGAAGGGACCTGGATGGACATAGGGAAAAACCATGGTGACCATTCTGGTGCCGTCCATTCTTTTTACATCCATCACCTTGACAGGAACCCTGACAACGTGCCTGTAAATCTTTTTGAAGAACTCTTCCCCAACCTTGTTCCCGTCCGGGCTGTTACCATAGTTGAGGAACATCTGAATGATCTTTGTTGCACTTATTCCGTATTCCCTGTTGAACTCACGAGTCGAGCTTTTGACAAATGCTATTCCACCCAGAATATAGATGATTGAAGATACGAAAAAAGGGATGATGAAGATCCATTCCCTGAATATTATAGTGAGGGAGAAAACCGCCCCATAAGTGTAATTGAGCGAGGGGATGACAAACTTGGCCGGGCTATCGGAATAATATGTGTAGAATATCAGCACCCTGAGCAGGGTGGCCGATGATATTGAGATCATCAGCATGATTTCCACTGATGAGAACAGTCTTGAAAAATAGAGTATAAGGAAGAAAATGGTGGATATGAGGAAAGAGACAAAGTCAAGGAACATTATCCTCCTCATTGGAAAATGTGCATTTGAGACCCTTGAGAAAGCGTAGTCAAGACCTATCAGTATGAGAAATGGACCAAGGACTCCGAAAAAAACAACGTAAATATTCCTGAGCAGAACGTAATAGACCCCAACAAGAAGCAGTATCAGGGCGAAAAGGTAGGACCAATGTGGCGATCGCTTGACGTACTTTGACAGATCCGAAATGGGCCTAGTTCCCCTTTCCTGTTTCTCCAACATACCCTTAATCCTTAAGACTAGTTATAAATTTCTTCGAATGAAAAGATCCAACAAATGATTCGATGAACCTATCCCTCAATCTCAAACTAAGCTTCCAGAGGCATAACCTTCCAGCTGCCATATCCGATCAGGACCCGGACATACTTCGGGTGCTCCACATGCACTCCCTGAAAATCACAATACAGCTTCTTCAGCCTTGAGAGTTTTTCCCGGCTGCTTATTATAATAATATTGGAAAAGCCTATCTTTTCTATTGAATATGGGTCCAGCTGCCTGTTTCCTCTTCCAAGGAGAAACCCCTGGTCTCCGGTTGGGGACAGAATCACCCTGGTCATGCCTTTTTCCGCCAGATTTCTAATGTCCGCAGATGTGACGTCAGTTTTCAATACTTTTCTCCCACGCAGAATATCGAAACCCATCAGCGAGCCCTCCTGTCTCAGCAATCTTAGGATATTCTTGCAGGTGTTGCCAGGACCTATGAGATAATTTACCCCTTCCTCCAGGGTGTCCACCACATACTCTGCAGCATCGAGACTGCCTTCCGGTGGGTACTCAGCCTTGCTCTGCAACTCTGCATTTTCTCCCGCGACGATGTTGAGCTGGCAATATGGCCTGATAGCAAGATTTCCTTCAATGTATTTATTTTCATCAAGATCAACAACGTCTCCCTTTCTGACGTTGTGATTCCCTGATATGCAGAATCTGTTGAACCGATCCAGTGCTTCGTCGAGGTTAACTGCAAAACCTCCACTGAACATCTTTGTTCCTGCCGGTACAGCAAGGACTGGTGTTCCTATGCCTGCGTCACAAAGATCTCTAAGGGTACCGTCTCCCCCGAAGCATATTATAAGATCGACCTTCCTCACGTCACACAGCCTGGCAAATTCAATTGTGTCCCTTCTAGTCGTTCGTTCCTTCGGGATATAGATTACCTCAAAATTTGTTATTCCCGCCCTCTTCATTATGATGCTTCCCATGAGCCCTTCAGGCACAAGATATTTGACCGGCTGCTTGGGGGCAGCCGCAAGAAATGAAGTAGCCAGCTTGACTGATGTTGAGTCCAAGCACTGCTCGTACTTGAGATGATCTGAGCCCTTGAGATTGTACTTCAGACCACAGCCAGCAACAGGATTGACAAGGAACCCAACAGTGATGTTACTGAGGCTCAATCACCGCCACCGTTCCAGTAAAGTTGGAATCAAATGCTGCGATGTACCACCTGTTAATATGGCTAGCTGTATAGAGATCCAGAGAAACTGGCTTGCCCGGCTGCACGCCAATGTTGCTTCCCCCCAGAATGTATGAGAATTCCTTGGTATAGTGGAGGGAGATTGATTCATTGATCACCATTAGATAGAAATTTGAATTTCCCACAGAAACCAGAGTGATGTTATCAGGAACGTCCGAGGACAATGAAAGATATGCCCGCCCATCGCTGCCAACGTGTGTAACGTATGGAGAGGATCCGTTGAAGGAGATGGCTTCTGTGAGATTGATGTAGAGCACCTGGAGGGGTATCACCCGGTAATAGGAACCTGAAAATACAGTTAAATTGAAGGTGCTTAACCCGTAGCCCATCTTCTGTGGAACGAAGGAAACGGTATAAGTATAATTCCTACCCGGAGGAATCGTTATGCTTGAACCCTCCACAGATAGGGAAACCCCCGGGGATACAGAGAATGCGGGAACTATTGATGATTGGCCGGTGTCGTTAACAGTAAGCTTCAGTGAGATACTCGTGTTGTTACCATAAAGCACAAACGAGTTTTCCGAGGGCGTCGCCTGAAACTGGCTGAGGCTGTTGTGGAACGGCACTGGAGCCATTCCCAGAACCAGAAGTATAAAAACAACTGCACTAATTGCCTTGCCATTCACCCTTACTCCGGTAATGTTGTCCAGAGCCTGGGGGCCCTTCATCCCCACCAGCAGGGCAAACACTGCCAGAATGAGCCATGGGGGATACAAGATCCCAAGGGCCACGATGGCAATCACGGAAACATATGAGAGGTAGACCGAGTTTTTGCCCAGAAGCGCAGATGATATAAGGCCTCCATCAAGGAAGCCAAGCGGAAAGGCGTTGAATGCAGTGATAACGATTCCGGACCATCCTGCAAAAGCAAGGGTGTCTAGTAGACCGGTAGAAGGCATCACCCTGTTGATTATCAGGGACATCAGCAGGGGTGAACCAACCTTCTCTATTGGAGAGTTAACACCAGGGCTGTGGGGGGGAAAACTCAAGGTATATGCAACACCAAGAAGGTAGAATATCAACGAAATAGTGAATCCGAAAAGAATTGAATATGCACCAACCTCCAACATGGATTTTCGCGTCTTGAAGGGGTGGTTTGGTGAGTTTATTATGCCCATTGTACCTATTCCGAGAGGATTTGGCACCAGAATCGGAAGATAGTAGTTCATTCCGTTCTTTTTCAGGGCAACATACTTCCCAACTTCCCTGGAAGCCAGGATAAGTGAGATTGGTATTAAATAGAAAACAAGAGAGGCGCCAATGTTGTAAAGGGCGCTTGTTTCCCCTGAGTACTGTGACTGGTATACATAGCCGAAGTACGATACTGCCCCCAGGGTTGCAAAGATAAGAATGACTTTGAGGAGCCTGTTGTCGTTGGCCTTCCTGCTTTCAGTTACTATTATTTCGTCTTCAATTCCCCGGTTTGTGAATGAAATGAACCCGAGTTTTTCTAGTTCCAATGAGGCTTTGGCAAACGCAAGATCATCAGCCTGGCTGAAATCCGGTACCTTCACTACCACCGACTGTGTATCCCAGGTTACATCGGTGATGTTGTAGTACTTTGAAAGCACACCTACAATACGGTCCTTATCCTCTTTATCAAGCATTTAGTACCTGCTTCAATAGCTTAGACAAAAGATCATTAATTAATATTTCATCTGTGCCCCTAATGTTTACGGTCGCGAACCTACTGCCACCTTCCGCTGTTCCTCCTGTCTTTTCGGCCAGGCTCCGGGCCAAGGAATCTGCTGCGATACTTCCCCTCGATATTATGCTAACCCGTAGACTCCCAGTTTCAGATATTACAACGGCTCCCACCTCGATCCCTTCAGACAAGATAGCCTTCGTGACAAGATTCAGGAGATGCTGGTATTGTCCAAGATTGACCAGAATGCCCTCCCCACCGGGTCCCGCAATCCTGATACCTGATTCAATAGCCCTTGTAACCTGATCCTTTTCAAGCTTCGATTTCTCCTTCTTTAGGCTGAGATTCTCATTGTAAAGCTTTTCAACAGTTTCTGTGACATTCTCCATGGTTGACACTGTGATCTGCTCGATTCTGCGCTCATTCCTGTGGAGCTTCTGGACGTACTCAAGGGCAGCATCCCCTGCACAAAATGTGATTCGCTGGATACCCTCCTGGATCGGCTCGGCCTTCACAATCTTAATGAAGCCTATCTGTGATGTGTTTGTGAGGTGTGTTCCCCCGCAGCCCTCTGCATCAATGCCTTCTATCTCAACGACCCTGATGTGGTTGCCGTCGGGGACACCCCCCTGGAACAGCCTGAACCCATATAAGTCGAGGGCTCTGTTCCATTCGAGGTTTCTGACCTTGATCTCATGCCCCTCGCGGATGGCTTTCAGGCATTCCTGTTCTATAGTTTCGATGGTATCATCCGTGATCTTCTCATAGTGGGTTATGTCTATCCTCGAATAATTGATTCCTTTCTGCACACCAGTCTGCCATACGTGCTTTCCGAGGACCTTAATCAGCGTTCCAAGCAGCAAATGAGTGGCCGAATGGTGGGCCGTGTGCCGGTCTCTTACGAAGGAGTCGACCTTTCCGATTATCCTTGTCCGTTCCGGTATTTGACCGTCAAGGTGATGAAGGATTGCATTTCCGCGTTTCTCCGCCTTGAGCATTCGAAATTGTTTGCCAGCTGCAGTGATTGTGCCAACATCGGACGGCTGCCCCCCTCCCTCTGGGTAGAATGCGGTCTGGTTGGGTATAATGGTGTCACCCTTAGAATAGAGCACCAGAGCATTGAACTCCCTGATGCTCGGATCGTCATAGTAGAGGGGTCTGGTAAACAGATCTGGCAGGCTTTCAACTTCCTCATTTTCCCTCCTGACCTGGCTGTGCCTTGATACAACAAGTGTGTCAAAGTTTTCTGGCACTTCTATTTCAATGCCCCTGTTTGTCCTGACGACGTCGGCAACAAATTCAGGGTTGAGACCATGAGAATCATACAACGAAACGAGATCCTCAGTGTCAATTTTCTTTTTCCTGTCAACAAGACGGAGCACAGCCGCCTTCCCTGTTCCCATCAGATCTTCATACTTCTTTTTCTCACTATCTATTATCTTTGTTGCAAATTCCTGGTCGAGTGGTGGAAGTATGTCGCGAATCAGGTTGTATTGCATCTTGACAAGATCAAATAGGGCGAGATCAGTTTTCAGGGTGTTAAGGTAAAAGAATGACCTTCTCAGCAAAAGTCTCAGAAGATATCCCACCCGTACATTTGATGGGATCGCGTAATTCGTGAGCAGAATGGCAATTGTCTTGGCGTGGTCCGAGAGAGCAAACACTTTCTTGTAGAACTCGAAGGATCTCTTTATTTCGTCAGGATTCAGTGTGGACAGCTTCTCAGCTACCTTCTTTATGAGCGTGGTTTCAGAAAAGGGCTCAAAAGATGCAGCAGTTTTAGAAAGCACCTCAAGCAGATCCCCATTCTCCGATGCGACACTGGAATTACGGATGATCGCGTCAACAACATCCGGAAACACTGCATGATACACTGTAGGTGATCCCTGGGAAAGCCAGGTGAGTCTTTCCAGGCCGTAACCCGTATCAACTATTCTCAAGGACATTTTTGAGTATCTGGTGCCATCAATATCAATAGGCCCATTTGGGTCCTCCTTCAGATCCATGAATACAAGTGTAGCAACCTCCAGACCTTTGACAAATACTTCAAAGGCGTTGCCACCGTTCCCACCTCCGGTCCATGGTTTCTCCTTGAATGTTATCAGCTGTCTGTCAATTCCAAGCGAATCCGTCAGGAAATTGAAGCAATACTCAACGGTTTCCTCCTTCCAGTAGACCTCCTTGTCGGGATAGTTGAAGGAATCATGGCAGAGCATCTCGAATGACGTGAGATGCCTTCCTGTGGCTCCTACGAGGTCAATATCGTTCATTCTTATTGATGGCTGGGACATAACCAGAGGATTTCCAGGAGGCTTCACCCTTCCGGAAGTAACATGTGGCTGAAAATTGTAGATTGATGCGTTGACAAGGAGTACATCATTTCTCCAGCGAGGAATCACCGGATAGGGATCTATCTTCTTATGGGTACCCTCAAAGAATGAGAGGAACTTCTGTCGCATCTCTGCAAGACCATATTTTGAAACAGTGGGACTTTGTCCGATAAATGAATATGAGTCACAAGGAGGGTCACCGCATGTCGTCCTACTTTTATCGCCTGTCCAGAAATAGGAGCCACAAATCCGGCATCTCTTTTTTGAGAAATTATGCTTTGAAAAGAACTCAAGATCAAGTTCTCCAGTGGTTGCCTGTGACATGATGGGGGCTTAGCATTTCCTGGGAAATATTATTTTTGCATAAATGCTGAAACACCGGGATCGCCAGCGCTGATCATTTGAGCACAATCAGGTAGTTCGCAATGCTGTAAGGGTTCAGGTTTATTATCTGCCTGACTGTCAGATTCTCTATCTTTTCTGTCTCCGTCTTCAGGATATCTCTTTCACTCATTCGGCTGGTAATAGCCCTTACCTTGAGAATGAGAAAGAAATCCTCTATGCTATCGAAATATCCTACAACCTCGTTGAATATCTGGACCTGATTCCTCTGGGCAATGTCCTGATACAGGAACTCTGCAGCCTCAATGAAATAGCCATACTTTTGGGGCTTTGAGGCATCCTCCAGAATGGGAAACACATTTAATGTTGATCTGGCGAGATCCAATAGCTTTAGGAATGATTCGTTGGATTTCTCCACTGCATAGACCCTTCCCTCAGGGCAGAGATCTGCTACATGACTCACGGTAGTTCCGGTGGAGGCCCCCAGATAGAGGACCTTAGTACTCTCGAAGAGGGGAAGATCCCGAAGCCCAAGCAGTATTGCTGCTGAGAGCTTGCTTCGCTTTGGATTCCATTCTCTGTATCTATCCCCATGTATTTTCCTCAGTCTTTCCCCATACACAGGGTCACGGAGTTGCGTCTTTGTCCATACTTCCTTCCCCTGAATGAGAATGTTTCTATTTTTGAACTTCAACGGAGCAAAATCATTGCGTATATATTTAGTTTGATGCATGGTTTTTATGCCACCTGGAAATCTGTGGGTATGCCTAAATACTGTGAAATGTGTGGGAAAGAAGTCAGCAAGCTTACACGCGTGAGAGTTGCTTCTGCCATACTTAATGTCTGCGATTCATGCCAGAAGTTCGGCACCCCTGTTGACATTCCCCACCAGCTGGCAATGCAGAGTCCCCACATTAATCAAGAAATTGTTGTCAAACTGCCAGAAAGGAAGGTAATAGTGCCTCCGGCCAAGCCCAAACCAAAAAAATCTGAGGATATAGAAAGGCTCCAGATAGATCCGGACTTCGCTGCTCTGGTAAGAAATGCAAGAGCACGCCTCTCGCTCACACAGGACGAACTGGCTGCAAAGGTACTGGAAAGGAAGAACGTAATAGCGAGCATTGAACGCGGAGATCTGCTTCCTGAGATAAAAACTGCCAGAAAGCTGGAAAAGGTTCTCGGGATCAAGCTTCTAACTGAGGAATGAGGATTTCAGCCTCTCTCCCGGAGTTTGCCTAGTTACTGGAAAACCTGATATGACGAAAATGTGTCAAAAGAAATACAGAAAAAACTTAAATAATTCAGTTTTTTCTATTCCCTTAGGTAAAGGACTTGAAAATAGAAATCGGGCAACGGTTTGATTTTGAAGTGGACCGGGAGGACATCGAGTCTGTGGAGAGTGGCTCAATAATAGCCACTTGGTATCATATGGGGAACCCAATTTATGTTGAGCTCTCCGTGAACAGATCGCTGTCCAGAGAGATCAGGAAAGTATTCCGGAACAACCACAACAAGACAGCCCTGATTTCCATTGCCAGAGTGTCAAAGTCTAGGTACGTGGTTTCGCCCACCGTCGTTCTGCTGAATAGGGCCATAAAGGATGTTAAACAGGTAAAATAGTTTAAAATCCTGTGCATCCCTCATGGCTTCAGATGCATTACCGATTCAAAGGCCTTAGGATATTCACAAACGACCTTGATACCTCAAAGAGCTTTTACATGGCCCTTTTTGGTATCAGGGCCAGGGAGCAGCATGAAGACTGGGTGAGCTTTGACTTCTCAAATCAGGAGATAGTCATACATTACAGCCCGGTCAAGATCCCAGGTGGCGGCATAGAACTCATGTTTGAGACGAGGGATTTCACGGAAGTAGTTCAGAGGCTAAAATCCCTCAGCATAGAATACGACTCCTTCAGGTATGAGGGAAAGAACATATTGAGACTGACAGACCCGGATGAGAACATTATAGTTTTTGAAGAGGAGTAATAGGGAAAACTATTTACAATCCCAGCTAGACTAAACACTGGAATCATCTTAAGTTTAGTTCAGTACAGGTCCAACCGATTCAATCATCATACAAAACGCTTAAATACTGAGATTACAATAATAATTGGAGGCCAATGTCCAGGAAAAAGTTTTCCCGCGATGACCTGGAAATAGCTAGCGACGAAGAGTTTGACAGAGTAGCATTTGGCGAGGGTGACAACAGAAAGAAGATTTCAAGGAACAACTCTGGTCCTGTCCCTAGGAAATAAGGTTGCTTCCCTGATATTCTGCAGGCCGAGGAGTATCATAGTCAGCCTTTCGAGGCCTAATCCCCAGCCTGCGTGGGGAGGCATTCCATACCTGAACGCCTTTACGTAGAATTCAAAATCTTCAGGATTCAAATTTTTATCTCTGAACCTTTTTTCAAGCATCTTCGGATCGTGGACACGCTGAGCCCCTGACGTTATTTCCTTTTCGTTGTACTGGAGATCGTATGAGTTTGTTACCTCAGGGTCGTCCTGTTTCGGCATTGTGTAGAAAGCTCTGAGAGATGAAGGCCATTCAGTGATGAAGTAGAAGCCAGGGAATAATTTGCCAATCTCCCTCAGCTGATCGGTGTTGAGGTCCTCACCAAATACTGGCTTGAATCCCTTCTGCTCCAGTATCTCTATACACCTGCGGTAAGTTATTCTGGGGAAGGGAACATCTGGGATCTTAAGTTCCGGGTTAAATTTTGAAATTTCTGAGCTGTAGCTGTTGAATGCCTCGGCCACCCCGCTTCTCACAGCATTCTCCAGCATTGCCATGGCATCATTGTGATCGGCAAAGCTCATTTCTATATCAACGCTGGTAAATTCGTTCAAATGGCGTGGCGTGTTGTGTTCCTCCGCCCTGAATGCGGGACCAACCTCAAAGACCCGATCCAGACCAGCTGACATCAGTATCTCCTTGTACAGTTGAGGGCTCTGATTCAAGTAGACATTTTTCTCAAAGTATTTAACTGGAAACAGCTCTGCACCACCCTCCGTGGCTGCAGCAACTATCTTCGGCGTATGGACCTCAACAAATCCCTGCGACATCAGGTATTTCCTCATGCCCCACAGAAGGGCACTTTCCACCCTGAAAATTATGTTTCTCTCAGGCTTTCTGAGGTCCAGGAATCTGTTATTCAGCCTGGTTTCAAAATCGACTTCAACCGGGTCAAATATACCAGCCGGGAGGGGGGCTTCACTGCGATTTAGAATCTGAATCTTCACCGGCGTGATCTCCACACCGGCCTTCGCGCCCTTATTCAGAAGCAGCTTCCCCTTCACAGATATCACACTTTCCCGATTAAGTGCCTCAAGATCCTGCAGATTCTCTAGCTGTCCCTTTTTTATGGTGATCTGGACAGCTCCGGTATGATCCCTCAGAACTATAAATGAGATATTTTTCAGTGCCCTAACCTCCTGAACCCAACCGGAGACTTCCACTTCCTGACCATCCGGAAGATTCCGGAGTGAAGATATCAGATTCCTGACCATTTCTGGGAGATTATTCCGTTTTTTAAATAGGTTCCCTAAGTCATCTGCCAGTATTGGTAAACATAATAATCTCACTGGCAATAGTACTGGCGTGAATGTCAAGATCATTCTCCTTCTTCTATTTATTCTGGTCGGCTTGTCGCTCACCGCACAGAGCGCAGCCTCCAGTCAACCGCAGAAGGTAGTCGTGGTCCTGAATCTTCACGAGGAGATAGATCCCGGGTCTGCTTCCTTCTTCGGATCCGCCCTTTCATCGCTGTCCAGTACATCAACTGAGGCAGTGGTTATCGATATGAACACCCCTGGCGGGATACTCGAGAATATGCTCCAGATGGTGCAGTACATCAATATCACTGAAGCAAAGGGCATACCTGTCTACACCTACATCATTCCGGACGGAAATGGTGCGTCTGCCGGATCATATGTTGCAATGGCCTCAACCGGGATTTACATGGGCCCCGGTTCATACATTGGACCCTCCACCCCAATTGTGGTGGGGGGCACCTCACTTGAGCAGAACCACACCCAGAATGCAATGCTGGCACTAATGGAGAGCATGGCATATTCTCACGGCAGGAATGTGTCTGCAGTCTACGCCATGGTAGAGAACAACACTGCATACACAGCCCTGCAGGCATTCAAAATAGGTCTTATCAACGGAATATACAGCAACCTTTCAACCTTCCTTCAGGGACTTAATCTGAGCCAGTACTCCGTGGTAAATAACTACCCAGGCCTTTATGACAACTTCCTTAGTTTCCTGTCAAACACAACAGTTGATGGAGTCCTGATCCTCATTGGTTCCATTGCGATTCTTGCAGACCTGTACCACGGGACAGCAGTCCTTTCAGTGGTTGGTGTGACCATGATGGCACTTGGCCTTCTTGGAGCTGAGGTTATCGGCGCCTCATATGTCGGGATATTTCTTCTTCTCATCGGCTCGGCCCTTGTCATCGCAGAGGTTAAGCTTGGGCATGGATACGCCCTCATATCCGGGGTGATAGCAGCACTGATAGGAATGTTCCTGCTGGCCTCCCCCTACCTCTCATCCAACCCCAATCCCGGATACTCACCCTCACCTTACAGTATCTACGACTACCTGGGGGCAGCAGCGATAGGTCTCGGTGCAGTTGTTCTCGGACTCTTCATAAGACGCATAGCGATATCCTTCAGAGGAAGGCCGGTGGCAGGTCCGGAATCTCTGATCGGAAAGGAGGGTGTTACAAAGAGTGATGTGTCAGGCTCAGGCTGGGTCTCAATCGATGGCATACAGTGGAAAGCGAGATCCGACGATGGAGCCACAATCCCCAAGGGCACAGAAATTGTTGTGGTCAGAAGGGAAAATCTTGTTCTGGTTGTCAGGAAGAAGTGAACCGTTTATATGTCCTGAACTTATATTCCAGCATGCCGTCCACAATTCTGGGATTCGACGTTGGTGGCACCAAGATATCTGCTGTGCTTGGAACGAGCGAGGGAAAAATAATATCGACCCTGAGAAAGCCAACGGTCAAGCATCTGGGACCCAAAAGACTCTTACAGGAATTCTACGAGATGGGCGGGGAACTGCTAGAAAGCCACGGAATCGAACAACCGGATTTCATAGGAATAACATTCGCAGGGCTTGTTGATGCCGAGAAGGGAATGGTGATATCGTCCCCCAATATACTTGGCCTCAAGAACCTGCAGATATCGAATGCCCTCGAAGACAGGTTCAGGTCTAAAGCCTTTCTCGAAAATGATGCCACTGCTGCAACGATAGCCGAAAGACTATTTGGGTCTGGAAAGGGCGTTGACAATTTCGTCTATATTACTCTGAGCACTGGAATAGGAGGGGGAGCATTTCTCGACGGCAAGTTATATCGGGGAGCCCATGGAATGGCGGGAGAATTTGGGCACATGGTTGTCATGAGCAATGGCCCGGTATGTGGATGTGGAAGGAGGGGCTGTCTGGAGGCAATAGCCGGTGGGAGGGGTATCGCAAGAAGAGTTGCAGAAAACGTTACTGCAGTGAGGGACTCAGAGCTCCTCTCCAAGGTGAGGCCGTCCGAGATTGATGCCAGGAAGGTGTTTGAATTCAGCAAAAAAGGAGACATGTTTTCACGACTCATTGTGGAGGAGACCATTTATTATCTGGCAGTGGGAATAGTCAATGTCATAAATATACTGGATCCTGAGCTGGTTATAATAGGTGGGGGAATCTCAAATGCCGGCGACGATCTTTTCAATCCTCTCCGGGCAGCAGTCAGGGAGGAATTCAAAAGTATGGCGAGACCCGTTAAAATCGTCAGGGGTCTGAAGAACGGCCCGGATCTTTCCACTCTGGCTCTGCCGATATTCAGGCAGAGACTCACTGCATGATAACATGTCGTTTATTCTGATTTCAGGAGGTCGATGATTTCACTTGCCTCGTCAGTGAAAAGGTCTTCTATATTTGACTTTCCCCTCCCTTTAAGGAAATCAACAAGAATCTTCTCCTTATCAGTGCCGGTGGCAAGGGACCGAATGAAGTTTATCTGCTTCTTTGAAGCGTACCTTCTGGCCTTCTGATCGGGCCTTCCTGATACTGTCTTCTTCAGGCTATCTATCAGCCTGGATGCGTCGTCCATTCTGAGGTCATCGATAGAAACCAGGCCCAATGAATTGAGAAATTTGCCGGTTTCTACTCTTGCTGCCTCATTTCTCAGAAGGGATTCAAGGTAGGTCTTCTGCTTCTTCGTCAAAGGCGGGGAATCCTGAGAATTTGAGGTTTTGATCCCCTTCAATGATGATATCAGCTTTGATGCCTCTTCAAGAGTTAGGTCTCGAATCCCACTCTTTCCTGCCTGGCGAAGGAACGAGGCAAGGTAATCGTTTCTTTCACTGGAGTCCTTTGTGAGTGACTCTATGAATGCAGCCTGCTTTTTGCTGATGTTTCCGGCCATCTCGATTCCTTGTATTTCTTATCCCTCTAAATAGATGACTGTCGCGCGGGAGAATACTGCTTTCATTGACCGCAGATCTGCAGTCAGATCAAGTACTATGACAAAGAGTAATTACCATGCGTTCTATTTATTATAGTGAAATACGTAATTCTCGGCTACGGTAAAATTGGAAGAGCAATCGTTAACGATTTCTTGACTTTCACGAAGAACACCCCTATAGAGGTGTATGATCCAATTGCCAGGATGCCCCCCTCTAATGACAGGGTCCAGTACATTAGATCTGATCCGATGTCTGAGGAGAACAGGAAGAATGTGTTTTCCGTTGACAATGTTATAGTTTCTGCCCTTCCTGCGAATCTCCGTGGGAAGCTGATGAGACTGGCAATACAGACGCACTCAAGGCTTGTGGACGTCACCTTTGGAAATGATGATGTGTTCAGCTATTCCCCCGGAGGTGAAAGCGAAGAGTTTCTCATAATCCCGGACTGCGGACTTGCCCCTGGCATCAGCAATCTCCTGGTGGGTGCCCTCGGTGGGAAATTTGATGAGCTTGAGGATGTAAGAATATACGTCGGTGGAATACCCGATAATCCTATTCCCCCACTGGAATATAAAATCACATTCTCAGCCGACAGTGTCATAGATGAATATGTTAATCCGGCCAGGATAATTGAAAATGGAAAGACAGTTGTAAAAGAAGCATTGTCTTCCGTTGAACAGTTCCAATGGAAGTCGCCAGAGCTTGATTTGGAGGCTTTTCTGACGGATGGCCTTAGAACCTTGCTCACTTACAGAAAGAGACCCAGGAACATGTTCGAAAAGACAGTAAGGTACAGAGGCCATGCTGAAAAAGTGAGATTGCTCAGGGACCTGGGGCTCTTCAATTCTGAAAAGATCGCCATTGGGAATATCACACTATCCCCTAGGGCCTTCACTGAGAGAATCCTTGATACGAAGCTCAGGTACAGCAATGTTGGGGATCTGGTCTTGCTTAAGGTTGAGCTGACTGGAAAGACCGGAGAGGATATGAACTCAAGGGAGGCGACCCTCTTTTTCAGGTCCTCTGCAGGCTCAGAATTCTCTGCCATGGCAATAACTACGGGAAGCACAGCTGCGATTACTGCCCAGCTTGTGGGAGATGGGATCATTAGGGAAACAGGTGTAGTGCCTATGGAACAGCTGGGCTCACATGGAGAACTCTTTAAGGCGTTTATTGAAAGATTTAAGGCTAGAGGGCTAAATATCAACTTAGGCTAAACCCCTGTTCCAGAAGGAATCACAATTCAGGCAGAGAGATTTTGATTTAATTATTATACTGTCACTGAGCTCATAAACCGGATACCCCATATCGCCAATTAGAATGAAGAAATTTTTCTAATAAGGGGCCTCAGGACAGGGTCCAGAATTGTGGCAGCCAGGAAAATTTACCATTTCATGATTCGATCTCAGATACAAGTCAGCGATACCAAAGTTCCTGAGGCCGCATCCAAAAAATAGAGGGATGCGGAATCCAATGAATAGTGATGGGACCGTTGAGATTTGAACTCAAGTTACCAACACCCCAAGCTGGTAGGATACCAAACTACCCCACGGTCCCATTATGAGAATGGGAGTATTTCATCGATAAGATCAGTATGGGAGAGTACCATCCTTCTGCAGCAGTACCTCTCGACACCAAGGTTATCAAGAATTGAAGAAAGTTCAGCAGGAGTCGGGTCCCTGCCGGTGGATTTTATTTCATCAACCTGCTGGTTGAATTTCACGTAGGTGGAAGCAATCACTTTTCCGCAGCTGAAACATCTAACAGGAATAATCATAATATCATCTGTATGATTTCTGCCTCTTGGCCCTTGCGCCTCTGCCCATCGGTTTCTTCGGCAGTTTGCGCCTTATGTCGTTGACCAGTAGGGTTCGGTCGTACTGTCTGAATGCCTCTTCAATTGAGTCGTCCTTTAGGAATGCGACGATGCCTTTGGCAATAGCGGTTCTGGAGGCATCCGCCTGACCCGTCACGCCACCTCCAGACACTTTTACCTCCACATTAACCTCAGACAGTTTGTCGCCAAGGAGGTTCAGAGGCTCCAATATCTTGTTTCGCAGCACTTCAACAGGGTAAAGCTCAACCGGGACTCCGTTGATAGTCACCTGACCATTTCCCTTTTTCGTAATAGCCCTGGCGATTGCAGTTTTCCTTTTCCCGGAAGTTATGACGATATTTGGAGATTTCATCAGTATTTGCCTCCGATATTCTTCGCGATCTCGCCAAGTGTGACAAACCCGCTGACCTTGTTGTTTCTTGCCTTCTCAAGCACAACAACTGATGCAGTTGAGAACTCCTTTGGTAAGCCGGGATAAACCTTGCATCTCCTCAGAGCCTCTTTTCCATGGGTAGTCTTCTTCGGAAGCATATCCCCTATGGATCTCCGCAGGATCTGATTTGAAGTCCTCGGATAATATGGTCCCTTCCTGACACTGCCTATATCCAGCCTCTCTTTGAATTTCTGAATTGTGAACCCTCTCCTTCCAGTAACAGCCACCTTATCCGAGTTAACAACGACGATCTCTTCGCCGTTGAGCAGTTCCTTTGCAACCAGGGACGAAAGGCGCCCATACACCATGTTAGTGCCGTCAATAACCTTCATAGTTTCACCTTAGAATCTTCAGATTTGTACCCTTTGGGTTCTCCCTGGCAAGATCAACCAGGTTCTTGAACGTACTTCCGCTCTCCTTGATCTTCCTGAATGCGGATGAGGAAACCCTCAGGGATGAAAGTGTGGCTTTTCTATTGAAATAGCCAGAGCCAAGGACAGTTCCTGGAATCACTATCGTGTCCCCGTCACTGGAAAGCTTTTCTATCTTGCCCAGATTTGTTGAAGCCAGTCTGTGCTTGCCTTCAACCAGCCTCTCCGCAATGTCTCTCCAGAATGTTGAACCGCTCTCCCTGGATATCTTCAGGAGTTCATCAACTGTATTCTTGAGAAAAGGATTCTCCTTATGATCGTGCCTTATGGACATATAGTTCTACCGGTAACTGCACGTAATGGAGAATTCTTAATAAAGGTTTTCGGAATCGATTTCCTTGAAATCAAGCCTGTGCAATTTCCCGAGGTATTTCATTATTCCCATGAGCTTGTAGAATTCGGTCTCGCTTATTTGTGAGCGGGAAAGCACTCTCTTCAACGTCAGAACCGCCTTTGCATGCTTATGGACCGGGTATCCCGATGCAGAGACCAGCTGGTCAAGCGTACGTATAAGGATTTGAAAATTCTCTGGCGACACCGGTTCCCTCAGGTTCGGAAAATAGCCAGGTATCTTCTTGAACATCTCATAAAGAACAACAGTTACAGCATGTGAGAGGTTCAGGACTGGGTACCGCGGATTCGCCGGGATTGTGATGAATGCATTGCATATCTCAATCTCATCGTTGTGCAGACCGTCTCCCTCACGGCCAAATACAAGCGCGATTCTCCCTGTCCAGGGCAGAAATTTTCCCCAGAACTCCTCCGGAGTCAAAGGGAGGCGCAGCACTTTCCTGTCGTCGGTCGTGGAGGTACTGGAGGTTCCGGCTATAACCTGAAAATCCCCTACTGCATCCGAAAGCGAATCAAAGAATTCTGCCGCTTCGAGAATGTGGCGTCCATTCATTGATCTTGCGAAAGCCTCGTCCTGAATGGTTTCCCCGGAAATTATTCTCAATGACGATAGGCCAAAATTTTCCATTGATCGTGCAACGGCACCAATATTGCCCTGGTGTTTCGGCTCCACGAGGACAACAGCCACTCTTTTGGCTATTTCTTCAAGACTGCGTGAAAGTTCTGCGGCATAATCTTCCGCGCCAGAATCAGATAGTTTACTGGGTCTTCTCCTGCTCAATCTCCGCCTCTTTTGCATCAGATGCAGCGGTTTTTTCAGTGGCAGACTCACCCTCTGTCGCAGCATCTTCCTTCTTCTCTTCTGGGCGGTAGCTTTCCACTATTCTGATTTCCTTGTTAGGAATATACTTCCTTATGTCGTTAACCGTCCTGAACTTCGCATCGATCCAGAGGGCATCGAATTTTGACTCTTCCGGTACGACTATCTCTATGGCACTGTCACCCACTGTCACCTGGAATTTCGAGGAGTCCAGGTGATAATTGTAATCGATTAGGGCTCTTACCTTGTCCTCCTCCGTGGAGACGACTCCGACAACTTTGTACTTGTAAAGCACCGCTTTCCCTGCCCACTGGTGGTTGTAATCCACTACAACTCTGCCCGGGCTGACGGATATCACCCTTCCCCTCTTTCCGCCAATACTGACCTCCTGGCCGGGGACAGGATCTATCTTCTGCCTCTGAAACTCCCTTACTGTGTGAACCTTAATGTTTTTTGGGTCTCTGACTCCGTAGGCGTCTTCAGGCTTTATGAACACCTCATACTCCTGGCCAACCTCAGCCTTCCTGAATGATTCATTGATCTCCTTGAAAAGATCCTGTGATCCTACAACAAAGACAGTGTCCTTGTATTTCATGTGCTCGTCGTAGATGTTGTTCTCCCTTGCCAGCTTCTCATCATTTGTGGATACAAGTTTCTTGTCCTCTCCAACGTACATCTGGAAGTTGACCTTGATAAAGTCTCCGTCATTCATCGAGTTCTCACCGATTTTCAGTGTGGGAGCGATAGCCTAAAATCGTATTTATATATATCGTGGGTCCGTTGCATTAATCTGACTTTTACGAAATTATAACACCTGTTTCACCATCAACAAAAACTTCCTCACCGTCTTTGACATAGGAGGCAAGCTTAGTGCTGGTCAGGATAGTGATGCCCATCCCCCTCAGGCTCTCGGAATACCTGTGCGATATCTGGTTGGTAAATATTATTGCCTGGAATTTACCTATCTTTTCAAATGGAATGTCCCCGTCATGCTCAACCAGCAGTATTTCCCTCTTCTCATCCGGGTTGCGTGTGAGACGCCCCTTGATACTTCTACCATTCGGATAGCCGCGCCCAATAAATGTCCCGATTGTTGCCACCCTAACCTCAGTGGTTCCGCCGAACAGGAAATAAGGAGCGCCAGATGTTATCACGACACGATTCCCCTTCCTGAGGGGAGTATGCGCTTCGAAGAATGAGAGAGCGCTCAGGAGGTCAATGCCCATGGATCCTTCGCTGGAAAAGACAACGGGTTCAACAGCCCTGTAAAGCGATAGCTTATTGGCCATCTTTTGAGAGGTTACGGCTGCATATATGGGGACATTTGGTCTGACCGCAGAGATCATTTTTGCTGTATTCCCAGTCTTCGTGAAGGCAAGGATCGCATCGGCATCAATATCTTCTGCAATAGCCTTGGCAGACCTGGCTATGCTGAAAGCAACCCGGTTTCCTAGATATTCCTCCGGGCCAACCAGGTTTTTCTGCTTTGACTCAACGAATTCTGCTATTTCACTGAGGTAGGATACTGCTGCCACAGGATAATCGCCGATTGCGCTTTCCTCTGAAAGCATCAGCGCATCAGCATTATCCATTATTGCATTTGTGACATCGGAAACCTCCGCCCTCGTGGGTGAACTTGCCTTAACCATTGATTCAAGCATCTGAGTTGCAACAATTGTGGGAACCCCTTCCTTGTGGGATTCCTCAATTATTTTCTTCTGTGCAATGGCAACCTCCTTCAGCGGCAGCTCCACACCCAAATCGCCCCTGGCAACCATGATGAAATCAGATACCTTGGCTATCTCCCTGATATTCTGAAACCCGCTCTTTGTCTCTATTTTCGAGACTATGAACTGATCCCCTCCCATGCCGGAAATGGATTCCTCAAGCTCCAAGACGCTCTCCTTGCTCTGTACGAATGACTGGGCAAAAAATTCCACGTCTGCTTCTATTCCAGCCTTTATGAAAGTCCTGTCCCTATCGGTAAGTGTTCCCACAGGAATCAGTTTCCCCGGCAGATTTACCCTGCTCCTGTCCCTGAGAACGCCGTTGTCCTGGGACTCTGCTATTAGTTTGTCTGCTCCCACCTTGAGAATTTTCATCCTGATTAGGCCGTCACTGAGGAGGATGATGTCTTTCTCCTTGGCAACATCAAGAATCTCCTTGTGGCTCAGGGTTATGTCAGCAGCAGCACCTTCAGGGCCCAGAGAATATTTTTCCCCCTTTTTCACCGGAAACTGATGGTTCTTGAATTCTCCTGTCCTGAGCTCAGGGCCCTTTAGGTCAACCATGACACCAACATTACTCTTCATTGATGAATTCAGCCTGTCTATGAGTCTCTTCACTGTCTTAACGTAATCCTGGTCAGCATGTGCCGTATTTATCCTGACACAGGACAGGCCATATGAGATCATCTGCTTGAGAACTGTTTCATCAAGGCTTTTCGGTCCTATGGTGGCAACGATCTTTGTCTTTGGCACATACTCGTATTGTAGAGGTGCTTAATTATACTTACACAGCGTCTCAGGGTTTCATTCCCCAGTGCAGAACTATTGCGCCCAGCATCATTGGTTTCATCCGGACGCTGACGAAGCCAGCCTCCTTGAGCAATTCTGAGACTCGCCCTGGGGAATAGAAATTCAGAACTGATTTTGCAAGGTAGCTGTATGCCTTGCTTCCCGTAAGACTGTTGCCAACGAATGGCACCAGGTGGTAAAAGTAGGCGCCAAAAAGCTGCGAAAAGCCAGGAGCAGTAGGGTTGTAGATGTCAAGATTTCCAATTGTTCCGCCACTCCTGAGGAGCCTGAAGGCCTCTCTGAAATATCTTGATACATCCGAAAGATTCCGAGTGAGATATGAACTCATTATGTAATCCGCAGAATTATCAGGGAGGGGGATAGATTCTGCGCTGGCCAGCAGGAATCTGGCGTTAGCATTCTTTGGCTTCCTGTACATTTCGACTGTAATATCCACCGAAATGATCGAGCATGTAGGGCATCTTTTTCCCAGGGTTTCCGTGAGCTTTCCTGTTCCAGCGCCGCAGTCTATGACGGTGGATCCTTCCCTTATTCCCATCCCGTTGATCAGCAGACTTCTCCAGTGCTGATCCAGGCCGAAACTTATCAGGCTGTCAATGAGATCATATTTGTTGTTTATGGCAGAGAATACCTTCTTCACCTGATCCTCCTTTCTGCCAGTATGTTCCAAATCTATTCCTCCATCCTGGCGAACTGGGCATGTGGCACATCGCCGATGTAAAGCACGTTCTCAGGGTCTATGAACTCCTCCTTAATAGCAAGGTCAACGACGTGTCTGCCTACAAGATTGGCGATGGTGCAGAGGTTGAGTGAGTCAATGAACAGGCTGTCTTCAACCGGTATATCCCCGTAGAAATCAGGTGAGACCGTGATATGGAGCTTTCCGGATCTTATCTCCCTATTCAGGAGATCGGAATCGGCCGCAGCCAGAAGAACCTCGCCCTGGGCGTGCCTCAGCTTCATGCATATCCTTGCAGTCACCTGATCACATCTAGTTTCTTAAACTGTGGTTCGTAAATTTGTCCTGCGCTCTTTAGCCTTGCTATGGCCTCAAGCACCCTTTCCTGGGTCAGCCCTTTATTGACACAAAGGGCAATGACATCATCCAGATCAGCTCTGTTCCTCTCGGTTTTGAGGTCCCTTATCACATCAAAAACCAGCTCCAGATCTGATCTCTGTTTTGAGCTTGTCCCTGTATAGAGGATATCTATGTCCACCTGTCCGTTAGTCATTGAGACGTCCTTCAGGTAGTAGTCCACGATCCGCTTGGCAAGTTTGGCATCATCCGCTGTGACTATTGATGAGAGACGTGCCCTCGCCGCAGCTTCCGCAAGCCTTATTGTGGACTCAAGCTGCCTTGCCGTTATGGGAATGGAATCGCTGGCGCTGTTTCTCGTATTCACGTATTCCTCCTTTAGGAGTTCAATTGCCTCATCCGAGAGCCTGGGAAAGATCCTTGTTCTGGCATATGAGACATACTTCCTGATCATCTCCTTCTCTATGGGAGGCAGGAAATCCTTCTCCTCCTCTATCTCGAAGTCAACAATATCATTCTGTTCAAGGCTCCTGTAAATTTCCCCAACACGGTGTGCCTTAAGCACATGATCAGCAAGCTTGCTGTCCATATCCCTCTCAGGCTTGTCTATTATCTTGAATATCACGTCGAATCTTGAAATAAGCGGAGGAGGAAACACAATCTGGTCTACTATGGTTCTTGTCTGATCGTATCGTCCGAACTTAGGGTTAGCAGCACCCAGTATTGAGCATCTTGATTTCAGTGTGGCCATTATGCCTGCCTTGGAGATAGTAATGGTCTGCTGCTCCATTGCCTCATGCATTGCCGCGGTGTCGTGGTCATCCATTTTATCGAGTTCATCTATAGCACAGAATCCGTTGTCTGCGAGAACCAGGGCCCCAGCCTCAAGTGTCCAGCGTCCCTCGCCAAAGTCGTCCCTCACTGCTGCAGCAGTGAGCCCAGCGGCGCTTGAACCTCTTCCGAAGGTGAAAACACCTCTCGGGGATATCTCTGTCATGTATTTCAGCAGCTGAGACTTGGCGGTACCAGGGTCACCAACCATGAGAACATGAATGTCACCCCTCATGGTGGTCCCGTCCCTCATGACCTTTCGGACACCACCGAACATCTGGAGCACCAGGGTTGTCTTTATCATCTCCATACCGTAAATTGTTGGCGCGATGGATGCCGACAGCCTGTCAATTATATGGGGGTCACTTGCTAGTTCCCTAATCTTTCTTTCGTCCTCATCGGTTATGTTGATCTCTTCAAGCTCCTTCGACTTCTTGTAGCTAATTGCATAGAAGTAGATGTCAAATTCAGTAAGCATGACATTGCCCATCCTCTTCTGCTCCGCTTTCAGAATCCCCTCAAATGTAACCCGATCCCCGGGAAAGAGCCTTCCGGCAAGATCGTCCTCTACAATTACTGTTATCCTCTGAGGCTGTGTGCCACCCTCCAGAGTTTCTGGGTTCTCCTGGAGCTCAACCTTCTGTGTGTCGACGAACTCTGAGATCTCCGGGCGGAGTTTGAATTTCTGCTTCGTATGATCAACTTCACTCTCACCCTCCTTTTCGCACCGGGTAGGTTCGTCCATCCTCCCGCGAACCTGGGTCACATAGTTCACATGGAAACAGTTCTGGCACTCAAATGCCGCCCTCTGGAGCCGCGGCAGCACCTCTGTGTTCTTTCTGACAATACCTGTGACACTTACAAACTTCCCAATGTCAGGGCTTCTGAGCATTCGGATCTCCCTTCTCTGGTTCTCATCGTCCGAGATCCCTGTGACTCTGAGATTCACTCGGGAAAGGCTGGTTCTCTCAACATGAATCAGGTCTGCCAGAACATCTTCCCCACTCTTCAGATAGAGCTCGGGTTTCTCCAGTACGCCCTGTGCAAATTCACCATTGGAGCTGAATTTAGATATGTCCTTGAAAGAGACATAAAGGGACTTCTCTTCTGGATACAGGTTGCTTAGCTTGTTGATCTTGTCCATGTAACCAAATTCAGAAAACAGCCTTAACCAGTATTCCTTTATCTTTCCGGCGTCTTCTGAAAGAGCACTCAACATCGATCATGGTTAGTGTGTCAGATATTATAATTTTGTTTAGCTGTCAAAAGATGATTCCCCTATATCCGGGAGCTTAGTCCCCTGCTACTAAGAAAGTTATAATATTTCTTTGAAGATTAAGGTCGCCTTGCCGTCGTAGCTCAGCCTGGTAGAGCGCGTGCTTGGTAAGCACGAGGTCGCGGGTCCAAACCCCGTCGGCGGCTTTGCGGAATCGATTACCTTTTCCCCAAATGGAGTGTGAATCCCGCCTGTATACAGATGGAGCAGGTATGATTTCTAAGAAATTTGCGGTCACTTTGTGGCCATATTTTTAAGGGATTCCAAAGATATCTCGACATGCTGTTTCGGCTGCAGCTGAGAATTGAAACTTTTCTTTATAATGCCGTCCTGACCAATCACATAGGTAATTCGCGGTGGAATCAGGAGCCCGGTGGCCTTGTATAGCTTACGTATTCGGCCGTCTGGATCGCTGAGGAGAGTGAATGGCAGATTATATTTTGCCTTGAACTTCCTGTGTGATTCTGTTGAATCCGAGCTTACACCGATAACCCTTCCCCCGAGGGACTTCAGATCCGACCAGTGATCCCTAAAGGAACAGGCCTCTGCGGTACAACCAGGTGTGTCATCCTTCGGATAAAAGTAAAGCACTACAGGAGATCCCTTAAGTGCATCGCTCAAGGTAAATGTAGTTCCCTCATCAGTAGTAGCAGAAAAATCGGGCGCTTTCTCTCCAGGGTTGAGCATGTATAATGATTTAAACTGGGCTATTAATCTTTACCCGTGTCTTCAGGCCTTTTGTTCTTTTCCATTTGCTCCAGTTCAGCCCATTTCTTTTCCAGAGCCGCTTTCAGATTGTCCACCTTTGATCCCTTATCTTCCTTTTTCCTGAGTTCCTCGGGAAGCCTCAGACCTGTGGCTATGTCGTACCTGAAGTTGATTATGTTAGCCTGTGTCTGCCTGTACTTCTTTGATAGCTCAGATATCCTCTCATCAATAGTTACCAAAGCATCCTTCAGAACAGCATATTCAAGTGAGTCCTGAACAGCTCTTCTTATAGCGTCGAGAACAGTTTCTCCATCCCTCTTAATGAGTTTAATGGACATGAGATCGGCAGGTGTAAGTGTCAGGGTTAGGGGTTGCTCTTCCTGATCCGCCTGGTTTTGAGAATTCTCCGATCCGATCTCATCAGACATTGTAAGTCATCCTTTCCCGATTGAGGAAGGATGAGAGCAATCAGGAAGGAATATAAAAATTCTCAGTCCTTCCTAATTTTTCAGCGTTCTGGCCGCGGCGTCCCTGTATCCGAGTGCGTTTGCAAACTGGATATCCTCTGACGGGATCTTGATAAGGGTACCAGGAGCCAGTGCTTCAAGACGGTTACCAATCAGATTGGAACCGCCGCCCACCGGTATGAGAGCCGTTATCCTGTCGAGCTCTTCTCTAAGGTTCTCACGGAGCTTATCCAGGATCCTGTTCGCAAGGTTTGCCATAATGGGCTCCGAGACGCGTGGGCCTCCAACCTCCCTCTGCTTGAATATAACTGTCTGGCTTATGGCCTCCCTGGCAACATCGGTAGGCACGATGAATCCGGTCTCCTTTGCAATGGTTTTGCTGATTCCTGCAACAATGTCCCCGACTCCGGCCTGGATACTGAAGGACATTTCAACAACGGGCTCCATGTTCTTCAGGTTCACTGTAAGAACATCAGTAGTCCTTGATCCAATATCCACAACGACGCCATATCCGTACTGTGTCTTCAACATTCCCTTATCCAGCAGGTAGAGTGCGGCTCCTACGCCCTGTGGTCTCATGACCAGCTTGCTGATCTTGAACTTCCTTACCTCACCTGAAATATGCTTTACCTCGATTTCCTTTCCCTGCAGAAATTCCTTTGCAGCATTGACCTCGTGCTCGAACGTACCAAGCGGCGTGCCGCTGCCCAGAACTATCTCGACTTCCTTCCCATCCTTGCCGACACCGCTAACCCAGAGAGCGCCTGCAAGAAGTGGTAAAGAGTCTGGATCTGACAAACGCCCATCGCCCTGGGGCTCACGCACATTAGCACCGGTTGCATCCTCTCCGAAGAAGAAAGGTTCACTGCCGTTCACCGAGAGAATAGTGGATGTGCCGCCCATTCCCCAATTTTTGGCCTCAGTGGCAGCCCACCTTGATGGGAACTTCTCTCTCTGCCCGTCTTCGCCCACTACCTTGGTATCTCCATATCCCAGGTCAACACCCAATACTATCAATACATTCTCACCTCTGAACTTTCATTGTTACTCTATCTCACATTCAAGGTAACATGCTCCCAACCTTGATTTGTGACACTTGACATTGATTCACAAGGAAGTATTTAAAATTTGTTCATTGCAACAATGCATTTCGCTTCATATTTTTCAGAAATTTAAAGTGTTTCTGATGATATGTATCTAAAATACATATACACTGACCGTATCAAGTGCAAAGGGGACTGAAGACCAGTAATAAGGTTCGTGCGACCTGAAAATGAATTAATAATGTTTCAGCCATACTCTAGGCATGGATAAGCTGGCTGCACAGATTATAGAGCATTCCAGGGAGGTATCAGAAAATAATCCTGTTCCTGAGAGCATAGATGAAATGAAGAAGAGAATAGCTGATTCACTGATTACATCATATGGCGCAAAGGATGCCGAGCCGGTGAAGATCATGTCCAAGGCACTACTCCCGTCCTCCGGCAGGCTCAACAGCCCGATTTATTTCACCAGGAATAGTGCATCTGTGGATATTTCCTCATTAATCAATGGAACCATGACGCGTTACCTGGACTACAATGACACCTACCTTTCGAAGGAGGCACTGCATCCCTCCGACAATATCCCTCCAATGCTGGCACTTGGATATTCAAAAGACATGACAGGTATGGATGTCATTAAGTCAAGCATGGTTGCATATGATATTGCAGCAGGATTTTCAGACGCCTGCTCAATAAGGGATCGTGGCTGGGACCATGTTACTTATATATCAATTTCCTCGGCTGCAGGTTTGTCAACCCTCCTTGATCTAGACGAAAGGAAGTTCGAGCACTGTTTAAATCTGGCAATAAACAACAACATCAGCATGAGGCAGACGAGGACGGGTGAACTTAGCATGTGGAAGGGCGCGACAGCTGCAAATGCCTGCAGAAACAGCGTCATGGCGGCAGAGCTCGCAAGTGAAGGTTTCACTGGACCATCGCCTATTTTCTCTGGTGAAATGGGGTTTTTCAGACAGGTGTCGGGAGAAATTTTCCCTGTTTTCAAAAGCAACTCTGTGCTCCGGACCATGATTAAGAACTACCCGGTTGAGTATCATGCTATGAGCGCAGCTGAGGTAGCAGTTGAACTGAAGGGAAGGATAGAGGGGGACATAGAAAGTATAGAGATCGAGACATTTCGTGTTGCACATCAGATCATAATAAAGGACCCTGAGAAGTGGAGACCTAAGACGAGGGAAACTGCAGATCACAGCATGCCCTACATTATAGCTTATGCCCTAAGATACGGGGCCCCCAATCCGGATTCATACTCTGAAAAG
>JAHXPV010000012.1:0-58596 GCA_031625175.1 Thermoplasmatales archaeon AK | reverse complement strand
GGCAAGGGGGCAGGCCCTTCTCAAGGAGAAACTCACAGAGGTGTACTCTGAGAACGGAGAGGTTGTAGCCTCATTTCCTGTTGCTGAAGCAGTCGAAAAACTCCCCACTGTGAGTTCTGCCAGCACCGTCATAACGGGAGGGGTAATTTCACAGAGGCTGATTGACGTGGCATACAAGGCTGGTGTCAAGAGCATATACGGGGCAAAGCTTGGAAACATAACGAAGAAACCCTCTGAGATACGAGTGGTATCCTGGGATCACAAATGATGGCTGCAGGCTACAGGGATTATTCCGACACTTCCAGCATACCTATTCCGAACAACCCTCTGGACAGGGTGATCGGTCAGGCCGAGGCTGTGAAGATGGCAATGATAGCGGCCAAGCAGAGGAGGCATCTGCTTCTTGTTGGACCCCCCGGGGTGGGCAAGTCTATGATTGCCCAGGCCATGTCGTTCTATCTTCCCAGGCCTAAGCAGGAGATAAGGGTAGTGCACAATCCCCAATATCCTGAGAGACCCTTCATAGAGGTAAAGGGATGGAACGAGATAAAGGTCGAACGGGAGGAGATGAATGCAATTGAGGGTGAGGCAATCGATCCCAGGGATGCGCCGCCAAATGTTGCCGAGCGTTTAGGCTACAGGTGTCCACGGTGTGGATTCTTCTCGCTTCCTACTGACATCACCTGCCCGAATTGCGGCAATCCCAAGATACAGACGACGGCCCAAGGTCCTTTCGGTGATGTCTTCAATGTCATTGGGGCGGCCTTTGGTGTACAGAACAATACTGAAAAGGTGACTTCTACAAGAAGGGTGGGTGAGAGGGAAGAAGTCATAGTCTACGAGAGGTTTGGAGACAAGATAAGAGTCCTGGACGAGAAAACCTTGGAGAGAAGAAGGAAGCTGGACAAGAAGAGCCCCAGCAAGACCATTGTTCCAATAGACCGCAATCCTTTTGTTCTGGCAACGGGGGCCAGTGAGACTGAGCTTCTTGGTGATGTCAGGCATGATCCCTATGGAGGGCATCCGCAGCTCGGAACCCTTCCCTATGAGCGCGTGATAGCTGGTGCGGTTCATGAGGCGCATGAGGGGGTCCTATTCATCGATGAGATATCGCACCTTGGCAACCTTCAGAGGTTCATTCTCACCGCAATGCAGGAAAAGGCTTTTCCTATAACAGGAAGAAACCCACAAAGCGCAGGAGCAAGTGTCAGAGTGGACAAGGTGCCAGCAGATTTCATCCTAGTTGCAGCTTGCAACATCCAGGATCTGCAGTACATCCTGAGCCCCCTGAGATCAAGAATCGTCGGAAGCGGGTATGAAATCCTGATGGAAACCGCTATACCTGATACGCCGGAGAACAGGATGAAATACATACAGTTTATAGCCCAGGAAATAAACATGGATGGGAAGATACCGCATATGACTCTTGAGGCTGCTGAACTTGTGATTTCAGAGGGAAAAAGGAGGGCCGAGGAGATAGATCACAGGTCAAACAGCCTTACGCTGAGGCTGAGAGAACTTGGTGGACTTGTAAGGGCAGCGGGTGATCTGGCTGTATCCAGGGAACATAAACTCACGGAGCCCTCAGATGTGAGGGACGCCCTGAAACTGTACAGGCCTGTGGAGGAGAAGATAAAGGAACACTATGGAAACATGGCGACTGCCGTATCTGCCGAAACCACCATATCCCAGAAGAATGAGGAGTACATCCTGAACTATCACAATTATCGCGACGACAGATCATACCAGTGATGAGCTATAGATTCTGCAGACATCCTCGGGCAAACATTTAACTAATTTTTGTCTTACCGCATCCTGATACTGAAATGAAGATCCAGTACTCCTTGGAGATGAGCAAACCGCAGTCCCACTTTCTTGAAGTGACCATGAGAGTAGAAGATTTTTCCGACGACACCCTGGTATTGACAATGCCTGCATGGACGCCGGGCTCTTATGAAATAATGGATTTTGCCAGGTTCGTGAGGAATCTTCATGCTACTGCGGACGGGGTTGAACTAGAGGCGCAGAAGAAGGACAAATCCACCTGGAAGGTAGCCACAAAGGGTAACAGATCCATAAGGATTTCATATGAGGTCTTTGCACATGAACTGGACGTGCATACGAGCCACCTTGATTCACACCATGCCTTCATCAACGGCACAGGTGTTTTCTTCTACATTGACGGTTACAAGGATCAGAGTGCGGAGCTCGTCATAAAGCCGCCCAGCGGGTGGGGAATTTCCACAGGACTGGAAAAGCTTGGCGAGAACAGGTTTCGTGCCGTGAATTACGATATCCTGGTGGATTCACCCATAGAGATAGGAAACCACCGCGTTCTAAATTTCCAGGTTGACGGGAAAGAGCATGAAATAGTACTTTGCGGCAGCGGCAATGAGGACGCTGAAAAACTGAAGGCGGACGTGAAGAAGATTGTGGAGGGTTATGCGAAGCTCTTTGGCCACCTTCCCTATAAGAAATATGTCTTCATTTATCACCTTGTCAACAGCGAGGAGGAAAGGACCGGAGGGCTGGAACACCTCAATTCCACCGCCATAAATGTAGACAGGTTTACGTTTTCACCGTTTGAAAAGTACAAGTCATTCCTTTCTGTCACGAGCCATGAGTTCTTCCATCTCTGGAACGTGAAGCGGATCAGGCCTGTGGAGCTTGGTCCCTTCAACTACCGTGAGGAGAATTATACCACAATGCTTTGGATGGCAGAGGGTTTCACCAACTTCTATGGTTACCTGATGCTTTACCGGGTTGGACTCATAGACCAGAAGGAGTATCTCAAGCACATCTGCGAAAGCATGCGCACCCATGACTTGTTCTCAGGGTCTTTCCGGACATCGGCAAGCGAGTCCTCGTTTGACACTTGGGTCAAGCTTTACAAACCAACCCCAAACAACTACAACAACTATGTATCATACTACCTCAAGGGGGAACTGCTTGGTTTTATGCTCAACGCAAGGATCATTGAGGCTACCAACGGCTCAAAATCGCTTGATGACTTCTACAGGCACCTGATGGACAAATTCAACAAGGATGGCAAGGGGTACACTGAGAAGGATGTTCTAACCGCTCTGAAGGAGATCAGCGGAAAGGACTTCTCTGAGTTCTATGAGACCTACGTCAGGAAGCCAACCCCCGTAGATTTCGAGGCAGAGATGAAAAGGATTGGACTGGTGCTGAAAAAGGGATACAAGAAGATAGACGACAGAGAGCCTGAATCAAAGCCGTCCATAGGCCTCATAATACGGAATTCTGGCGGGAAATACGTGGTGGACGGAGTCATAGAGGGAAGCCCGGCTGAGATTTCCGGAATTGCACCTAAGGACGAGCTCGTGGCTGTGGAAGGCTTCAGGTTCAACGAGAGATTTGTCAAAGAAATCACCGAAAACGCCCGCAAACTGAAAATGGATAATCTGATGGACTTTGAGAAGAGGGGTTCAGTAAAGGTGCACTTCTTCAGGGACGGTGAACTTCATGAAACAAGCTGTGCCCTCAGACCAGCGTTTCCGGAATATTATGAGGCGTCTGAGGATGCAAATGCCAGTCCCTCTGCATTGACTGTACGGGAAAAATTCTTTTCCAGATGAAATTACTTTTTATACTAAATTGAAATATGAATCCCAATGCTTTTGATCCTGGAGGAATATTTCAAGGATCATCCAATCAAGAGAAAGATAGTGGAGGGTCTGTACGAAAGAGGTATTTCGGTACAGAACGGTAGACTTTTCGTTGGTGGGATTGAGGTCTCAATCAGTGAAATATCAAAGCTGTTTAATGTCAACAGGAGGACTGTTTATGACACGATAAAGCTTATCCAGTCCAGTCCCGAGATCAGCCAGGTGATGTCCCTCCTCCGTCCCTGCGTTGATATATCCGGAGTCGCTCCCCTTATGGGCGATCAGGTTCTCACGATCAGGATAGCCCCAGGTTTTTTCAGGAAAGCACTGACTGCAGTTATGCAGATTATATCGAAATACGGATGCTATGTTAAAGAAATTAAGGGCACAAATATGGGGGCAGATGACATTTATATCAGAGCCGTTTTCTACAGGTCTGTTCCGAGAAAGATATTCGAGGATATAGGGTCAATCGAGGGAATAAACAAACTGATAATTGAGACTCCTGAATCCACAAACCTTCCCCTGATCTGCGACAAATGTGAGGTTCGTGTCTGCCCCAACAAACTCTCCACCTCTGTACTTGAGCAGACAATGAGTGAATTATGACTCCCCAGTCTGAACCGCAACTGGCCCTGCATCGCGGGTATTCAAGGAAACGATAAAAGCGTGCGATCTCCAACAGCATGAACTAATAGAAATAAATAAATACAGCTTTTAATACTATAGAACCGTGGATGACTACAAGGCCCGCACTCTAATGAGTCTTATGGAATTCCTCAACAGGGAGGGCTTCAGCACCCTGGGGCTCGAACCTCAGACGTATTCAAGTTTTGATCTGGTAGCCAGACGCGATCGTCTCAAATTTATAATAAAGATTCTTCAGAACATCGACACCCTGAGGCTCGTTAACGCGGCAGAACTTCTCAGGATAGGCCGCCTCACCTCATCCGCACCGGTTATAGTTGGGGAGAAATCAGGTTCGGGCCAGCTTGAAAGGGGAATTGTCTATTACAGGCATCAGGTTCCGATACTTTCCTATGATTCCTTCGTGGATTATGTAAACGGGGAGCCACCTTTCATTTCATCCGGTCCAGGGGGCTATTATGTCGCAATTGACGGCAACAGGCTGCGGGATGTCAGGGAGAGGGCCGGTTACTCCATTGGATATCTGTCCAAGAAGATAGGTATATCCAGGAGATCGGTTTCGCTTTATGAAAACGGGAGCCAGGTGTCAGTGGAGGTTTTCGCAAAGCTTGAGGAGATCCTGAATGAGGATCTTGCAAAATACGTTGATCTAATGGAAATATGCCTGAGATCCAATCTTGATGAGGGCAACGAGAATTTTTCGGGCTTTTTCAGAGAAGTACTGGAGGCCATGGTGGCGAGAGGATTCGATTTCCAGGGTGTCAGAAAATCTCCGTTTGACGCCATTGCCAAGGACATGATAGATGACTTTCTCCTTGTCTCGCTCATGGAAACCCTCGAGGAGAGGGCTAGGAATGTTATCTCAATGATGAGGGTGGGGAAGATATTTGAGAAGGATTCCTTCGTCATAACGAGGGCCAACACCACGAAGGAGAATGTCGGGGGCTGTCCTGTCGTAACCATATCTGAGATTAGAAATTCACAAGACGCTGAGCAGATTTCAAGACTCATAGAGAAAAGAAAGAACGCATGAGGTACGCCAGGATATGCAGATCCGAGGCAGAGTGTTGCGATGTCCTTCTTGGCATAAAGGGTCTGGTTTCCCACGGCAGCGAAACTGAGAAATTCCTCAGAACAGCTGAGCAGGTTTCCGGCTTGTCAGAGTTTATCCGGGAACCATTTGAAATGAACCTTTCCGATTATGAGATCATCTACGGCGTAAGACTCTCAAAGTACGGGGAGGTGATGACTCCGCCTCCAATGTATATCGAGGCTGTAAAATACGCCGATGAGAAGGGCATTCCGGTTATTGGCCTTGACATGAACGAGAATGAGTTCTCAGAACTCTACCAGAAGAATGTCGGGGTGTTATCGCTTGTGAGGCACTCAATCAGGAAGAAGAGACTTCTCGGGAAGGATTACGGGGACAACGACCCCTACGCCTTTGTTCAGGAGTGGAGCAGGCAGCTGGATAAGGTTGGAGCACTAAGGAAAGTCGATGTGGAAAGGGCCAGTTTTATGGCTGCTAGATTTAATGACGAAGCCGCAGGAAAATTTTCAGGATCCGCCTTGGTGTTTGATTTCGAGCTATGGTCCAAGTTCACCCGATCCCTTGTACCCCTTGGCTACCGCGTAACTGAGGCCGGAATCCCCTGAAGATGATGTATACCTCTCTGCTGGCTTCCCTGGTCGCTGACACTGATGTTATCTTTGAGAAATCGAAATAGCCGCTCCATTCTCTCAAAAACTGGTTTGTGAGATCACCCTGGAACTGCTTTAGGAGGATATAGCCGCCTGGGGAAAGCAGATCAAAGGCCAGGCGCATGACAGTCCTGCAGATGAGATATGATGATGCATGATCTATGTCTCTCTTTCCGGAGGTATGAACCATTGCATCAGAGAGAATTCCGTCGAATAATTTTACACCAACGGAGTCCATTGCAGAGCGTATTTTTGAAAGTGCCCTGGAATCTTCTATTCTTGACCTTATGAAAATTACGCCATCCATTGGTTCCATTTCCTCCGGGTCTACGGCAATAACCGGCTTCCGGGTGACACTCCTGATAATCTGAGTCCAGCCGCCGGGGGAAGATCCTACTTCGAGAATATGATCTCCCTCTTTCATGAGGCTGAACTTTGTCTGGATCTCAAGTATCTTGAATGCTGCCCTACTCTTGAGATTCTGCTTTTTAGCGCTGTAATAGTAAGCGTCCCTGTGATCCCTTCCGGACAATTCATTCTCCTATATGCTTCCGGTACTCCTCTGGGCTCAGGGCCTGGACAGACTTTCCCGTCTTCTTTATCCTGACCATCCAGTGGCCGTACGGATCGGAGTTCACGAGTTCGGGCTTGTTGGAAAGTTCACTGTTAATCTCTACAACTATCCCGTCAACGGGGCTGTAAACGTCCTCAGCTGACTTGACGGATTCGATTGTAAGCAACGGTTCACCTGCCTTCTTCTGAGTTCCCTTCGAGGGGAGTTCTATGTACACAATATCCGTGAGCTGCTTCTGGGCGAAGTCAGTAATCCCAACCGTGACCAGATCACCGTTCTCCATGAACCATTCATGGGTCTTCGTGTACTTGAGATTCCGAGGTATTTCCGACATGGACATGTATCCCCAGTGATTATAATAATTTCATTGATAACTGCCTCGTAAGGATCTGTTCCTCACTGCTGCGAAACGGTTTCTTGCAATGCTCAACCTGAGGAATAAATTAGAATAGGACAGATATGCACTGAAGGAATTGAGGGCTTTCATCGCGATAGAGGTTGAGAGATTCCCTGAGATGAAGGAACTGGAGGGTTTTCTTCGAACACTTGACAAGACCACGGTAGTGAGGACCGAAAAGCTTCATCTTACGATGTTCTTCTTGGGAAATATCAGCCAGCTGGCTGCAGAAGAAATCTGCCGTAAGCTTTCCCAGTTTGAATTCCATCAGACTGATCTGGCCATTTCCGGGGTCGGTGCATTTCCAAATGAACTAGCAGCAAACGTTTTGTTCCTCAATGTGAAGGAGAATGAGAGCCTGAGGAGTGCCTACAACATCATACGGGAAATGCCTTCAATCAAGGTTCTTCTCAGGCAGAAGAACCACTTTGTGCCCCACATTACCGTGGCGCGCTTCAAGTCACCCAGAAATGCCAGGCCAATGATTGAGAGATTTGCCGGTGTAAGCAGCGTGCAGCCGGTTAGTTCTATCAAGCTTTTTAAAAGCACTCTCACGGATAAGGGACCTGTCTACGAGGAGGTATGCAGGTCCAGGACTAGCTGAAATATGTGGTCTTTTCCGGGTCATCTGTCTTTTTCTTCGCCGATACCAGATCCTCATCGCTGAATTCAATCGCAATGAGACCTGACACAGGTATAAGCCGCAATAGCGTCTTGCCACCATCACCTGTTACACGGAAGCATACAGCACCCTCCTCGCCAAGAATGGTATAGCCCACAAACTCTCCCACTGTCTCCATTGGTTCGTCCTTTCCGCTGTTGGAAATGACCTTGTATTTTCCACCTTTTTTTATCTCTATGAGATCCATATTCATCAACAACTCGCCAATGCTGGAAAGATTGATTTTCGTTTCCTTCCCCGTCTGTGATTCCGGGGAGCTTATATAACCTTTACCTGTTGGCTGCTGCCTTGCTGAGCCTGGATATATGCTCCACAGTCTTCCTGTAATTGTCCAGAGCCATCTTCATGTTCACCTCGACCCAGTTCCAAGCCTTGATGAGGTCACCAGATCGAATCCTGTATTTCTTTGTTTTGCCTTCCTGGACCTCTTCCAGCAGGTCCATGGATTTAAGCTTGTTGAGGTGCCGGTATAGCGTGGTTCTGCTGGTGTTCAGGTATGCCATCAGTTCCTCCCCCGTCCAGTACCGCTCGGGGTGGAGCAGGAAACAATCCTTGAATAGCCTGAAGTAGGCGGAAGTTGATATAGACTGAAAATCAGTAGATGGCCTGAGCTTCGGTATGTAACCTATGTCTGAGAGGAAATAAGCTATATTCTTGTCAAGGTCGTCGTCCATGATACGGGTCGGTGTCGAAACCACAGTCATCTTGAACATTGCTGTTTAGGGTATATCCAGCGTATTATAAACATGTATGTGAGTTGCGCTACAGTGAGTATGTGGTGACGATCGAAATGAGACCGGTAACGACGAATTCCACTGCTATAGATGCCAGCAGCAGCCCCATTATTCTGGAAATTATCAGAGAGCCTGTTTTGCCAAGCCTGTCAAAGAGGGGCGTAGAGAACCTCAGTATCAGGTACGAAAGCAGCAGTACCAGGAGTACCGCCAATATCACAAGAATCTTCTGGAAACTATCAACAGTCTTTGAATTGAAATAAATTATTGCGGTCGTTATGCTTCCAGGTCCAGCCAGCAGAGGGGTGCCAATAGGTACTATCCCTATGGCTTCCTTCTCCATGGACTCCTCTGTCTCCTGCTGGGTAAGTTTCGTATTGGATGTTCTGCCCTGGAGCATGTCAAATGCAACCTTAAACAGCAAAATGCCGCCAGCTACCTTGAAATCGGATATATCTATGCCAAGAACCTGGAAGATGTATATCCCCAGGAGCATGAAACCATACAGCATTCCAGCCGCAACTGAAATGCTCTTCAAAATTATTCGAGCTTTCTCCTCCTTCTTGAAGTTCTCTGTCAGGGCCACCAGCGTTGGCACTGCACCGATTGGATTTAGAACAGAGAAAATTGCGATGAATACCGTGACAAAGAAGAGCACATCAGTGTTCAACATTTAGTGATCGTGACCCAGTACTAAGAAATTGAGGTTGACTGTTAATTGCGAAAGTTGTGACATTGATTTATGCAGCTGTTTGCTGTCTCACCCTCAAAGAATAGTGCGAAATCGCTTATTATATATAAAAGTCCACGATTGCAAAGGGATGGTTAACGCCAACTTCCTGAGGCGTATTCTTGTAGTTGGAGAAAAGGGTGTTCTGACACAGATGTCACAATATGTGCCGCTTGCAAAGGATGCTGCCACCAAGATAATGGAGATGCTGACCGCAGAAGATGCTGCAAGGAATAAGCTCAATGATGAAATCCGGGCTCTGGAAAGAAAGGCGGATGACCTATCGGTCTCCATGAAGGATCAGATCACATCGGGTGCAATCAGTTCAACCTTAATGGACAACCTGGTCAAGCTTGTCGAAAAGTTCGATGATCTTCTTGACGGGTCCTACTACATCAGCAGAGAGATAAAGAGAATCAAGAGGAACAACCATAAATTCGACGATTTCACCCTGGATGTTCTGCGCAACGGATATTCGAGCTCAGCGCAGATCCTCAAGATCAGCCTTGATGCACTGGATCATGTGAAAGCCATAGTCGAATGCACCGAATTCAAGGAGATGAAGAGAGAGAGGGAACAGATAGAAGCCCTGGAAGAGCGTGTGGATGATATAAAGGACAATCTTCTGGACTACCTCTACAATAATTCCGATTCCATTCCATATATCGTGTTCATCCACCTCACAGGTTTGGTTCACAGACTGGATGATCTGCTGGATGACTGTGAGGACATTTCGGATCTCATCCACACCATTACGGTAGCTGTCACAAGATGAGCTATTACTTTGCAGCCGTCATTTCGATAGCATTCATACTCACCGCTCTTGTGGCCGGGAACAACCTTTCCGCTGCAGTGGGCACTCTGGTGGGATCAAGAACCCTCTCCCGTTTTGGGGGAAGTTTGCTTGGAGCAATAGGTTTCTCCGCCGGTCTTCTCGTCCAGGGAGGGCGCCTACACTCCACGGCTTCTTCGCTGCTGCCCAGCAGCCATGAGATAATAACCCTGGCTTTGCTTGTCGCTCTTTTTATATTTATCCTGGCGAATTTGCTCAGGGTTCCACTCTCACTGATAATGGCACTTGTAGGCACTTCGATTGGCCTATCCCTCAGATTCGGAACCCATCTTGATTCGGGTCTTGTAGTTCTAATCGCGCTAACCTGGATTCTTGCCCCAGTTCTCTCAATCATCCTTTCCTATCTTCTCAACCGGTGGATGACAAGATGGAAACCGCCGGACGTGTGGTCATTCGCCCGAAACCTGAAGATCCTTCTCCTCTTCATCTCATTCTTCACAGCGTTCACACTGGGAGCAAATACAATTGGGTTCATTTCACAAGTGGCAAGGATCAACGGTGTATCCACTCTGCTTCTTGTGGTGGCCATTTTCATAGGGTCTTTCTTTCTCAGCGGAGGTATCATTCGGAGGGTGGGTTCAGAGATGTACATGATGAGGTACACCAACGCATTCGTATCACTCGCAGTCTCTTCCATTCTCGTTGAGGGGGCAACATTTCTTGGTATACCGCTGTCCAACACTCAGACACTCACTTCAAGTGTCTTTGGTTCAGGACTCTCCTACAGAGATAAGGCGATGAACCTCAGACCCTTCTTTCTGACAGTGGCAACGTGGATTGCATCGCCAGTTTTAGGAATACTGTTTGGATACCTTATCTGATCCAATATCGGCATCGTGTTCCCAAAGCTAAAAGCATTGGAAAAATATTTCAAAACAGCGAAATATTTGCCTCCCTTCAGAGCTCACCGTTTCTCAGGAACCCCTCTATATCCTCCTCTGAATAAGGGCCCTCCACGGCAACTGGTATGAGAATGGGATCGGCATCATCCTCTTCCAGGTTCTCCACCCTTATCTCATAATACCCGGGTTCGTCCTTGTTGATCTTGTCCTCAGCTACTATTTCCTCAAACCATATAATATAGCAGAATCCTCCAAAGTTGTATATCTTCCTGTATTCAGCCTCATCACGCAGGGTGCTCAGCGGATTCTCCGTAAGGAGACCGTAAATGTATCCCACAAGGATAGCCTCCTGGAATGTCCCCTGGCCACCGTACTCCTCATCGCCAATTGAGTGGAACTGGGACATGACTTCGTAGAGCATCCTGGCGTCAAGTCTCATGGAGAGCATCCCTTTCCCTTGTCCGTGTCCATTATGACTGTACCCTATTTCCTCATAGCCGTAAACCTTTCGATTGTCATCTGTGCCGAAAACTTATTGTTAAATACAGAAGATGCCTTTGTAGACTGTGATGAGAAAGGCCACACTGAAGATACCCCCAAGCCTCTGTCTGAAATGCAGAGGAGGAAAGCTGCTGTGTGGCCTGACCTATTGTCCTATTGCAGTCAACCTTATGACGAAATCTGCCCTGAAGAGAACCGACCGTGTGAGGAGAATATCAGGGTCATCGCCCCCCACCGTATTCGTGGGGAGGTATGGATATCCAAAGATCAACGTCTATCCCTCATCTCCTCCAAAATCCGGTGACACTTCAATTTATGAGACCAGCAGCCGGTGGCTGGATCTCCCTCTTGAGGAGTTCCTTTCAATGAGGCTTTCACTACTCAGGGGATCAATGCCAGTTGAGGTGGGACGCGCTGCAGATCCGGATTACCTTTTTCAGACAATACAGCTGATGGCCCTTTCCAACAAGCCTGTGGAGGTTGACATAGATCTGGAAAAGCCGCTTAATGTCTCTGAGGTTCTGCTTGACGAGCATGCTTCACCTATGGGCCCCTCCTCCCCAATGAAATCGCTTGTTGCCGATGTTGAAGGAATTCCGAAGGAAATAGAGAGGGTGTATTACGATACGGATTTCAAGGCTGCTCCCGCGATGCAGGATCTCTACAAGAGGGGAATAGAAGTTGACAAGATCTCCAGAGTGCTGAGCATAGGTGCCCTGGGAGAGAAGAAAAGCAGGAAAATCGTTCCAACAAGGTGGTCCATCACTGCTGCTGACAAGAACATCTCCGACTTTATTGTTGACCAGATAAAGGACTTTCCAACCATTGACAAGTTTCTGGCATTCAAGAGGGAGGTGCCGGGAAACCTTTTCATGGCAATTCTAACCCCGTCAAACTGGATTTATGAGTGGGGGGAGTCCTGGTTTCCGGGAAGCACCTGGAATCAGTGGGGTTCCCAGGCAGAGGTGGAAATTGACCATGAGGGATACAACGGCAGAACGACTTACCCAGACATAGGCGGATGCTACTATTCCACCAGGCTTGCCGTGGCTGAGCACTTCAGGAGGATTGGCCGCTCTGGAGGCGCAATCACCTGGAGAGAGATATATCCAAGCTTCAATCTCCCGGTTGGCGTTTGGTTTGTCAGGGAGAACATGAGAAGGCTGTTTCTTCAGAAACCCGCGGAATTCGACTCAATCGATGAGGCTTTGAGATATCTGGAGCCCAATATGAAAGTTCCAGTCAGAAAATGGATCTCAGGGTCCTATGTCTATCCTACACTGAGATATAACAATCTTGACAGGTTCTTTGATCTAAAATGAGGATAATTGAAATCGATGTGAAGCATGCGATTCATGATTCTGGGCTTCCAGAAATGGGATACAGTGTAAATCCGTACCTTGGATGCTTCCACGGGTGCCTGTACTGTTTTGCAATAGATTTCACTGCCATCAGAGAGGCAAGGGAAAACTGGGGCGAAGTCGTAGTTGTCAAGAGGAATTTTATTGATGTTTTAACGAAAGATATCAGGAACATCCAACGGAAAACCGTTGGAGTCTCAACCATTACGGACCCGTATCAGCCGGTTGAGGCAAAATACAGGCTTACCAGAAAATCACTGGAGTTGCTTCTTTCCAACGGATTCCGGGTAACTTTACAGTCCAAGTCGCCACTTGTTCTTCGCGACATTGATCTTTTGATGAGATATTCAAATAAAGCAGATGTTGGATTCACCATCACGCACCCTGATCCCGGGAAGGCGATACTGCTGGAAACTCAGACTCCTTCCCCTCTCATGCGGGCTCAAGCACTCAGGATGCTCTCGCAGTCAGGCATAAGGACATGGATCTACTTTGGCCCCATTATACAGGGTTTCAATGATGGGACGAAGGAAATAGAGGGAATAGCCCAAATTGCAGCTGACACCGGTTCCAGGGTCATATATGACTTTTATAATCCTTACACCTCATCCTTAAAGCTGCTCAGTTCGGCCGGGTTTCATGACGTTATCGGATCCAGGCAGTGGAGAGAAAGAGTCAAAACTGAAATAGAGCGAATATTCTCCCTTTACGGGCTGGATTTTAATTCGCAATCAGAAGATTATGTAGCTGAAAGCAAACTGATCAACAGGACCCTGGAAGATTTCAGTTAGAAGCCAATTTTTATTTCCAGCATTGAGTTCACAAAGCATGGGAACTCTAAGCGGAAAATTCGGAATCGTCACGGCTGCAAGCCAGGGAATCGGATTGGCAATTGCCAGAGCAATGGCATCTGAGGGATGCGGACTCATCATATCTTCCTCCAATCACGGAAAAATAGAGGCAGCCGCCCGCGAGATCGCAGGTGAATCCGGCTCCGCGGTTGAACCTAAGGTCTTCGACATGCAGAGTCCTGAATCCCTGCGGGATTTTGTTAGCAGCGTAAAAAAATCAACCAAGAAAATTGATTATCTTGTTGTGAACTTCGGCGATCCAACTGTGGCCCCGTTTCTTGAGATATCGGCGGAAGACTGGAGAAAATACACCAATATGTTCCTTCACTCATCGGTAACGCTAATAAGGGAATTTCTTCCCCTATTCATAGACGGCGGCAGCATCGTCTTCGTAACATCCATGACCACTAAACAGGCCTATGAGGGTTTTTCAATTTCCGGCAGCCTCAGGGCAGCTGTTGTCAATTTTGCCAAGATACTTTCCATTGAACTTGGACCCAGAAATATTAGGGTGAACTGCATCTCACAGGGTTATTTCATGACCGACAGGCTCAGGAAACTGCTTGAGATGAGATCACGGAGGAATCACACCACGGTGGAGGAAGAGAAGCTAAAGATTCAGAGGGAGATACCTCTGGGGAGGATCGGCGAGCCCTCCGAGATTGGCGATCTTGTAGTATTTCTTTGCTCCCCAAGGTCATCCTACATAACCGGAACAAACATTTCGATCGATGGAGGGATCACCAGATATCCCTACTGATCAGTACCCTCCAACTCCACCAGATCCCGGGGAGCTTCCGCTGGGAAGGGTCAGATTGAGGAATTGCTCAACTATGCCCTTTACCACAAATCCATTGTGCGGCGCTGGGAGGCCCCACCAGTCGCCTATCAGTTGCCAGGTACCACCGGTGTCCTTGTAGGTCAACAGGTATGGAAGTATCAGCGTGGCAACTGTGGCATTAACACTGCCATTGCCCTTTATGGATGTCAGTCCGGAAATCTTCTGGGCATCGCTTGAATTCACCAGAACAATGTACCAGAGGTCTGCCGTTACGTTAGCGTAGCTGCCTGAGACTGAGACCTTGAAATTGTAAATGGAGTAGTAATCGATCGGATCATGCTGGAAGAATTTGCTCCAGGTTGACTCTATCTGGCTCAGGTTGGTATATGTACCATTCAGTGCACTGTTCTTAACGTTCCAGTACAAAACAGATGAGGAAGTGTACTGGGATATTGTCTGGGAAAGATTCTCGACCCCTATTGCCTGCCAGTGCTCATAAGCAAGTGCAGTGACCTGGCTCTCCTCCTGGGATAAGGTAGGGGAGGGGACCTTAGTGGCATACATACCCCACCCAACGCCTGCGACGATGACCAGAGCCACAACAACACCGATAAGGGCATAGACAAGGGATCTGCTTCCTCCACCATTTGTTCCGCCTGTACTGTCTGCCATGGTAATACGTACCAAATCTTAGTACTTAAGTGTTCATAGCTTGTTATACTGGACAATAGTTTAATACCAACCGTAATTTTTAGAAGCATGAGAACCAGAAGGTTTTTGCCTTCACGATTCAGTTTGAAAATAAATAATGCGGATGGGTTTGTCACGGGAGTATTACAGATGAAAGAAAACGGGTGCTTAAAATGATCCCTGACATTGATGCATTCAAGCAACGGCTGAGAGAATCCAGGAACCTTATTGCCCCCCTGGTTACGATCAGTGACCCAGGCATTGCAGAGATTTTCTCTCAGGCGGAACCCGACTTCTTAATTGTTGATATGGAACATTCTGTTCTGGAAGTGAAGGATCTTCAGGGAATCGTTACTGCGGTTGGGAACTTACCAGTGGTTGCTCGAGTGAAGGGGGCGGACAGAACAGAAATAAAGAGGGTTCTCGACACAGGAGTGGTGGGTATAATAATTCCAGCGGTAAGGGATTTTCAGGAGGCACAGGAGGCTGTGTCCATGTCAGTATTCCCACCCAACGGTATCAGGGGGGCCGGACCGGGTAGAGCTTCGGGCTACGGCCTGAGATTCAGTGAATATAAATCTACTAATCCTGCTGTGATACTTCAGATAGAGACAGATGGGGCCTACGAAGATATTGAAAAGATAGCACGACTTGAGCATCTGGACGGGCTTTTCATAGGTCCAATGGATCTTACTCTCTCCCTGGGAATAGAAATGGAATGGAAGAGTCCGAGATTTCAGAGCACCATAAGGAAGGTGTTCGAGACTGCGAATCTCCTGAACAAGCCATGCGGAATTTACTGCCCGCTTGACGAGGTTGTCATTAAGGAACTTAGAAATTTCGGATTCTCTTTCTTTATGTTCGGAATGGACAAGGAGGCGATCCGCTCCTATTTCAGCGGCTTCATTCGGCTTGCCAGAAAAGGAGAACACTGAAAACCCTCTCTTGTTTGTAAGCGGCTTTCTGCAGATACAAATGCAGAGAGAGAATGGAGCATGCTGCCGGATGCGAACAGTATGGCTCGATCTCTTAGTGCTGCACATATGCGTAATGCTACCTCTTGACCACACGAAGCTGTGAAATCTTTTTTATCTTGTTCAGATGCATGTCATGTTGGCTAAGGAAAAGTTAAAGGATTATCTGGTTGCCGCCGCTCTAATTGATAATAAGAAATGCATCGTTAAGCTCGGCCCAGAAGGGTTAACGATAAAGACGGCGTCTGCCGGAGAAAACCTGTCAATACCATTCGAGAAAATCCGTGATATCAGGACCAGCGGATTGCTCCTGAAGAAAATTGTGATCGTTACGAACGGAAATTCTGCGCCAATCGAAATGCGAATGAACAACTGGAAAACCTTCGGATCTGCCATTAAATTGGCCCTATCCACTTTCCGCGGCTCCAGGGGCATCCAGATTTCAAATCACAGGAATCGTGCTGGAGTGCAGAAGCCACCTGATCCCACTCCCATAACGCCCCAAACTGCCGGCAGCAGCGTCCCACAGGCTGCGACTGCCAAGACAAAGATCTCACCGAAGGCGCCGTATAAGGGTACCTGGCCAAATGGACAGGACTACGAGCAATCATTCCAGTCATTGAAGGTCAGCATGCATCCTTCCGTCGGAAACCCGGACAAATGGGAAGTCTTAAGGAACCCTAGAAACAAGACATGGTATGTCCAGGCCTCCGGAAACTATGGGGCAGTATACAAAATAAAGGCGGAGGATGGGCGACTGTATGCAATAAAATGCTTTACCCGCAATTCACAGAACCTCGGGGAGAGGTATTTGAGGCTAGATTCCTATCTCAGCAACTTCGGTGGAAGAGACTGGCCCCTTATAGGTTTCAGGTATTTCCAAGACGGAATCCGCGTGAGACGAGACCCTGGCTACTATTTTCCAATAGTGAAAATGGACTGGATTGAGGGATACACCCTGAACAAGTTCATTGCCAACAACCTGGACGATGGGCCTAGGATTGAGCGGATTGCAAGAAAAATCGTCGAGAGCGTTGACTGGATCCAGAGGGCTGGGATTGCCCACGGAGACCTTTCTGGGGACAATATAATTGTAAGCGAATCGGGAAAAGTGTTTTTCGTTGATTACGATGGCATGTTCATTCCGGAATTCAAAGGACTGGATGCCTACGAAATAGGACACGCCGGTTTCCAGCACCCGCTCAGGGGGAAGAAACACTTTGGCACTTCACTTGACAATTTTTCTGCACTCGTGATTTACTTCAGTCTTACTGCAATAGCGAAGAATCCGGAACTTTGGGACAAGTTCAATGATGATGACCCGGACTGCCTGATACTGAGGAAGAAGGACTTCCTTAATCTCAAGGGTTCCATTGCCTTCAATGAGGCTACAAGAGGTAGGAGCAGGAGGCTGAAGCAGCTCGGGAATCTGCTCATCCAGGCTGTTCAGCAGGACCCCATGTGGGATGGCTCATCGCCGGGCAACCTGCTGTCTATCTGAATGCCAGCACTGCTATCGTTACATCATCGTTCCTGATAAGGCCGGAGTCGATGGCGCCCACCACCCTCTGCTTGAAGCCTTCCCCTGAAACAGAGTCCAGCAGATTAGTTAGGTTCTTTTCCTTAAAAATCAGCGCTGATGCTGAGTCGGTTGCGAGAACAATCTTCTCGGGCTGGGGACGGCAGGAGGGGAGCTTGAGGATACAGGGTAGCCCTTACCGCTCCATACAAGTGGAGGCGAAGTTCCCAGTTCCCTTACATTCTTGATTGGAAAGCTCCAGATTATCCCGCCATTGGCGACCTTGAAAATGCAGGAATCCCCAACCGCCATTGCCCTTACAAGAAGAAAGTTGGTTGACGTTTCACGAAATTGCGCCAGCAGAAGAGTGGCATAGGATCCGTTCACGCTTTTATTCCTTATAAACCAGGGGAGTGATGTCCATTTGATTCTCCTATACCATTTCTCCCTTGCTTCGACCGCCATCTTCATCATAAGGTTTCTGTCCGGCTCCCAGAAGAGATCGTATGGGCCGTTGACAAATGTCTCAGTGAGGCATTCCGCCCAGACGTCTGAGAATATTGAGTCGCTTGCTCCATCGGCTACGGCAAACTTCATCCTGTCAATATCATATGAAAGGGAATCCTCATAGTCGGATTCCCTGTTTCCAAGCTTGCTCATGCTGAAGCTTGCTATCTTCAAGCTATCACTGTATGTTGTCCACCGGTGCCCTGGTTCCGATGTCGAGCAGCTGCAGAAGCTCATCAAGCCCTGCATTGAAAACGTAGCCCCTTGAGCCGGAGGAGACAGTGAGCCCGCGCTCCTGAGCTATTCCTATAAATGCCTCAGGCAATGTGCTGGACATGTCGAAAAGCTGCTTGGCAAACTTGTCCCCGGAAGGCAGCTTGTCTTCACTGTCCGGGAATATGACTGGATCTGCACCCTTGAGTTCTGAGAGGTGGCAGTTCCAGAGGAGGACGTTTCCGTCCCGTGTGGACAACGATCTCATCCTGTTTGCCTGTTCAGTCGGATCGCCATCTGTGGCGGCACCGTCTGAGATATTTATTACAATGGGAGGATACGATGACGGGTGCTCGCTTATCCAGTCATCCAGCCAGTCGCTGGCAAGTTTGAAGGCCGAAACCATGGGTGTGTTGGAATTTGCGACAGGATCAAACCAGACCGGAAATTCAAATTCAGACTCCACCTCGTTCCCGTCCGGATCCTTGATCTTCTCGGTTCTCTTTACCATCCTGAGAGGATTCTCCGCAAGCTTTGATATTGGGACGATTGCGCTGTCACCGAGAAGTGACTGGGCAGTGTCAGGCTTCAGGCCATATCCAATCACACCGATGTCGAAGTAATCCCTCACTCCGTCAGTTTTGGTACATCTGTATATTATCTCATAGATCTGCCTGTTTATCGCTTCGCTGGCTTCCTGGGCCTTTGACCTTGCAGATCCGCCAAGCTTGTGGCTCATGGATCTGCTCTGGTCCAGGAGAAAGATGAAAAGCCCTGGGTTTCTTCTGCTGATCTCTGCACTGTATGACATGGTTGGACAAGAGAGAGTTGCACATATAATTTTTTTGGTGCTTCTTTAAATATGATTAGACCTGAATATCTCCCGATCACTCACACATTTTCACCTCATGTTCCTCACTGTTCCACTTGATACTCCGTTCTGAATATTTTTTCAGCAATAGATTCACCAAATATATCCTTCAGTTCATTCATGTTAAATACATTCAGGACCTTGAGAAGGGATGGGTTAAGCAACCCGTAGGGCGGCACCATAGAAGTACGGAGGGCTTCATGGTACAGCAGGTCAACTGCATCAACAGTTAAGCCTTCAGCTGTCTGCAATACAGATGTTTTAATGAAAACCTGAAGCCATTCTTTGTAACTGATGATTTCTTCAGGTGTGGGCCTGATTTTTACTGGTATGCCCTTCTTATCGATTCCGTAGTTTTCAAAGATACTGAAGTAGTTAGACACTATTGATGCGATGAACACGGAGGGTGAAACCTGCGAACCCTCCACCCCCTATTCAGTCACCTGAATAAGCATCAAAGGATTCAACTACGTCGGGAGTGAAGGGAGATGAAGCGAGAAGGTAGATGCCCTCCTTGTAGTATTCTCGCGATCTTCTGATAAGGATCCGAAGATAATTGTGGAGCATACTTGAAGGGACGAATACCATGATCCGAAGATTCCCGCCATGCCTTTTCATGAAAATGTTGTATCTGGAGATGTTCTCCTCGTTGGCATCGTTCCTAATGTCCTCAAGAAGGCCATTCTTAACCAAAACTTCCCGAACCTCAGTCATGACTCCGCCTGTGGAAAGGTAAACAATAATCCTTATTTTGCCACCCTCCACACTGTAGTTTGTGGTTTCCATGAGCAGTACATCATTTGGATCAAAACCTAGGCCGTTAAGTGCGTCCGCAGCCGGAGCCTCAAATATGACTGTTGAAAGCGGGATTGACTGGTTTAGTTTTGTAAGAATTGAATATATACCCGGAGACGGGCCCAGGTAAACCAGGCGGAAATTTGATTCATCCACCAAGTGATTCGATATGACTTTTGACATTTCTTTATATCTTGAACTGCTGAAGCGGAAGTCAACAAGGAGCCAACCGTCAGAGACATATGTGGCATTTACCACAAGCAGTTCCTGCGACAGGATCTCCCTAAGAACTTCAAATTCATTTCCAGGTTTCATATCCAGTGTTAGAATGTAACTTCCGGATGAGAATTCGACACCTTCTCTCTCCAGAAATGATAGGGAATCTGCGTCAAGATGTTCCCTTTCCAGATAAATCTTGATCGCCCCGCTTTCCCCACAAAGAATGGAATAAGCGGGAAGATTTCTTTTCACATTCTTGAGGAAAGAGAAGATCTTGTTGTCCTGTCTTATGGCAATGATGCCCCTCGTATCAAGGCCCCTGCCCAGATCAAGAACAGACATTGCAGCAATCAAATCAGTTCATTATAAATAAATTCACTTCCTGTTCAGTTGCATGAAGTGTTCTCTGGACGCTATGCGTAATTGACTCTCAGTCATTATTACGCAAAGACTCTGAAGCAATGTTTTTAATTTAATATAAGTTATATTCTTATGCTTATCAGAGACATTGACAAGAAACTTGATATGAGGCTAATCCTGAAGGTGAAACAGAGCACTGAGCTCTTCGGGGCTATTGCCGACCTGAAAGTACGTCTCCCGGTGTTCATATATATGCAGAACTTCCAGACTTGGATGGCGACATACTTTCCAAAGGACGTAAGGGACCAGAAGACCCATGTCATCCTTGGAAGATTCAAGGCTGCCGAGAGATCAGACAGCTACGTTGTAAACACCAGAATAAACAACGTGAGAGAAATGGAGGTCATCACCAAACTGTCAACACTGCCATCCTTTATGATAGATGGATCTGACATGAGTGAGGGGTACGTTAACGTCTACGGCAGGTTCCACAGCAGTCAGCTGGAGAATGTTTCAGAGCTTCTATCGGAGCACACGTCAGACCCTGACTCAGCCAGGATAGAGTTCCTGGGACCCAGTCCTGGAATTATGCGCATAATGGACCTGATAAACAGCAACTATCCATTGTCCCTGGTATCTTTTGTGCTGCCGGTGGATGGAGAACTTAATCCAATTTCAAAGCTTTTCGGCAGAGACATTATAGCAGCAGCCAAGAGCGGGATGAGAAAGGGTGGCGGCTTTACAGTGGTTGTATACTCCAATGGGGAAATCCAGGACAAGATTCCAGGACTGACTCCAATAGCAGCAAAGGATGGCATATACGAACTCCATGTGGAACATCCATTTCTGTCCATGATACGTGAGGAGGCCAACAAAGCGCATATCATGAGGTTCAGGTTTTTCTTAAAGCCTTTCCGCAATGCTCTTGAGGTTCATGTTCTGCTCCCTTCCAGCAGCGCTCTTGAATACTATTCGATCATTCTTGATGTTGCCAGAAAGAGTGGCCATAAGGTCAGCATCAAATACATTATGCCCTATTCCCAGGACATTTGGAATTACGTCTGATCTGGGTCCGCAGAAAACGTCTTTTTTGATATCATCGGTTAAAGGATAAGTCATCAGTACCTCAAGAAGCAGGGGAGATTCCTGGGAATCAAAGCCAAAAATATATTGGTTTAAATGGAAAGTTACGCAATCTGAGTGTACCCTGCCTCACCGTTATAGTATGTCAGGCTCCATGTATCTGGTGCGTCAAGTGTGAATGGAAGCATGTAGCTGTTATTCAGCATCGTCATGCTGCTAAATGAATTTCCGTAGGTCATGTTGTACAGTGTCCCATTAAAGTGGTAGTTTAGTATCTGGCTCTCTGCAACCGGCTGAAATTCCATCTGCGTGTATGTTGCATAGAACAGAGTGCCATTGTAAGGTATGGTCGCATTCCAGTATCTGTCGTTCCCCTGAACGCTGTAATCAATTATCTGGAAGAATATGTGCTTCCCACTGATGTTGTCTATTATGGTTAGACCGAGTCTCGTATTATTGGGTGTTGGAAAGCCTGGCTGGACTGCAGGATTCATGGAGTGCAGGAAATAGTGGGCGATGCAGTTTGTCCCGGCCACATACCACGGTGCAATTGTGCCATTGGGATCAAGATCAATTCCCAGCTGGAAAAATCCAACACATGTGGATCTGGTCGCCCCATAGTAATTCATGGCATTTATCTGGAAGCTGAGAATCCCATTCTCAAGCGTGTTCCAGTTATGCAGGATCATGTTGGCGTGAAGAATGGTAAACGGCTTCAGAAGCTGCACGAGGAGACCAGATCCCTGCCCGTAACCTTCCATGTTGTTGTAACCTGGGAGATAAATTGGGATTTCGTAGCTTGTGAACACTATGTCCGTAAAGTATGCAATCCCATAAGTTGAGTTGAGTTCTATCGCACTGTATTCATAGCCAAGAGGGCAGCTGATGTTCGCAAATATAGAAATTGTCTGATCAACAAACAGTTGCAGTGTCCAGTTAAATGATTTGTGTGTGCTTGTATTCATCAGATTCCCGGATACGTAAATCCAGCCACCTTTGTATGCTGGCGTTTGAGGTACCTGACCGCTGAATTCTATGCTTTCAGGCGAGCTACCAGCGTAGATTGTGGTACCATTGACCGCCACAAAAGCTACACTCCTGTTCTGCGCATTCACAATTGTGAAGGATCCGTTACCATTGGCGGAATTAACTGCAAACTGGAATGATACAAGTTGGTTGCCAGATGTTATGTTGGTATCGCTGTAAACCTGAGCACCCGCAGGCATCTCCAGAGAATGTTCACCGCTGTAATTTACGATAGATGTAATATCAGGGTTGCCATTTACCACATGCCATCCGTAGTCAGAAAGTGTAGAGCCAGACATAAACTCGGAGACAAACGCAAAAGCACCTTCTGTTGAGGCTGCAGGTGCATAACGCTCTTCTTCCAGGTGGCCTATGGCGATCCCTGGAGTGGATATAATTCCAGCAAAAACAAAGCTTATGGAGATCATCGCAACTATCAGCACAATGAGTTTTCGTAACACGATGATAATAAATCATACGTGTATATAAATATACGCGGATTTTACAAGGTGAACCGAAAAGCAGGCGTATTCAGTGAGATCGTTCAGATCGATTCAGCTTCACGAAAATCCTGACAATCTTTTAATAAAGGCGACATGTTCTGGAAAGGCTATGCCCAGTCTTGCCAGGGAAATTTCAAAGATTGTTATTTATGCCGCAGTGGCTGTGATTCTTGTCAACGTTATTGGCCTGTTTCTTGAACTGCTAATCAAGCAAGTTCCAGATCTTTCAATTTACTCCGCATACATAAAGGATGCCTCAGTGATAGCAGTAGCCCTGATAATCGCATACCTGATATCAGGCGTCATTAACAAAGGTCTCACAAGTTATACATCAACGAGAGCCGTTAGAAGGAGTCTTAGAGGGATTCATATCCTCATTAGGACACTTATTTTTGCAATTGCACTTATCTGGGCACTCTCTGCTATTGGCGTAAATATCTCAGCCGCTATTCTAGGGGGTTCCATCGGAGGAATTGTGGTTGGCTTCGCGCTTCAGACAGTCCTTGAAAACCTCCTTTCAGGCGTTATGGCATCTTCTTCTGGTGTTATCGTCCCTGGTCAGTATCTCATTCTTTATTCATGGCTTTTTTCGGCCCCCATTGTTGGTCAGGTCCTTGAGGTGAGGACGCTGTGGAGTTCAATAAGAACAATCTACGGAAACGTGATCAGCGTGCCAAACAGTGCGCTCATCGGCAGCACTACTTTCACAGATCTGAAGGAGAATGACACGTTTATCTACAAACTTGATGTCACTGTAAATGGTGATGTGGACTCTTCTGCCTTGATAAAGAGAGCAGAAGCAAGGATACTTTCGGAGAACAACGGCAGACTGAAAAATGTTGCCATTTATTTCATTTCCAAGAACGGCCCAAACAACACTTTCACTGTACAGATGCAGCTTACCAGATTCCAGGACCTTCCCGACACAATAAGCTGGGTCAATGAAACTTTTGAATCAGAATATTGGGGGCTAAAAGACAGCAAAACTGGGTCCAAATAGGGAAAGCAAGCCGAGATTCAGGCAAGCACAAGATCCGCAACCGCCTGATCATTGAGATATTCGCCTTCACCGGAGTGAGGGTCGGGGAGCTTGAGAAGATCAATATCGAGGACATCAGGGATGGCACGCTTTACATAAGATCGGAGAAGGGCGAGAAGGACCGACATGTCCCGCTGCCTGAGAGGCTGCTGAATGATATTTCCACCTATGTTGAGAAATACAGGATGCAGTCAGATCAGAGAGCGCTTTTCACTACAGATGGCGGAAGGATGGCCTATACATACATCAGGACGATGATCAAGAAGGTCGGGACGAAGCTCGGAATGCCCCAGCTTCATCCCCACCCATTCAGGCACTTCTACGGGACATACATGTACAAAATGACAAGCGACCTGAGGCTCGTCCAGATGCTTCTGGGCCATGCCAGGATCGAGACAACCACCATATATGAGCAACTCTCCACAACGGAGGCAGCGGAGAAGGGAAAACCCGCTGTAGAACGGCTTTTTCGCACACCTTGGATCGAGGTAGAGCGGGTTCAAATCCCCGGAGCCAGTGATCCCAAAACCTATATAGTTTACGAAACTCGTACTGGTGAACTTTTAAAAGATGAGCCAGAAAAAAACGTTGTCGCTGTTGAAATTCCAAAAATCACTCAACTTAAACTTAGGTACGAATCCCCGCGGGAGCCGACCAAAACTAATGGGAGCACTGGGATTTGAACCCAGATCTACGGGTCTCTTCCCGGTTCATAGTTCCAGTCACTCATCATAAATCAGGTGACCCATAGTTAATCATAACCTGACTGGAGCCCGCTAGGATAGCCTGATTACCCCATGCTCCCTTATTCTCTGTTTGCCTTCCTTGCTCTCTTAAGTCTTCGAATGCGTTTTTTTCTCCACTTCCAACGCATTTTTCCACGTTTCTTCCAATCCCTTGAGCTTCTCTTCAAACTGACACCTCGAATTAACGCGACTCACTGTTTTCCAAGAGTAGCAAGTGCGTTCTTCCATATCTTGAGCTCTTATTTATAATTATTTTACTACCTTTGGGCTGTGCTATTTAGCCCGCCGATGCCATACGTTTATTAATGGCAATAACCTTGGCAAATATGGCCGATGAGGTCACTGACTATGTTAAGAACCTGCCCATGATCTTATGAAAGATCTCATCAAGGAATACCTAAGAAAGAGAATCACCCAGAATGAGGAGCTTAGGAAGGAGATGGGACAAATACTGGAGCGTTTTCTAGAGGCTAAACTAAAGGAATACGACTCAATGGCGAGAATGGCAAAGCTCACTGCTAAGGTTGGCCTTCTCACTGCGCCTGAATCACTGAAGGATGAGGCGATAAGCGAGGTCTTCAGTGTATTCAGGAAGGAGATAGAGGATATACTCAAGAAGACCTTTTAACGGGAAGTATCAAAATTCTTTATCAGTGTTCCTCTAGAATTGAGATCGAACATTGTAAGGATGGAAGGGTTAGGGGAGAAGTTCATCATCCTCTGATATTCGGTCTGGGATTGCCATGTCGAGGAGTTTACGTATCTTACTCCCCTGTAGTTGCCCACATAATGTGAGTGGATGTGCCCTGTTATGAATATGTCTGGGACCTGTTCGATGACATGGTAATCAACCGCCGAGGGTATCAGAGGAGTTTTTCCTCCATACTTCGGGGCCAGGTGCCTTCTCTTCAATATTTCCTCAATGGCTTTGCCTATGGATGTGTAGTTCGCCCCCGGGACAAGTTCAACCATATCATTGAGGGACATACCATGGTACACCATCACGTTCCTGCCCTCAAGTCTCAGCATGTAGGGATTCGGGAGGAAAACAGCATTCTTCGGAAGCAGGTCCCGTATCTTCTGGCTAAAGACCGGCTGCGGCTCTGCAAGCCTGACAGCGTCATGATTCCCCGGCATGATGAAAGTCTGTATGTCCTCAGGTATTTCCTCTAGGTACTTGGCAAGCTGTTCATACTGTTCAAGTGGGTTCAGGATTTCAAGGTCCTCATCCTGACCCGGATAAACCCCTATCCCATCAACAACGTCTCCGCTGAGGATGAGATACTTGAGCCTGGAACTGTCGCTGTCTGAGGATTTAATCCATGATATCATCCTCTGGAAATCGTCCTTCCTGAAAGTCTTTGAGCCGACATGTATGTCTGAAATGGAACCGACATAAACGCTCTCGCCCTTCGTCTCGTCGATAACCCTGTAAGGAATGTCTGGTCGTACAATCTCATTGACAAATATTACCGGGTCCCCTGTCCCCTGGCTGACCGACCCGATGACGCCGATGACCTCATCCTGCAGTATCAGCTCATTATAGGGCCCCTTCCCCTTCATTATTATTGTCTGAATCGTGTCATCAACGTCCTCGATAGTTATACGCTTGTGCCCGTTCTTGGTAGTGTCCACCGAGGTAACCATGCCTATTACACGGACCTCACCGAAGGTTTTCTTTGCCCTTCTGATGTCCACTGAACCCCGCATCGCAGATGACAGTGCGATTATCTTGCTCAGCTTCTCAAACCTGTTCACGAACAGCCTGCGAAAATCCTCTACGGAACTGGTGACCTTGATATCCGGAAGGAAGACTTCATATTCCTGGGGCTTTGGCGCTGAATGCCCTCTTAGAATAGCCTTTACCTGTTCCTCGTCAATGTAACCCTTTTCCAGAATCTCTGGAGTAAGCATCCTGGGTATCAGATCTCCCAGGCTCTTCTCCAGTATGAGTGTGAGGGCTGATGGTGAGACAAGTAGTCCGTGTCTGTGAAAGAACTCTAGAATTTGCGACCTGTCCTGGAAAAGGTCCTGTATCATCCAGAGGTTATCAACAACAGTGGATATGTTATTATTGGTAATGAAGGGACTAAAGGAACTGTATATATCACCAATGCATGCACCAGCGTGGCGAAGTGGACCGATGTTGCTCTGTTCATGGTGATGGCGTCCTCATGGGCAGTTAACTACCCTCTCGTTAAGCTGGCTCTGCAGTATGAACCACCTCTAACTCTCCTCTTTTTTAGAGTTCTTTTTGCGTCAGCCGTCTCTTTAGTTATATTCAGAAGATCATTGAGAATGGTAAAGGATTGGGGCACATTTGGAAAAATATTTCTTTTCGCAATGCTGAACATTGTGCTCTTCATGTCCCTGTGGTTCATCGGCGAACAGCAGGAGCCGGCGGCTATATCATCAATAATCATTTACACATACCCCATCCTTTCAATTCTGCTTTCTGCAGTATTTCTGAAAGACAGGCTTTCCCTCAGCGCGGTTGCTGGAACAATTTTGGGCTTCATAGGCTTGATTACCATCTTTGCAGACCAGCTTGCACTAACACCTGGATTCGGCTTGGTGCTCCTGTTCGGCGGCGCGCTCAGCTGGGCTATAGGGACGGTATATTTCAAGAAGTATCTTTCCAGTTACGGGAATGCCACAGTGAATTCCATGCAGTTCTTCATCTCCCTTCCTGTAACTGCACTGATTGTCTTTCCCACCGGTTCCTTTTCCATTTCGGGCCTCACTTACCAGTTCCTGCTGATTGCCTTCATCATTGGTTCGGTAGGAACCGGAGTGGCCTATTTCATCTTCCTGGAGCTGGTAAGCAAGTACAATATATCGGAAATTTCAGCATTCTTCTTTGCAGTACCTGCTCTGTCTCTTGCATTCAGTTTCCTGCTTGTCCACGAACTGGAGACATATATCACCCTAATCGGTTTCGTTCTGATTTCTGCGGCAATTTATCTTGTATCGAAGGCACCCAAGGTGCAAAAAGTAGCTGCTGCTGTCTACAATAATTCTAAATAAAAGCCTCTCGTAATCCATAAACATGGGAGAACTCGAGGATCTTTGCACAGAAATTTCATACTGCAAGAACTGTGATCTCTATTTCTCCAGAAAAACCCCTGTTTGCGGTTTCGGCTCCAGGAATCCCAGCATAATGATAATAGGGGAAGCTCCGGGTGCGAAGGAGGATGAACTTGGGAAACCATTCGTCGGCAGAAGCGGGATGCTCCTCAATAAGGCACTGGACCAGTCTGGAATTGAACGAAAAACCATCTACCTCACCAATTCTGTAAGATGCAGACCAAAGATAGGCAGAGGACCCAAAGTCAATGAAATAAAGAAGTGCAGCCAGTACCTGAGGCGCGAGGTGCAATACCTGGCTCCGCCTGTTATAGTTCCCATGGGGAATTCAGCACTAAAGTCATTGGGGATCGTGCTGGGTAGAAATTTTGGACGAATATCCGAACTCGAGGGAGAGATGATCTTCTCTGACGGAATCATTATAGCGCCACAGTACCACCCTGCAGCCATTCTGAGAAACCCCAAGAGGATGGAGAGGTTCAAAGACAATTTCAGGAAACTGGCCTCCTTTATGAAGGAGAGGGAGATCAATGGGCCTGAGGCCCTCAAGAACCACAAGATAAAGATTTTCTAAAACCTTTTCCGCCTCATATAGATAGTTATTCCTGCGCCGATGACTAGAATCACGGCGATGGCGTAGTAATATGCGCTGCTGACAGGTTCGCCTGTGATCTGGATTGAATTGCCGCTTGCTACTGCATATCCTGGCGTTATTATGCTGTACGACGGATCTATCGTAAGGTTCGCATAGAGATATCCACCATCGCTGTAAGAGAGCGCTGCACTGTTCTCGGAGCCTGCCTGGTAGCTGAACTCAGTCGTGTTAGTTGGAGGATCGTAGGTCCTCTTCCATTCGTTAAGGGATACGGAATATGCACTAAAGTTGAGGAAATTATGGCTTGAGTTGAACCCTAAGACTGAGTATGCTCTGTTGATATCCGTACTTCCGTAGCTTATGTTACCCTTGTAGTCAAATGCCCTCCACGAGAGGTTAGCTGTCTTGTTGCTGTAAATGCCCGTTATGTTGAAGTATAAAGACAGTGTCGAATCAACGGTCAAAGTAGCAGACCTTTTAGTCACGTTTGAGTACCCGGACGATGTGTAGGCAATGGTACCATTTTCAACAGTCACTAACCTGTCGTAATTTGCCAGAGTTGTCTGCAGTGAATCAACCAGAGAGCTGCTCATTGAAAAACGGATGTCATTTTTCACCTGTTTCGCTATTCCGGCGAACTCAGACGCTGCGAGATCATAGAGGATTGTGGATGATGAGTTGTTCTCAACTGTGAAGGTTAGTGTTGAGGTTACGTCCGCACTTATGAAGGCGGATCCTGCAGAGGGGCTTAGGTGAACAGTCACGGATGAAGCCGTGGAAGCAGGAACCAGCAAAAGCGCCGCTGCAATCACAGCAGCTGCAACTGCCATGGAACTTCTTCTCATTGTCATTCGCGATCGGAACCTCTGAATATAAATGTGACCTCAGTACTGGTAAAGCTGGTAATTGGGGGGTTCCGCAACTATTCGTATATCATGGGGATGACTCTCCCTGAGGCCGCTTGCTGTTATTTTTATGAATCTCGAGTTCCGCTGCAGGTCTGATATGTTTTTTGCTCCGACATAACCCATTCCCGATTTCATTCCACCGGTGAGCTGGAAGACGACCTCCTCGACTTTTCCCCTGTAGGGAACCGCACCCTCGACACCCTCGGCCACAAACTTATTTGCGCCTATTTTGCCATACCTGTCTGAAATTCCAGCCTGGATAGCCCCGAGGGAACCCATTCCCCTGTAGGATTTGTACTTTCTGCCGCTTATTATTATCTCCTGCCCCGGGCTCTCATCTGTTCCCGCAAGGAGTGAACCAAGCATCACAGAATCTGCACCAGCAGCTATGGCTTTAACTATATCGCCGGAGAACCGTATTCCCCCGTCCGCAATTACCGGAACACCGTGTGACGATGCGACCTCGGCGACATCAGATATTGCAGTGATTTGCGGCACCCCTATGCCTGCTATTATCCTGGTTGTACATATGGACCCGGGGCCAATGCCTACTCTCAAACCGTCCACTCCGTGTGAGATAAGGTCTTCTGCAGCTTCTGGCGTTGCTATATTTCCAGCCACAAGATCTACGTCGATCTCCTTCCTCATCTTCTTGATTGAGGAAAGAACATTATCGTTGTGTGCATGAGCAGTGTCGATCACGATAACATCAACGCCCTCCTTCTGGAGTGTAGTAGCCCGTTCTATGTCAAACGGCCCAACGGCTGCACCCACGAGCAGCTGACCCTCCTTGTCCCTGCTCGCTTGCGGAAACTTCTGCCTTGTTGTGATGTCCTTGGCCGTTATCAGTCCGACGACCCTGCCCTTTGAATCCAGTAGAGGTAGCTTCTCTATCCTGTTCCTGTAGAGGATTTCTATTGCCTCGTCCAGGCTGATGTTTTCGCTGGCAGAGATCACGTCGCTGATCATTACATCCGCTACCGTTTTCTTGTCCTTGCCGGCAAACTCAAGATCCCTTTTGGTAACTATTCCTACGAGTTTTTCCCCAACCACGACAGGAAGCCCGCCGATCTTTTTTGTCCTCATGATATTCCTGACGTCTGCAAGTGGCGTCTCCGGTGAAACAGTGTGCACATTCCTTATTATTATTGACTCCTCGCGCTTCACCTTCCTTACAAAACCCGCCTGCTGGTTTACTGTCAGGTTCCTGTGCAAAATCCCAATGGCGCCGATTCTTGCCATGGCAATCGCCATGTCGGCTTCAGTTACAGTATCCATGGGAGAACTTGCTATGGGAACGTTCAGCTTTATATTTCTGGAAAACCTCGAGGATATGTCGGCATCCTTGGGCTCTATAGAGGTCCTGGCTGGAATCAGAAGAACATCGTCGTAGGTAAGGCCTTCTTTAATGTTATCAAATTTACCCTTATACATTAAAAGGTAAGGTCAAACGGATAGATAAATCTGAGTCAGGATGTTCAGATTGGCTGACACCCCCTGGTTGACCATATGAACAATGAAATATCCTGAAAGACTACTGGATGATATTGGTTGAAGAGGAACAGCTTGAGAGGATAATGGGGATAGAGGAGAGAATCCTACCCGCTCCAGATATTGAAGCAGCGATAAAAATTGACCCGGAGGATTTTGTAGTTGATGAGATCCCTGTGGATCTGCAGCCTGATCCCGACGGTAAATTCACAATAATCCAGGTTCGCCTCACCAACTGGGACACCAACGCCTTTCTTGTGGCTCTTGCCAGAAGATTGGGCATATCCAAGGAAAGGATAACATATGGAGGCACAAAGGACAGAAGGGGTGTCACAACCCAGTATTTCTGTATTGCAGGGAATGTTGAAACAGACAGAATTGGGATCCCCGGCTGTGAAGTGATGAAGTCGTTCCGGACGGATAAGAGGCTCGATCTTGGCGACCTCCTGGGGAACCGTTTCTTTATAAGGCTCACACCGGGTTTCGGTGACAGGGATAGTTTACTGCAGAGGATCGGGATGATTAATGCAGCGGGCGGTTTTCCGAACTACTTTGGACCACAGAGGTTCGGAAGCATAAGACCGAACACGCATACGATCGGTGAACTCATTGTGAAAGGGATGTACAGGGAGGCCGTCATGACATACCTGTACGATCCTAGGTATGACAGGGAGGATTTCAGGGTAAGTTTTGGAGAAACCGGTGATGTCAGGAAAGCCCTCAAGGAGTACCCCCTTCACCTCTCATTCGAAAGGTCACTGCTTGGTTATATTCTGGAGCATGGCACGTATGAGGGTGCCTTCGACGTTTTCCCGAGATACCTCCGTATGATGTTCATACATGCCTACCAGAGTTATCTGTTCAACAGAATACTCTCCGCTAGAATCAGGCACGTGAAAAGCACATCAAAAGTTTTCCCTGGAGATTTGCTTTATCCGGTTGATCATATGTTCAATCCCTCCCAGCTTGAACCGATTGAGGTGAACAACTTCAATGCGGATAAAATGCAGAAACTTGCCGATGAGGATAAGGTTCGGCCCACCATTCCGCTCCCAGGTTACCAGACAAAAATCACTTCCGGGGTCCCGGGTGAACTGGAAAAGAGTGTTCTGGGAGGACTTAATCTTTCAGCCTTCAGGATACCGGGCCACAAGGATCTATGGTCAAAGGGTAGCAGGAGGGTAACCGGTGCAAAACCGATTGATTTGGAAATTTTGGGTGAAGATCGTCTTTCCTTCACCCTCGGAAAGGGAATCTACGCTACGGTGTTCTTGAGAGAACTGGTGCGGCTCAAATGAGGCCTACCTTTTGAAGTTCCTTCTTGACCTTTATCACTGCCTGCTCTATTTCGCTCTCCTCTTTCGCCCCTGTGCATACAACCTTTCCTGATCCAAACAGAAGCAGTACCACCTTTGGTTCTTCCACCCTGTAAACGAGACCGGGGAACTGCTCGGGTTCATATTCAACATTCTCAAGACCAATCGACATTGCTATATCGGTTAGGTTCAGCTCGGAGCCAAGATCGTAGACAGCCACAATATTCTGCACCACGATCTCGGGTTCGTCATAAACTTCTATTCCTGCCTTCTTGAGCTTCTGGATGATTGTATCAATTGTAAGTTTCACATTTGCGAGATTCTTCGCCCCTGTGCAGTTAACTTTACCGCTTCTGAATATGAGAACAGCTGTCTTAGGTTCGTGCAGTCTGTAAATGAGCCCTGGAAACTGTTCCGGCTCGTACTCGGATCCGTCAAGAGCGAGCGCAATCCGGCTGAGATCAAGATGCTCTGCCAGTGAAGTTGACGCGACAATGTTCTCAATTGTAATTTTCTCTCTTTCGCTCATATATAACCCCTTCCCTCACTATATAAGAGGGGTATTTAAATATGCTTTATACGGCGGCACAACTGCTACTGCACCTACCAGCGTGATTTTCATTGAGATCCGAGGTGTTACCCACTGATCTCGTGCGCAGAATTAGTAATAAGTACCCTCCCGTAAAAAATGAATGGTGGTCAGCCCATGTTAAGGGCTTCCTTGGCCTCATCCGTCATCATGCTCGGATTCCACGGCGGGTCCCATACAAGCTCTATATCGGCCGCCTCGACCCCGGGCAAGTTTTCCACGACTCTTTGCGCCTCTGCGAGTATCCAGGGGGTCACCGGGCAGGTCGGCGCTGTCATCGTCATGCGGATATACACGCGGTCACCATTTATCTGTACCTCGTAAACAAGACCGAGATTGACAACGTCCATGCCGATCTCAGGGTCTGAGACCTGCTTGAGGGCTTCCATTATTTCCTCTTTGGTTACCATTCCTATCTCCTAAAGATTATTGGTAAGTACTTAACGGTTATGTGTGGCGGAACGGAACGCAAGCCCGTACTGTTCAGGTGAAAGCCTTGGAATAAAGGCGTTTCTGACAGATTCCACTATCAGGTCCTCTCTTGTGACCGTATTCCTGGAGAATAACCCCACTGCCCCCTCCCTGTTTCCGATTCCAGAAATATTGTACTTTGAAAACACCGCTTCTGAAAGGCTCATTCCAAGTTTTATGTCTTCCGCAAGTGATCCTGGGATCTGAAAGCCGGAACTGTACCCTCTTGTTACGTTGCCAAACCGATCGACCACAGTGCAAACATGGAAATCATATGAACCGCCAGACACTGTGTCTCTGAACAGGCCTGCCTCGATGCCTATACCATAATCCCTATTGGAGAGGGAACGGACTGCCCTGTCTATTGATGAGAGAATTGTGTCATTTCCAATGGGCTGCTTAGAAAACTCCTCTGGAGGGTTTACCGCCTGAACTTCATAATTCTTAAGAATGCCGGAAAGTGCCTTTCGTGCTGCGTCCAGCTTTAACTTATTTGATGTCTCTATCCCTATGCTGACAGCTTTGCGCCTCTTACCCGATGGGCTTATTTCACCTGCCACTATCCTTGTTGAGCTGATGGGGAAAAGATCCTCCGCAAGTGTGTACGGAACCACGATCACAGAAATAGGTGAAAGCCCCTTAGAAATGCGGATCTTGTTTATCCTTTCAGCCCTTTCGGCTGTCTCGGGTGAAACAACAATGTGGGAGTAGTCGGTTGCACTTTCCGTATTTCCCAGTGAAGATTCAAGCGGTACAATCCTGTATTTTCCATTCTCCCTGTCGAGGAATCTCTTGAGGCTTTTCTCTCTGCTTCGGTATGACCTGCCGCGGTAGACCTTGTGAGATCTAAGGTAATCATCGGTGGTGAGTCCTATGATGACTGTGTTGCCTGTACCAAGGGCCGCTTTCAGAAGCTGCTTATGGCCCTTGTGCAATATATTGAAGGTGCCACCGACGACAGTGTACATGTTCAGGCTGTTTTCATTACTTCTATCCTGCGCTCTATAATCCGTGAGATTTTAGAGATACCCTCTGATATCTGCTCCTCTGTGGGGAACGTGAAGTTCAGCCTCATTGCATTGCCCTGGCTGCGTGAAGGCGAAAATGAATTTCCACTGACATACGATACGCCTTCCTGCACAGCTTCGGCTAACATCTCTGTTGTGTTTATCTTTGGATGAATCTTAGCCCAGATGAACATTCCCCCCTTTGGTCTTGACCATGTTGAGCCCTCCGGGAAGTTTTGCTCCAGCGCCTTCAGCATTGCATCCTTCTTCTTTCTGTACATGCTGACCGCTCTGGGAATCATCCTCTTTATGACGTCCCTCTTGAGATAAAGCCATGCCACGTACTGTGAAAATGTGCTTGATGAAAGATCCAGAGCCTGTTTGAGCAGATTTGCACGGTTGGTGTAAGATTCCGGAGCAATGGTGAAACCTATCCTGAAACCTGGGCACATGATCTTGGAGAATGTTCCGAGATAGATCACGCTCTCCTGCGTGTCCAGGGACTTTATGGATGGGACCCTTGAACCCTCAAACCTCAGCTCGCCGTAAGGATTGTCCTCCACGACCGGGATTTCATACTTGTAGGAAATTTCAAGAAGATGTTTTCTCCTCTCAAGGCTCATCGTCAAACCAGTAGGGTTCTGGAATGTTGGTATTGTATAGATGAACTTCGGCTTTTTCCCTGATCTTGAAAGTTTTACGATCTCCGCCTCAAGTTCCTCTGTCAGAAGGCCATTATCGTCCATGGGCACAGAGTGCATGTCAAGCTTGTTTGCGTCGAAGGCAGAAATTGCTCCAACATATGTGGGTTCCTCTGTTATGATTGCATCTCCCGGATTGGCCATCACCTTTGCCAGCTCGTAAAGCCCCTGTTGAGATCCGGATGTGACTAGAATCTGCATCTCATTGGCCGTAAAAGACTCAGTTTCCTTGACCAGCCTGCCGATCTCCTGCCTAAGTTCATTCAGCCCGCCTGTATTGCCGTACTGCAATGCAAGGCTGCCGTAATTATCAATGACCTCGTTGATGATCTCCTTGAGGTCGCTGTAAGGGAATGAATCAGGACTGGGCATTCCTCCGCTAAGTGAGATGAAATTTTTAGCCCTGGCATACTTAAGAAGCTCCCTTATCTCAGATGGCTTCATATTTTTCAGGGAATCTGAAAATTTGTAATCCATAATGACCAAGGCAGGATTGTGACAAGATTTATAAAATATATGTCAAAGGTTTATTGTATTTCTTCGCTAAAATACTGAATCACAAGCACATAAATACATGTACACTGGTAGCACTTGCCACGCTGGTTCTTTTTGATTTATATTTGAAGCCGTTAAAAAATATTAATTTTCCTGAATCCGGAATTTATTTATGATCCCAGTCACAAAGAAAGGTAAATGTTTGCCTAAAAACCCGATTTCAGAATTTTTGCATATGTCAAATCTAATATTTTTAGGACTCAATATTTTCTTAGTAAAAATCACTTCCTCATTTGGCGCCAATGAAAAAATATAAGAAAAACCTACCAATCAAATGGTGATGGTCGTAGATCGTGTCGCCTGGAAAATCAGCGTTATTGGGCAGCCCAGGTCAGGCAAGAGTGCCCTGATTTCCAGGATTGTGTATGATTCCTATGAATCCAGCGGCCAGTCCAAGCCAATGAACAAAAGGAGATTTACCTTGGAAAACGGCTCCGACAAGATAATGGCGGACATACTATTCCAGGAGATTTCCTCACAGGAGGATGCTGACAGGCTTCTTCCAAGCTCCACCGCAATACTTGTAACTGTCGATATCACAAACCAATCCTCTATCAAATATGCCGAGGAGGTTCTCAAATTCACGCGAAATTTTGAGAGAAGACCTTTTGTCTACGTTGTCGCTACGAAGCTGGACCTGAAGTACGAGGCTGCAATTTGGGTCGAAGAACTCAACAGGGTCTGCGGCCGGTATGGTGTTCAGTACCAAATGACATCGGCCAAGACAGGAGAGGGAGTAATGGAGGCCATTAAGGCCGTCACCACTGCTCTCTCGGAGAGATTTTATGCCAAACGAAACCAGACAGCATAGAGTCGTCTGTGTTCGCAGATCTCTAACAGGTACAGGGTCGGCTCAAACGAGACAGGTATTCTTAGACTGAACCCTTACGAGGCCCTCTATCTGTTTCTTAAGGGAAAGATACGCCCTGAGAACCCATCAATGAACTCTCTGCCAAAGATTGTCTCAGCACTTGAACTGAACGACGACCTCGAGACGTTCTTTGTTTTCAGGGAATTAAAATCGAAGGGTTTGCAGCTCAAGGTTCATGGACGGACGATCTTCTACAGAAAAAAGTCAGGCGGCAGGATGCACGGACCCATAATTGTGATAAAGGAATCGGAAACAATATCCGACATTGATCTTGCCAGAAGCGCCGGTGGCCTCTATGCAGCCATAGATGATGACTTTGACATAACGATGTTTCTCTCAGAATCATTCGTTCCAATCGGGACCAATCCTCTGGACAGGCCAGGATTTGTTGAGAATAATATGGACATGGCACGGATAGTAGATTCTCAATCTGTTCCACCTTGGATGGGCCACGATATCGGGGGTTTCAAGGTGCTGACCAATTATGAGATCAGCTACCTCACAGGCAGAGCCCGTACCGATCCTGATCTTGAAGTCTACAATGATCTCGTGCGGAGGGGGTTTGTCGTCAAGACTGGTTTCAAATATGGCTGCAATTTCAGGGCATATGCCGGCCCATCTTCTGAGCATGCTGAATTCCTGGTGCATGTGCTTACCGGAAGTGACCAGTGGTACAAGATAAGCAGGGCGGTGCGCGTAGCCCACGGCGTCAGGAAGAAAATGCTGTTTGCAAGCAAGCTCGAGAGTGGTATTACTTACACGCTAATATCAAGAATAAGGGATTTTCCCGAGGACAGCTAAAGCTGTGCCTCGAAGTCATCAATTGTGTGAGAGAACTGGGAATAATCCCTGATTGTCCCGCGGTTCTTAAGGATCTCTCTAGCGAGAAGCCAGTAAATCACGGCAAGAGAGCGCCGTCCCTTGTTGTTTGTCGGGATTATCAGATCGACAAAATCAGTCTTGTTGTTTGCGTCACACAGTGCCACTATGGGTATGCCCACCATCTTTGCCTCCTTCATAACCTGTGTGTCTGCCAGTGGGTCTGTTACTATTATGACCTTGGCCTCCCGGTATGTCCCCAACTGTGGGTTTGTAAGTGTACCGGGAATGAATCTGCCTACAATGGAGGCTGAACCGACAACTTCGGAAAATTTAGTGACCGGCTTGAAGGCGTATTGCCTTTGGGCAACTACAAGTATGTCCTGAGGATTGAACCTTGCGAGCATCTTTCCCGCAATTATGATGGCATGGTTCGTCTTCTTAATGTCAAGGATATATAGGCCATCATTTCTTATCTTGAAGATGTATTCTTGCATATCCTTTGATTTGACCTGTGTGCCAATATGCACGCCTGATTTCTGATACTCCTCTTCTGAGAGAAGAAGCTCCTCTTCGGCCATTGTCTCACTCATGTTACCCAAGGGTATTCCCATTCCATATATTTAAATTGCCCAAAATGGTTATTCCCATTCTATTGTGGCCGGAGGTTTGTTCGTGATGTCGTACACAACCCTGTTGACCGACCTGACCTCATTCGTGATCTTTGTTGAAACCATTTCAAGAAAGTCCCAGTCGGGGCGCGAGAATGTCCCGCTCATCGCATCCGAAGTGTCAATCATTCTTATTGCAACAGTGCTGCCGTATGTCCTCTTGTCACCATGGATTCCTGTGCTTCTCACCGGCAAAAGGACGGCAAAATATTGCCAGGGTCTTTCAGCAGTGTTAGTGTAATGTTCCTGAACACTCTGTTCCAGAATGGCCGTTATTTCCCTGAGAAGATCCGCCTTCTCTCTTGTTACTTCCCCGATGATTCTGACCGCAAGGCCGGGACCAGGGAATGGTTGAAGATCAGTTGGCAGACCAAGGTGCGCAGAAACTGCCCTAATCTCGTCCTTGTAAAGATCCCTCAGTGGCTCAAGGAGCTTAAGCTTCATCTTCTCTGGCAATCCGCCTACGTTATGATGGCTCTTGATGACCTCCCTGACAGAACCACCGCTCTCGATCCAGTCAGGTGCTATGGTACCCTGGAGCAGAGTCTGTGCCCCGTATTCTTCAGCTACCCTCTCGAACACGTCTATGAATGTCTTTCCGATGATCTTGCGCTTCATCTCCGGGTCTGTGACGCCTTTTAGACTGGAAAGAAATTCATTGGAGGCGTCGACAATCCTGTAATTCAGGCCGAACTTCTCAAAAATGGATTTTACCCTCTCGACTTCCCCCTTTCTAAGGAGACCAGTGTCTATGAAGACCGTTAAAATCCTGTCAGGCGCAGCCTGATGTGCAATGACTGCAAGCAGAGTGCTGTCCTGTCCTCCTGAGCAGGCAAGTATCCCGCGTCCGTTCAGTTCCCTCAGAATCTGTGATTTGGCTTCGGATAGAAATTTCTTAGGTTCAACCATTCAAAAGGTGATTGGTAATTTATTAATAAATCGTTATAAGCGTTCAGGTCTTCATTATGGCTCCCAGAAAAATGAGGAGCCCAATAACTGCCCCTATAACTGCGGCAACCACATAGAACACCGTTCCGAGTATAACGTTATACAGGAGGTGTACCTGGGGTGTCACATAGTGGGTAACGTAGACCTCTATGATGCCAACCACAATGCCCGCAACCAGAAGGGCTACACCGACATATCTGCTCTTCCCGCTCCCAAAGTACGCTGTTAGCACTCCAAGAACAAAGAGCGACAGGGCTAGTATTCCAATTACTACAAACAAAAACACTGACCAATTCCATGGGTCGTAAGAAGCCAACATTGAATGCACCTCACAGTTTTATTCCGGTAAGAGTTTTAGTGTCTATAACTCCTTCGATTGTTCTTATCTGTTCAACGACTATTTTTCCAAGTTCGCTGAAGTCTTTAGCATCTATCTTCACGATCAGGTCGTACTCGCCAAAGAGGGGGTGTATTTCTACAACATAGTTTATCTTGGAAATCTTGTTGTAGACTTCGTGTTCCTTGCCGGGCACGGTGCTGACCAAGACAAATGCTATAGACAACAAACCACCTAGATAAGATAAGATGGAGATGGTTTATGAATTTTTCTGAATATATTGAGCCTGTATAGTCTGATGGAGAAAGCAACTCCTGAATCTGGACCTTTTATGTGCAAGAGACATTGGAATACACTGCCTAATGAGCAGAAATATGGTTTTCCGATCATCCTTATTCAGGATTGTAACCAGGAAGCTGATCCCTAGTTACTGTTGTCTGATCACCTTTCACAAGGTCCTTCAGAGTTAACTTTCCGGTGCTCACCTCTTTCTGCCCAATTATTATCGCGTACCTGCTTCCCGATGACGAGGCCATTTTGAGCTGATTGCTAATGTTCCTGTCGCCCAGGTCCACGATGGTCTTAATTCCCCGGCTCCTTAGGTGGGCAGCCAGGGTGAGCGCCCAGTCCAGTAATGATCTGTCAATTGTGCAGATATAGTAAGATTTCTCTGACCTTACAGGAACCCAGGTACCGGCCCGCTTCATCAGCAGTTCCAAGACTACATCGCCCATTCCGAATCCTACGGCCGGAATCTGCTGCTCCCCGATAACGCTTGCAAGAGAATCGTATCTTCCGCCACCTAGGATTGCCCTAAGCTCACCCCTTATGTCAAATGCCTCGAATACCAGGCCCGTGTAATAGGACAGCCCGCGGACGATAGACAGATCGACCACAACTCTGCTGCTGGTGTACTTGCTGACCAGATCTGAGATTGCCAGTAGTCTCTTCAGCCTATTTTTCGCCTCGTCGGAAATAGTAGAGATACTGTTCAAGTGATCCATCGCATCTTTCGGATCTGCTTTTGTCGATGCAATTCTCATTACAACTGATGAAGTTTTCTCGTCAAGGCCGAGGTCACCAAGTGTCTTCAGAAACTCAGCTTCGGTAACTTTGTGGAACCTATCTATTGCGGAAAAAACTTCTCTTGGGCTATCCACTCCGATGTTGTTAAGTATCTCGTCCATCAGGAGCCTGTCATTCATCCTTATCTCGTAGTGCCCCTGCAGACCCAATCTATCCAAGATCGTGCAGGCAAGCCCTATGATTTCGGCGTCGGCTGCCTCGCTCTCTGAACCAAAAATGTCCGCATTGAACTGAACGTGTTCTCTGAGTCTTCCGGATTGCGGTTCCTCGTAACGCCATATCTTTGGAAGACAAAACCACCTGACCGGTTTAGGGAGATCTTTCCTAGAAGTTAGCATTCTTACTACCGAAGGTGTGGCCTCGGGCAACAGTGTCACTTCACGGCCGCTGCGATCCCTGAAGTTGAAGGTTTGGCCAAGCAGCTCCTCTCCCGATTTGGCGCGATAGAGGTCCAGTGGTTCCACCGACGGTATGTCAATCTCGCTGAATCCGAATGATCTGGCTGTTGATTTGACGGTGTCAAGAACGCGATCCCGAATCTCCATATCCTCAGGATATATGTCACGGAAGCCTCGCAGGCGTTCTAGGGGCATTCCTTACATGATGTGTGTCTAGGTTATCAATTTGTACTTTTTGGGTGAGAGATACATTTAAATAATTAGGAGACTATAATTCCACGTGCACCTGAATCCTGAAAGAGCCAACGAAGTGTACGATGAACTGCGAAAAGAGCGGTTCTCCAGAAATCAGGCCAAGATACTTGCCCTTCTTGAGCAGTCAGGTAGCATAGGGATAGCTGACATCTCCCGGATTCTTGGGATAACATCCTCGCGTGCACTTTCAGCACTTAACACTCTTATGTCAAGAGGATACGTGATGAGGATGGAGGTAAAGCAGACGCCTGGACGTGGCAGAACATCCTTTCTTTATAGGATACGGATGCCCATACTGGACATTATAATCGATTCCAGAACAAGAGTGGAAGTCGTTTACTCGGATGAATTCATGATCGACCCCTGACTTCAATGGTTCTCAAGAGGCGCCTGGAATATCTCCCAAGATCGAAATGTGAGTATGAGCCCAGGGCATTCCTGAGGAACAAACCGTCCATATTGTCCTGGATTCCTTTTCCGATGATGTTCCTGAATAATTTGTCCCCGGGATCCTGTATTGAGGTTCTATGGAACTCGTGCCCGTATATGACATCTCCCTTCCTGAACAGAAAGCTGTTCCGAAGAGCCACAAGCTTCGTATAACCGAGTGTCAGTCTTCCGATGGGCTTTACGGTTCCGGCAAATAAACCTGCCATACTGTGGCTCTTCCCGTTGGCCTCCAGATGCCTCTCAAGAAACATAAGCCCTCCGCACTCAGCCATAAGCAACCCATCAGATTCCACATGATTCCGCAGGAACTCCTTGGTCCTTTCTGCTCTCTCTAGATCATCCGGGTAAAGCTCGGGATAACCGCCGCCTATGTAGACAAAATCTGCCCTCTCAGGGACCTCGTTTTTCAGAGGGCTGAAATATTCCACTTCTCCTATTGAGTTGAGGAAATCCAGACTCGATGTGTAATAAAAATTGAAGGCTCTGTCGTATGCGACAGCAACCTTGAGCCTGCGATTCGGGATTTGGACAACCTTCTTCCGTACACTGGGGGGCGGCTTAAATTCTTCAATCCCCTCCAGAAATGATGTGTCTATATGTGCAGCTATCCTTCTCGATTTCTCCTGCAGATCCTCCATTTCAGACGCTGTGTAAAGACCCAGATGTCTTTCCGGTATAGCTGCTTCTTGAATATGAGGGATGGTGGCAATTACCCTGATCCCATGTTTTTCGAACTCTGATCTCACCATGTTTGCGTGCTTCTCTGAACCCACGTTGTTGAGTACCACACCAATCATGTTCCTTCCGAAGAAACTCCTTCCGACGTAATAGGCAGATTCAGCCATTCTGGAAACATCAATTACAAGCAGATAGGGGACTTTGAGTTTCCTGAAATAGTAATGTGTACTCAGATTCATAGCAGACCCGGAGTCGAAAAACCCCATAACGCCCTCTATGATCCCGTAATCCGCATCTGAGGCCAGAAGCGGATCAAGATAGTGCCTTCCCTGTATCCAGCGGTCGATGTTGTAAGCCCTCCTGCCGCTTACCCTTGCAGCCAGTCCTGGATCTATGTAATCCGGCCCGATCTTGAAAGATTCAGCACCGGGAATTTTGGAGAGAAGTGCAAGCGTAACGGAGGTCTTTCCTGATCCGGTAAATGGAGCAGTTACACCTAGTAACTTCACCGCGTCTAATAGCTGAATAACTCATTAACTTTGCCAGGATCATTATATTATCAGATAACACATAAGTGCTTCAGAGAACTAAGCGGATCCAAGCTTTGGGTTCTTCGGATATGAGCTAAATTAAAAAATTTTAATTACTATTTAATAATATAAGGGACGCATGGAAACCGCATATGTCGATGCACTTAAGAAATCGGGATTCAAAATTACCCCCCAGAGGCTGAGGGTCATCGATTTCGTCAAAAAGAATACACCTGGCCACTTCACAGCGGAGGATGTGTACGTCAGCGTGAAACGCCATGAGCCGTCGATCACACTTGCAACGGTATACAACATTCTCAAGACCCTCCAGGTTACTGGAACTGTTAAATCCTTTGAGGCAAAAGGCACAACATGGTTTGAGACAAACACAGCCCTTCATGGCAACATGGTCTGTGAAAACTGCGGAAAGATCTATGACGTGAGCATAGATGACCTTGACATACTTCCCAAGCTTAGGGGCCAGGGGTACGACATCAGGGATGTGAACCTCATTCTGACCGGCAGATGCCCCGAATGCAGGTCAGATTAATCTGCATAGTTCAGAATTGCATGCTGAACTAAGAGGGCATCTCTTATTTCCAGCGGATCGTGAACCCTCAAAATATCAGCCCCATTTCTCGCACATTCCAGGGCTGAGGCGATTGTGCCTGGCAGCCTTTGTTCCGGGTCCTTCCCCGTGAGCCTTCCAATAAAACTCTTCCTTGAGGTTCCTACTAATAGCGGAAATCCAACTTTGAATGAGTTCAGATTGTGGATTATTCTGAGGTTCTCGCCTGAATCCTTGGAGAACCCTATGCCGGGATCGAGTATGATTTTTTCCCTGGAAACTCCATTTCTTTCTAGTACTGAGGCTCTTTCAAGAAGGAACTGTATGATCTCGTATTCCAGAAAGTCATATTTTGTATTATGCATCATTGTCTGAGGGGTCCCCACCATATGCATTACAATGCAGCTGGCCCCGGATCTGGAGGCAACCGTAATCATGCGCTCATTGGTGAAACCGCTGATGTCGTTGATGTATGATATCTGATCAATGAAAGCTTCTACTGTTTTCCAGTTTCTGGAATCCAGTGAAATAGGGATGTTGGAGACCTGGGAGATATAATCGATCACCGGCTTCACTCTCTTCTGCTCTATCTCAGGGCTTACAGGTAAGCTTCCAGGTCTTGTGCTTTCGCCCCCAACGTCAATGATATCGGGCTTTGCGTCTAACATGGAATCTAATAGCATATGGTTCACTGACAGCCTTGATCCTGAGTAGAATGAATCTGGTGTTGCATTGACTATCCCCATCAGCTTAGGGGGTGCATTCCTCCTCTTGGGGGTAAGATAGTGGCTGAAAAGTCTGGCCTCTTCCTCATGGTTTTCATCATTGAGAAAGGCGGGGAGCTGATCCTTTCCGATAACGTAATGGTACACTGGAAGAGAATTCACAATCACTCTTTTCCCCGAAGCGGCAAATTGGCTAATTTCGTAATCCGAGATAACCTCATACAGTTCTCGGACCTGTTGATATGAATCCTCCAGATTCTCCAGGAGGGTTGCCCTTACTGGAAATATGACCGTTCTCATCCCGCACTACCTTAATGCTAATTTTTTTTTTAACCTTGATCATACTGCAGCAGCAGGGATTCCGGTCTCAAAACCTAGGACGAGGGTGCCCTTATGAAATGCTGTTCAAAATTGAGGCATCATCCTGACAAATTTCCATAATTTTCACTTCTACGTTAAACTTATTAATCACCCTACAATTATGATCTTCTGTTCACGACTGCAGCAGATGAGATTATGGATAACAATGGCGATTCCGGCGGGATTAGGCTGCCGGAGCACAGAAACTACACCAATATCAGGGAACTTTCTCTGGCAATCAGCAAAGGCTTGAGTTTGCAGAACAGAAGCATGACTCCTGAAGAAGCTATGGAGGCTGCGGAACATCTGATAAATTTTTTCGGGTACAACGATCGGGTGATTGATAATATGCTGGAGCCAGAGGATCGTGATGCCTTCTATACAATGGAGGACATCGGAGTTCTGCAGACAGAGAGGGAGGAAACCACTCTCTATGACGGCAGGGAATGGAGAATCCATTACTGGATACTCAACATACCGAGGATTATACAGCTGAGTACAATGAAAACGGTAAACACGAATATTGAGAAAGACAATTCATACCAGATTTATGAAGAAATTCCCGATGAGTACTGGAAGCCCAACTGATATCCGGGGTAATTGAGTTGCATATAGCTGTTCTTGACAGGGAAAGATGCCATCCTAAAAGATGCAACCACGAGTGCCAGTACTATTGCCCCCCTGTAAGAAGCGGTGTAATGGCGATTGACTTTCCTGATCCGGAAGGCCAGGCCGTCATCAATGAGCCGCTGTGCATAGGTTGCGGTATTTGCATAAAGCGTTGTCCGTTTGGTGCCATAAAGATTGTGACTGTACCGGATGAGCTTCAGAAGGATATAGTCCATCAGTATTCCCTCAACTCCTTCAGGCTCTATGGGCTTCCGCTTGTTGCTCCTGGAAAAGTAACATCACTGATTGGCCAGAACGGTCTTGGCAAGAGCACGACCATGAAGATTCTCTCAGGTATCACTGTTCCAAACTTCGGGAACTATGGAAACAAGCCTGACAAGGAAGCCGTTGTGAAGCGTTTCGCCGGTAGCCAGATGGGGGACTACTTCAGGAATCTATACGATGGAGAATTCCGGGCAGTTCTGAAGGATCAGAACGTCGATCTGATTCCGAGGGTTGCAAAGGGGACAATAGGAGAGATACTCAGAGCGGCTGATCACAACGGCAGACTGGACGAAATTGTCTCTTCCCTGAATCTGGAGGGAGCCCTGGGAAAGGATGTTTCGGTGTGTTCCGGTGGGGAGCTGCAGAAGCTGGCTATAGGTTCGGCCCTCCTTAAGGAAGCTGACATCTATCTCTTCGATGAGATGTCATCATACCTTGACGTGTGGGAGAGGCTAAGGATAGCAGGACTGGTGCAGCAACTCTCAAAGACTAAGATGGTGATGGCTGTCGAACATGATCTCGCCATTCTAGACTGGATGTCAGATGAGGTTCATATTGCATACGGTCAGACTGGTGTTTACGGTATGATCAGCAAGCAGAGGACTACCAGTAAAGCCATCAATTCTTTCCTTGAGGGGTACCTGAGGGAGGAGAACGTCAGGATAAGGACCTATCCCATAGAGTTCCAGATAAAGTCAGACAGGAGAAAGCCCAGCGGGGGTGAGGTCGCCTCTTGGACCGATCTTTCCGTAACACGGGGAGACTTTACCCTGACCGTCCACGCCGGCCGAATTCTGTCGGGAGAGGTAATTGGAGTGATGGGCAGAAACGCGCTTGGAAAGACAACCTTTATGTCGGCGCTGGCCGGTTCCATTTCACCAGACTCAGGTAGTCTGTCCAGAACTCTCAGGATCTCGTACAAGCCGCAGTATATTTCAACAGAATACGAAGGAACTGTTTATGATCTTCTTCGTACAACACTTAAGGATGCACTTGACAGTTACACCGTCAAGGCAGAAATTATAAAGCCTCTTGAGATTGAAAACCTCTATGATCTTTATGTGAACTCACTCTCAGGTGGCGAATTACAGAGAGTGGCAATAACCCTGACCCTGGGAAGGGATGCGGATCTTTATCTCCTTGACGAGCCTTCCGCTCATCTTGACAGCGCCTACAGGATGGCGGCAGCAAGAATAATACGGAGGGTCATGGAGAACAACAGAAAGAGTGCACTTGTGGTTGATCACGATGTCTATTTCATCGACCTGATAAGCGACTCCCTGATGGTATTTCTTGGAAGGCCAGGAATATCAGGAGAGGCACACATTTCTCAGGGATGTGGGAATAACGTTCAGGAGGGACGGGATAACAAAACGTCCCAGAATAAACAAACTTGACAGCAGACTGGATAAAACCCAGAAGCTGTCAGGCAATTACTATTATTCCGAGTAGCATTCACTCTGGAATGTTTGAAATTCTAGAGACCGACGGACTTGCGAGGATAGGGAAATTTTACACAAAGCACGGAACCTTCAGCACCCCAAACATAATGCCGGTCATCAATCCAAATCTGAAGACTGTAGGCATACAGGACATGAAAAAGCTAGGGATGGAATGCCTAATAACAAACAGCTACATCATTTACAGAAACCCGGATCTCCGCAGGAGGGCTGAAACAGAGGGTGTTCATTCCCTCATCAACTTCGACGGCCCTGTGATGACTGATTCAGGAACCTTCCAGAGCCATGTCTACAGTGACGTTGAAGTTTCAAATACTGAAATCCTCGAATTTCAGCAGATGATTGGAACCGACATAGCCACCATATTAGATATCTTCTCAGAGCCAGAATTTAATGAGGAACAGGCAAAGAGAGCTGTGTACGACACATATCAAAGGCTGAAGGAGGTGCCTCCCGGCTATGAGCCTGTTGTGGCTTCACCTATCCAGGGATCGCTTTTTCCGCATCTGCGCAAACTTTCTGCTGAGCTTATGAGTAGTGACCCTGCAGGCTACCTTCCCGTGGGGGGCGTCGTTCCGCTGCTTGAGTCGTACCGCTATGACGATCTGGTGAGGATAATAATTTCCTCAAGGGTGAATAGCAATTTTGGAAAACCATTGCACCTTTTTGGCGGAGGGCATCCCATGTTCCTTGGGATGGCTGTTCTTCTGGGGGTGGATGTTTTCGATTCAGCTTCATATGTCAAATATGCCCGTGACGGGAGGCTTCTATTTCCGGACGGATCCAGGGATATAGGCCAGCTCAAATCCTTCCCATGGTGGTCTCCGCTGGATGGGAAATACACAGTAAATGAGGTGCAGTCAATGGGACCTGAGGAGCGATCCCTGGTACTTTCGCTCCACAACCTTTCGGCCTTGTTTACAGAGATCAGGGAGATCAGAATGAGAATCCAGGAGCAGTCTCTATGGCAGTATGTTGAATCTAAAGCAAGATCTCATCCTACGCTTTTCAAAGGGTTCTTGGAAATTCTCAACAACACGAAAACCATCGAGAGATTCCAAGAAATATCGAAAAAGCAACCTTTCTTCTATTTTGATGGTCTGAGCAACCAGCACCCGTACGTTGAGCGTCTCAGGGAATTTACCGGAAAGCTGGCTGCAATGCACACCTCACACATAGTGGTATCGGAAAGGGAGTTCAGGCCAGGCAAGCCCCACAGCCCCTCACTTATATCAGAGTATACAGAAAGCAACTCCCTGTTTCTCCTCCCCTGGCAGAATGAGTTTGTGCCCATTGAACTAGAGGACACATTTCCAGTGGAGCAGATAATATCAACTGGATACCGTGACAGTGCCATTGCGGATCGCAACCTTGTCTCATTGGGAATTTCACAATATAAAATGCAGCAGAGTGTTGAAGATCACAGCATAACTAGGGACCTAATTTTAGAGAAGGTTAGAAGAATAGCAGATTATCAGTTCGGATTCGGAGCTGGAAAGATTCTATTTCCAGAAGGTTCAGAGGTGAGGAGATCAAGAGCCACCGGCAGGATTAGGACAGTGCTTCAGGGCGGCATGCTTCTGGCCACCCTGAGAGCCCATGACGGCTTTTTCACCTTGTCAGCACGCGGTGCAGAGCTCCTGCACTCCGGGACAACCCCACCGCGCCACCGTGTTGTGGTCTCTGACGACAGCGTACCCTTCAACAGACAGGGTTACAATGTCTTTTTCAAGTTTATCAGATTTGCTGATCCGGAAATAATCGGAGGGAATGAGGTCCTTGTTGTGGACGAGACAGACAGGCTTGTGGCAGTTGGCAAGGCAGCGGTCCCTGGAATAGAGATGGTGCATTTCAAGAGGGGCATCGCTGTTAAAGTTCACACTGGATTCCCTGAGTGAATAGTAATATCTCATTTGGCTGGCTGTTTTTCTGATTTTCTCCTGAGCGCTTTTTCTGCTGTCGTAATGAACATGGCGAGCACCATTATCGCACCTCCTGCCACTGTATAAATCCCCAGGGTCTCATGACCAATTGTCACGGAGGCGATAGCTGCAAAAATCGGCTCTCCGACGAAGATGATTCCGGCTTTAGTTGGTTCCACGTAGATTAAGGCCACCGTGCTTATATAATATGCAAATACACTTCCCACAAGCGCAGTGAATACTGCTGCAAATATCACGTACGAATTGAAACTGATGAACGACCCGGGAACAATCGGGGTGAACACGAAGGCCAGGATCGTCAGGAAGGCAAGCTGGTAGAACGTAAAGGTTCCGGAGTCGAGCCCTCCCGAATATTTTGAGACGTAGGCTATCTGAACCGCATAACCCACCCCACATATGACGGTCAATATATCTCCGAAGAGAGTCCCAAGTGAACTGAGTGATCCTAGCGTCATAACGAGGAGGCCTCCAAATGAAATCAGGGATGCCAGCCAGTCCAGGCGCGACACACTGGACCTGAGGTACAGGTACGAGACAAGGGGCAGAACAACAACATAGATTCCGGTAATCAGACCGGAAGCTGCAGCTGTCGTGTAATCAAGGCCCAGGGTCTGGAAAAAGTAGCCTACGAACAGGAGTGCCCCTGCAACGAAGCCGTGCTTAACGTTGTTCCAGGAAAAAATATTCTTTGATCTTCCGAGAAAGATAGCAGTCATTGCTGTGGCTGCGAGGAACCTGAAGGCCAGGAAAGGGGTAGGGCCAATGTATAAAAGTGCTTCCTTTACGATGGGAAACGTCACTCCCCAGAAGAATGTGACCAGCAGGAGCATTCCCATGTAGAATGTGCTCTTCTCCATGCTATCAGAGACCGGTCAGCAGACTCAGAAGAATTGCAGGATTTCTGGCGACCATTCTGAAAATGAGGCGGGATGGGTAATCTATATCCCCATAAGTGTTTATTACGTCTATCATCCTCTTATTTGAAAGTATCCTGGAAATCCACTGTAGCCCCCTGTCCCCAAGCATTGAGAAAAGCCTCTGGGCAATCCCGTCCGTGCTCAGTTCCCTGCCAATGACTGCTTTCCAGTATTTCTGGTATCTGGAGAGCGAACTTTCCGACATGTCGTCCCTGTCAAACGCCTCTATTATAGCTCTGGCCCCCTCGTTTGCAGAAACTATTCCTGTGTAGATGCCTCCTCCTGTCAGGGGCTTGACTATGCCTGCCGCATCCCCCACCAAAATGTAGCGGTACCCATATGTTCTACTCAGGTATCTGATAGGAATCGGGCCCCCAGTGATCCCCAGCATACCTTCGTAACCGTATTTCCTGCATACCGTCTGAAAGAATCCTTTTGCACCGGAACCAAGTGTTCCCACACCTACCCTTGTTATGTCCCCCGTGGGAACCGCCCAGGCAAAAAACCCCCTCGTGACCTCATCACCAAGATATACGTCTACATCATCCTGGCTATCCATTTGAAATGGAACGTCTGCCTGGAATGTGGAAACCACTGTTTTGGGCTTCTCACCGTGGAGGGTCTTGCGGACAATGCTGTTTGCGCCGTCCGCTCCTACAACCAACTTTGAATCCAACTGATCGGTCTCGCCATCTCTCCTGAAGTTTATCCTGAAACCCTCCTCAATGCGGGACAAATCCGAAACCCTTGATCCCAGGAATAAGTCAGCGCCGGCATCAATGGCCATCTGGGCCACATCCTTGTCAAAAGAGTCCCGGTATATTACAACGGTTTCCTCACCCTTTGTTATATGTATTGGGCTGCTTCCCGGGAAGAATATCCTGGCACCGTGCACAGTGTTTGCAATGGAATCACTTTTAACAAACTGGAATACTCTCCTGGTAACTACTCCGGTGCATTCCACCGGCCTCCCGACCTCATTGTGCTCCTCAAGTATAGCAACTTTGAGCCCCTTGGACGCAAGTCTGTAGCCGATGAAGGAACCCGAGGGTCCCGCGCCGACTACCGCGACATCGTACACTTTTGGCGATGTTGAGTCATTAGATAATCTTTGGCTTCCAGACTTCAGGAAGGTGTGTTGCCGCTTCGTGAAAAATTTAGAATCTTACGACTGCAAGCCGATAGCTCAAAGCGAGCCCAGGTATCATGACCTGAGACTCAGGAAAATCAATTTTCAGGATCTGATGTGTTAAAAGGGAGAATGGTTGTTCTGATCCCATTCAGATTCATTAACGTTGTCCGGTGAAAGTCTCACTTACTATTCAGTTATTTATACGTAGATAAATTACAATGTAAGATGAAAAGGGTAAGACCCAGTGAACTAAGAGTCATAGTAAATAAGGTGGCAATTGAAGGAAGACTTCCTGTCATGATCTGGGGCGCACCGGGTATTGGCAAGTCAGAAATTGTCAGGGATTGTGCCCTGGAACATGATCTTTCGGTTCTTGATCTCAGGCTTAACTATTACGAAGAGACTGATCTCCTAGGTATCCCTATGAAGACGGAATCCGGCATGAGATTTCTAAAGTACAACAGGCTCCCGACCAAAGGGAATGGGATATGGTTTTTCGATGAGCTTACCCACGCCAGGACACAGATCCAGGGTCTTATTTTTGAACTAATAAACGACTGCAGGATAGAGGACTATGAGGTGCCATCGGGGTGGCGGAGATTCATAGGGGCGTCAAATCTTCCCTGGCACAGAAGCATCTCAAATCCAATGCCTGCTGGGCTCAGAAACAGGTTTACAGGAGGGCATTATGAGCTTGTCCCCGATTTGGAAGACTGGGTTGCTTGGGCACTGTCGCATGACATAGATGAGCGTCTAATAGCGGCTCTTCAGTACCTTGACAGGAATGATCCCAAGGGATGGCTGTTCAGAAGCGGTAATGAAGGGGTTGAGCTTTCCCCAAGGATCTGGGCTACCGGAGTCAATTATGCCATGAGAAGCATGAATGGACCGGAGGCTTTGAATGCGATATCCGGCATGATTGGTGATGACAACGCTCTTGAGTTCATGGAAGTTGTGAAGAGAATATCGCAGCTGCCGGATATCGATCGGATCTTGAGGGGAAATTCCGACTGGAAACCCCAAGGGAAGGATGTATCCGAGATTTACTTGGTGGTTAATGGCATAATCAAGAGGTGCCTTGCAAACAGCTCAATGCTGCCGGCAGGCCTCAAGGCTGCCTCAGGTTTTGGAAACGAATATTTTTACCTTCTCGTCTCGCTGCTGCTCAGGAACTTCAAACGTGAGGATGTCGTCAAAGGCTTGATTGATTCCGGAACCTACAGTATCGTGGAACAGATGTTATGAATCCGCTAGAAACTGATGCTCTGGACAGGCTTAAGAGGGTGCTGATGCTCAGGTATCCTTTCTTCGGATCTGTACTGAACCAGCTAAGCGTAAGAGTATCAGGCGATGGGCAGAACATAGAAATTGGGAATGAAGGCCTCATCATCGGTTCACAGATTCTTGATGCTTCTGCTCAAAGCATCTACCTGTTTTGCAAGTTTATACTGCGCGTGGCACTCGATCACGGAATAAGAGGCCAGAAGGCAAACCGATTCCTCTGGAACATGGCTTCAGAACTCACCTGCAATTCCATCCTGCTCAAGGACGGGATTGCCAGAAACATTCCCGGGCTGCTTTATTTAAGAGAGGTGGACGGATGGTCAGTCGAGGAGGTTTATGCATACCTGTGCAGAAAATCCGGAACCCAGACAAATTCCGGGAACATGGAGTCACAGGAAAAGATGATTGCAGGACTTGCGGAGTCACTTAATCTGAATAGAACCCTTATCAGTTCTCTTGAAACCCAGGAGATGCCTTCGTGGTCCAATTACAGAAGCAAGATGAGAGAAATTGTGAAAAGGACTGCAGCACTTGCAGCTTTCCCTGGTCAAAATACGGTGGCGGAGATAATTAGGTTCCGTGGAAGGGACGCGAGGCTTAAGATTTTCGATTCCGTTCTTGAGAACCTAATTGGTACAAATGTCAGAAAAACTTTGAGAAAACCTGACCGCAAATATTCGGATCTGGACATTATCTTACCGTCAGACCGGCTCGAAGCGAGTCAGTTAGTCGTTGCCATTGATGTATCTGCGTCGATTCCGGATCACATACTGGAGGAACTTCTTTCGGAAGCAGCCTGGATGGTGAGCACGCTTTCCCCAGAAACAAAAATAAGGGTGATACAGGTCGATGCAGACATAAGGTCAGATCATACTTACAGCGGTGGCCAGATCGACATGGACTTCTTCACAAGGACAGGACGTGGGGGGACTGACTTCACTGTTCTGTTTGAAACACTGGGAAAGGAGGGGAATGAACACCCTTTAATTGTAATGACAGATGGAAACGCCAAGGTGCCACAAATAGAGCCTGCCAGTTTCCAAGTTGTTTGGCTCTACACGTACAGGAAATTGCCATGGGGGGAAAATGTTTGGCTCCCAGTATGAGCTTCTCACGAATCGTTGAACACATTGCGGGGTTTCTGAATAAGCCCGGATCTCCTGAACTTGTGGAGATTGGGGGATTTCAATCATCTGGCATTGCATCTGCCGACATCGGAAATGCCAAGGGGTTCAAGTATGCCTACAACCTGGCCATTCCGTTATATCTAAGGCTGAAGATACCTGCTGTCTGCAGCATTTCAACAGCTGATCGCAAGATCTCCATAGAGTTTACAGAATTGCGGATGTATGAGCTAGAAATCTGGATGCTGAACACCATTTCCAAAGATGGCAGATATTTCAGGATAAAGTTGAGCGAAATCCTGTCATTTCAGCTGGACAACCTTACCCTGGAGAGGGTTAATTATTACAGAATAATGATCCGACTGTCCGAATTTATTGAAGACTGATCAGAGAACTACTAATAGATACGTTTCCATTCATACAAGATAAAAGATGGATGCATATGCCCCCGGAAGCCCTGGTATTGTACCGAGATGGACATCAAGCGCTAAGACCGGCGTTGGAACAGCGGTATCATTCAGATCAAAGGTCTGGTACACCCTTTCACATGGTATCCTCAATGAGATCTATTACCCGAGGGTGGACCAGGCAAACACAAGGGACGTGGAATTTTTAATATCAGACGGAAGCAGTTTCTTTTCCGAGGAAAAAAGGGATACAGTTTCTTCTATTGAGCCTTTTTCCGATGGTGTCCCAGGATTCAGGATTGTGAACAGGTGCCGGAAGGGAATGTACGTAATAGAGAAGGAGATTTTCTCTGATCCTGACAGAGATGTGCTTCTTATGAACGTCCGTTTCAGGAATCTTTCAGAGGTGCCTCTGACAGTATACCTGCTGGTGGCCCCCCACATCAAGAACCGGGGATATGGAAACGATGGCTGGGTTGACTACTACAAGGGCGAAATGATGCTGTTCGCTAGCAGGGAGGATACAGCCCTGGCAGTTGCATGCAGGCCGGGTTTCCGAAAGGGCACTGCTGGGTTTGTCGGATACTCGGACGGTTGGCAGGAGATCAGGAGAAATTTCTGCCTGAAGAATGTCTATACCAGTGCGATGAACGGAAATGTGGCTCTCACTGGAGAGATAGATATTCCTCCGGGCAAGGGTGCGCATAATTTCTGCATTGCCATTGCTTTCGGAAGGGCTCCTCCTGCTGCGGCTATATCTGCCAGGGCATCACTTGCAGTGGAACCTGAAAAGCTCAAGGATAAATTCATCGGGGAATGGGAAGACTATCAGTCTCAGATTCAGGATCTGAGATATAAGGACGTTGGAGCTCTTTATAAGACCAGTGTGGCTGTTATCAAGGTTCATCAGTCAAAGTCGGTAAGCGGGGGAATTGCGGCCAGCTTGTCTATCCCATGGGGATTTGCCAAGGGTGACTTCGACATGGGAGGTTACCACTTGATCTGGCCAAGGGATCTGGTGGAAAGTGCAGTAGGATTGCTTGCAGCTGGAGATGTTAGCGGCTCCCTTGAGGTTCTTGGCTTTCTTATGGCGACTCAGGAGGGCGACGGACACTGGCCCCAGAATATGTGGATTGATGGTACCCCCTACTGGACAGGTATCCAGTTGGACGAGGTCGCTTTCCCTGTTATCCTTGTGGATCTCCTGAAGGATCATCTGGATAGCAGCGGGATCAACCCCCTCCAGATGGTGCTCAAGGCTGTCTCCTATATCGCAAAACACGGACCGGTAACTGGCCAGGACAGGTGGGAAGAGGATTCCGGATACTCCTGTTTCACTATTGCTGCGGAGGTTGCGGGTCTGATAGTAGGTGCGAATTATCTCAGAAAGCATGGTCTGAGTGAGGAGGCTTTATATCTGGAGGATGTGGCTGATTTCTGGAATGAGAATATTGAGAAATGGACATACACAACAACGGGTTCGTGCTGCACCCGCTTCGGCGTCGAGGGCTACTATGTCAGAATATCGCCTCCAATGTCCAGCGAATCTTCAAGCCCATTTTCCGGATATGTTCCCATCAGAAATAGGCCTCCGTCTGATGCATCAAGGAAACCTGAAGAAATAGTTAGTCCTGATTTTCTTGCTCTCGTGAGGTTTGGCCTGAGGTCTGCAAAAGATCCGAGGATCCTGAACACATTAAAGGTAGTTGACCGCCTTCTGAAGACAGAAACCAAGACTGGGCCGGTATGGCACAGGTACAACGACGACGGCTATGGTGAGCATGAAGACGGGAGCCCGTTTGACGGGACAGGCGTCGGCCGCGGATGGCCGCTAATTGCCGGGGAAAGGGCGCATTATGAGCTTGCCGCCGGAAACATAGATTACGCTATTGAGCTTGTGCGAACAATGGAGAGACAGGCCGGAACTGGAGGGATGATTCCGGAACAAGTCTGGGACAAGGATGATATCCCGAAAAGGCGACTATTCAATGGCAGACCTTCCGGCTCCGCAATGCCCCTGGTTTGGGCTCATTCTGAATACATAAAAATCATAAAATCCCTCAATCTAGGGAAAATATTCGACCTGCCGGAAGCCGTTGCAAGGCGCTACATATCTGAGCAGAGACGTAGCAGGATCTCAATCTGGTCATTCGCCAACAAAATAAGGAGCGCCAGTGCAGCCAGGCCTGTTAGGATTCAGACAGATGCAGATGCAGACATAATATGGACCACAGATTCGTGGAAAACTGTGAATAAAGGGCGAACCAGCTACAGCCGCCTGGGAGTCTGGTATCTTGATTTGCGGGAAGACCAGTTCTCACAGGGGAAGGCGCTGGAATTCACTTTCTTCTGGAGAGAATCGCAGAAATGGGAGGGTCTCAACTTTCAGATTCTACTAGAATGAAACAATTAATAGGAATACCTAAATTCTGACCATCTGTATATGAAAGTAACCATAATGACTGATGTGTCTCAGGAGGTGCTGGATCGCTGTTCACGGGAACTTGGCACAAAGGTGACCAAGCTCGATCCGAAAGAGGCGGATGTGCAGATTATATACAGAAATTTCGAGATCACTCCGAGCCTGAAGCTGATCCAGACCATCTCAGCAGGTGTGGACCATCTGAATTTTCACAAAATACCGGAAAATGTTCTGGTATGCAGCAACGCAGGGGCCTTTGCAGAACCAGTGGCTGAGCATGCCATGGCGATGCTTCTGTCATGGAAGAAGAAAATATGCGGATTCCACAACATGACACAGTCCGGAGTTTACAGGAAGGAGCCGGTGTCCACCATCCTTGGAAAAACAGTCGGTATAATTGGGCATGGAGGCATTGGAAGGAGCTTTGCCAGGATGGCAAAGGGATTCGGAATGAGGGTTATTGCCTACACCAGAACTCCACGCGAGGACACCTCTGTAGACAGATTCGTGAACAGCCTGGAGGAGGTGGTATCGCTTTCGGATATAATCCTAATCTCGCTGCCCCTCACAAGGCAGACCCGGGGCATAATTAACGGAAAACTACTCGGAAACTTCAGGGGCGACACCATAATCAATGTTGGGAGGGCAGATGTGGTCAACAGGCAGGATATGCTTGCCTTTCTTGAAAACCGCCCGGATGCGGCGTATCTCACCGACGTATGGTGGGATGAACCAAATGTTAAGTTTCCGATTCCAAGGAATGTTATGCTTACCCCCCATGTCGGCGGTATTTCAAAGGAACTGGAGGGTATGGCCATAATGAAGGCCGTTGAAAATGTGAAAAGGTACATGGAGGGCAGGCCAGGAAACGTGGTGAACCGCTCAGAATACTTATAAAAGCCAGAAAGTTCCCAGCCAATAGTTGTACCTGTATTTACCTGACCCGGCTTTTCAGTTTCAGTTGAATTCAAAGAGGTTCTTCTGAGCTTTTTCCGGCTGCTTCTTCGGCTCTGGGGATTCTGATGTGAAATTTGTAAGGTTTGTCTGCTTTTCCATTGCCTCCCTGTAGTCATCGGCAATCCCCTCAAGCACTCTGTCAAGTGTCTCCTCAATCCGTCTGGCATAGTAGTCCCAGTCCGGAGTGAATTCGAATGGTGCACCATCAATATAGGGTTCCACTTCCTGCGGAGTCTTCTTGCTGTTTGTCACGATCCATGAAACCTTCATGCCTGGAATGAACGTTTCTCCCCGTTCCATCAGTTTCTTGGCAACCCTTACATTTGCCAGGGATTTTTCCTCCTTGTACTCGTTGAAGTCCTTCACGGTTCTTGATATCACAAGATCCTCAATGTTTATGCTTGCATCCCCGCGCCTTACCTTTTCAACGATCTCCTTCGCATATCTGGCCGCCCCTTCTATATCCCTGCTGAGGATTAGGTCAAACACTCTGGATAGCGCCTGGCTCTGGAGATCAAAGGAATCGGTTCTTCTCACCTCATAGCCCCTTACGAGTATCTCGCCCTTCTGGCTCTCCGGATATACTATTCTGCCTGCATACCTCTTCTTAGCCCCGTGGGAGAAGAGTGGATCCATTACCTTTTCAAATTCCAGTGTAACACCAAGCTCCCCTGAGAGACGCTCGCTCAGATCTCTGCCTATCCTGATTGCATCATCGTGGGCTGCGGCTCCTGATTCAATGAAAATGGAGTCTGTATCGCCATAGATTACCTTGTAGTTCTCGCCCTGCAATCTACCTATTAGATCAGTGATGGTCTTTCTGGCATATGCCGTAACAGCACTCCCTATGTCAAGATTGGTGAATCTGTAAAATGAGGAGGCAAGGACTCCGTAGAACGTATTCATTAGGATCTTAATGGCTCCCTGGATGCCATCCAGATATTCCCTCTCATCCGGCAGTGCAGACTTCATCCTTCTCTTCACGGCATCCCTCTGATCCATCAGCTCCTTGAGCAGCCTGGGTACAAGCCCTCTCTTCACAGACGGGTCAAGGAATTTCACTCCGTTCGGGGCAACGATGGTTCCATTTGGATCGTAGGTGGTGAAGCATATGTTGTATTTCATGATCATCGAAGGGTACATGCTCTTGAAATCCAGGACAATGACATTATCATAGATGCCTGCACCTATGGAGTGAACGTAACCCCCCTCAATGGGTGCTTCCTTCAGATTGTGGTTTGTCATCGGGACTCCGATATTTTCCCTATCGGCCTTCCGGATCAGCAGGCTGTCAACATAGTTGCTGGTTCCCCCGTTTGCCACATCATCGAAGGGCAGCTTTGTCACCGTGGACATGAACATGTTGCGGTCAACCATTCTGAGCTTGTTGAATATCCTTAGAGTCAGATCAGCGTCCTTTATGCAGTATTCAATTACCTCCTGCTGCCTGTTTCTCCATTCCTCTTCAATCTTCAGCCTGTTTATGTTGTCCTTTCCCTCTCCAAGAAGCTCTTTTGCAACATAATTGAGCGTCTCATGTTTAGGGTGAAGCACCTTCTTGACTGCCCACCAGGTGTCTGAAATTGTCCTCCCGTGAAGCCTCCAGTACTGCCCCATTACCCTGTGGGGTTCGGTCTTGTCCCTCCCTATTGCCATCCTGATGCCGTACTTCTCCATCCTATGTTTTATTACAGGGAGATCGTAGCCATCAATGTTGTAACCTGTCAATATATCTGGATCCTCGGTCTGAACAACCTTTACAAATTCCTTGAGGAGATCTGGCTCCCTGCCGGTAACATGGCCCTTCTTCC